>NZ_JAKGBA010000017.1:0-80086 GCF_021532495.1 Pseudoalteromonas sp. Cn5-37 | reverse complement strand
GATCAACTGCTTGTAACTCATGGTAAATGCTTCTGTTTGTTTGGCGACGATAGAGTACCACCAACAGGCAGTTGATCTCTTCTCACCGTTTAACCATGAGTGGTGCACTTATTATCTGAATTCGGGCCCAGTTCATCGCGCTCTTCACATCCAGGTATGTCATAAGTAAAGCCGACTAACTGTTTTTTTCTATCAAAGTAGATTTGTTTTTTGGGGATATAACTCTCTGTTATTGGCAATAAATTAAGAAAAAACAAGTTCCAAGAAAAGCTTAAGATTGGGATCCACCATTGAAAATTTTCACCTTCTTCATAAATAGGTAGCGATAAGATGCTGATAAAAGTAACAAAGCTCAGAACTCCACCAATAGCCATAGGACCAAAAAGCAAAGCTCGAGTAGGACTATTCCCACACATTTCTATTTTAAATCGCTCTGGATGTTTTTGAATTACTGTTTGCTTTCTTGCAGGTAAATCATATAAATAGCATAAGCCTTTGAACTTCTTCTTAAGACCATTTAATCTCTCAGGGTAAAAAAAACGATTAAATCTCGTTTTTTTAGGCATGATATCAACAGTTAAGTAGTCATTGTTTTGCATTACTTTCCTTATGCAATTGCTAAATCAGGTGAGACATTTTCAATTGGCTTTTCAAACGCATCAAAATCTACCGGTAACGTTAGACTTTCGTTGTAAATAAGTGTTGATGTTATTTCAACATCAAACACCCACTGCTATTTGTCTTAATAAAGCTTCACTACCACACGGCTTCTCTATTCACTTGGCAATCTGTAGGATCTAAATAGGGTTTTAGCTCCTCAGGGAATCCGTGCTGTTCTGTTATGTCTTTCATTTGTTAAACTTTCAGATTCTATCTGATTTTCTTTTAAGACCTTTATAACAACCCTCTAGATAATCTTTATACATATTCAATTTTCTTAACCTGCCTAGTCGTTTTTATAAATCAATCATTAAAAACGAGGTGAATTTTTGCCACGCTGTTTTGCCAAATTTAATCTCACTTTCTGGTTTTATATTTTCTGCGTATTTCCAAGGAAACTTAAAAATTTCAGGTGGATTGAGCTTTTTGATTGGTTTACCCATCAGTAAATTATCTAGTTGCTCCTCATTATCAAACTCTTTACTTAACTTCAGGGCTTCTTTGTTCATTTGTTTAGCGAACTTGCGCTCAACACGGTACCAAAAATATTTTGGACGACCATTCGCTTTATCAAACTCTGCGGTTGTTTTATCAAACTCTCGATAATATTCAAATTGTGGGATATCAGCTAAAGGTTTTGTGGTATCCATGAAATTTTCAATCAGTTCCAACTCACAAAACACATCATAAATATAAGTTGGGCCTGTATAATCAAACAGTTCATCTTTTTTATAATGCAGTAGTGTAAAGCCTCTAAATGGGAAGCCACTATTAGGGTTATGCACGACACGATAGTGTGCATTAAATTCATCATATTTTAAGCCAATTAACTCTTTACCATCTGAGCTAGGAACCTCAATATTACCACTTGATCGATTAAAAAATGTTTGTAATTTTAATTTTTTAAATAATCGACTTTTTCTTAAAAAAATACTAACTAACTTTGAAATTAGCCAAACTAATAAACAAATTTTTATGAGATCAAAACTAAGCTTCTCATTTCCAAGTAACCATGCTAACAGTGGCATACTGATTAATAAAAAGATTACAGATAAATGTATATATATCCAAGCTACAATTAAAGAGGTTTTCCAGTTAGTTGGGGTTCCACCAATACCTAGTTTTAGGTGTGTATTGTCTTTTGCAATAGTATTATAAGCTCTAATTGATTCCCCATTTCTATTAAGCCGATCACTCTCTAATTGAAAGTCACTCCAAGCATTCATAACGCATTGTTCTTTTGGAAAAATAGGCATCTTGCTTTGTTCTTTACAAAAGTAAGATTCTCTTTCATTTGTTAAACCTTCAGATTCTATCAATTTTCTTTTAAGACCTTTATAACAACCCTCTAGATAATCTTTATACATATTCAACTTTCTTAACCAGCCTAGTCGTTTTTATAAATCAATCATTAAAAACGAAGTGAATTTTTGCCACGCTGTTTTGCCAAATTTAATCTCACTTTCTGGTTTTATATTTTCTGCGTATTTCCAAGGAAACTTAAAGATTTCAGGTGGATTGAGCTTTTTGATTGGTTTACCCATCAGTAAATTATCTAGTTGCTCGTCATCATTAAACTCTTTTAATTGCTCGTCTTTTGCTTGGCTCATCTTTTTTAAAAAAGATTTATCAACACGATACCAAAAGTATTTTGGACGACCGTTTGCTTTATCAAACTCTACGGTTGTTTTATCAAACTCTCGATAATATTCAAATTGCGGGATATCGGCCAAAGGCTGAGTAACATCCATAAAATTTTGCAATAACTCCCAGTGCAAAAAAGCACAGGCTATTTGGTTACTATAAGTCTGTTCATAACGAATGTTTTTCTTATAATGCAGTAATGTAAAGCCTCTATTAGCAAAACCACTTTTAGGATTATGGGCTACCTTATAGTGAGCATTGAACTCTTCAAAAGGGAGTGTATCAAAATTTTTTGCATTCTTAGTCGGTACTTCAACCATACCCGTTTTACGGTTAAAAATTGTGGCTAGATTAAATTTGAAACGAAAAAAAGGCCAAATTAGCAAGCTAATTAATTTAGATCCCCCCCAGCAACTTAAAAGAATGATAAAAAAATCAAATGCAAGTTCATATGCCCCTAAAGCAAGGGAAAATAAGGGTAGAATAAACATAAAAAAAACAAAGAATAAATGTAGCATCGCCCAAGTAAAGTTCGTCAAACCAATAATATTTGTAGCATTTGCAATTAAGGCCAACGTCAACTTATTTTTTCCTTTAGTTAAAATTGAGCGATCATAGTCTGTTTGACCATTAATATTCCCTTTATAATAACTCATCTGACTGCTATCAAAGCAATATCCAAATAAGTTCTCCCTAGGGTAAATAGCTTGCTCACTTTGATAACGGCAATACATAGAATCACGCTCATCTGTTGCGATTTCATTTCTAAATTTTGCAGCTTGTTTACCGCGATAAGCGGTTTCTGCGTATTGCTCAAGCATATTCAACTTCCTTACTACCGAACTGTATTACTAACTATTTATTTACAGTTCGGCGCCACTCCTTTGCGTAAATACAAGCCAAACTAGCTTCACTACCACACGGCTTCTCTATTTACTTGGCAATCGACTGGATCTAAATAAGGTTTTAGCTCCTCAGGGAATCCATGTTTTTCTGTTATGTCTTTATCAATTTTGAAGTAATGCTCTATCGATTGATATAAGTGAGTACCAAGCGGGATGGATGTATCCATAAAGGTCATGGCCGTGGCGTATGCTAGTGAATCCCAGTCACGGTTTGAACCACCTACATAAAATGTTGGCTTAGTGAAGCGATAATGTTTAGGGTATTTTAACGGCACCATGAGTGATACAAATACACGTGAGCCACCACGGGCTGAGCCGACATTACGCTGATTTGCGCCATAGCAAACAATGTCTTCATAAGGTAAATAAAACGGTTTTCTAAACAAGGTATGCGGAGTTTTTACAAGGCCGGTATGGCGATTAAAGTAAAAATTATCTCGATGCGCTAATATAGCACGGTGTTTTAAAGTGAAATAACCCAAACCAAAGAGCGTCACATAGATTGAGGCCATTATCCAAAAGTATTCAAACCCATTCGCAATTAACGCATATACATGAAATAAGAAAACCATAAAAGCGAGTGTTTCAAAGAAAAAGCCAAGTGCTGTAAATAAGTTAGACCACCCTCCAAACCATGAAATAGCCAATTGCTTACCATCATTCTCTACCCAATGCCCCTCAAGTGTTGAGCCGCGATTAGGAGATTCAAGCTCTGCTGCATATTGATCAGTAAAACGCTTACTTTTAAAGGTACGAGTTTTAAAGCGGCAGCCATTGAGTGCTTCTGCTTTTTTTAATCGCGTTTCATAACTGTCTTGATGTAAATAGTCTCTTGGCAGTTGCTCGTTATAGGTTTGTCTATCCTTACGGTATTTACTTCTGTTCTCGGCTCTCCTTCTATTTTCTGCAGCTTTTTCGGGGTTATCTCTTCTAAATTCTTCTAATCGCACCTCAGCTTCTTCATCTAAGGCGAGCTGTTTGATAGTTTTATCTTTTGCTCTTGTTGGGTCTCTGCCAGGGTTTTCGGCGCACCACTGGTTAATTGCGTTAATACGATTTTCTCTTTTAATTTTTTCTCGTTCTTCATGAGTTAAACCGTCGTTTTGTTCAGCAATATAGCGCTCAAGCTCCTCATCACTAATAAGGTTATCAATTAAATCATCCAGATTGCTTGATTTTACTGAGCTTTTATCATCACTACTCATAGTCATTGCTATCTACATTCCTTGTTTTTAACCATTCCACTTTAAATATCTCAGACCCTAAACACCCACTGCTACTTGTCTTAATAAGGTTTTTGTTAATCGCTTCCAATAAGGCGCTGTATCAGGCTGATTTAAGCTTTCGTCGATTGGCCATTTTTCCCATGGCTTAGTGATTTCTTTGTTTGCCCAGCGTTTAAGGTGGCTAGTGAGCTATATTCAAACTTCTTAGGAGCGATACACTGGTTAAATTTTTGTGACACTTCGATTGCGCTGGCATTCATTTTTGCGAATCTATACGAAATAGACATTGATATCCTTATCTTTCAATGTTGCCCTAACAGTCAGTTTTTATAAATCAATCATTAAAAACGAAGTGAATTTTTGCCACGCTGTTTTGCCAAACTTAATCTCACTTTCTGGTTTTATATTTTCTGCGTATTTCCAAGGAAACTTAAAAATTTCAGGTGGCTTGAGCTTTTTGATTGGTTTACCCATCAGTAAATTATCTAGTTGCTCATCATCATTAAATTCTTTTAAAAGTTCATCATCTGCTTGGGTCATTTGCTTTAAAAATGATTTATCAACCCGATACCAAAAATATTTTGGACGACCATTCGCTTTATCAAACTCTGCGGTTGTTTTATCAAACTCTCGATAATATTCAAATTGTGGGATATCAGCTAATGGCTGAGTAACATCCATAAAATTTTGCAATAGCTCCCAATGTAAAAATGCAGAGCTAATTAAATTAGCACCTGTCCAAGCATAAAAAACGTCTTTTTTGAAATGTAATAGTGTAAATCCCCTATATGGAAAGCCGCTTTGAGGGTTGTTTTGGACTTTATAGTGAGCGTTAAACTCTTCAAAAGGAAATTTCAAAGAATGGCTTCCGCGATTATTATCCATCCAAACGAGACCTTTCGTACGCTCAAAGTTAACTCTTGAAGCTTTGACCTTTTTCCTTATTAACTTCAATATCGTTAAATTAAAAAATTTAGAGAATACCCACATTAAAAATATATAGCAAAGTGCAAGAGTGCCTTGTTTTTCATTACCTAAAAGATATAAAAATACTGGAATAAAAAAAGACATAAGAGAATAGTTAAGTGAATACAAACCCAAATCAGTAATAATATATCAGACACTTTCCTACCAATTGTTGATAGGCTTAGAATGTTTGGCGTGCAACCAAGGACATTTCTATAGTGCTCTGCTTTACCAGATAAATTGTACTTAAACGCAGCGCTTTGATAACTATCATAACAATGCCCAAATACATTACCCCTGGGAAATAGCTCTTGTTTACTTTGATAGCGACAATACATTGAATCACGTTCACCTGTTGCGATTTCATTTCTAAATTTTGCAGCTTGTTTACCGCGATAAGCGGTTTCTGCGTATTGCTCAAGCATATTCAACTTCCTTATTACCGAACTGTATTACTAACTATTTATTTACAGTTCGGCACCACTCCTTTGCGTAAATACAAACCAAACTAGCTTCACTACCACACGGCTTCTCTATTTACTTGGCAATCGACTGGATCTAAATAAGGTTTTAACTCCTCAGGGAATCCATGTTTTTCGGTTATGTCTTTATCAATTTTGAAGTAATGCTCTATCGATTGATATAAGTGAGTACCAAGTGGGATGGATGTATCCATAAAGGTCATGGCTGTGGCGTATGCCAGTGAATCCCATTCACGATTTGAACCACCTACATAAAAAGTGGGCTTAGTGAAGCGATAATGTTTAGGGTATTTTAACGGCACCATGAGTGATACAAATACACGTGAGCCACCACGGGCTGAACCGACATTACGTTGATTTGCGCCATAGCAAACAATGTCTTCGTAAGGTAAATAAAACGGTTTTCTAAACAAGGTATGCGGAGTTTTTACAAGGCCTGTATGGCGATTAAAGTAAAAATTATCTCGGTGCGCTAATATGGCTCGATGTTTCAGCATATAAAAACCGACGATAAACATAGGTGCATATATAGCAAATGGCACCCATCGATAGTCGCCCCATACAAAACCAATAACAACCAAATCAACGAAAAAAAACATAACTGCAGCGACCATTAACAGGAAACTTAGAGCAGTAAATAAATTTGACCAGCCTCCAAACCATGAAATAGCCAACTGCTTACCATCATTCTCTACCCAATGTCCCTCAAGTGTTGAGCCACGATTAGGAGATTCAAGCTCTGCTGCATATTGATCAGTAAAACGCTTACTTTTAAAGGTACGAGTTTTAAAGCTGCAGCCATTGAGTGCTTCTGCTTTTTTTAATCGCGTTTCATAACTGTCTTGATGTAAATAGTCTCTTGGCAGTTGCTCGTTATAGGTTTGTCTATCCTTACGGTATTTACTTCTGTTCTCGGCTCTCCTTCTATTTTCTGCAGCTTTT
The DNA here is from genome assembly GCF_021532495.1 of Pseudoalteromonas sp. Cn5-37. Lineage (NCBI taxonomy): Bacteria > Pseudomonadati > Pseudomonadota > Gammaproteobacteria > Alteromonadales > Pseudoalteromonadaceae > Pseudoalteromonas > Pseudoalteromonas sp. Cn5-37. Next base: position 73,261 of record NZ_JAKGBA010000017.1, on the reverse strand, counting down.
TCGGGGTTATCTCTTCTAAATTCTTCTAATCGCACCTCAGCTTCTTCATCTAAGGCGAGCTGTTTGATAGTTTTATCTTTTGCTCTTGTTGGGTCTCTGCCAGGGTTTTCGGCGCACCACTGGTTAATTGCGTTAATACGGTTTTCTCTTTTAATTTTTTCTCGTTCTTCATTAGTTAAGCCGTCGTTTTGTTCAGCAATATAGCGCTCAAGCTCCTCATCACTAATAAGATTATCAATTAAATCATCCAATGCGTTTGATTTTAATGAGTTTTTATCATCACTACTCATTGTTACTCCTTTATTTGCTGCACTTCTTATGTGTTTTTTACAACTCAATTTATTAAAGCTTAGATTTTTATAATTTAGCTTTTATAAATGAATAATGGCTTTGCTAGTTTCTTTGCCAATGCGATGGCTGAACTTACGATCATCCCCCCAAGAGAAGAACCCTGGCTTTTCACCTTCTTTGTAATATTCGATTGGTAAACCATAAATACTATTAAAGCCTTGAATAGTAGATTGTCCTCTACCATCAGGATAAACAGTGGCTTCTAATTTAAGCTCTATTTGATCGCCAGGTTTTAAACCAAGCTCTGCTAACAAAATGTGATTATTTATTTCGGCCTGCCAACCCGTTCGAGCAGGTTGCAACGCCCACATACTTTTAAGGAAAATAACCGAATCTAATGGAATTTCAGTAAAGTGCTTATACTTGCTGTATCTTGCTAGCCTTGTGTCATAATCAGTTAGTAATGATGCAGCGTAATAATTTAGCATCCCCTTATCAGGAGGAAGCATTCGCCAACTAACTTTTGTGTCAACACCTTCTTTTACTGCAGCTACGGGAGCCGTTAAGCCCATTGAGACTGTTTTAGCGTGTTCATTTGCAATGACTTTTGTATAAGGCTTGTAAAGTACGTTGTATACATCAAGAAGTGCTAAATCAGGGCGATTTCGCCATTGTTCTGCTCGCACACTTGTTGAACCATCATTAATAAAAGCTGCCTTACCCCACGGGCAGGCATGCAACCAAGCTTCAACCTCTGACTCACTGAAATAATAAATAAGCCCTGCTGCAATAAGAATGATCACTAAGCCTGCTATACCAAAAACGGCAATTAAGGCAGATGCCCCTTTAGTGACAATAGCAATGCCCGAGGCTGCGGTCATACTTAAAAAACCTAACGCCATAATAGAGTTAGCCGTAGCTAGACCTACATTACCCTTGTTATATTCATTAACAGCATCTCTTACAGCCACATAGGTACTAATCGCACCTGCAAGCAATGTCGCTGCATTGGCGGCGTAAAACAATATTACTTTCGCGGTAATTACACTGACTCTTCCTCTGAGTATTTTTTTAGTAAACTCACTAGCTGGCACTTTGTTTTTGGAGAAAAGTTTTAACTGCTCAGAGCTTGGCATACCATAACGACGCTCAACAAGGTCTTTACCTATATTCACCATCACATCAAGTAAATCTAATACTGCCGATGCTTTATCCATGGCACTAATGCCATCACCCGTTATTACGGTATAAAAGTTAATGGCCTCTAAGCCAGAAACAAACGGCAATACACCAATACTGGCTGAGCCTACTTTACCCTGTTGCTGTTTACCAAATGCTGTTTGTGCGTATTTTTTGAGAGACTTATTATGATCTTTATAACCAGCTAAATCCCAATCAGTTTTAAGTAGTTTATTTTCAACATCATCTAAAGCACTTTCTAATTTTTTCTCTGCTTCTTCTAAAGCTGTTAGCTTACTTCTATCAAGCGCCACCATTTTTTTTATTACTTTTTTTCTGGCGCTGTTTGCTTGGTAATATTGCTTAGTAACCATAGCCTCAAGTTCATTTAAAGCGCCATCTAAACTGGTAATAAGGTCTAACCGAGCGGGTATGGTTACTTTATCGTTAACTTTAAGTTTAACGATTGGGCGCGTTCCACCATTACCAGGGTAACTGCCTTGGCTTAATGCTTCATCTATGCCTTCGGTTATTTTATTAAACTCTAAAATGCGTTGCTCAGCTCGCTTTGCACGGCTGTCAAAATTAAGCGGCACAACTGAATCGGGCAAGTTGCCTTGATAATAGTCGTTTACATCAATATCTATCTCAACAAGCAAGTCGTCTGAGATCATATGCGCTAAATGCATTATTTTTTGATACGGGTTGTACGACATCGCAACTGACTTAATACGTGCCTCACTATTAAGCATGTCTAGCCCAACACTTTTCAGGGTTGATAAATGCGCGCGGGTAACACTACTTTTTGTTTTTGCTTGTTTTAGCAATGTTTTGTAATGTTCTAATTCTTTATTTTTTTGTTTTAGTTGCCTGTTTAATTGCTCGGTGATGTCATCGCCATCAACCCCTTGATTACGCGCTTCTTGAATTAGCTCATTACGTGATTTTTCAGAACTTTTAATTTCATTTTGTTTATTTTCTATCTGTACTTCTAAATTCTTTATTTGCCGCTGAACCTTATTACTTTCTTGCTGTAAGCTCGATTGCTTTTGCATGCGAGCAGTAAACACATCTTTAATAGTTCCGCTACCTTGAGACATTGAATATGTAGCAGAGGGGACTTCCATAATAATATTAAAAAAGCCCCATACAGCTTGACTGCTTCGCCTAAATACTTGCGTTAAATCACCTTCAATATAGCCATCTAGCCCATCGTCGTTGCTCTCAAGGGCATAAAACTCATCCATATCAAAATCGATATTTTTAGGGTCGTCAGGGTCTCTAAAATTTAAGTAGTCGGTTAAGCCTGGGTTACTGCACTTTTCGTCAGGAAAAAGTAACTTGTGTAATTTTAATAAGTTTTCACGATTACTAGTATCTTCAGGGTGGGTACCTAACACTTTTAAAATGATATGCTGGCCTAAGTCATTACTGTCTATTTGCTTAAGCTTTTGTGCGTCTTTTTCATACACTACACTTGAACGAAGCAAGTCTGCCGTTAAATCTTTAAGTGGGGCTAATACATCGCACATTAGTTGATACATATCGAGCCTTCGATTGCCCGTGTGATATGCATAATCCCTTGTACATTGATAAAAACTAGAGGCGCTATCTTCGTCCTCTATTATATCTTTTACATTGGCTCTTAATTCATTGATATATTCGCCTAACTCGAACACTTTTGCTGTAGCTAAAAATTTTCTGAAAGCAGTTTTATCAAATTTGTTATCTACCCATTTTTTATAATCAGCAGCGATATCTTGCTCTTGTTCAGAAACACTGTCTTCACCAAAAGTTGCTAACTTATCTGAAACAGACTGTGGAAAAGCAAAAAAGGTTTGTTGAACAAACGATGCTAATTCAAGCTGCCCCCTTTGTTCTTTTGTGAGTTCAGCTACACTCGTCACCATTTGTCCATTTGCAACTTGTTCTATTGGCAGTGAACTAATAACTGAACGCGTTAATGTAATATCCGCTGCAGCTTGGCGAACTTTGCCTATCTGGTCAGGAATAACTGGACAATACACACCCGCTTGATTAACAACATCAAGCACAACATGCTTAGGTAGCTTGGCGCTATTATAACCTTGTTCAAAATCGCCGAGTTTATCTAATGTGAAAAGCCTATCACCTCGTAATATTTGCGCATCACTATTATTATCACCGGGTTTTACTGGCTCGCCATAATTTAATCTTGGATCTTCAGGGTTAAGGCCACCAAAAAGCTCTATTTGCTTCCAAGACCATTGCACTTCTGAATAAGCTACTTGGACCTCACAGGTTTGCCCATTAAGTTTATAAGGCACAATAACTGTTTTGAGTTCTTCGCCCGTTGCATCTCTGTAACCTTTATTTTGCTTCCACGTCATGATGCCTTTTTGCCACGCAAGATTAACATCATTAAAACGTGTCACGTTTTGCTCAGTTGTAACCTTGAGTTCACGCCATAAATGACCATCAACAAAAATGTATAAGTAACCATCTCTAAGATTCGTTTTATGATTATCTATTTCATCAGCAGGATGTGCATACCTAATGGGGAATATATGAACCAGTTCAATATCAGCTGTATTATCACTTTCTTCTTTTGCATCCACTTTATACAAAGGAATTTTGTAAAAACCTTTTTGACTTCTATCAACTGACTCATCTTTAACCATCAGTGATACATTTTTCGTACCATCTGATTGGCGTTCAAAAATAAGTTCTCTGTGGGCATTTTTTATATTGATTTTGTCTGCGACACTTAAATCACTCATTGGATATTTACCCCATCTTCGTCTAGCTTTTCTGCTCCAGATAATTTAACTATGATCTTCTTCCCTGCATTTTCAGCTTGCAAACTATCCCTAACTTGTACTCTTAGCCCCCTTGGTGCAGGGCCGCCAGACTGCATAAGTGGCATGGGTGGGGTATTTTTATTATTTGATATCATCGGGTCGCCTTGGCGAGCCGCTGGTTTTCCTTCAATCATTACGTTAAATGACCCCATGATAAATTCGGCTTTACCGTCGTTCGTTCCGCTAGCGATACCTTTTTTATCACCTGGAGAGTCACCCGAGCTTTGAGAAAAGTAACTTTTTACATTCGCAGCACCTTGACCATTCACTTTGACTGAACTGGCGACAGAGGTAACATCACTTGATTGGGCTTTATTGCCGTAGGGAATAGGCACAACGCTGGTGCCAATTGTGGTTAAACACACATCGATTGTTGTTAACTTACCACCGCTATCTTGATGCACAGCGGTACGGCCATTAATAAGTACATTTTGCCCTGAGACTGTTGCGGTTTGCGGTGCCTCTGATTCTGTATCTTTAACTAATTGCTGCTCTGTACCTGCTTGCCAACCTAAATGATTCGACACTAAATCTAAAAAGGCACGAGGGTTATCGATTGGTTTGTTAACGTCCATATTAGTCTGCGGTTCGTTCCACGGCAAAATTGGCTGGTTTTTCTCGTTATCCCATTGTGGTGGCGGAATAATGTAATCAGGAATAAACCGATTAACCAGTTCACCAAGTGTATGCTCTCGGTACTTAGGTCTGGCAATTTCATCTAAAAAAGCAGATTCGCCTTCAGAGCGGTCTGAAAAAATGGCAATACCATTGGCTTTGCCGAGTGCACCGTTGCTGCGTGCACTATTGGTTAGACCAAGTAATGTCGGGTTATTATGGCGCCATGTAACACTGCCGCCGCTTCGTACGTCAGCAGTGAGTGCGTCTATGTCGTATTGTACGCTGCCTGATTCTTTGCCAGCCATGGCATTTATATATGACATTCGCTTTCACTCCTTGAAATCTTAAATAGCTGTTCATTTGGCTGATTGAACACCACAAAAACGTGTTCAGTGTCAGCCATCAGCGGGTTATGCAAATAGCTTCCAGCTAATGCAAATGCAGCAGATTGGTTTGCCACACCTTGATAACCTAGTACGGTATTTAGTTCGGCAAACTCTATTAGTTCGTCATCATTTTTATAGTGCTTTTGGGTATAACTAAACCACTGTTTTTGCCATTCATACGACTGCATGCCAGCAAAAATAAAGGAGTCACTAACCTGTATGTTTGCGCTTTTAAGCTGAGTAGGCATTGACTCATCAAAAGTCGTGGCTTTTAAACAACCGTGTCTGTGTACCAACAATGCATAGCCACCTTCGCCATTAATTACGCCGCTAGGGCCATTTACAACTTGTACTGTGTGGTGTTTGGCTTGCTCAGACACGTATTCAAAATCATTACACGAATCAACGGCAACTACGAGGGTATCGAGGTCGGTTGCTTCGAGCTGCCAATCGCTTACCTGTTCAAAGGCAGGTGTTTGCTCAGGCATTGCGTCAGTCAATAATTCACTTAATGTGTCATCATCAATCAGCGGCTCGCCATTACTGTTGTGCGGTAATATAAACTGAACTTTATTGACCCTAAATGAACAACAAAGTTTTTTTAACTCAATATTTTCAATAATATGAGACAAAATTAGCAAGCAACGAGTTTGCCTATCAAACCCAGCAAGCTCAGTCAGTTCTACAAATACATAAGGGGCATCTAAACTAATATCGCAGCGGATCAGCGCTTTGCTTGGCTTTGAATATAACATTTGGTTTGCCACTGAAGTATAAAAGCTTTCGGTATAGCACCCCGCGGCATTAACATGATAAAGAGTATCAAACTGCATCTTTACCTCCTTGCTCAGCAACGATTATATTGCTGCTACTTGCTACGTTATCGCTGTTGATATGCCCGCGCCATAACAGCGAAAAGCACTGTGCGTCCGAATCAATCACTAAGGTATCGCAGTGCATGTCGATATCATGCCTCGTTAACGTATTAGCCACTTGCACTATTGGCTTAAGCACAGGAAGCTCTACAGTTTGTTGCTGACCATATTCTTGTAATGGATATAATCCGCTTAACGAAAACGCCCAGCCTTTTGTAAACACTTGCTTTGTTTGTTGATCTGCTGGGGCTGTGTTGTAAAAATTGCTAGCCAATGACGTTTTGAACGGGTATTTACCAGCCATAAGCGCTTGTTCGTCAATCTCTGGCATTAACTCTATACGCGGTGACCAATGACTCGGAATTGCCGAAAAGCCAGCAACGCTTACTTGATGACTTGGTTTTCTTAATACCTCGTTGGCATACTCTATCGCAGGTAAAGGCTGCCCTACTGCGTGCTTGTTTTTCAGTTTAAAGCCAACACCTATAGGATTTTCGAGGCTGTAATCACTTTGATCATGATGTGCTTTGCCCCCAAACGCACGGCTATAGCAAACAGCTGTTGGCGTAATTGGGCTAGGATCTGTAGCGACAGGGCCAAGCAGTGAACGGCGCCATTTACGTTCGCCAGTAAGGCGTAATCGCTTTTTAATTATTGGCGTGTCGTTTGCTGCCAAACCTAGCTCAACCTCAATAACACGCGCAGTTTTGCCCTTTGGCGGGTACGCAGTAAAGTTGCCATACACTTCGAAACCTTGCTTAAATGCCACTTGTTCATTCACTGCCACCAGCGGCTCGCTAGTCGGATCACCGCTATATTCGTCGGCCATGACGATTTCAACACACGGTTCCATTAAGCTGGTATTGCCTTTTTCATCAAACTCAAAGCTCTGTTTTACCAAAACAACATGAGATGCAGTGCCATCTGCTTGCCAACCTTCAAACACGCTTGCTTGCCAAGGAGTAAAGTTATGCAGCATGCTTTGCTCCTGCTATTAACTTTTGCCACTGAACTGCTGTTTGCTGAGTATGATAAAGGCCACAGGCCAGTGTTAATTCAAACTGAGGGGCAAATACTCGCTGTACAATCTCGCCTGCCAATTCTGCTAAGCCTTGCTCTGGCTGCGCTTTTGTAAAACTCACGCCTTTTAAAACACACTCTCCTTTGCTTAAAGCCAGTGCTTGCCTAACATGCTCTGCATCATGCAAGTTTATACCGGCTTGCACATGATGCTGATTTTGCGCACTTACCAGTGTTAAGGCTTCAGCCTTTGCAAGTGGTCTATCTGTTAACGTTAGCCAAGCCTGATAAGCTGCTTGCTGTGTTTGCGCAACGCCCATAAGCTCTATCACCAATACCAGCGCTGATTTATACACAAAGTGGCTTAATACGGTTTGGCAAAATTCTGGGTGCGCTTTACAAAATAAAGCGCACGGCTCATGCCAGCGACTATCGTCAACCAGCCCCGCTAATTGTAATAACTGCGCTTTTTGTGAAGGCTCACTGCTACTCGAAAACACTTTAAACAACTTATCACTAAGGCTGTTATCGCCTTGGCAATAGCAATTGACTAAAGCGGCATACACCAAAGTAAAATCAGCATGAGCGAGGGCTTGTTGTAACTCGGCATCATTTAAAGGCTGCGAAAACAAAATAGTTTTAAGCTGCTGCGGTAATGACTCTTTACCCTCTAGCACTGTGGCTCTGAGTGCTTTTTGTTCTGGGATAGTCCAATACCTAAGTTGCTGCGATAACAAAGTATAAACAGGCAGAGCTTGCTGCTTTTTAAGCGCTAAAAAATAATCACTGTTGTCTTGTTCTGGTGCAGCCATTAAACGTGTTGCACAAAGGGCAAAAATGGCGTGCTGGTCGCTCGCTAACGCGATCTCACAAAAATCATCACAACTAAGTTCAGCAAGGTCATTAAAGCTGTTCCCATTGAAGTAGTCGCACGGTGACTGCTGCTTAAGCGATGCCAGCACATAAAGATGATTAAGCACTTGATGCTCTAACACTTTTTGCCTTGCAAGACTATACGCCCCTGACGCAAGGAGCTTTTCACGGTGCGCCATTAAGGTAGTAACACGCTGTTGATGCTGTTTTAACTTAGAAACCGCTGCAAACATATTAATTAAGCCTAATCGGCCAACCTGCCAAAGTAAGGTCTTGTTGGCTATTTGCAGTAATATCTTCGCCTTCAAGCACGATAGTGCCATCGGCAAATACTTCGATGCTGCCCTTGGCGGTTTGCAAGCTAACGCTTTGCTCTGCGGCAATAATAATATGCCCTGCTTCGTTGCTAATGTGAGCCGCCGGAGATTGTTCAGGTGCGGCTAAAAGTGCCGTTACAATCACACCTTGCTCACTGTGTAGCACCACAACTTGGCTACCTATTTTGCAACACGATACATGGGCAGCTTGTAAAGCAACATCGTAACGAATGTGATTAATAACCACGCTCAAAGCTTTACCCTGAGGTGACACTTCACTGACCTCTGCAAGGCTTTGTTGCTGATCAAATAACTGAGTTACTGTGGCTGTCATTTTCAGTCCTTGAAATTAGTTATTACTTATTGCATTGCCTTTAATAGCAATGTTTCTAGCCGATAGAGTGATGTTGGTGGCATCGATAGTTAAATTACCCGCGGCATCAATCTCTACACTTGCACCACCTTGGCTGAGCTGGATCGAACCTCCACCTTCGCCTTTGATGGTGATATTTGCCCCGCTTGAGAGGTTCAAATCACCATTTGGCGCTTGAAATTCAAGGTTGCCATCGACCGAGTAGACACTAAAATCTTGCTCACTTTGCAAGTTAAGCTCTTGCGCTGCTTTCAGTTCGCTACTGCCATCAGTCGCTTCGATACGAGTATCGGCATCAGACTTTAATGTTAAATCCGCCGCAGCTGTTACCTTAATATCACCCTCACGTGTTTGAACTTGTAGGGTGTTCTCTACACGATTAGTAAAATCGTTGGCAGCGGTAAAAATGGCGTCATTCTCAGCTACAAACTGAAGGTTCTCTTTGGCTGAAATTTTGACGTCACCTTCCACTGACTTGAGTGTTGCTTGATGGGCATTCTCGGTTGCATCTAACAACAATTGGTTTTTATTTTCTTTATTAGCAAGGCTAATTTTTTCTTCACCGCTTTTGTCATCCATGATCAAGCTATGCCCAGCACGGGTGACAAGCTTATTCTCTGTCGGATTTTGGCTGGTAACCGGGTTCGGGCAGCTCTGATTATAAAGCGCGCCTAAAATAATCGGCCTATCTAGGTCGCCATTTTCACCGGTAACTAACACTTCGGTGCCCGTCGTTAACGGAAAATGCATACCATGGCCACTGCCACCATACTGCTGTAGTAAGCGCGTTGGGCGGCTTTCTTGGCCTTCGCCGTCTTGGTTAAACGGTAAGCGCACTAAGTAATTGCCATCGTCGTCAACCTCTTGCTCAATGGTGGCATTAAATGTTGCAAATACACGACGAGCAGGAGACAGCTCTGCTCTAAACTCAACGGATGCAGGCAATAAATAAGCTTGGTTTTTATAGGTTAACCCCTTAACTTGCGAGCCATACTCTACTGCTGCAGATTGACTGCCTTTGTGATCAACACGCGTAATTAAATACAGCCCTTTATGATCAGGGTGGTCATACACTGTCAACAACATACCGGGCCTTAAGGCACGGCAATCAGTATCAATAATTAATTGTTCACGCTGACAATCAAAGGCTTGTTGGCGTACTTTAGCCAGCGAATTACCTATATTGGCATTAGGAAAGTTATCTGCATAATGACTATCATCACCAAACCCTGGGTAACTGGTATTATTTGCGGTCGACACATTTAAGTTACCTTGGGCTTTGTAGTTGTAATCATTAAGCGACACACTTTGTGGATGCAACTGTGCTTTACGGCTTATTGCAAAAATGGTTTCGCTATTTCGAACTTGCCCTGATGGCGGCACATAGCTCAGGCTTACATCATCACACAAGGACGAAAAGTCTTTACTGCTATTACATACTTTGAAGGTGCAATCACCCCCTGTTTGCTCTACAAAACCATACACAAAGCCATACTTACGCATCAAACGTGTAACAAACTCATAGTCTGTTTCGTTGTATTGAACCGTCATTTCAAGGGTTGGGCCCGACGCTTGAATACTAAACTTTTGCATTGGAAAACCAGCTTTAGTAAATACGCTTTTTACTATGGCTGCTGGATCCATCATGGTGAAAACACGGTTAGAGTGTTGGTGCTTCAACAAGGTTAAATAAGAACTCATGGTCAGCGTATAGTGATAACCCTGATGGCTTTGCCCATGAGCAATAAAAGCACTGATGATCCCAGAAATCGTGCGGTCGCTCATTGACCACACTAAATTGAGCTTGGCATCTTTACCTAACAGCATCTCGGCACTGAGGTGCTCTTGACTTAACACTTGAATAGAAAAAGCAAAGTCTTCACATAGGCTGTCATTGCTTGATTCAAAATCGGTCACCGAAACCATGCCATCCGGTAACCCTTGCACGCTGACACTAAAATGACTGGTGTTGGCTTTTAGTTCATTAAGGCTATCCATGAATCCCATTGTTCAAATCCTTTATGCTTGGTCCGCAAAGGTTGCGGTAATTTCATCATTCTCATCAACAGCTAGAGTGAGAATATCTGGCATGTCATCCTCTGCCATAAACTCTAAAATTGATTTAGCAATGCCTGGCAATATTTGCTGCTCTATCACCGCATTTACCATGCGCGCACCACTGTCTGATAACTGGCACTGTTCGGTCAGTTTGTTAAGTACGGTTTCATCAACACGTAGCTGCATTTTGTGATTATTCGCTAACCGCTTGGCAATACCGTCTAGTTTTAAACTGACAATAGATTGCAGTGCCTCTTTATCGAGCGCTAAATAAGGAATAACTTGCATACGCGCTAACAGTGCTGGGGCAAAAAATTGTAGTAACTGCGGCTTAATTAGCTCTGTTAGTGCTGTAATTGAAGGAACTTGCCATGGGCTGCCGTCTTCATTCAAAGGGGCTTGTTCATTATTCAATGCTGCATTGATTTGGTCTTGATTTTCAATGTCGGCATGTTCATCGTCAGTCGGTTCAGTTAAATCAATGACATTAGGTGGCGTGCAAGCATCAATAAGCTCTGCAGATCCTAAGTTTGAGGTCATGATGATCACGGTATTTTTAAAATCGATTTCGCGACCTTCGCCATCGCGCATACTGCCACGCTCAAAAACTTGGTAGAACATGTTTAGTACGTCTTTATGCGCTTTTTCTACTTCATCGAGTAAAATTACCGAGTACGGACGCTGCCTTACAGCTTCTGTTAATACCCCGCCTTCGCCATAGCCAACGTATCCCGGTGGCGAACCCTTAAGCTGCGATACTGTATGCGCTTCTTGATACTCGCTCATGTTTATGGTGGTTAAAAACTTTTCACCACCAAATAGTTGCTTAGCTAAACATCGTGCTGTTTCGGTTTTACCCACCCCAGAAGGGCCAGCTAATAAAAACACGCCAAGCGGCCCATACTCATTGCTTATACCTGCCTTACTTACGCGCAACGTTTGGGCAATTTTCGCAATGCCTGACTGCTGACCGATCACTTCTTGGCTTATGGCTTTTTCAAGGGTAATCAAATTGGTTATTTGGTCTTTCACCATCGCGCCAACAGGTACGCCTGTCCACTGCGAAATAATTTGCGCGACGGCATCGGCATCAACTTCACTGTAAAGGCCATTATCTTGGGTGTTCTGCTCTTTTAGCGTTTGTCGTAAGTTAAGTAACACAGAGCTATCTAATTCATTTTGCGAATTAGCTTGCTTAAACTCATTGATTTGGCCTAATGTCGAAATTTGTGACTCACGCGCACTCGTCAATGTTGCTAAATTGCTCTGCGCTGCATTTAGTTCTTGTTGTAAGTGCAGCAACTTGTCCATATCAACCGCCAAGCCTTGCTCGCTTTCTGCTGCAATGCTTTGGATACGTGTTTCAAGGTAATTAATGTGCTCACGCTCAGCTTCAATGGCTGCAGGATCGGTCGCAAACGACATTCGAACTCTTGCCGCAGCGGTATCTAGCACATCAATGGCTTTATCTGGTAGTTGACGACCCGTGATATAACGTGACGACAAGACCACTGCAGCTTCTATAGCATCATCAGTTATTTGAATGTTGTGATGTTGTTGATACTTATCTTTCAAACCCGCTAACATTAGCTGAGCTGCTTGCTCAGTTGGCTCATCAACTTTAATAAGTTGAAAACGGCGCTCAAGTGCAGCATCTCGCTCAAAGTATTTTTTGTATTCACTCCACGTGGTTGCAGCGACTGTGCGTAACTCACCTCGGGCAAGCGCAGGCTTTAGCAAGTTAGCCGCATCACTCATACCAGCATCGCCACCAGCACCAATTAACGTGTGGGCTTCATCAATAAACATGATGATAGGGGTGGTTGAGTTTTTTACTTCATCGATCACTGTTTTTAAACGGCGTTCAAATTCACCTTTAACCCCTGCACCGGCTTGCAATAGGCCCATATCTAACACCAGTAATCGTACACCTTTAAGATCATCAGGAACCTGACCATCAACAATACGCTGAGCAAATCCTTCAACTACTGCCGTTTTACCTACCCCTGGCTCACCCACTAAAATTGGGTTGTTCTTACGACGACGGCAAAGCACATCAACCATCATGCGAATTTCGTCATTGCGACCAAGCACTGGGTCAATTTTGCCTTGTTTTGCTTTCTCGGTAAGGTCTTCACAATACTCATCAAGGGCACCACCTTGACTACTTTGCTGATCAGCAGCAGTATGCTGAGCACTTTGTTTTGCCTGTGGATTTAATCGCTCACTTGAGTTTTGGCAAAGCTTATCGAGGTTTTCAGCCATAAAACGGGCGTCAATTTTTTCAAGTAACGCAGGCAATTGCAGTACAGGGCTGTATGGCAATAACTCAGTTAAGGCATCAATCAACGTAGCGCCGGTGATCCAGTCACTTTTGTGCTGTACATTTGCACTTAACCAAGCTCGCTCAAGCCACTCATAAAGTCGACGAGAAAAAACCGGCTTACTCTGGTTACCCGCAGGTTGGCGGTTTAAAAAGTCGAGCAGCTCATGCCACACTGCGTCTTGATTAATATTAAAAAAGTGAAAAATATGCTCTAAATCGCCGTTACTACCTTCTTCCATCAACTTAATTAATAAATGTTCAGGTAACACTTCATAGTGACTACGACTGCTTGCAAACCCTGCCGCTGACTCAAGTGCTGTTGCAGTATGGCCATTTAGTTTGTCGATAAGCTGCTTTATGCCTTTTGCATCCATGTTGTTTTCCTTAAATCCTGATTACTTTTAATGTTGATATTGTTGATGTGTGTAACTGTGCACGCTGATATTTGCTTCAGCGCAGCCTAAATAAGAGTTGTGACCGAGTAGCAAATCGTTTTGCCCTAAGGCTTGCTCTGTTACTGCTTGATTAGCCACCTTAATTTGACAAATCCATTGCACATTACTAGGTAAATGAGTGCTTAACATGGCAGCCATTTTTTTGCCTTGTGAGTGCTGAGGATTAAGCGCTATCGCGGTGTCAGAGTCCACAGGACCAATCACTATGGTCAGTACGCTACCACTGACTAATACGCGCTCACCAAGAACCGCTGACTCGCCTAACACCATCTGTTGATCTTGACCAAATGAACTTGGCGAGTCGATTTGTTGCCAATTTGCTCGGGTGTCATCCACAGTCAGTTGATCAACCTCTAGTGAGTGGCGAAGTAATTGCGCTAAACCCGCAGCGCTGGTTTGTTTTAAACTGGCGATACCGCACTGAACTTTTTGCTCAGTTTTGGTTGATAAGATGGCTTCAATTAAATGATCGAATTGCTCTGCACCACGGCCTTCAACATTGATGTGCGACTTTTTCCATGCTTGAAACAATTGGCAATAAAGCACATGATTAAACATGTCTAAAAACTGCCTTACTCGGCCCCCACTTTCTTGATCACTTGCCGCCTGCTCGAGTAAATAATGTGGCATAGGTGCATCTACACCATACAAGCCTAAAAATGATGTCGATAAGCTTAATCGGCCACGACCAAGGTTATCTAATTCGCAGCTACGTACATCAGTGGCAGGAAAGCCAAGCTCTTTATAAGGCTTAAAGATAACTCGCTCGCTAATCCCTTTTTCAAGTTCTAAAGGGGTTGCCCAATGTTTTTCAATTAGGCTCATCGCCTTAAACAAATTAAACTGCCAAGGAGCTGCAATCAGCTTTTCTATTGGTTCAGGTAACTTTGCCCAAACAGGGTGATTTATTGACTCGTGCATATTCATAACTGATAACTCTTGCCCGGTTCAATTTCCCAGCAGTGGGTTTTATAACTCGGAATCGCATTGACTCGGGTCTGCACGCTCTCGTTAATTGGCGCATACATTAAAAAGAATTGATGCAGCATATTGCAAAAATGATATAAGTCGGCATCACAAACAAATTTGCTTTCATCAATATCAATCAGTACATCAACACCTTTAATAAAAATGCCACGCTTAATTTGACTAATCGGTGTTGCGGTAATTTTTTGAATGCTATCAATACGTAATCGGTTTTCAGCTTTTTGTGACCAATCAAATAATACCAGTAAGCGTTTTAATTCGGTGACTTGTGTAATCTGTGAAAACTTCACATTTAATAGGCTTATTAACTGCCAATGCTTTGGTTGTTCAGGGCATGGCAAATAGTTAGTCGGGCGAATTACATTTTCTACATTGGCAATGCTTGGCATATCTGGACCGCCAATGTTTAAATCGCCCTCTTGGAGTAACTGCCTTGGCCAACCAGCATTAAAAACGGTTAAATCAACCGATAAGGTTTCTTTTTCTTCTTCAAGGTTAAATGGCAGCTGTAAATAGTGGCACGGCGCAGCCCCGCCCACATCTTTCGTTAAAACGGTAAACAGTTTCTTTTCATCTTCAAACACGCTTTGATATCTGGGGGTATAATCATACGATTTGCCACTTAACGAGTTGCGTCCTTTAACCTCATTAACGGTGTAACTGAAGATATGATCTGTTCTGTTTTGATCTGCGGTGATCATGTAATCAGTGCGGTTTGACTCTATGCGTATTGGCTCTGCAGGTTGTGCAAACAAATTAATAGCTGGCACGCAATTGAGTAAAATATTGTCGCGGCTTAATTGATGACCCGGTGGTAATTTACTACTGCCTCTAAACACTAGCTCAAATCGATCGATATGCTCAGGTAAGGTCAGATCTTTTAAACCATCAAAGCGCATAAAGTAAAAACGGTCTTTCGCGTTAAAGTAGTCTAACAGCAGCGCATAGCCCGGATGGCTTTGTTCTGCATGCGGTAATAAAGCGCCATCTATATCTAAATAAGTAGCACTACAACCTTTTACTTTTAACTTTTTATTATGTTCAAAATGCGAGGGGCCAAAATCAAGCTCTGTATACTGCTCTGCTGTTTTTAAAAGCTTAAACAAAGAACTACATAAAGGCGTGTCACCACGTAAGTAAAACTGTAAATTTGCAAGGTCATAGTTTTTGCGCTCACCTTGGCAAACAAAACGTAGGCCAATACGTAGCTCAGATCCTAAATGCGACTCTTGATAACGCACATGCTCAACATCAAGAGGACTAACTTGTAGGTCGTGCGTTGTTGTAAAGGTGATATGTTTTTTATCAACCACTGACTTATCAGCGCTTAGCGTCAGCCCTTTTTCAATAAGATGTGATTTTTGCATTGCCAACTTAGGGCTAAACTTTACAACCGTGCTTGATGGGTAATAGCTCAATAATATAGGGCATAGCTGACGCAGCACTTGCTCTGATACCTCAGGAACAGACTCATCTAAGCGCTTTTGCGTATGCGCAGTTAAATAGGCAACACCTTCTAGTAGTCGTTCAATATGGGGGTCACGATCTTTTAGCGCATCGATATTTAACATGCCTGCGTGCTCAGGGTAATGCTGAGCAAACTGTTTGCCGGCTTGGGTTAATAAGCGCATTTGTGCATCAAAATACTGTTGCATTGAACTATCCTTTTACGCTGAATTAATCAAACTGCTTGGCATGCTCTGCCACATCGGCTTTACCACCCGACTCAAATCGGGTGTTAAGTTTGATACATTGTCCTGAGGTTAAAAATGCTTGTATATCAAGCCTAATCACGCAATTTTCTTCACGAATTTCCATTGGAATGACATTGGCATAGCGAACTCGTGGCTCGTATTTTTCTATCAATTTTTTAACTTCAAACGCCAAGGTGTGCTGTGAATACGGAAGGCCCTCGTAGATATCTTCGACATCAGGCAACCCATAATCGGCCAAATGTTTTAACACGCCACGACGCGCATTAAGTAATTCATTTAGATGTTTGCAGACACTGTTTTGCTCATCAGTTTGAAAACCTTGATGACCATTTCGTGTGACTGGTTGAGTTAAAAAATCGAATAACGCCATAAACTTACCTCTAAGAAAAGGATATGCTTTCGCATATCCTTTAATTTTGCTGACTTATCGACCTTCAGTCCAAGAGTCAGAGAACTCGATGTTGCCATCAAGGTAAGTCCACGTAATGCGCTTATAACGTAGGCTAACTGTTTCAAGGTGCGGGTAACGCTCCTTGTCTAAGTCTTTTACGTTATGCATTGTTGGTAGAATTGAGGTGATTTTTACATCTTCCAACTTGTGGCAGAAATATTCACGCTCGGTCCCTGTGTCATCAATACGGTACCATTTAAGCTCAAGTTGCTTAAGTGTTTGACCGTTTGAGCACGCTTTGTACAGGTATGGTGTTGCTGCATCAACCGCTTTTGTAATAACAAAAGGTTCGTGCTTACGAGTACCTGTTAATTCGCCAGTGTCGTTATCTGTAGGAATGCGAAGTTCATGATCAAAGTGTAGGATCTCAATTGAACCTTCACGCTCTGCAACAGTTACAGAACCTTTGATGTCATTACCTTGGTCATCCTTTAACCACATATACGCTGGAATTGCCATTTCATTATTCTCCTTTTAGAATGAATTGTTTCCTGTTTAATGGCATAGGCATAAACAACCTTGTTTATGCCCCCCAAAAAGCCCGATGCTTCATGCCACTGGGGAACATGTCCCAAGTTGGCTGCAACCAACTTGGGGCCATTCTTTTACACCTAATCAACATATAGAATGAAAAATAGGTTAACTTTTCATTTTAATCGACCAAGTTACTGAGCATCACATCTAAAAATTGACGAGAAACTTGCCCAGAAATTGATACAACTTCTTCATTTTTGAACACGTAAACTGTTAATGAATCTATGTCTTCTATGAAAAATAAATTCACGCTAGCTTGTTCTACAAATGAAAACTTCGCATCAGATGAAATTGAAAAAACACGCTCAAAAGTCTCAAGTTGCTTAGCTGTTAATTCATGTGCACTTACTTGTCTAAATAAATCTGAGTTTTTTAATCCAAGTTTTTTGGCAAGTCCACCACTTACATTACTCTCAGGTAGATAAGTAATACCAACTTCCATGCATTCATCTTGCTGATTAACAAATAAAGTCATAGCTGCCATTGTCAAATTATGAACTTCAACGGAACAAATACTCTCTTTCGGTATTTCAAGGTTTAAACTAGCGAAGTTAATTTTAAACATTGAATTACTTTTGCCTTGTGCCGAAGTACAAAACACAACTAACGTGCAAACGAAAATTAAATTACTTAATAATCTCATAGACCCATGCCTGCCATTTGGATTTTGCGGTCCCATATTTGAATAACTCTTTTAGCGCAAGTTAAAGATGATTCATCTTTTAACTGATTTAAAACACTATTTGCAAAATTACGAACAACCCAAGAAATGCTAGCTTTTGCATTTGGTGGCTCAGGAACCCACGAAAGTGCTTTTGAGCACTTCTTAGTTTCCGAAATCATAACCCCAAATACAGCTGCTACATTTTCGTTAACTTGGCCATTAAACTTCTTATTTACACCTGCCCCTTTATAAAAGGCATTGATAGCCGCACGGACTCTTTCGTCATCCATTTTAATACTCCTTTACACGAAGCTAAGCATGCAAAACTTAATCAGTAAGCATGCCTAACTAAGTTTATTATCCCTACTCACCAAATTGACGTCTTTACACAGCCTGCTTAAATCCGTTTCATCGGCGGCTTGGCAGTTCATTTTTCGCCAGGCATTTGCCCAACAAGGGCAAGGCGAACATCAATACCTTCAACTTGGAAGTGCGGCACAATGTAAGTGCTCACGCGGTAATAACCTGGGTTACCTGGGATCTCAGATACCGTTACTTTTGCGTCTTTGAGCGGGTGTGTTGCAATTAACGACTCATCTGGGTTATTCATCTTCGTTACCAACGCACCTAGCCAATCGTTTAACTGCTGCTCTAGCTCATGACGAGGTTTGCTCGAACCAATATTTTCACGCTGCAATACTTTTAAGTAGTGAGCAATACGAGATACTAAGAAGATATAAGGTAAACGCGAGTTAATACGGGCGTTTGCAGTTGCTTCAGCTGTTTCAAGTACTTGCGGCTTCTGGGCACTATTTGCCGAGAAGAAACACGCAAAGTCAGAGTTTTTGTAATAGCTAAGAGGAATAAAGCCTTGGTTAGCAAACTCAAGCTCTTTGGTCTCTGAGATAAGCACTTCTGTAGGGATTTTAGTTTCAGAGCCTTTACCTGCTTCAAATGAGTGCAATGGTAGATTTTCAACTTTACCACCTGATTGCGGGCCACGAATATTCACAGACCAGCCATTATCATGGAAGCTACGAATAATGTTGGCAGCAAATGCAAATGTTGCATTACCCCATAAATAGCGCTCGTGGTGCTGACTGTTCACATCTTCTTGGTAGTTAAAGTTACGAATTGGGTTTGTTTCACCATACGGTAAACGTAGTAAGAAACGAGGGAAAGCAAGACCAATATAACGAGAGTCTTCTGACTCGCGGAAGTTTTTCCAGCGTAAGAATTCAGCACGCTCCATATAAGAGCCAATATCTTGAATTTTAGATACTTCGTCTAATGACTCTTTTAAGAAAAACTTAGGACCTACGCTGCCCATAAATGGACAATGCGCCGCTGCCGAAACGCGCGAGATTTCTTGTAGTAGTGAAACGTCTGGCGCTGAGCAATCAAACTCAAAGTTAGACACCATAGTCGATACCGGTTCGCCACCAGGAGTATCATAATCTGATGTGTAAACATGCTTATATAACGCTGATTGTGTGGTATCTGGCGCTTCTTCAAAGTCATCACGCAATGTTTCTTTATCAACATCGAGCATTTCAATTTTGATATTCGCGTTATTTGGCGTGCGGTTAATTAAATAACGCAGTGAACGCCACGCTGATTCTACTTTCTGAAAATCAGGGTGGTGTAAAATCTGATCCAACTGCTGCGAAATAATGGTGTCTACTTTTGCAATATAATCATCAAGCAATAGCTTATCGATGCGTGTTACTTCTTCGCCACTCATACCTGCCATATCTAAAAAGACATTAATAGCGGCAGTAAGGCGCTCATTCGCACGTGTTTCTGCTAGATTACCTGCATCTCTAAATGTATCTAGTTTGATTTCATCGCCTACAGGGGCAATATCAACCATGCTACATAGGTTTTCATAAGTTGATAATGGCGCTTGCTCTACCGTGTGAGCAGCTACATTTAATTGTTCTTGCATTGACATAGCGGCGTCCTTATTCCGTCACAGGTTGTTTTTCATCTTCAGAAGCAAGCGGTGCAATTTCATCTAGCTTGGCTTTTAGCTCATCAAGTTCTGGTTGGTTTTGTAAAACACGTTCCAACTCTTTTCTAAGTGATGAGTTATCAAGAAGGTTTGATTTTAAGTCACGTAATAAATTACGCATTGCCATCATTTTGTTTAATTCAGGCACCTGTGCAGCAACCTGCTCTGGATCGAACGATTTAAATGAATCAAACTGCAAATTAACATTGATATCACCGTCGCCTTTAATCTTATTTGCCACCTGAAAGTTCGCTTTTGGCGCGATATCTTTCAGCACTTGCTCAATGTTATTTTTATTGATCGTCACGCGTTCGCGCTCAGCAAGTTCTTGGCTATTCTGACCATTAGAATAGTCACCAATAACCAGCATTTTTAAAGGCAATTCGCTTTTTTGTGATGCCCCATCAGTATCAAGCTCTAACGATATGTTGATCCGAGCTCGTGGGATCTCTTTTTGAAATGTATCTGTCATGTTTCTTCCTTTGCAGTTTGTTTGTCTAACGACTAAATTCCAATTAGGCGTGTTACACCCAGGCTATTGCTTGAGCCGGGTTTGTAACCATCATTCGCTGACTAATTTGCTTAGCAGCTAAACTCATGTCATCACTCTCTGTCTGAGACAAATTGGCATAACATTGCTTGGCGAAACGCCATACTTCCATGCAAAACTGTTGTTGCCACTTCGCTAATTGATAAGTTTCAATTTGCTCGAGTAATTCGGTTAAAATTGCCAATGCGTGCTCATAATGCTCTGCTTTAAGTAGCAGCTTAGCTTTAAGCAATTGACTTTGAGCTTGGTCGAATCCAGTTGGCGTACTTAATTGTGCAACCAAGCTAAGTGCTGCACTTAACTGCCCTTTTGCAACTTGCTCGCTTAAGGCTATGTAATGCTCGTCAAATGGATTTGCTTGCACTTGAGTTGTTTCATTTTGCGAAGCATGTGAATTGGCAATGTCTAATAACGCTTCTTTGTTTTGTGGGCTGCATAACCCCGAACCATCGTCATATTTTAAATTGGTTAATAACGGAAATTGACTGACTAAAGAGACTAGCTGTTGCTCTAACCACTGTACTAATTTTGCTTTATTTAGCTGTTTCAGCGCTGACAAAGTAAGCATTTGCAGATTCAAATTAAACTGCATTGCACCTTCCATAAACAAACCCTCAGCAAGTAACAATGCTTGCTCTGCTTGTTCCGTTGCCAGTGCGTTTTCAATGGGGGCGAAGGCAGCCGCACGCGGCGCTGGCAGTCTTGTTTTGCCATTTTCATTGGCAGGTAACGCTAATCCAGACCAACGTGCTGCACGCGAGAGCTTTAAAACCCGTTCAATGTTGTTTTGTTCTTTATCAAAATTAAGCAGCTCACGAATTGCTGCTAGGTAAGCACTATCGCTGGCAATGTCAGCCACTTTAGGTGCAGTTGTCACTGGTTTTGCCTGAACAACTTGTAGCGCTATGGGCTCAGTCGTTGGCTCGCTAACTACGGTCGTCTCTTTTGCTTTAGGCTCTGCTTTAACTTCTGGCTCTGGCTTAGCAACAGGATTGCGAATTACTTGTTCTCTAACCCACTCATTCAGAGTTGATAAAGGCCCTGATTCAGCATCAAGTACAGGCACTGAAACCTGATTATATTCAGCTAACACAGTCTCTAATTCAGCCCATTGCTCAGGGCTCGATGATTGAGCTTGGGCGATTCCTTTTAAGCGTTCTTGCTGCTGTAAAAACCACGTGTTAACCGCACAACGCATACGTGCTTTTAAAGGATGAATCTGTTCACTAAACTGACTTAATAGTTGATTAAACAGTTTTAAAGAATGGGTTAAACCCACCACGCCAAACTCACTGGTAGCCGCGAGGCACAAGTAGCTCACTAAACGTAAATCTTTACTTTGGTTTTGCAAAAGGTCAGTGGCTTGAATAAACATGACTTTAAAATCAACTTCGCCCACACCTGATGATGAAGCTTTAAGTGCTTTAAAGGTTTCTTCGTATTTTAGATCTTCACCACACGCAAGCCCCGAAAGTGGCTTACTAAGCTCTTCAAGCCACAGCTCCCAGCTGTTATGGGTATGCGGATTAACTACACTCATGCTTTGCACCACCTTCTGAGCGCATCGTAAACACTCACATTGTCCATATCAGCAAAATTAAGGCTGTATTCGCTCGGCACTTTGTCTAGTGAGAGATTTACTAAATCAATAATGTCTTTTGACTTATCCTCAGCAAGCCACACTGAACCAAAATAAGATGCCGGCACAGGGCGACAAAACACCGTTAGGCTCGGTTGCGAACTTTCATTTCCTAGCTGGTAAAAGAACCAAGGTTGCCAATTATGATCGGCAACGATCGAAGCAATTAAATGTAGCCAAAAACCTGCAACCAGGGCACTTTCGTGACTAAAGTGTGGCATAGGTAGTCGAATACCAAACTGTGTACGTAGGCAACCTCTATTCGCAATCGACTTTAATACCGCTGAAAGCTCTTCAATTAAAACAGCTCGGTGATGAATGTCTTTGATCCCTAAATGCTGCCAAACCACACTCATCGGAATACTGCGTAATTTATCAAGCTCTTGATTTAGATTTGGCTGCTGCTTTAATGCATCGGCCACTTTACTATACGATTTAGCTTGCTCAGCCATCGCATCAATTGAATGTGCTTCAACGATGCGCTGATTAACCCCTAATAGATGCTCAATGACATGGCTTGCATATAAAAATAGAAAAGCAGGGTGACGTTTGTAAGTCTCAAGTCCGCTATGAATAAACGAACTAAACGGGTAAAAACGACCACTGCTATCAGTGCTTGGCTGTAAAACACCAAACAAACTGCTGTCGTCACTGTTACCAGATACAAAAAATAACGAAGAAACTCCATTTAATGCAGTTGTTTTACCGCCAATAACACCACGGTTTATATGCGCGAAACCTTCTTGCAACCAATGGTCTAGTGCTACTGATTCCCTAGAAGATATATTTAACTTTACAAAGTCAGGCCTAACAGGTGTTTTACCCATGTACCCGTAGGTAAACTGCTTAACCAGCGTTGGCGACTTTTTCTTGGTGAACAAATTAAACATACCTGCCCCTATTGAACCGAGGCTCTGCTTGCTTGCGCAAGTTGTGGCTTAGGTGCAAACAACGAATTAGGCAATGCAAAAGAGGTCAACATGTACTTTGAAAAAATACCGCTATTGCGACCAGACTTTAATGAGAACTGGACTGTTAAACTTTGCTCTGATTTATCAACTAATTCCCAGGTAGCAAGAAACTCTGTACCCTTAATCCATTTCACATTCGCTTCGTTAAGTACTTTTAATAAAGCCCATGGACCATCTTGCTCAATAGTGACTCTTCGTCCGGCGTTATCTAAACCATACAAAATAGCTTTTTCTGCTGCGCCTCTTCCTGGCCATGAGAAATTACGCCACTCTTCCGGTTCATTTCTATAGCGATAACCTTGCTCAGAGAAACCTAAATACGTTTCGCGAATGCCTTTTTGTGGTACAGGCATCATTTGGAAGTTAAAACCAGCCGCGTCTGAGCCGTTCAAGAATAAAGAGCGTGTTACTTTATTTGCTTTTGTTAAACCGTCTAATAGCTCTTGATTAAAACCAATCCCCACACCGTTCCATTGCTTTTCTTCCCATACACCTCGGCGTACTTTCATGAATGGTTTAAGTTGGCTATTAATAAAGTTCCAAAGCACCCCAGTTTCACTATTTAAGAACTCAGAAACATCGGCAATAGCAGCATCAGGGCCAGTCAAATTGAATGGGTACTTGCCAGCAATGCTGTTGCTATACATGGTATAAACCTGGTTTTCCCACTCTTCATTTAACTGGCTACGTGCTTTTGCCATGATACTTGCAATACCTGACTGCAATGGGGCTTTAAATAGCACGTCAAGCGTGTCTTTTGTTTCTGGGTCTAGCGCTCGAGTTTGGCTTTCTATAATGATCCAAGACGATTGCAATGCATTATCTTGGCTATTTCCAGACAATAAGTCTTGTACAAACACCATTGCTTGCGCATCATCTTCATTGCTAGCAGCCATCGCTTTTATATCTGAGTGAATGCTGCTCAAAGAACTAATGTACTGACTCATATAATCAGACATCTGCTTATCTTCATCATGCTGCGAGAAGCGACGCAAGTCAGCAAAACGCGTTTCAAGTTCAGGGGCTCTAACAGTACTAACTTGAGAAAAATCAGGGCGCTCTGCAACTTGCTTTGCTAGCTTTCCTTTGGCCACTTTTTTAGCCGCAGTATCTGTTGCACCAGAAAGAATGGTCGCTATTTTGTCGTTGTTTGCACTAACCGCAGATGGTTTATCTGCAACAACGATGTTGTCATTCACCAACGTCATCAGATCAATGAGTGGTCCATCAGTAGACGAAAGGCGAGCAAAATTAATACTGGCATCATTTAAATCTCTAAAAGTAGGCACTTTTATACTGTTCAAAAACGCGAACCATGTATTGCCATAGTCTTTAAAGTAATAACTACGCATTGCTTTTGCCAGTGCATCAGCTTGCGCTTCATCAACCGCATTTTGACCGCTTTCATTACTTGTGCCCATTACCCAATCACCAGAGAATACCAGTCGAGAAATACGTTTAATTTCTGGATAAACATACTCTTGCCAACCGGCATTGGTATAGACATAAGGAATGCTAAAGTTGCTTTTCAGTACATCGCGATTTTTCGCAGCCATAAACTGTTTAAGCTGAATGGCTTTTTTACGCTCAGCAAAGCTACTAATAATTTGTTGATATAGAGGTTCGGCTTCTGGTTGTGTGTTCAGGCTATTTCTTGCATTCAGTACAGCCGTTTCATTATTTTGCCAAAATAAAATTTCACCTGGGTTCTCTAGATCTGTGCTTATGTTCGCTAAATATAAATCAACTAAATCGTTTAATTGTGAGGTGATCGGTGAATCAGCTTGAGCATCAATCTCAATGTTAAAGTGCTGGCTAATAAAACTAAGTAACTGCTGCTTGGCAAACTCATCGTCTTTGTGTTCAGGGTGAGCACTTAACATTAGGTGTAATTTCAAAGCATCGTAATATGCCTGACGACTTGCTGCGCGAGCATCGGCATCATCTGCTGACCAAATAGCCTCAAACTCTTTGAGCTGCGCAAGTGTTTGCTTTTCTGCAGGAAGAGTGATCAACTGATTTAATTGATTAAACAAAACCTGCGAAACGCTAGTTAGGGTTTCGTCACCCTCATAAATGCCAAAAATGAAATACCATGGCAACTGCTCTTCATAATTATTAAGCGATTGATAGTGTTCAAATAAATCAAGCGTGGCTGCAAGTTTTTGCTCGTCTTTTGCTTTATTTACATTCGCTTCTACAATCGCTTTGACACGGGCTTCACCTTGATTCAACAATAGCTGATTACTGGTATAAGAAGTAATGAGTAATGCTGTCACGGCGGCAATACTTGCCAAACCTGAAGTCACTGTTAAACCCTTTAACCAGCGGCCAACCAAGCGCTTT
Organism: Pseudoalteromonas sp. Cn5-37; assembly: GCF_021532495.1. Classification (NCBI taxonomy): domain Bacteria; kingdom Pseudomonadati; phylum Pseudomonadota; class Gammaproteobacteria; order Alteromonadales; family Pseudoalteromonadaceae; genus Pseudoalteromonas; species Pseudoalteromonas sp. Cn5-37. The sequence goes on along the minus strand of NZ_JAKGBA010000017.1, from coordinate 47,779 downwards.
TTGCGGTTACCACGAGTTAGGTCTTGCAACTTGAAGATCACATCATTAAAAACACGGTTGATAAAGTAGCTTTGCGTAATGCTTTCTTGTTTTTGCTCAACAACGACAGCACCAAATTGATCCCTTACTCCATTCGTAATACGTTCAATCGGTGTGCCCTCTTGCGTGCCTGAGGTAAAATATACACCAGCAAACCATGGAACCTCTTGATACGGGTTGGCTTTAAATAACAAGTTTACAAACTCAGTCAACTTTGTTGATGCTGACTTAAATTGATTCGGGAAATCTAAAATTAGCTGCTTACGGTGCTCATTACGTTCGCGAGCAACCTTGCTCAAACGTTGCTCACAAAGGCGTTGGTATAACTCCTCCATGCGCACTTCAAACATTTCAGCCGGATCATTTTGTTGATCTTCGCTAATATCTAGCAAATAAGCACCAAACACTTGCTCACGTTCTTTTTCTGTTAAGTCATTAAAAAATGGCTCAAAGCCGCTGATCAAGTCTGTTTTGGTAAAGGTTATATAAACTGGGAAGATCACCCCAAGTTGAGTAATAAGTTCTTCAATACGCTCACGAACTAGTTTTACGTGTTGACGAATTTCTTCACTGTCTGATGTTAAAACATCTGCAACACTAATCGCGACCATCACACCATTAATAGGCAGTTTAGGACGATATTTTTTGAGCAAGCTTAAAAAAGATAACCACTCTTTGTTTTCAGATTGTTCTGTTGTGTAACGCCCTGCGGTGTCGATCAGAATTGCTTGGTCTGAAAACCACCAATCACAGTTACGCGTGCCACCAAAACCTTGGATGTGTAATTCATTTGAGTTTGAATATGGAAAATGCAAACCAGAGTTCGCAAATAATGTACTTTTACCGGTTGCTGAAGGACCAATAATCATATACCAAGGTAGTGCATACAAAGCTGTATTACCACGGTACCCTGCGCCAAGGTGGGAAGCTTTTAACGAGCTTAATGCTTCTTGCATCTTTTCTTTTATTTCATCAAGTTCAGCACTTGAACCCGCATTATGGCTCGCAAGTTCAGAGGCTAGCTTATCGCCCGAACGCTTTGTCCATAACCAACGGATAAAAATAAAAACGATAAAAACAGCTGTTACCGCAGCCATCGCGATAAGCTTTTTATCTGTCGTGTCTAAACCAACGATTCGGCCAGCAAACCAAATAATACTGAGCACAGCAATTAAGCCAATTAACTGCCCTGTTGCTCTTGATGACACTAAGCCCAGTAAAAAGTGCACTAGGCCGCTTTTGTTCACTCTTCCTTGCATTACTTTTCCTATCGAGTCTCGTTGGTTTTACTTAATTGCGTAAGTACTTCTACTTGATTATCTATACGTTGGCTGCTCTGAGTTGCTTGCTTGTTAATAACAAAATGAAAACCAGCAAAAAGTGAAACAATCGATGCCAAGCAAATTGATAAAATCACCCAATAAGGAATGTTTCGGCCTACCTTCATTGCAAACCCTTCAAGTGGCGCGCCATTATCAGATAGTTGCCCTCGTGGAGTACCGCGTACATCTTCTATTTGCGCACGAACATCAACAATTAAGGCTTTAAGTTGCTCAATTCCTTTCACTTTGTAGATACCCTCAAAGCCAAGTTGCAAACAAATGTAATACACTTCTAATGCTGCAAACTTTGGCTCACCTCCGGTACGAAGTTTTGCTAATCGCTCAAAAAACTCTTCACCCGCTCGATTATTACCAAAAAACTCAAGCTGTAAGGGTCTCGACATCCAATCCATTCGAAAATGCGCGCCAGAGCTCATTACAAATTCATCACACATTGCAGTCAGGGCAAACTTAACTTCCTGCATAACACTGGTTGTTACTTGCTGGGTATAACAATTACGTTCAAACTCATCAAAACTCGTAAGTAACTGCTCTCGAAAATCGTTTAGTTCAAGATCTGTCGATTGCTTTAACTTTAAAGGCGCAAGCGCGTTTATCACTGGCGCAATACAGGCGATTAAATCAAGTTCGTTTTTTGCTTCTTGCATTGTCTTGCGTCCTAATTTCTTGCCACTGTAACGATTTCGACTTGCGCCGCTTGTAAGCCAAATGGAATAAATAAACTAAGCGATTGCTCTTCAATAATTTGCTGCCAAATAAAACCATGAGCCTCTAAACGGAAGTATTCATAGCCACTTTTGATAGCTAGTTTATTAGGTGGTCGCTGACAATGTGTTAACTGCACGCCCGCAAGAGCCGATGCAATCATAATTTCGAGCTTTTCTGTGGCGCCAACTTTGACCTGATCACTAAACGTATCAATCCACTTGGTATCTTCAGATTCAAAGTAAACGGCCAAGTAGAAGTCGTTATTATCAAAAATGGCTGAATCAATGGTGGCAACCTGATAAATGGCGTTCGATACTTTCTCAAGTTTAAGACCTGCCATTTTCTTAGGAACAACACCTTCAAGTAATTTACTTAATAAAATATCTAGGGTGCCAAAGACATGAGTCAATTGCTTATGCTGATAAGGCGGGATTTGACTCACTAAATCACTGTGCTCGAACATCGACACAGAGCTAATTAAGTCAACAAGCTCGCAATATAATCGCTCTGGATGAACAAGTTGCAAACTTTTTAAATGGTCTAAACGTTTTGCAGATGGTGCCATTGCATTTAACAGCAAAAAGCTATTCATTTCGTTAGGTCCAAAATCAGTAACTGAACCAAAGTTCTTTCTACGGCCAAGCAATACGTTCACTTTTGCATTTACCAAATTCGCCGTTCTATTAAGCAACTCGGTTAAATAAAACGAGGCCTGTATCGTTAATAATGGCGGCACAAACTCTTTGCTGACTTTAAACGAGCCGTCTTCAGCACGCATAATTTTGATACAAGCAAGCGTATCAAAATACGTTTTTACATCGTTATCTGTCAGCAAAATATAATTAGGTTGTGCAATTAGCACTTCACGGTTTCTTGCTGCATCGTGGTGATCACTAAACTCAATGTAATCTGCTTGATAGGCACTGAGTTGACCGCTAGTTGCATAGCCTTCAATGTCGCTCACAACTTTATTTGCTGCAATCGCTAGATACACAGTGACTTCATCTGTATCGGCAGCTAACTCAAGCTTTAGTTCTTCGTGATGTTGACGATCAAACTCAAGTAAACGTCCATTTTCAAGAATCGCTTTAAAGCTGATCACTTTTAAAATACCGCGAGCGAGAGCGGATTCATCAATAGTAAGGTGGTGCAAACCAAAGGCCAATGGCGAAATCAAGCCTTGTCTAACAATCTGATTTTGCTCATGGTAGTCATCAAACAACTGAAAATGCTGCTGTGCTAGCAACACGCCTTCAGCCCATACAGGTTTCATTGGCCCTTTAACGTTCATTACTCAGCCTCGTCTTCATCTGGTAATTGAACTTCGTTATTTGTAATCAATACATCTAACGATGTAGATAATTTAACTGGCCCGTCACCGAGAGGATAAAACGTTTTCCATTTATCACCTTGGCGATCTCTAAAAAGGGCTACAATGGCAACAAAACGCGCATTTTCTGCTTGTTCAAATTCTATTTTTGTTTTCTCAGCGGGGTTAATTGTTTTTTCTTCTACGGTGATCAACGTATTTGATAAAACTGACTTATCTGATTTCCACAAATCTTCAAACGTCGCCGTTTTAAAACTCTGTATGTCCGAAAGTTGATACACTCTTAGTACCACAGGCAGAGCTTCATCAAATTGGTTCAAATTAAGATTATCTGTCGCAGTGATATCTAGCTCTACATTTGTGCTCATACATGCTGTTAAAGACATAAACAAAGTAATTAGCACTGCTTTTTTAATTGCAAAACGCATTCAAAACCCCATTGATTTATTAGATTAATTAATTTTTACAAAGAACTTCTTCGTAAACAGGACAGATTACTCGATTAAATCGCACTGATGCGCAATCGGACCATTTATGACTATTGAATATTTTCGTAAAAATACCTGAACGTCTATTTTCTTGGTTATCAACAGCAAGAGACTTAATAACCACATCATCTACAGAAGAGATTATTTTTGTATTTAGAACAATCAACTCATCAATATAAGCGCTTATATCTTCTTTAATTAAAATGATTTTACCTTCATTTTTAGGTGGACTATTCAGGAAAAAGAAAAACTGATCGATCACCGACGCTGAAAACACTCGATGTGCTGGAATACCGGTCTGATCAAGTAAGGAAGAGATACTTTTAGTAAGAGACCAAGCCAAAAAATAAAAGCTATCAACTTGATTTATAAATAATTTTTTATCCATAAAATCATCCTTGATTAACCAAAAAAAGTACAAAGTCATGTCATACTTTTGGTACATTAGTCCTTAAAACGGGGGCATAATACAAACATCCTTTCAAAAAAGTCAACTCAATACAGCTCAAAAATAAAACTAATTTCAATTTAATATAAAAACTAATAACAATGTATTAATTTAGAACAAGCTGCATTATGAACAAAATTATGACGTAATTATTACGATTACAATTATTCTATTGAATATTGATTAATAAGTGTGTATTTTCCCCTTTCTTGCTACAAGACTTAGTTAAAAAAGGACAAGGATGTGTCTAATTCTCGACTATTAATTGATGTAAATAACATAACCCTAAATGTCACTCAGGTAGATGGAATTGAGAAATTAAATCAAGGGTTTGAGTTTATTCTCACTGGTGAATCCAGCCAGCAAATTCTTTTAGAGCATCTGCTTTTACAAAGCGCATTAATTACATTCGTTAATAAAGATAATTTTTTTCGCCACCTAGCAGGGATCATTTTTGAGTGTGACAATTTAGGTACATTCAAAGGTAAATATCGATATAAAATAGTTATTAAAGATAGATTGAGCACATTAAAAAACATTACGAACAGTAAGGTTTTTATTGGCGTTAATTTAAAAGATGTTATTTTTTATTTAGCAGGCCAAGCTGGCTATTCACCAGGGCAAATTGATTTTCGTGTCGGATCATCACTGCCAGCGCTTCCACAGTGTGTGCAAGCAATGGAAACCAACTGGCATTTTCTACAACGCTTACTAACCCAATTTGGCTTGTTTATTTGGTTTGAAACAAAAAATAACGTTGAACTGTTAGTGATCAGTGATAGTAACTTAAACAGCCCATATTTGCAGCGCGGTATAGTATCAGTCAAAAACTCAGCTGGTATGAATAACGATGACAATACCGCTTATGTTGGCTTTTTTAACAGCCAAGTACATCACTCTATTTACAATGATCGCACTGACTGCGTGGCCCATGGACAATATTTAAAGGTCGCAAGTAACAGTCAATCTTACTTTGAACCATGCGCATCAACACCCAGTGCCGCCTCATTACAAGCGCAAGATTTCAGTAACGCGTTAGCCTCTCTTAATAAAACAACGCAGCTAGTGGGTAATGTATGTGATTTATTTGCGGGTAGCTCAGTTGCAATTGACGACCAAACCGGCACCGGCAGTAGTGCTGATTTACTGTGTGTTAGCGTGTATCACAGCAGTGAACAACCTAATGACGAAAATAGTCACCAAGGTTTAACACGCTACAGTTGTAAAGCCCAATTTATCGAACGTGGTACGCCTTTTAAAGCCAAACCTTTGCCACATCAACCCAAACCTATGGTATTTCCGGCTAAGGTAGAGTCTTTAACGACTTCTAGTTTCATTGATGATTTAGGTTGCTACCGTGTGCGAACTGATTTTGACACAACTGCAAGGCCAATTGCGCAATCAAGCCAAGCAATTCAGCAACTTGCTTTATACGCATGTCAAAACCAACCTCAGGCCACTGGCTGGCACTTCCCCCTTGTTGGTGGTTCTGAGGTACTTATTGGCTGTATAAATAACGACCCTAACAACACGTTTTTAATGGGTTTTGCGATGAATGAATCGCAGCCAAGCGTTGTCACCGCTGCAAATAATACGCAAAACAGGCTGGTCAGTGCGGCGCAAAACGAGCTGCAGTTTGATGATGACAAGCAAGCACCTAAAATCATTTTACAAACCTTAGCCAGTGAGCACTATCTTGAGCTCAATGCCAAAAAATCAGGCCGCCAATTTATAGAATGGATAAGCCAGCTCGGCACCATTAACTTACATGCAGGTAAAGACCTCTGCCTAACAACTGAGAACGACAACATTCAGTTTGTGATTAAAAATAATCAGTTTATTGATGTTAAAAACAATGTTTCGCTCAGCACTCAAAACCGCGATATCAACATGCAAAGTGCAGGTAGCCAAGCATGGCAAGGAAAAAACACCCTTATTGAATCTCGTCAAGCACTGTCAATGGTCAGTGGTCGCGCAGTTAAAGCCTTTGCGCAAAGCGATATTCAGCTTAAAACTAGCTCAAGTGACTTAACTATTTCGGCCCCCAATGGCTCAACATTTTTACAAACTAACCAGTCAATCGCGATTACTGGCTCAGGCCGTGGTGATTTAATTCTCCATAACGAAGGCGGCGAAATTAAACTCGATAGTCAAGGAAATGTTGAGATTATTGCCACCGATGTACTCACCCTCGATGGCACATTTATAAATTTTGATGGCCCCGTTGATTACGATATTGAAAGCCCAAGTACAGCGCGTGCACAAAGCGTTAATGTGAGTCGTGCGCCTGCTATTCCATCATTTGATTTGGCTGATAGCTCACTCGATTCTACTACACTATGCACACTAGACTTAAGCTATTGCTACCTAGATGGCAGTGCTGAAGACAATATTCGTTACTCGCTTATCGATAGCCTTGGCCATGAGCATACCGGCTCACTCAGTAATGGCAAAGCGCAACTGGCCAACGTGCCGCAAGGTCAAAGTCAGGTTCGTTTTATTGCTTCATCTGATGACGACGAACAGCGTTTAGTTGCACTGCGTAATGAGTTTAAGCAGACCCTAGAAGCAATGCTGAATGAAGTTCGACAAAAAGCAGCCATTGAAGATGCCTTGTTTGAACAAGAAAGCCTATTTAACCAATACATGATAGAGCTAGGTGCAAATGCCACTGGTTTTTATCAAGGTGCAAAGTCACTTATTGAGGGCGTAGCAGACCTGATTGTACTCGGTATCGATATTAACATAAGTGTGTACTCTGCTTGCTTTAGAATTATAGAAGCCATTACTCGCGGTGATAAAGAAGCCGTTAAATATGAGCTAGAAACAATTATTTCTTTCTCACAAAAATCAGCCCAATCACTTACTCAAGCATGTGAGTTACTTTACATTCTACTTGATGATGAACAAACCCGCTTGGCGCTAGCGCGCTTCCCTTACGAGTATATTGATGCCCACTCACACGTAGAGCAAGAACGATTAACGGGTATTTTGGCATTTGAGGTCGTATTAGCACTGCTCACAGGTGGCGTGGGTGCGGCCGCTTCACTGGCAAGTAAATCAAGGTATTTAGCAAAAGCAAATAAAGTACTGACTCAGATTGCCGAGATTGTTAAACGCAAGCAGCTAAATAAACAGTTATCACACGCTGTGACGGCTGAACATCCGACTGTTTCAGCCAAAATAACCAAACCAGATACACAGTTACAGCCAAGTAAAAACCACGCTGTGGCGACGCATGTGTCAGCAAAAGACCATGCTGAATATTTATTACTCACTGAATTATCTGACGATATTCGCGGCAATTACCGCGCATATACCAACAGTGAAGGTAAAGTCATTATTAACCGCCTTGATGGCAAAAAGCCCCCTAAATTACGTTACGAAAATGGTAATTTAGTGCCCGTGTCGGACCAAATAAATGTGTTTAACAAAATAGCGCAAAAATTAAAGATAAATCATGCTAATTTAAGTGACAACGTTAAACAGCGACTCAAACAGTTTGAAGCTGCACGCAATCAAGCTGTCGCCAAGCGTGATGCCGCACTCCTTGCCGGAAACGCCACTGCATTAAAAGAAGCGCAAAGTGCCATGCGCTTAGCCAGTGAAGCGCTGGGCGAAGAAGCCGCACGCATTTATGCGAAACAAAATTATCCAGATGCCACACCATTGGCAAGCAAACTCCCCGGTAAAAGCAAGCAAGGCCAGTTTGACCAAGTGTATGCAACAGAAGACGGTAAAGTATTAATTATCGAAGCCAAAGGCGGTAATGCCAGTTGGGGTAGCCGGAGTGCTGGAGAAGAAAGAGCCCAGCAAGGCTCTGAAAAGTATATGAATTCGATAATTGAAAACTATAGTGAACAGTTAAAACGCCTAACAAAAGACCCTCGCTACTTAGCGGGCGATGATGATTTTGTAAAAGAGGTTGAGAGCATTCAAGATATGCTAGATGAGTTTAACATTGCAAAAAGAAGGCAGAATATTGAATACATAGGTATTCAACAAAAAGCCAATGACGCAGGGCTTGTTGATGTTATTGACGTATCGATTTTTGATATAGGATTTTAAGGAATAAATTAAATGATTGAGAGCCATTACAGTTTTGCACAAGTAAGCTACGACCGAACCATAAAGCTATATAATAGATTGCAAGTCGATGAAATTGAAATGATACAGAAAAACCCTGGGTATCAAATGCACTTTAGCTTCAATACAAACTTAATCGACACATTCCCCATGGAAGCGATTCAAAACCCCAATAGCTACCATGCTTGGCTCTATGTTATTCGCGCTTCGCAATTAGGCCATGGCATATTTCAAAGTGACGCCCATGACGGCCAACCTTTCCCATTCTTTTACGATGATGAATATTTAGAAGTGACTGGTAAACGTGACCCTGAACATGCTGAGCACCCTGTGTGGTTACTTGCTTTGTACAGCAGTATTATTGCCCGTAACCATGATGCTATCGCTTACTTAACGGCTATCGATAACGATGTGTTTAAAACAGCTAATTATGGCAATCAACTGAGACCCTTTGATTATGCATTAGCCAATTTACTTAAAGGCTTATTTAACCCTAGTGCTGATTTAGCCAACTTGATTGAGCAAGCATACCTTACCTGTAACCCAGATGATTATGTCGAAGATGAAGCATACCTCTATGCAAGCCGTTTGAAGTGGCCACTTATACCGGTGATCACCGCCATATTCACTGATAACGGTGAGCAAGAATATAATCAAGCCATGGAAAAAGCCCTGCTGGCTCATAAAGAGTATTACAGTGATGAAGATAGAATGTGGAGCAATCGAGGCGCAGTTTCTTTACCCCTTACAGCCTTAGCCATCATCGCTAAAGACGTAAAAGGCTACAAGCTCACTGTTGAAAATGGCTACATTCCAGCATGGCTAATTGATGTAACACCACCAACAGACCCAAATTTATAAACGACAGTAACCGCTCTTTAACAACATGGATGTTAGCAGCAAAGCATGAACTTATACCCTGCTTTGCTGTCTTTAAATCTTAGGCCAACACTGCTGAGCACGACCTTGAGCTCAATGCCAAAAAATCAGGCCGCCAATTTATAGAGTGGGTGCGCTAGGTACTATTAATATACCCATTGCATTAAATTAAGACACGGTTATAGCGTAGGAAAATTGCGTTATAACAAGGCAAAAATGATGAAGTATAGTGGGTCTAAATAAGTCATTTTTAACGCAGTGAGAGCGCTATTTAACACGCCAGAATGTGTTTGCTTTTAATAAAATGGGTATCGATGCAGGTAAAGACCTCTGCCTAACAACTGAGAACGACAACATTCAGTTTGTGATTAAAAATAATCAGTTTATTGATGTTAAAAACAATGTTTCGCTCAGCACTCAAAACCGCGATATCAACATGCAAAGTGCAGGTAGCCAAGCATTGCAAGGAAAAGACACCCTTATTGAATCTCGTCAAGCACTGTCGATGGTCAGTGGTCGCGCAGTTAAAGCCTTTGCGCAAAGCGATATTCAGCTTAAAACCAACTCAAGTAACTTAACTATTTCGGCCCCCAATGGCTCAACATTTTTGCAAACCAACCAGTCAATCGCGATTACTGGCTCAGGCCGTGGTGATTTAATTCTCCATAACGAAGGCGGCGAAATTAAACTCGACAGTCAAGGAAATGTTGAGATTATTGCCACCGATGTACTCACCCTCGATGGCACATTTATAAATTTTGATGGCCCCGTTGATTACGATATTGAAAGCCCAAGTACAGCGCGTGCACCTAGGACTATATCCTCAGCAAATGTGCCAGCCGTTACTAATTTCGATATTTCTGATTCAGGAGTTGCAACACGCCAAGATAAAGTCATTGAACTTGCTTACTTTTACAGTGATGGCCTTCCGGTTGAAGATATTGCTTTTCAAATTCAGCACTCAAACAACACTTTATACGAAGGAACATTGAGTAACGGCTTAGCGACCATAGATAATGTAGCCCCAGGTAACGTCATTATTGAATTTATTGGTGCGACTGAAGATGATGTGAACACCCTTAGAAAAGAGCTAAAGACCAATTTAACTGCGATGGTGAAAGAAATTCGCAGTCAAGCCAAAATCCAAGAAGATTTAATTGCTCAAGAAAATATAGCTATGCAGGGATTAATCTACACAGGCGCATTCATAACTGGTCTATATGAACAAGGTGCAAGTATTGTTACTGGTACAGCGGATTTAGTTGAATGGGTAGGTGAAAGTATCTTCGACATAGGGGCCGCATGTTGGCGGTTACTCGAACATTTAGTTCGAGGTGATATAGAAGCTTTACGACAAGAAATAGAGTTAATATTAGAAAATACGACCGAGGGGTTTGAAGCCGTTGCTGATGGCTTTAAAACACTGATAATGATTGCGCAAGATGAACAAGCGCGTACATTAATTGCAAATTTCCCTTACGATTATTTTGATGCCCATTCTAGCGTTGAGAAAACCAGAATGGCAGGTCAACTTGCTTTTGAAATCATTTTTGCATTATTAACCTTTGGAGCAGGTGTTGCTGTTTCTGCTATTTCAAAATCAAGGTATTTTGTAAAAGCAGCACAAGCAATTCAAAAATTAGCTGAAGCTATCAAATTAAAACGATTAAACTACTCTCGTAAAGGTAATACTGAGCAACACCAAGTCGACCGAATAGAGAAACTTGATGATGAACTCACCATCGGCAAAAAGCGTAGCTGTCCAGAGCCTAAGTCATTAAAAGAAGCGCAGCTAAGACTCGAAGTCGCAAGACAAAACCTTCTAAAACATGGCTATGTGGCTAAATACACAGATGAAGAGTTAACTGCTTTAGCAAAAAGTGGGGCTGTAATAAGTGAACGATTTCATGTGCGCTTCATGGAATCGACATATTTAGAATATGACGGTAAGCCAGGATTGTTAGGAGCACCTTTTAGAGGTGAGACGGGCTTTGGTGCAAAGTATTGGTCAACTACATTTGACCAATTAGAAAATGCAGATTCCGATCCAGAAATAATCAGTAAAGTTTTGGGACTTGATTATGACCAAAATAAAAATTACTCACTTATTATTATAGATACACAAAAGACACATGCACTAGCAGATACCAAAAGCATTGTGCCTACGTATGAAAACCTCAATAATTTTGCGCGAGATGAGTTATCTGAAAAATTCACGACTGAACAATTAGATACGCTGCTTACCTCCGAATTTCAAACTAGATACAATGAATTGTTTACTGATGCACTCAACTCTGGCCTTATGGAGGCTGAATGGGATACTGAGGGAGCCCTAAAATACTTTTCAAATTTAAAATTAACTCAAAGCAAATTTGAACTATTAGAAAAAAGACTTGAAATGCAGCAAGTTATTGGCAATAACCAATATTATTTAGGTAATGGTTTAACTAAAAGTTTATTAGATGGTACAGACTATGGCGCTGTTGAAACATTTAATTTTGAGAGAAAGCTGATCAACTTAGAACAGTTTGGTGATGCTATCACAATCACACCTGTTACCACTCCCATTAAAGGAGGCATTTAAATGACTAAACAATTTTTCCCCTCACTAAAAGAAATAAAAGACCCAGAGAATCCACCAAAAGGGATAAAACATCTAATTACAATTGAAGATTCATTAAATTACCCTGGCCGTTATCACTCCTTTTACAATCAAAACGGATACTTATCAGTTATCCTTCATTGGATTATTTCACCAAAAGGTCAAGCCCCGTTTTTAGCTACTAGGCAATTTGATGCACCACTATCAATTTTACCTTGGTTTGTTAAAAAATTTGAGTTTTTCACCAAAATGCCCAACGCAGGTGGATTACCTCATGGCACAATAAGTACTGATGACCTCGTGGAAGGTGAAGATATCGGTATTACAAGACTAATAGGGAGGCTAAATGAACGAGGCGATCAAGGATATAGCCTATCAAACTATTCACGGAAAGACCATGAGACAACAAATTATCAAATATTGAATATCTCTGATAGCTATTTCTTTCATGGTGGATTTTTTGACACATGGAAAGAGCTTGCCAATAAATACGAAAACGGCACTTTATAGCAACAACGCTAAGGACAGCACATGACAACCAACTCACAAATACCACAGCAACTTGGTCAATATCTCTATCAACAAATTAACGGTGACTGGTCGAAAGCGATGTTAGTTATAGATTGCCAGCACGATGAAGTCATTACATGCCAAGCCTTTTATGAAAAAGAGGCCGATGAAACACAGCACCCTATTGCCGTTTCTGACCACATTATTGATTTATTTAAAACACTGTTTGATTCTGCAATACAAAATCAACCAGAAAATTGGCAACGTGCGATTTTCAATCTAACTCGACAGGGTAACTTCAGCATAGCTTTTGATAAAGAGAATAATGATGAGAACCAATAAACATTACTTTCAAAACCACAACAAACATAATAGGTAAAAATCATTAATTAATAACATTAATGAAACTATAATTTGAACCTTATTAGGATACATACTAAAATAGCTAAAAATTTATTATTGATGATAAATATGAAAGTCACGGAAGACGAATAATAGCTCCCCACCTCTATTGTTATTCCTTGATTCTTCATGAGTTTTCAAACTATAAGCGGTTTCGTTTATTGTGAACTATTAAATGGAGTATTTATGAAAAAGTTAAGCGCATTATTTGCCTTATTGGTTTTAGCAGGCTGTTCATCAACCCATGATGTTGAGCCACAACCTGAGCCTATTGCAGAAGTAACGCCTGAAGTGGTTGTAGATGAATCGGTTATTTCATTAACGGTAGTCACAACACCTGATGATGCGCGCGTTCGTATTATGAATATTAAACCTGTTTATGAAGATGGTATTGAACTTGATGAAGGTAAGTACGACATTGAAGTAACCAAGCCAGGTTACTTAACTTACCGCAAATGGGTTGTTGTTGATAAGAAAACAATTCTAACAATTGAACTTGATAGCATTGAATCAATTCAAGCTGCTCAATAAGTGGTTTTAACAAAAAAGGAAAGCGACTGCTTTCCTTTTTTGATCTTCTTTTAAATTAACTTAAAATAATACAGCGACCATATCGCACTACAATTAACAATAACTGTTAACCAGAGTACGGCAATAAAACTGCGTTTTTTAGATTTGTGTCTTAACCATTGCTGCGCAATGAATGAACCTGGCCAACCGCCGATTAACCCTAAAATATGCAGTGTACGCTCAGGTACTCTTATAACATGCTCGCCATGTTGCATTGCTAAACGTTTATCCCAGCCATACACCAAAAAGCTTATTAAGCTCGCTACACTGTAAGTGCCTGCAATAAAGTAGGTAATATTAAGTTGCCATGATGTCAGCCATAGCAGCGCTAAAAACAACAATGAAAATGTAATTAATGTTTTCTTAATCAACGAAGTATCACCTATACTGTGCAAAACAAATTAATTTTATCGGGGCGCTATTATGGCATACCTAAAATCACTTTTACTATCAATCTGCCTGTGTTCGCTTTCTGTTATGGCAGCAGAGCAACAACTTGATGACAAGCTAAAAGTGTTTGAACCTTACTTAGGCACGTGGCAGTCAGACTTTAATGTCGCAGCAGGTAAACCTGCGGTGCAAGATGTGAGTACCTGGCAACGCGCGCTCAATGGCACGGCTATTAAAACCATTCACTCTATCAATGAAGGTGAATATGGTGGTGAGTCGATGATTTTTTGGGACAATAAAAAGCAGTCTTTGGTGTTTTATTACTTCACTACAGCTGGGTTTTACACCCAAGGCACTATGAATGTACTTAGCCCTACTCAGTTTGTTGCTTATGAAAATGTAACGGGTAACAAAGATGGGATCACTAAAGTCAAATCGACGAGCGAGTTTAAAGATAACAGCTTTGTAGTGTCGACCTCTTACCTTAAAAAAGGTCAATGGACAAAACCCGATACCCGAGCTTACACCCGCAGCGAAAAAACGGTTAAGTTTAAGTAAGCTATACCCAAACCACCTCAAGATGCAGAAACTCGCACCTTGAGGTGGTTTGGGTATATAGCCGTGCTTTATTTATTACTTAATAAATTTTTTAAACGGCTGATCAACAGGCGTATCAGCTAAATGGTTCGTATAATTACTCATTACTTTTTGTGCTAAACCTAGAACAATTTCTAATAATTGCTGATTTCCATAACCCGCACTGTAAAACTCTTCTAACTCACTTTCGTCAATTACACCTCGGTTGCGCGTCATTGCTAAGGTTGTATTTCTTAAAGTTTCTAACTTGGGATCAGCAAGTGGAGTTTTATTAACTAACGCATCAACAATCTCTTGATCAACCTTCATACTCGCAGCGATTGCACTATGTGCAGGTACACAATAATGACAATTATGTTCAACATTAATTGTTTGCCAAACAACTGTCAGCTCTTGAGCATTAAACGATGTTTTTTGAAATAACTCATGAAGCACTTGGTAACCTTCAAGTAGTGTAGGTGCCTCTGCCATCACGGCATGTAAATTTGGCAACATACCAAAGGCTGATACTGAGTTATCGATAAGTGCTTTTGAGCCCTCAGGTGCGGTTTCTTTTGTGTAGAGTTCAAAGTTTTTCATGTTATCTCCTATCGTGTCTGACTAAGATTTATGATTAGCCTAGTTGTTTTTGAGCAGTTGTTCAAGTTAAAGTTGAACAACTGCTCAATTTTGGTATTCGTCATGGTCAATAAAGTTAAATTCAATCGCGATGAAGTAATCACGAAGGCACAAATGCTATTTTGGAAAAAAGGTTTTTCTACAACATCTACCCGTGATCTCCAAACGGTCGTTGATATGCGCCCAGGCAGTATTTATTCAGCGTTTGGTTCAAAAGAAGGTTTATATTCAGAGTCTTTAAAAGTCTATGCTACGCAACTTAAGCTGTTGCTAGCGAGCCATATTGAGAATAGCGAAACAATGCTTGATGGCTTACATGCATTTGTTGTTACGGTACTTGAAAGTGCTGAAGATGGATGTGAAGTATGTATGTTAATCAAAGCAAGTACAGAATTCGATCACACTCAGCCTAAACTTAAAACGTTAACCGATGACCTTTTGCAGCAGTTTGAACACGACTTATCGACTCTATTTGATATTGCACAACAGCGTGGTGAACTAGCCAACACTCATAGTCCGCTAGAATATGCTCGTTTATTTCAGATACAATTTACTGGCTTAAGAAGTTATTTACACAGGCCAATGTCGAAACCGATGACTGAGCAGCTTATTGGTATGATGTTCACACTTATAAAAAATTATTAAAGGGTAAGGCGTTTATCACCTTACCCTCACATATCAATGTCTAAAGTCTGACATTAAAGCCGGAATACCTGGCAGCATCCCCACTATTGCCATCACGCTTGTTAAGATAACAAACATCACTAATGGAATAATCCAGCGGCTCATTGGAGACAGCTCAGAGCTTCGCTCTTTACAACCAATTAAGCCCAAATTGTCGAGCAACATAGTTAATGACCAACCAAATGCAGGGTTCACTAAGGTCGAGGAAAACACCACAATAGCAGCTGATTGCGTAGTTTTACCTTCACGGGTCATTTCCATGCCAGCTTCAAGAAGTGGGATAAACACACCAACTATTAGCGCGACGCATAACACGGGTTGCCAAATAGCTAAATCCATTGGGTAGCCCCAAATACTGGCAATGATACAAAATAATGCTGTTAACACCGCTCCCGCAGGAATTGGGCGTTTAGCGATGGCTGCTGGCACGATGTAGGTTCCCCATGACGAGGTAAAGTTAGAGCCGCCTAACAATGAACCAAATGTCTGGCGGATTGAAGCACTAAACATGGTATCGTCAATGTTCATTTGTACTTTTTCAGTGCGTTCTGGGTAACTAATTTTTTGGAATACTTGATGTCCTAAAAAGTCAGGTGACCACATGGCAACCGCAAGCACCGCGAATGGCAAGACCACTACAAAGCTCTCTAGGGTTGGTAATCCCAGCATCCAACCGGTATTTTCACCCCACCAATACATTGGGTTCATATTTGGTAAACCCGGTGCTGTTTTAAACTCAAACGGCGCCCCCAATAAAAATGCAATTAAACCGCCAAGCAAGCAACTTAATGGCACGGCTAACCAACGTTTTTTGTAGTGCTCAAGTAAGGCATACAACACGATAGTCGACAAAATCACAATGAAAGCGATATGGGTCATATCAATGCCTTCAGCCCATGCAAACAGCTTTTTAACCTGTGAAATCGTACCAATAAAGCCAAGGTAAAGCAGTAAACCGCCACACACGCCTCGGCTGGTTAACCCCGCCAGTAAACTCCCGCCTTTACTAAGCGCCAGTAATAGGCCAAACGCCCCTATCAGCAAACCAAAAGCCATTGGGTGACCACCCGCTGCCACCACTATCGGGATCAAAGGAATAAGCGGCCCATGCGTACCCGCTAAGTTTGCTGTTGGTAAAAAGAAGCCCGAAAATAATAAAATGAAGATCGATACAATTAACAGCTCATAACGCACGTTTTCTAAAATAAAACCTTCGCCTAAGCCCAGTGGCGCTGCAAATGTTGCAGCAATTGCACCCACCATGACCACCTTGCCTATGGTCCCTGCCATGGCAGGGATAGAGTCTTCTAATTCAAACCGATAGTCACGAAATGGTAAATTTGGACGCCAACGCTTAGGCTGCATAATTTGTAATTCGTGTTCAAGGTATTCGTCACGACTCGAAAATTCACTGCTGGGTTTATGAAGATCTTGATAGCTTTGTTGCTTCTTATTCATAAGTTCTCCTACTACCTATCTTGAAAAATTGTGTGAGTTTTTATTATGCAGTTAGGGTAAAGCAGCCTGACGTAAAACACGATTAGGCAAAAGGTAGGGTATGAATTTATAAAATAGGTGTTTTTAATAAACTGAGAGCATCCGAAAATAAATTTAATACATTGATATAAATAGCTTTATTTATAAAAAATGCTTTGAAAGAGTAAGCTAAAGGTTATTTTTCAAACACATTAACTATTAGTCTAATAAATTGTACGAATAGCAGGCAATCAAGTTATTAGGTCACAGAAGATAATCTGTCACGCTTGCTTGGCGCACGAAACACGCTTCACGCCTACGGCCAAGGGTTTAACTTTTGAGTGGTGGTTAATTATTCATGACTAAAGTCATTCCTACGAGAGATAGAAACGAGGTGCGAGGTGCGAGGTGCGAGGTGCGAGGTGCGAGGTGCGAGGTGCGAGGTGCGAGGTGCGAGGTGCGAGCATGAGCTTAAGTTTCTTTGCACTATACGACTAGTAATTAATTAACGGCTCTGATAAAAATACACTGAATATGGAAGAAAACGAGCTATAAGCCCGTTAAGTTTAATGGAATTACTATCCTAGTGAGGTTCAAATGGAAATTGAAGTAACCAGACCAAAACAACATCATGATAAAATTAGAGATTACACTTTATGGGCCGATTCTAAAAAGATCGGAAAAATCAAACCCAACTCTTTAACCAACTACACAATACCTGACGACGCTAGATTCATCTGGTTCTCCATTGATTGGTGCTCTAGCCCTAAACTTTCTGTCAAAGATATTCAATCAAATAAAGTAACTGTTTCGAACACTATGAGCAGTAACTTACTATCGGGTCTATTTTTACCCATTTATTACGTTACTTTTGGTAAAAATAAATATCTAACAATTACGAGCGATGTATAACCACCCTTAATCGATTTCAGATTCGATTACTTCATCGCATAACGATATTTTTACCCTTCGTCGCGGCATAAAGCCGCTGCGACCTGTAGGCGTCACGCTTGATTGGCGCACGAAACACGTTTCACGCCTACGGCCAAGGTTTACTTTTGTGTGGTGATTAATCATTCATGACTAAAGTCATTCCTACGATAAATAGATACAAGATGCGAGCTTGTAGCAGCGATTTCACATCGCGTTTTTCTCGCATCTCTTATCTCGCAACTAGAACTTATAGCTCCCTCTCTATTTCGTCTTTAACTTATTCAACTCATCATCTTGTTGTGCAACAAGTGCATTAAGAGTTTGGCTACCATCACCGGCTTGGGTAGATAGCTCAGCGAGTTGTGATGCGGCATCTGAAATTAACGTCAGGTTGCGGTTTATTTCTTCTGTGACCGAGCTTTGCTCTTCTGCAGCCGTTGCAATGTGGGTAATTTGTTGCGTGATTTCGTCTACTTTAACTACAACTTCGTGTAATGCATCAAATGCAACTGAGGTTTCATCTACCGCGGTCTGTGCACGCACAACACCTTGTTCAATAACCTTAGACGCATTACCTACTTCTAGCTGTAAACTGTCAATTAAACCACTGATGTCATCGGTTGATGAACGCGTTTTTGAAGCAAGGGCCCTTACTTCATCAGCCACCAC
This sequence comes from Pseudoalteromonas sp. Cn5-37, assembly GCF_021532495.1. Taxonomy (NCBI): domain Bacteria; kingdom Pseudomonadati; phylum Pseudomonadota; class Gammaproteobacteria; order Alteromonadales; family Pseudoalteromonadaceae; genus Pseudoalteromonas; species Pseudoalteromonas sp. Cn5-37. Next base: position 29,007 of record NZ_JAKGBA010000017.1, on the reverse strand, counting down.
CGCAAAGCCACGACCTTGTTCACCAGCCCTTGCTGCTTCAATTGCCGCATTCAGTGCAAGTAAGTTTGTTTGCTCTGCAATCGTTCGGATCACGTCTAAAATTTGTGTAATGTCGTTACTGCGTGCCGCAACTTTTTCGACCGCTTGATTAGCCTCTTTAATTTCGTCCGACATGGTTTTAACTTGGGTAACCGCAGACGACAAGCTCGATTCACTGCTAACAACTAACCCATTTATTTCATCGGCTTGTTGCGCTGACTGCTCTGAGGCTCTTGCAACTTCAAGGGCTGTTGCGCTCATTTCGTTCATAGCGGTCACTACGCTCTCAATTTCTTGGAATTGAGCTTGAACGTTGTGCTTAGTATCAACGGCAACACTAGTCGCTAGGTGAGCCTGCTCTTTGGTTTGCGTTGATACATTCTTAAGCTCACCAATTAAATCGCGCAATTTAGCAAGAAACGCGTTAAAGCCAGTTGCTAATGCAATTAGCTCAGCGTGAGTATCAACATGTAAGGTCTGAGTTAAGTCACCTTCAGCACTAGCAAGGTTATCAACGCGCTTTTGAATCTGCTGTAATGGTGCCACAATTGTACGGATCACTAAGGTCATGATCACAAAGGCTGCACCAGCAATAATAATACCCGTCACCAAAATCAAACCGCCTAGTGTATTGGCATTTTCACTCATGCTATTTGCTAGCGCTTGAGGCCCTTCAAGGGCAAGCTCGGCGGGTACTTCAATCAGTAAGTTCCACTGTGTTTTAGCAAGCTTTATGGTAATTGGGTAGTTAACTAAATACTCATCACCGACTTTAAATACACCACTTTGCTTTTTCGCTTTTACGTAATTGTCTAAAGTGCTTTTAGCCACCGCCTCTTTTAACGGTCTGCCAAGCTTATCTTTGTAATGGCTGCTACCAACCACTAAATCGAGTGAGCTTAATAAAGTGACGCGAGCTTTGCCGTTATACAATTCTTTTGAGAGTTGCTCGGTCATGCTTTGAAATACAGGCAATGTTAAATCAACCCCGGCAACACCAATAAATTCGTTATCACGAAGAATGGGCACAGTTAAAGAGGTCATCATTTCAGAATAACCAGGGGTGATTTCGTATAAGTAGGGTTCCATAATACATGGCACTTTGGTGTCTTTTACACACAAGTACCACTCAGCTTCACGCTGACCAAATTCATTGAGCGTATCCACATATTTTTCAGCCGCATCGTCAACTGCCTGCTGTTCTATGCTGCCATCTCTATTACGAGTAAAGTAGATTTCTAAAGTACCTACACCAGCAACTGAGTGATCATATCCACTAATAAAATTAGCATCTCGGCCATCAAACGCATTTGCTTCAAATTGCGAATAAATAGATGAAAGAATAGTATTTTTTTGTAGCAAAGAGCGATTTAACTCAACCACCGCATCTCGAGTTAAGGTGCCTGCTGCATCGTGATCCCCTAAGATTGCTGCAAATGAATAAGGTACTCGATAGGCTTCGTTTATAAAACCTGCAACTTGTTCACCATACGCTACGGCATTTGAGGCTAGCTTTTCTTCAACTTCGGCGACAATCAGCTTTTCTGATTGCGCAGCTAAATCTTGGTTACTGCTCGATAATTGCCACCATAAAACACTTGATAAAACAAAAACGGTTATGAAAATGCTTCCAACTGTAAGCCATAACAACTTTTTCGCTAACGCTAACTGCCGCATTGATTCTTCCTGCTACTATTATAAATCACCTTTAGTTTAGACCATTTGACTGGTTTCATTAGGATAAATATAAAAAAAGTATGATTTCTAATAATTAAAAAGTAAGTTAATAATCAGCTAAATTAATAATAAACACCAATAGGCGAAAACAATGCAGCAACACACATTTGATTTTGACCAAATTATTATAGGCTCGGGATTTGGTGGCTCTGTGAGTGCGCTTCGCCTAAGCGAAAAAGGTAACCGGGTTTTAGTACTTGAAAAAGGTCTTCGCCGCGAAGATAAAGAGTTTCCAAAGACCAACCTAGATATCAAAAACTATATGTGGCAGCCAGAAATTGGCCTTAAAGGCTGCATTCAATTTTCGTTTACCAGCAAAGTCGCAGTGTTACATGGCGTTGGTGTTGGCGGTGGCTCACAAATTTATGCTAATGTGCACCTTATTCCTGATGATGAAGTCTTTCAATCTCCTGCTTGGACACGGATAAAATCAGACTGGAAAGACAGCCTCATGCCCTACTATGGCCTTGCACAGCGCATGTTAGGTAGCGCCAAAAATACCTATACCAATGTTGCCGATCACACACTAAAAGACATTGCTGATCAGATGGGGCAAGGCGACTCATTCAAAACCGTGAACACCGGGGTGCTTTTTGCAAAACCCGGCGAAGCCTATAAAAAAGAGCTACCCGACCCATACTTTAATGGCGATGGTCCGAGGCGAAATACCTGCCATTACTGTGGTAGCTGCATGATTGGTTGTCGCCATAATGCCAAAAATACTTTAATGAAAAATTACCTGTACTTTGCCGAACGCAACGGTGTAGAGATAAGACCTAGCTCTGAAGTAATCAAAATCATCCCGCTTAATGCAGATGGCAGCGCCGGATACAAAATTAAAATTAAAGATACCAGCCATCGCAATAGCCATATTTATACGCTGACAACACGGGGCGTCGTGCTAAGCGCAGGGGTGATGGGCACCGTGCCTTTGCTTTTAAAAATGCGCGATAAAGACAAAACACTGCCCAATATTTCAGCTTGGCTAGGCCAGCAAATTCGCACTAACTCAGAAACCCTCACCACCGCGAACAATACCACTAAAAAAGTTGATGATGGCGTTGCGATCAGCTCATTTATTTCGGTCGACAAAGACACCAACATTGAAATTTGCCGGTTTAGAGAAGGCGCTGATGGCACATGGCTATATTTACCTTACGTTCCTATGGTGACAGGCAAAGGCCTCAAGCGTATTGCTAAGTTTTTAGTGAATACACTGCGCCATCCAATAAAAACAGCTAAAGTATTGCGGCCAAAAGGCAAAGCCCGCAGCTCAATTGTATTTTTGGTGATGCAAAAATCCGAGGCGTTTATTCACCTTGAATGGCGACGCAAGTGGTATCGGTTATTTAAAAACAGCATTACTGCGGTGCAAAAAGACAATGACACGCCGCTTAGCGTTAGTTTTCCAAAAGCAGAAGAAGCAACCAAACTCTACGCCGAAAAACTCGGTGGCGTGCCCGGTTCAGCCTTAACTGAAGTGCTCTTTGGTGCCCCAATGACGGCGCATATAATGAGTGGAGTCGCCATGGGCACTGATGCCTCTAACGGCGTTGTTGATAGCTCAGGTGAAGTGTTCGGCTATCAAAACCTACGTGTTATTGACGGCTCAATCATACCCGGAAATTTAGGGGTAAACCCATCATTAACCATTACCGCATTGTCGGAATACGCAATGAGCCAAATACCGGTATTCGATGCAGCCCGAGCAAGCAAGATAAAGCCAATACAATTTAGTGAACCACGCGAAGGTCTAGTATCAGCACTTACTGGTTCAGGCGATTTAGCAAAATCGATTGCTGAAAAACAAAAAAGCCGTGCATAAAGCACGGCCTATTTTGGTAAATAGCGATTAGATCACTGATAACTCTACAGCAATGTTACCGCGTGTTGCGTTTGAGTATGGGCATACTTCGTGCGCTTTATTAACCAGTGCAAGGGCGGTGTCTTTATCAAGATCACCTACCGATACCGCAAGCTTAACTGCAATACCAAAACCACCTTCGATAGGACCAATTGATACTTCAGAATTAATGTGGGTATCTGCTGGTAATTTAATTTTTGCTTGGCCTGCCACTAACTTTAATGCGCCGATAAAACAAGCCGCGTAACCAGCTGCAAATAACTGCTCAGGGTTTGTACCTTGACCATCATCACCACCTAACCCTTTAGGAGTTGATAGTGCCACATCTAAACGACCATCGTCTGATTTTGCTGTGCCTTCACGGCCACCTGTTGCTGTTGCGTTTGCTGTGTATGCGACGCTTTGTAGTTCTTTCATGATTACTCTCCTAATTGAGTGAAAATATATTTTGTATACAAAGTATATTAGATCAGCTTTTTCGGGATTGCAAATACTTTGCATGCAAATTAAAATACTCGTGTTGAATTTTGAGGATCGTGCATGAAATACCCACAACTAAAATTAGATAACCAGCTATGCCACCGCTTGTATATGGCATCGAATGGGATTGCCCGTGCGTATCGAGATTCTCTCAATCAATTAGATTTAACCTACCCGCAGTACGTAGTTATGATGGCGCTGTGGGAAAAAGATCAGATCAGTATTGCTGAATTACTTGAAAAAACCGCCATTGATGGCGGTGCGATGACGCAAATTTTGAAAAAAATGAGCGATAAAGCATTGTTGTCGATCACTAAGGATAGCCATGATAAACGCAAACGACTCGTGCAGCTCGAAGCCAAAGGCAAGGCGATGCAAGATCAAGCCGCTGAGATACCGTCGCAAATTCGTTGTCGCTTCCCGAGCATTAACGAACAACAAGCACTGCAACTAATTGAATTACTCGATTTAGTAAATAGTGACCTTAATTAACAAAAATTATTTGAAAGTGAATTTGGATTACACCTCTTTTTAATATAATTCTATACGCTATAGTGTTTAAAACTCATCAATACGGACACCATTATGAAAGCATTTGGATACACTACAGCAACCCCAACGTTATCTGACTCATCACTACAAGCGATTGAATTAGCTGATCCCGTTGCGACAGGTCACGACATTCTTGTCGCCGTAGAAGCAATCTCAGTAAACCCTGTAGATACTAAAATTCGCGCTAATGTTTCACCAGACAATGGCTACAAAGTTATTGGCTGGGACGCCGTGGGGACGGTTAAAGCCGTTGGCGACAAAGTATCGTTATTTAATGTCGGTGACCGTGTGTTTTATGCTGGCGACTTAACGCGCCAAGGCAGTAATGCTGAGTTGCAACTTGTTGATGAACGCATTGTCGGTCTTGCACCAACAAGCCTGAGTAATAGTGAAGCAGCCGCCCTGCCCTTAACAAGTATTACGGCATGGGAGCTATTGTTTGACCGCTTACAGATCGAAAAGTCAAAGAATAATAAGCCAGCCTCTGTATTAGTAATAGGTGCTGCAGGTGGTGTAGGCTCAATTTTAGTGCAGCTTGCCAAACAGCTTACCAATTTAACCGTTGTTGGTACCGCCGCACGAGAAGAAAGCGCCAACTGGCTGAAAGACTTAGGTGTTGATCATGTGCTTGATCATAGCAAAAACCTTAACGAGCAACGTCTTGCGGCCGACCTGAATGAATTTGATTACGTAGTGAGCTTAACGCACACCGACCAACACCTTGATAGCATTATGGAAGTGATCAAGCCACAAGGTAAATTGGCACTGATCGACGACCCTGCAAGCTTTGATATTTTGAAGTTAAAGCGTAAAAGTATTTCGTTGCATTGGGAGTTTATGTATACCCGCTCAATGTTCCAAACAGAGGATATGATTGCCCAGCATCAGCTTCTATCAGAACTTGCCACCTTGGTTGATAACGGCACAATTAAAACAACATTGGGTGAGCATTTAGGTAAGATAAACGTAGCAAACCTTATTAAAGCCCATGGGATTTTAGAATCTCACAAAGCTCGCGGAAAGCTTGTGTTGGAAGGGTTTGAGTAACGAGGAATGAAAAACGAGGTGCGAACACGTAGCAGCGATTTCACATCGCGTTTTATTCTCGAATCGCACCGACCTTAGCCATGTCGCGGCATAAAGCCGGTACTACCTATGCGCACGAAACACGTTTCACACCTACGGCCAAGGTTTTACTTTTGTGTGGTGATTAATCATTCATGACTAAAGTCATTCCTACGATAAATAGATACAAGGTGCGAGCACGTAGCAGCGATTTCACATCGCGTTTTATTCTCGTATCGCACCGACCTTAGCCATGTCGCGGCATAAAGCCGGTACTACCTGTAGGCGTCACGCTTGCTTGGCGCGCGAAACAAGTTTCACGCCTACGGCCAAGGTTTTACTTTTGTGTGGTGGTTAATTATTCATGACTAAAGTCATTCCTACGAGAAATAGATACGAGTAAGTAGTAGCGATTTCACATCGCGTATTTCCTCGTTCAACAATAAAAGCACGCATCATTAAAGTGCATTACTGCATTTGCCTTTCACTATTTTAGTGCCTGATTTTAGGGATACCCAAACCACCACAAGTTAACCTATTGATTTTTAATGAATTTTAATTTAATAAAGGGTTGGCACAGATCTTCCAATAGTGAGTGTGAACTGGCACTAACAAGGAGACTAACGTGACTAACTTCTTTCACACTCTTTATCTACTTTGGCGATTAGACATCAGCACATGGCATATACATGAAGCAAACGATCCGCATAATGTTGCTGATTTGGAGCGTCGCTATGTTAAATAATGATCCTGCATTTATTGAAGCGCTAAAAAAAATTTCGGTGCACCAACTGACAATCACCGAAGCGTCTGAGCAGTACCACATTCCTAAGCGTGTGTTATATAAAGCTGCACGACAGCAACAAGTTAAACAGAACAAACAAAAAGCGTATTTAATTGCTACTCAGAAACGCCTTCAACAAAGTTTGCGTCATGTCGAATTAGAGTTAGCTGGCTTCAGCTAAATAACTTCTGTATGGTTAAAATACATGCACAAAAATGATGGACAAAGTATGCACGCAGTAGAAGTTAATTTTGATGGCTTAGTGGGGCCTACCCATAATTACGCGGGATTATCGTATGGCAATGTCGCTTCACTAAGTCACGCCTCTTCACATTCAAACCCTAAAGAGGCTGTACTACAAGGCCTTGAAAAAATGAGGGCGATGCACGAGTTAGGACTAGAGCAAGGTATCTTTGCACCTCATGCTCGCCCCGACATTAGCGTACTAAAACGACTGGGCTTTACAGGCACCGATAGCCAGATTATTGAAAAAGCATTTAAAGCCGACCCCATTTTACTGCGAGCTTGTTACAGTGCATCGGCCATGTGGACAGCCAATGCTGGCACTATCTCGCCTTCAGCCGATACCCTTGATGGCAAAGTACACTTTACGGCTGCTAACTTAAATAATAAGTTTCACCGCTCGCTAGAACCCGTTACAACTACAGCATTATTAAAAGCCATGTTTAACGATGAGCGTTACTTTAGCCATCATACGCATTTACCTGCTCAAGGCTTTTTTGGTGATGAAGGCGCCGCAAATCATAATCGATTATGCGACAGCCATGCAGATACAGGGCTTGAGATCTTTGTTTATGGGGCAAGTAGTTTTAATAGCGCCTTACCAAAACCAGTTAAATTTCCTGCAAGACAATCTCTTGAGGCTTCGCAAGCAGTTGCCCGTTTGCATCAGCTAAAGCCAGAAAATCAGTTATTTATTCAACAAAATCCTGATGTGATAGATCAAGGTGTCTTTCATAACGATGTGATCGCTGTGGCCAATGGCAATGTACTTTTATGCCACGAACAAGCCTTTTTGCACCAAGCAGATACGCTGAAACAAATTAAACAAGCCTACCTTGGCAACAAGCCGCTACATATTATTGAAGTGCCAACCAATAAAGTGAGCATTACAGATGCTGTAAGCAGCTATTTATTTAATAGCCAATTAATTACCTTAAGTGATGACAGCATGATACTGGTTGCCCCTAAAGAGTGTCAGCGCAATCAAGCTGTTCACGATTACATTCAAGAAATGATTTTGGCTGATAACCCTGTTCAGCAAGTGCGCTTTTTTGACTTGCGCCAAAGCATGCAAAATGGCGGTGGCCCTGCTTGTTTACGCTTGCGTGTTGCACTCAATTCGGACGAACTGGCAGCGGTTAATCCGGCAGTACGATTCAGCGAAGAAAAATATACCCAACTAGTAAATTGGGCGAATAAGCATTATCGTGACTCGTTAAGTAGTGACGACTTTGCCGATCCGATGCTTTTAACCGAAAGCTATCAGGCACTTGATGAGCTAACCAGCTTACTTAACTTAGGTTCTGTGTATCCATTTCAACAAGAATAAATAATGAAAATTAAAGCAGTGCATTCTATAAAAGGGGTGTCGAAATCCCTCAATAATTTGCTAATTGATAGCGTGGCCAGTGGCGCATCAATTGGCTTTATTGCTCCTTTATCATTACAGTCAGCACACGACTACTGGCAAGGGGTTGATAGAGATTTAGCAACGCCTTACCGTAGGCTTTACCTTGCCCTAGATGGTGATACGGTGATTGGTTCAGTACAGCTTTCTTTATGCGCCAAAGCTAATGGCGCTCACCGCGGTGAAGTAGAAAAGCTCATGGTGCACAGCGAATATCAAGGCCAAGGAATTGCAAAACAATTGATGAATAGCCTAGAGACCGACGCGCGTATTTTAGGTATTCAATTACTATTACTTGATACCCGCCAAGGTGACACTGCCTCATATTTGTATCGTAAACTCGATTATATTGAAGCGGGCACTATTCCTGGATTTGCGAAAAGTTCCTCCGGTGAATTTGATGCAACAGTGTATTTTTATAAGCAGGTCGCATAAACCAGCTTCAATAGCCTATCGATCTAACCATAAAGTCGACTAATAAAACTTTTTAAAAGTACTAAACTAGTACTGCGGATTTTTATTAGGAGCGATAAATGGCGCTATCAATACAGCAACGGGTACTCTTTCTAGCCCTACTTCCCCCCCTACTCATTGCAATTATGCTGACACTCTACAACTATGTGCAATCAAAACACAGTGGTGCACAAACCGTTGAAAGTTTTGCTACACAAATGGAAAACGACCGTAAGTCTGAAGTTAGCAATTACCAAAAAATTGCTATGAGCTCGATTGCTAACCTCATCGCACAAGATGATGGCTCTAATACTGAGCAACTACAAAACCAAGCAAAAAGCATTTTACGTAATTTGCGTTTTGATGATGCTGGCGATACTGGCTATGTGTTTGTTTATGATGTAAAAGGTGTCAACATTGCCCATGGGGTTAACACCTCTCTTGAGGGTAAAAACCTTTATGATTTCAAAGATCCTAATGGGGTTTATCTCATTCGAGAACTGATTGATGCTGCAAAGAACGGCGGTGGTTATGTGCAGTATTCTTGGAAAAATACCAATGGCAGTGTGAATCCTAAGCTCGGCTATGCCGCTTTAGTACCAAAATGGAATTGGGTGCTAGGAACAGGTTTTTGGATCAGTGGTCTTGAGCAACAAGTCGCAGCGACAGAACAACGCGTTAATGAAGGTATCGATAATGCCTTTATAAACACCATCATCGCTTCTGTATTTGCTGTCGCAATTACCGCAGCGATTGCAGTGGTGGTATCGCGCAGTATTACTAGCCCTTTGCACACAACCGTACTAGCAATGAACGATATATCACAAGGTGATGGTGATTTAACCCAACGTTTAATGGTGAAACGAGACGATGAACTGGGCAAACTTGGCAGTTCGTTTAACCGTTTTGCCGATGACGTTGGTAAAATGGTTATTGATATTCGCCAATCATCGCAATCGATGAATCAAGCGTCACATAGGCTCAACGAGCTACTTGCCAATATGCATGCAGGTATTAATCGCCAACATGAAGAAAGTGAACAAGTTGCAACCGCAATAAACGAAATGTCGGCGGCGTCAATGGAAGTTGCACGCAGTGCGCAAGAGGCCTCAACGGCTGCTGAGCATGCCGATCATTTAGTCAAACAGGCTAACAACCAGTTGCTCATTGCCATAAAGGTGATTAACGGCCTTGCTAAACAAGTTGATGAAGGGGCGAATGCGGTCGATCAGCTTAATCAACAATCGAGTCAAATTGGTAGTGTGCTTGATGTGATCAGAAACATTGCCGAGCAAACAAACCTACTAGCACTAAATGCGGCAATTGAATCTGCCCGAGCTGGTGAAGCGGGTCGTGGCTTTGCGGTGGTGGCTGATGAAGTGCGAACGCTTGCAAAACGCACGCAAGATAGCACTCATGAAATAGAGGCGATGATTGAGCAAGTACAACAAGGAACAACAACTGTAAATAACATTATGCAGTCAATCAAATCAGGCAGTGCAACCAGTGTTAATGAAGCGGGCGAAGTCGAAAAAGCACTCAATGAAGTATTGCTTTCGGTTAACACTATCACGTCACAAAATGCACAAATAGCCACAGCTGCTGAAGAGCAAACATCAGTGTCTGAAGCAATTAACCAAAACATGACGACCATTGTCGATATTGCGAATAAAACCGCCAATGATACCGATGTAGCCACATCGTACATGCACGATCTGACAGACACAGCAACTCAGTTAGAACAAAATGTAAGTCGTTATAAAACCTAATATCTAGCGCCATGGTTAAGCAGGTAAATACGCCTGCTTAACAAAAATCATTGGTCTTTTGTAAGTTCTTTAACCAATCAAACAAATCGTTATCGTAGCGCTTTAAGCGTTGTTGGTGTTTGTCATTAAGGCTATAAAAAGGCGCAAAGCAAATATATTTTTCGCCCATAACAAGCACTAATCGCAAACCAAAAAACGAGTAATGGTGAATAAATTGCACTTGTCTTGCATGCATATGGCGGCATTGCCCGAATAAATTGCGGTAATGCACACCGTGGCGGCATACCGTTAAATTGCGTTTTGAATTGAATACAAGTACCGCTAATAGTAATGAAACAGAGCACAACAAAAAACTAAAAAGTAAATTACTTACCTCCGATTTACTATTCATAAACCCCACTAGTAAAAGCATATTTACTGCACTTAATAATGCCCAGCTCATAAGCTCAAAGCGCTTTTCCAAGTCAATAACCTTCATTTTCGTTCCTAGGTTCTTATTTTTTGTCATGGTGTCAGCAAAATGTGGAAGAAAAATGGATTTACCTAAAAAGCATTCTAAACTTGCAGTTATTTTTTATTCTGACTTTCAGCTTGTTACATAAAAGGTACAAAGGTGTTAATCGAAACTTATCATTAGAAGTTCAAGTTACATTAAGTTTTAGTTATTACACTGCTAATAAATTTTTAGAACACAAAGGGAAGAAATGATGAACTTTAAAACTACATTACTTAGCAGCGCCGTTTTATTTGCACTTGTTGGTTGTGGCTCAGATAACGACAAGAACGACTCGGTTGATCCTCAGCCGCAAACTGCACAGTTCACATTAGGTGTGTCTGATGCACCAGTGACAGGTTTAAAAGCTGTAAATGTTGTGTTTGATTCAATCACATTGAAAACCCAAGGTGGTGAAGAATTCACGTTTGAGACCCGTGAAGATAATGATGAAACCATGCCTGAAATGGTTAACTTATTAGACTACACAGGTGATGATGTATTTTCTTTATTAGAAGATGAAGAAGTGCCTGCTGGCGAATATCAATGGATCCGTGCAGATGTGATCAATGGTGACACAAACGATTTAACCATGACTTCGCATGTTGTTTACGAAGATGACAGTATTGCACCACTGGTTGTTAAACGTAAAGGCAACGATGGTATCGGTGAAATTCAACTTGATGGCTTTACCCTAAACCAAGCTGGTAACGAGTTTGTTATTGAATTTGACCTTAAAAAGTCATTAGTTGATCCACAAAATAGTGATGAGATCTTTTTAAAACCACGCGGTGTTCGCTTAGAAAACCTTGCTGAATCTGAAGATATCGAAGGCACAGTTAGCGACGTACTTATCGCTAACTGTGAAACTGATAATATCGATATCGCACTAGAAGATGGCTCATTCGGTCATGCTGTTTACCTATATAGCAGCGATGTTGAAATGCCAATGGACAACTATGAAGTTAACGAAGATGAAACACCATTAGATGCACCTCTTGCAACGGCGGATGTTGTGTTCGATAGCGAAGATAACCAATTCGAATTTGAACTTGCGTTCATTCAACCAGGTGATTATCAACTTGCTTATACCTGTGCAGCGCACATCGATGACGCTGAAACGCAAGACGAAGCATTTACGCTTTATCAAGTAAAACCAATTACAGTAACATCGGGTGAAGACTTAGACGTATCTTTCACTGTTTCTGAATAATATTGGCATACCCCATTAAAAAGCCCGCACTGCGGGCTTTTTAATTATTGGCCACCGATTTAGCGACTCCTAGTGCTTCCATCACAAACTCAACAGATAATGCAGCTAAAATTAACCCCATAATTCGCGTTAGTATCGATGCACCGCCAACCCCAATAACTTTCAAAATTCGCTCACTTAACAACAGCAATAATAAAGTGATCAATAACACTACCAGCATTGTTATTGCCGAAATTACTTGTTCCTGAACGCTATAAATATGGTTATCGGTAATTAGAATAACCGCTAAAATTGCACCCGGCGATGCTGTTGCGGGAATTGCTAAAGGGAATACAGAAATATCGTGCTGTGACTCAACATCACCTTGCTGGGCCTCCTCAGCAAAAATCATTTGAAGACCGAACAGAAATAATATAATGCCACCAGCAACTTGGAACGACAACAAACTAATACCCATTGCAGTTAACAGCAACTGCCCTATGACAATCGCTCCAATTAATACAATGGCAGCATAACCCACCGTTTTAAAAGCAGTCTTTCGCCTCCTATCGGCAGGCAATTTAGCTGTTAAAGCAGCAAACAACGCCATTGTGCCGATAGGGTCTATTGTTGCCCAAATGACTAAAAAATCATGCAAAACTTTATCTAACATATGTACCTTAAAATGAGAATACACTCCTTTTACATTAGCAATTTTTTGCACTAATAAGTATTACACAGATCCTTGAGTTATTGAGCTGCAGATTTTTAGAGCCTTTTTGTAACGATTTAATGACAGGAAAACTCTTTATTAGCCAAATACTAAAACCAGCATAGCCTCCCCTTGTAGCTATGCTGGTTTTCTCGTTGTTACTATCTGAATATGTTAATATTATAAGCCTTACCCAAACAGCCTAGGCTTTGTTATGACATCGCGTATTCTCAAATCGATTTTTTACTCATCTTTTCTATTAGGCTCTGCTGTATTTTTGCAAGGTTGCCAAGAACAACCTCAGTCAGATCAAATTGCCGTCACCGGCGGGCTTATCCAAGGGCAAAAAGAAGGACGTTTTATTGCCTATAAAGGCATTCCGTATGCTGCAGCTCCGGTGGGAGAGTTACGCTGGCGAGCGCCGCAACCTGTGCCCAAGTGGCAAGATGTAAAAGTACTTAACGATTACGCGCCTGACTGTATGCAAAAGCCGTTTGTAGCCGATGCAGCACCGCTGACAACAACCCCTTCGGAAGATTGCCTTTATTTAAATGTATTTAAACCCACTAAACCCAGCGATACTCCTTACCCTGTTGTGGTGTGGATACACGGGGGGGTTTTATAAATGGTGGCGCATCACCTGCTGTTTATTCAGGTGAGAGCTTTGCTAAACAAGGGGTTATTTTTGTTAGCTTTAATTATCGCTTAGGCCGATTTGGCTTTTTTGCGCACCCTGCTCTGAGTCGTTTTGAGAACGATGCGCTTGGCAACTACGCTTTAATGGATCAAATTGCGGCACTTGAATGGGTGAAACAAAATATCGCTCAATTTGGTGGTGATGCTGCAAAAGTGACACTCATGGGTGAATCTGCAGGAGGCGCATCGGTACATGCGATGATGCAAACCCCTGCAGCTAATGGCTTATTCCAGCAAGCGATTATTATGTCAGCGGGCGGACGAGAGCTATTTAAGCAGTTGCCACTTAATAGTGATGACGACACCGTATTAAGCGCCGAAAAAATTGGCGAAAACTTTGCTAAACAACACACCATTTTAGGCAGTGATGAAAATGCCCTTGCTGCACTACGTGAGTTATCTGCCGAAGACGTGGTTGATAACCTAAATTTGAGCACATTAAATCGACAAAATAATGATGACTCTACGTACGTTGGCGGGCCAATTATTGATGGCACTATTATCAATTCGGCGACTGAAGCGCGCTTGAGTAAAGGCACATTTAGCCATGTCGCGACCATGGTTGGCACAACAGATATGGATTTAGGCTTTGCTAATTTTGCTTCTAAAGAGGCGCTATTCGCGAGTTTTGCCCCGCACAGTACACAAGCAAAAATGACTTACGATGCAAATGACCAAATGCCTTTACCCTTACTTAATTACCAAGTTGGTCAAGACGCTTTAATGCAAGAGCCAGCAAGGTTCGTTGCAAAGCGTGTGACAGATATGGGTAATGATGCCTTTTTGTATCGATTTGGTTATGTGGCGCAAACTTTAGATAAACCTGGTGCAGAGCACGCCAGCGAAATTCCGTACTTCTTTAATACTGTGGCTGCTAAATATGGGCACATTACCACTGAGCAAGATAAGCAAGCCGCTAAAATAATGCACCGTTATGTGACGAACTTTATTAAATTAGGCACACCAAATGGCCCAGGTTTACCGACTTGGCAAGCATATCAAAATGATGAATCTTTTATACTGCAAATGAGTAAGTCAGGGACTGCAGAGTTTTTACCGGACCCCTTACAAGCTCGGTTAAACATCACAGCAACAAAAGCTGAAAAGTAATAATTAAATAAGGCGCTTAATAAGCGCCTTATTTTTATCCTTGCTGCTGAACATACTCAAGCGCTGTCATCTTGTGGTATGTCACATTAGGATGAAATACATGAGTAGGATCTGGGTCTACTACTTCAATTGGCGTGCCTTGACTGCGTGCAATATCGAGTGCCATTTGCGTAATATTGACGCTAAACGAGGTGCCGATAAAGACGATTTTATCGGCATCGAGCATACGCTGTTGCGCCTGAGAGATTCGATAAAGCTCAGTGTAGTATTCGTCAAATAACAACACGTACGGCTTAAACGATTCGTTGAGCTTAGGGCTTTCATTATTAATATTGAACACCTCAAGCAAGGAGTGGTGGAGGTTGTCTTCGTTGACTTTATCCCACGGTGCGTTAAAAGCCATCACATCGTCACCTTGATGGTGAAACAGTGTCATTTGATCTAAGCGACCATGAATAGCAATAAAATCAGTGTTTCCCGCTTTGCCATCAAGGCCATCGATATTTTGCGTAATGAGATTTTTATCACTCAACCAATGATGCACCTCATTAGGGCCGTGATGGCGATAGGTTGCAAAACGATGATAATACCAAGCTAAAAATTCGCGAGGGTTGTTTTCGTACATAGCACGGGTTGCCATTTCCATCGGCGTATAATTTTTGCTACCAATGGTCCAATAACCATCTTCACCACGAAAGGTTGGTATACCGCTAGCGGCACTCACTCCCGCTCCAGTAATATAGAGTGTATTCATAGAGATAACTTTACCTTGTAACCAAGGGCATCGGCTGTCACTTGTTGATTATTGTCCATACCACCCAGACGATACAAACTTCCTTGGTGCTCTAATAAACCTCGATGATCCATGCTCGCGGTATCGGCTTTTGGCATTACTTGCCATGTGTTTTTTTCAACATCAAAGCGCCAAACATGATCACTCGCTGGTGCTGGTTTGCCATCGTATCCCATGCCATTGTAGTTATATGGGTTATCAGAGCCTCCCATCATATAAATATCGCCATTAAAACTGGTTGCTGCCATACGGTAATGGGCTACACCTGTAGGGTGCGGCACGGTACGCCAATCTATTTTTAATGGGTTATCAGCATCAATCGTGCCTTTTAAACACTGTGCAACCGCAGCAAAAGAGCGGCGCTTATCAGCATTCGCCTGTGTTTTAACGCCATCACACACCAATAGAGTGTTTCCACTAATTGCCGCTGCTTGGCCAAACACCGGTTGACCTAAAAACGGCGATGCCTGTTGCCAAGTATCTGTTTGCGTATCATACACTTGTACTAAGTTAACATTACCATCGTTATGCCAACCACTGACCAAATAGATATAACGCTGCTGGTACTTAAGTGCCACACTGTCATCCACCGGAACAGGCATACTGGCAAGTTGCGTATATGAATTAGAGAGCACATCATAGCGATATACATCGGGTGTAGAGATTTCTTGATGATCGGCGCTAACGGTATACCCACCAAATACATAGGCATGCTTACCCACACCCACTGCGGTACTCGCCAAACGACCAGTAAGGGGCAATGTACTTGGCACAGCTTTAGCCGCTTGCCACGCGTTGTCGCCCACTTTAAGGACCCACACTTTATTATGAACATCGGTATGTGCCTTGCCTGAACTCAAGCCCATAAAGCTTAGGAAGTAGGCTTGTTCATCAATAACAACTTTGGCGACAGCATTGTTTGCGACGGGTTCAGGTAAAGCAGGAATGGTTGCAAGTGCAATAGAAAATAACAGGCTCATAAATTAAACAGGTAACTTAACACGTCTTTTAGAATACCATTTTATGAGCCTGAATAAAGGCTCGCTATTAGTAAGCAATACTAATACGTTGATTTAAATGCGCTGCCGACTGTGCTTCATCAAGCATCGCTTTAGCATAATCAGTAACTGATATTTTGCTTTCGCCATTTGCATCAGTAAAGAAGCTGTCGCCACCAACACGGTACGGGCCTTCTGACTCCCCAGGGTAAATGACCGCTGCCGGTGATACAAAAGTCCAAGCTGTATCTGCTGCTGATGCTCTAAATACATCAAGTGCCTCACCTTGAGCAATGGCTTCTGCTTTGTATTCAGCAGGAAAATCTGGGCTTGATACCAGAGTTACACCGGGTGCCACTTCTAAGCTACCAGCACCGCCCACCCATAAAATACGTGTTCCAGTACCTGCAAGCGCGTTTAATAATTGCTTTGCTGTGTTTGCAACAATTTCATGGTTACCTAAAGCACGACCACCAATTGCCGCAATAACAACATCACTACCTGCAGCTGCAGTTGCGATATCGTCTTTAGTTAAATCAAATTCAGTCACAGTGACGTTATCTTGGGTTACTTTACTTGCGTCTCTAACTAATGCATTAACTTGATGACCACGTGCGATTGCTTCTGAAGTAATGTGGCTGCCAATCCAACCTGTTGCGCCAATAACTGCTAATTTCATGAGGAATTCTCCGTTGTTTGTTTCAATGATTGCAGTTTACTTGTTCACCAATTACTGATAAATACACTATATAGATACACATTGTTTCATTTTAAGATACCAATGGATAAACTCACTTCAATTACTAGCTTTGTCGAAGTTGCCCGTACAGGCAGTTTTACTCAGGCTGCAGAGCATTTAGGTTTAAGCCGATTACAAGTTTCTAGGCATATTCAAGACATTGAAAAGTGGCTAAATTTAAGGTTGTTTCATCGCACAACACGCAAAGTAAGTTTGACCCTTCAAGGCGAAGAAGCCCTTAGCTATTGCCAGCAAATATTAAATCAAGTGTCTGATTTACAAAGCCGAGCACACAGTCATAACAACGAATTGGTAGGTACCATTCGCGTTGCCTCCCCGATTGGGCTTGGCCAACATAAGCTATTTGATGCCATCGAAGAGTTTACCAAACGCCACCCGCAGACGCGCTTTGAACTGTTACTTTCAGATAGTTTATCGCAGCTGGTTGATGACCGCGTTGATATCGCTTTGCGTTACATCCACCAGCCCGATGAAGGTCTTATTGCCCGTAAGCTAATGTATATCGCAACCGCTGTGTGTGCCTCTAACGATTATTTAGCTGTGCATCCACAGATTTTTGAGCCGAGTGACTTAACCGCACACAATTGCCTTATTCATAACAAACACACTATTTGGCAATTTCAACACGGCGACAACACACAAAAAGTGACTGTGAAGGGCAACATTGTTGCCAACGATATGGGGGTGCTTCTAAAAGCAGCAAAACAAGGAATAGGGGTGGCTCACCTACCATGCGATCTCGCCAATGACTATTTGGCATCAGGTGAGCTTGTAAAAGTACTGCCAGAGCATACTACTATGGGCTCTCACTTATGGGCGGTGTATTTATCGCGTAACTTCCAACAAAATGTAGTCAGAGCGTTCATCGACTTTTTAGCAGAGCACTGGCAACACGATATTTTATAATCTAAACCTGCTGCAAATACGTATAAGCTACAAAAAGGAGCCGTAATGCAGCACTTAGATCATGAAGTATCACGCATCATAGAGATGGCGTGGGAAGACAGAACCCCGTTTGAAGCAATAAACCAACAGTTTGGTTTAAATGAAAAAAACGTTATTGCACTGATGCGTGAGCAATTAACAAGCTCGAGTTTTAAACTCTGGCGAAAGCGCGTATCAGGGAGACAAAGTAAACATATTAAACTTCGCCATCCCGATATTTTAAGAGGTTATTGCAAAACTCAATATAAGCACAGGTAACACTATTTAAGTTGGTCAGCGAACTGACCAACCGCATCGACCACTTTTTGTGCGCCATTTTGAATATCTGACATAACTTTGCCAGATTCAGTTGCTAGGCTGTAGCCTTGTTCAGCTTTGCTCTTACCTTGTTCTATAACTTCAACTGTATTTTGAGTCAGTGCCCTGTTTTGCTGTACAACATCAACAATTTCAACAGTCGCTTTTGAAGTACGTGAAGCGAGCTGTCTTACCTCATCAGCAACAACAGCAAAGCCCCTTCCTTGTTCGCCAGCACGAGCTGCTTCAATCGCTGCATTAAGCGCTAATAGGTTTGTCTGATCAGCAATACTACTGATACTTTGAACTATATTTGCGATTTGCTGAGACTGTTTATCAAGTGCTGTGATCTCATTTGCTGCTTGTTCCATTTTATTTGCAAGTTCATCCATAACACTAACCATATTACTGAGTACTTCAGCCCCTTGATGAGCGATTTGATCAGTTTCAGTCGAGGTACTATAAGCAATGTCAGCTGCTTGAGACACAGCTATTTCACGATTTACTTGATCAGTAATCACCGTTGCAAACTTAACAACCTTATAAAGCTCCCCTTGTTCACTAAACACAGGATTATATGTGGCTTCTAACCACACGGGATCACCATACTTATTAACACGTTTGAATCGAGAGGAAACAAACTCACCTTTTTGAAGTTTCTGCCAAAATGCCGCGTACTCTGATGAGCTTGCTTCTTCAGGTGAACAAAACATACTATGGTGTTTACCAATAATTTCGTGTTCTTTATAGCCCACACCCAGTAAAAATTGCTGATTTGCTTTTAATACATGACCCGTTAAATCAAACTCGATTACGGCCATAGAGCGATGAATTGCTTTTACTAAGTCCTGGTTTTCGCGTGACGATTCAATCGTGCGTGTTAATGCATTTGCATGCAATGTAAAATGAAGAAATTGGTTTTGCTTATTTACCACAGGATGAACGAACACTCTTAGCCAAGCCTCTTCACCTTTAGCATTGACCAACTGAACGGCTCCTGCCCATGGCTTTTTGTTTTGTAGTGCGTGTTTAAAGTTCAGATAGTGTTCTGTTTTTCGCGCCAATTGCGGCACTAAATCAAGTAATGCATCCCATCAAGTTGATTTTCGCTAAAACCCAGTTCAATTTGAACTTGGGGATTAGTATCAATAACACAGCCTTTGCCATCAAGCGTTAATGTAAGCATTAGCTCATCAAGATTTTGCTTTATTTGAGAAACCCTAAATAATTCGTCTTCAAGATTGGTTATTTTATTTTTTAGTGGCTTGGTAGAAAACATGGGGTACATCACTTCATTGCTAAATTAAAATTCAAACAGTGAACTCATTTACTTAAAAAGTTACTGAATATTAAACTATTACAATATATCCCTATATTTCTATGATATGGAGTTTCAAGAAGTGAGACAAGGTATTCCTTCCAATTCGCAAAAAATAGGAGGAGCTTTAAGGAAATTAAACCGCATTGATAACACAGCAAAATCTCGTTATTAGGTTGCTTATAATACTCTACAGCTGCATCAATGCAGATGCCTAAGGCTTATTGCAAATTAGAATCACTTATTTAACTGGTTAGCAAACTGGCCAACCGCATCAACAACTTGCTGTGCTCCATGTTGAATATCTTCCATTACTTGTCCTGATTCATTCGACAAAGCAAGACCTTGCTCTGCTTTGACTTTCCCTTGTTCTATAACCTTTACTGTATTTTGAGTTAATGATTGATTTCGCTGAACAACTTCCACAATCTCTTCAGTTGCTTTAGATGTCCGAGATGCTAATTGCCTAACCTCATCTGCAACCACCGCAAAACCACGGCCTTGCTCACCTGCACGAGCTGCTTCAATTGCAGCGTTAAGCGCTAATAAGTTAGTTTGATCAGCAATACTACTAATGCTTTGTACAATACTTGCTATATGTTGCGACTGCTTATCTAAGGCTGCGATTTCTTGCGCCGCTTGCTCCATCTGTAAAGCAAGTTCATCCATAACAGCCACTGTGTTTTTAAGTACTTCAGCTCCTTTTACAGCGAGTTTGTCGGTTCCTGTTGAGGTACCGTAAGCAATCTCTGCCGCTTGAGAAATTGCATGCTCACGATTCACTTGTTCAGTGATCACAGTTGCAAATTTCATTACTTTATAGAGATCCCCAAAATCATTAAAAATCGGATTGTAAGAGGCCTCAAGCCAAACGGTATTACCAAACTTATCAACACGTTTAAAGCGAGACGCTATGTACTCACCATTTTTTAAACGCTGCCAAAATTGCTCATACTCAGTAGAGTTTGCTTCTTCTGGTTCGCAAAACATTCTGTGATGTTTACCTTTTATCTCTTTTTCGGAGTAACCCATCGCATTGTAAAAATGACTATTTGCACTTAAAACATGACCCTCTAAATCAAATTCAATAACCGCCATAGCACGGTGTAACGCTTTAATAATGTCTTTATGCTCTCTTGCGGTAGCAATTGTATCGGTTAGTAAAGTGGCATAAATTGCGAAAAATAGAATTTGATCTTGAGGACCTTTTACTGGGTGCGAAATAATTCTAAGCCACTCTGTTTTACCACTTTTGTGATAAAACTGCAGCGCCCCAACCCAGTGCTTACAATGCTCTAAAGCAGAAGAGAATTGGCTAAATTGTTCAGTAGATTTGGACTCATTTGTAATGATGTCAAATAAGTGCGTGCCAGGGAACGCATCTTTATCGTAGCCAAGTGCTTTGGTAAAGTTTTGATTTATATAGGATACCTCGCCGCTTTCAAGTACATTAAGCGAAATCATTTCTTCATTCAAGCCATCACACACTTGCTGTAGATGAAATAACTCAGTCTTTAACGACACAAGCTCAGAGTTTACTGACTTACTGAAAAACATAGGATCCTCAAGAGATTAACGTGCATTAAAGTAAGTGTAGAACATTTGAATCAAGGTGTACTAATAAGCTGTAAATTTTATTATTAATTCACTCAGTCAGCTTGATATATTTTTCAGCAAGCTCATCTAACGTTTCACGATGATTAGGATCAGGCTTAATACAGTCGATAGGACATACACTAACGCAGGTAGGATTATCATAATGCCCAACACACTCAGTGCATTTATTAGGATCGATTTGATAGATTTTTGCACCCATATAAATAGCTTCATTCGGGCACTCAGGATCACACATGTCGCAGTTAATACATTTGTTATTGATGAGTAATGCCATGACACACCTTTAAGCACTATAAATGGGTATTGTTTTTAAAATCTAATCTAGTTTTTAAAAACAACGAAAATTGCAGCCGCGCACTATAAATTGCAGCGTATAAAGTTTCTTTGATCTAGATCAAGCTTAAAAGTAGTTAAGATCCTCCGAGAGCATTATTACAGCTGTAATGTAGTGGGATTATCTACCGAACTAAGTTATGTGATGAGATAAGTGAGAGGTTTGGTGACTATGTATGTTTTAAGTATGAATAGCATTAATAAGATAATAACTCGTTACTGGACAATTCCGAGTTACAACAACGTGCCAATTTCCAGTCTATCGATAACTTTTGGTATCCCATAATGCAATAAGGCACCGCTTGTCGCATAGCATGAGATTCAAGAAAATGGCAAAGCAGAAGATAAAACAGCCTACTTAACACTATAAAGTTATGCAACTTTATCGATGATACATTCATTATCTCCGTCTCACTTTACTAATCATAATAGAGGGCTACTCGTTGTTTATATGTTAACTTTTTTATTAAAAATGAATGATTCAAGTGGTGAGATATCGTAGTTAAAATATTTCATTATCACTGTTTTTATGTCACTTTTAGTGATATTGGTTACTTCCTCGTAACCATCACTACTGTATATTTCTAGCTGAGTGTCACGAATAAACACAAAACGTTGACCAACAATCATTGAAAATCTCAGCTGATTGCTAAATGGATAATTTATATTGGCTGAAAAACGATTAGCTATTCTTTGACGGATTTCCGCATCCGATTTTTCTGCAATATCTATATCCATCTGTTGCTTTTCGACGCCGTTTTTTCTGTGGTACACAGTGATAACACCATCTTTTATTTTTGTTCTATAAGTCATGCCGTAACACTCATACTCAATTGGTGTATCCACAGGGAAGAGATGAATAGATGGCCAGCCATTTCCAATATCAGCAAAATAGCGCTGATTATCTATTTCAAGTCTCACCAGTCGATGGATTTCTTTCCCTCCAATCCGTGCAGAATGCAAATGCGCATCTAGCCCCGCAGTTTTTACTGCTTCTAAGTAACTCAGAGTCTTATCTGAACAGGTCCCCCCGTATACCCCGGTAGTAGGCTGAATATCATTGATTAAATAGAAGTTGTGAAACGGCTCTCGTTGAAACTTTTCGAGCAATATTTGTTGGGCTAACCGTACTGTCATCTGTGGAACCCCCCACGTTTTGCAATAACGTTATCGAATGTTGGGTAACTAAAAAAGTAAGAATTGTCAGCGTTGTTTGTAAATGTTTGACTCCAAATTTTCTTTAGCTCGACGATTTCTGTATTAGTGTTACGAGTTAAGTACTCCACGACTAATTTGCGGATGCCACTACCAACATCAAATGAAGTTTTCTTGCGATCAGCAATTTCAACTGGTAATAAATGCCCAAAGGTATCCCTAAGTGCCACCTTATTTTGGCCATACGAATAAAAATTTTTGTGCTCTAAGGTATCAGCGATACTCTTCACCGTCCGATCCAAAAATGGACAACGAGCTTCAATACTATGCGCCATACTGCATTTATCTAATCTACGTAGCTCAGTAAAGCGCATATCATTTATCAGATTTGAACGAATTGATTGCCATTCATCTTCTGATAGCATTTCGTGATACCCAGCAAAAAGCTCATCCGCACCTTCTCCGGTTAGGACAACTTTTAATCCTTCTTTATGTGCTGAATCTGCTAATAAGTAGGTTGCTAAACCATTGCTAATGAACGATGGGTTGTAGCTTTCAGTTGCGCGTACTATCTTGGCAATCAAAGTAGGTAACTCTTGTTCCGTTGGCAGTGGAATATAGTTAACCCGCTTTATTCCCAAGTGATTAACAAGCTTTTTAACCATTACTACATCCGGGCTATCAGGATTTCCCAGTACAAAATAAGTAATATTTTTATGATATTGATGTGCTAAAGCTGCAATAATTGAACTATCCAAACCACCACTAAGAAAAATACCGACAGGTTGCTTTGGTAAACGCTTAATCACCGCTTTTTCCATTGCCATAGCAAGATTAAGCTTTGTAGTGACTAATTCTGGGTGCTCTGCTATTAGAGTTAACTTTCCAGAAGTTAACTCTAACTGGCTAATTCCCAATGGGACTTGCTCAAACCATTCAATGTCTTGCAGTGCTTTGAGCTCGCTTACAACAAATAAGTTATTATCTGCTCGTCCATAAAATAGGGGCTTTTTCCCTATATGATCCCGCAATAGATAAAGAGTCTGCGTATCAGATTGGTAGATTACACCTGAATAAAATCCATCTAACTCGGCCAGGACCTGATTACCTATTTCAGAAAATAGAGGAACGACGACATGTGTATCACACTCACTTTTTAACGTGAGGTGATATTGTTTAGCAAGAGCATCAGCATTGTATATTTCACCATTAATTGCGCCAATCATTTCACCAGCGTTGTATGGTTGTCGCCCAGACGTGCTTTCATCGTTTATAGCCAAACGGACAAACCCTATAGCTAGTTGTCCATTTATCCAACAGTGCCGATCATCCGGCCCTCGATGAGAAAGTTTGGTTAATGTGGCAGATACCTTATCCTTTGCAGTATCGCCATAGAGCAGCGCTATTCCGCACATAATTTCTGTTCTTGGCTATCCAGTAACTGACTACGTAATTGCATCAATAACTCACCTAACCGGTTTAATCCAGAGCCATCTTCTGCATCCCCCCAATAACTATCATTATTCGTATGTTCTGCTATGTTACGTTGCTCTGTCGATAACAATAATTCTTTGAGTTCAGGGTGTTGAGTAAACTTCGCTGTTATTGCCTGCCACATCGCCTTCTCTTTTTTGTTACACCAGTCTTCTTGCAGGTGTTTTACTTCTAACTGACTGGCTATTTCTTTGGCTAACATTGGGCTCGCAGCTGTGCGGATACGTTCCTGTAGTACTGGATCAGTAAATTTTTGTGCTTGATAAAAGTGCTCGGTTGTTCGCCAAATTTTGCCTTGTATATATACGGCATGTTGTGAAAAGTTGGAAAACTCTCCCCATGTTTGGTCTGAATGATAAAAATGAATTGGACTGGAATTATCATTCTCAACACTTAACGGCAGGTAGTGCCCCAATTTATCATTCTTACTCTGCAAATAGCCTGCGTTTTCAGGGCGTACTTGCGGATGTGTATTTACAACTTCTACCGCAATACCAGCTTGTTCTAAAGCACTTCGTTTTCGCGGATTATTTGAGACTAGGCGCACTTCTTCGATGGCCATTTTTTTTAGTACACTAATCGCTGGCCCGTAATCTCGAATATCTTGGTCTAAGCCCATAGCTTGAAATGATTCAGCTGTATCCAGGGCTTCCGCCTGCATTTTGTACACTGCCTGAATTTTCTTAGATAGACCTTGCCCCCTTCCTTCTTGATGTAAATGAAAAATAATTCCACTTCCATCATGAGCCATGGCTTTCATAGCTTCGCGTAATTGGTCTGCACAGTCGCAATCTCGAGCTTCAAATACTTCTGAGGCAAGGCATGAAGAGTGTATTCTTACCATAGGCTTGCTACCTAGGTTGTTGATATCGCCAAAGGTAACCACTCTTAACAACTCATTGCCAGTGTCATACATTCGAAATGTACCGTGTAGTGTAGGGAGCTCACAGTAAATTTTATAAGGCATTTTTTATTCAACTATCTCAAAAGTGTTCTTATGCGCATTCGCAAAGCGGGCACTTTGCGGCACTATTTGGTTTAAAAAATCGCAAATATGATGCTCATTCATTTGCTCAACCTGATTTTTTAGTTTCTCAATTGCACTGAAATTAAAAGAGCGTGCAAGATATTCACTCAGTTCAGTAAGCTCTGGATACTTGGACAACGCCTGTGCCAATCCATTAATCCTGTAATAACTGAGTGTTAAGCGTGCAAGACGGGTATTGCGTGCATTTCTGGTTGCTTGCCAGACGTCAGAGATCTCATCAGGATTAAAAACCAGGTTATGTTGTTCTTTTGCTGACAAGAATTCTTGTAAACCTGCATACAACGCTGAACCCATAATTTCATCCTGTACTTTCTCCAAATCTAATATTTTCTCATTTTGCACACGGCCAGTGTGTTGTACAGGGAATGGTGCGCTTTTAATGTTCAGCCGATTATGATGCTTGTTGGCTATTGCCCAAAGCATATCTGAACGGCGGGCCTCACGATCATTTATTATTGGTATCAAGTTGGGTACTTGTGTTAACGCTTTAGGGTTTAAAACAAAGGTATTTCCCCCGCGATTAACGGTGTCTTTCGCGGCCATTAATGGATTTTCAGTGCATGACGGGATGATACCGCGAGTAAGCGGGAACCCGGTGACTAACATTGGTGCAAAAGCAAATAAACGAGCACGTGCTTCCGCTACAGTTTCACCAACATAAGCAGGTTCAATCCAAAATGGGGCTTCAACATGACCTGAGTGTTTGCGTGATAGATCATAGTAATAATCAGGGTATTTGGTGCGAAGAATAGTATTCTCACTGCTTCGATCTGGAAGTTCAATATCGTTCGATAAAGTCTCTAACCAACGTAAGTTATGTAGCAGATCCAACAACTGACCACGTAACCCATTTAATGGCGGATTAGGTGAGGAACCTTCATATTGCCCAATAACAACATCAATACCATTTTGCCTAAATCTTGGTAACCAAGGGAGGTATTGTTTCGCACGTGCATCTAAACGCATGTCATCATCAAGGATCCAAGCAACGCTACCTGGCTTCGTTTCACACTCTAAACCAACATACTTTTGTAGCATACTGCGAGCATGTGCAATACCTACCTGCCCAGCCTGACGACTAGTGAAACATCGACCGAATAAGCCATTTTCCGTATCTTCTATTTGTTGTGTTTCGCTGATTATTCTTATGGTGCTCAATGGACGCTTGCTATGCATAAGAACATCTTCAACGATTCTGGTTGAGCAACCGTTACAAAGTACGATAGTGTTTACCTCGGACAAGTAACTACATTGTTCTAGTTCAGCAATGCTGTTAAGCAAGGGTAACAATTTATAGGCATCTCCGGTAATGACACCAATGGTCAGCACAAAAGGAGTTACTGGCCCTGACGGAGCCAGAGAGAGCCTCGCTCGATTTGCTTGCTCTAAATTGCAGTCAATACCAGCTAATCGTTGGCGAAAAACTTGATAACCCTGCATTTCTGGCATGTTTATAGTTTGCAATGACTGCCGCATTAAGGATTTAAGGCGAGGATTATCTGCATGATGTATAGCTAGATATGCTCGCCGTGCCATATGTTCAAAACCGAGTTCATTCCATGGTCGAATATCTGAGCCATAATCTATCAACTTCACCTCGTACTTGGTTTTAATCAAGTTTTTAGGATGGATATTATTACAAACAATACCCGCTTTGCTGCAACTGTGAAGCAGGTTAATAACGTGTTCACTGTCACCACCTTGATATGGGATACTTTCCTCGTAAGGATAAGTAAGGACTAAGCTTGTTCCATTGATAAAAACTTCGTTCAGAGCATATAAACCGGGCAGGTCATGCCATTTTGAGCAGCTCTGTTGTAGGAACTTAATTTGCTTAGTAGGTATACGAGTTTTCCAGTAATCGATGCACTTAAAAACTCGTTTACCATCGGTCATTACAATGGCTTCCGAACCGGTGCCAAGCAATTTCAGATCATCGATACAAAATAGCTTTGAGATTCGAGATTGCGCAACCTCAACACGGCACTGTTTTATCCTTTGAACGAGTTCTTTTTGTTGTTTTTTAAATTGATCATCAAAGGTAACGCAGTTCAACTGATAAGCGCCTAGCCGGCGTAACAGTGTTAAAGTATCGTTATCACCTTTATCCATTAGTTGTTCTTGATGCCACCTATTTTTTAAGACCCATGCGCTATGACCGACGTTCTCTTGGGCAACAATTGCAGTAGCCGTTTCAACACATGTTTGCTGATCGCATAAGTTGTAATACGTGATACCCTGACTTCCCAAAAATTCAAGAAATGTATTCAAATCATTCAGATTCAATACTTCAGTTACTGCGGTCAAGATCAGGTTAAAACCTACTAAGTTCTGCTGATCTACTTGGTGAATTTTAATGATGAGATTCTTTAGTTGACCAAAGGAGATATTTCCTAAATCAACTCCAAGTGTTAGTCCAAATTGAACTGCGGACGTTGATGTTGCTTGTGGTAGTAAGGGTGATTTGGGCTGCCAATTAAACAGGTTCTGGGCACGCTTAAGAAATGCGTCATGCTGTGTGTTATTCATCCGCCCATTGTACTTCTGCCAAAATGCAGACAAACCGTTTTGCTTAGATGGTGAATTTGGCGTACTTAAACGTTGGCGGCAGCTATCTGCATAATGATTTAGCAACACTTCATCTATACTGTGATATTGAAGAGACCCTATCTCACAAAGGCGTATACACAAATCGCGGTCTGTACTGCTGACTAAATGCTCATCAAAGCAACCGGCCATCAGCATAATATCAAGAGACAGGAACAAGTTAGAACCCTGAATACCTGGGTTTCCTCTCAGGAATAGGTCTTCATCTAAAAACGTAGGGGGTAAACTCTCAATAGGCGGTTGGTCATTGCTTTCGTAACGATAAAATCCAGCGGCGACCATATTGCAGTTTTTCATACTAGCTGTCGCTAAACAGCGTTCCAAATAATCAGAATGCCACTCATCATCGTCGTCAAGAAATGCCAGAAACAACGAGTCAAAATATTTACCTTGCTGTGCACACAGGTAGTCTACAGCTGTATTCCACGCCCCGCTAGCACCTTGAGTTCGCTGATTTATCAGATATTGTTTGTGGCAGTTACTTAATGCTAGAGATTCGACAATGTATCGATTCTGTTGTTGAACATTTTCTGGTGAGTCATCTACTACAATAAGGTAATCCGGCAATCTAGATTGGTTCAAGATTGAATATAATGCTCTATTTTTCAACAAGTCAGACCTGTTTTTAGTCGCAATAATTGCTGCTACTTGCCAAGCGTGCGTCAAACTATACTCCGTTACTTCTGAACAACTAGTAATATGCTAGTGACCTTATGAATTACCACAACTTGATAAAATCAACCGGATTTTATCTCAACTGCTCAGGAATAGGTATGCAAATGTGTGACTAAACTAGAAATGTTAAAAGTAAACGCTTTTTGGATAAACCATACATCGGTTTTGCATGACCAGTCATTAAGAAATATTGGGGAATTTTCTATTAAGCAAAAACACCTTTCTGTTACGTAAACTCATAAAGGGGCGTGCGACGTGAAGTCGTATGAAGCGCTGTTCACCGCTTAATGAGTGAACCATCTGTATCACCAGATGATCCTAGGAGCCTGAATAAAGTAGCGGCTCTGACAATGTAACGAAGGTTGGTATG
>NZ_JAKGBA010000016.1:0-80561 GCF_021532495.1 Pseudoalteromonas sp. Cn5-37 | reverse complement strand
CAATCGCCAACTGGTTGAAGCGATGATCAAAGTGAAGGCGCTAAATAAGATCAACACCCTTGGTCTGCCTAAATATCAGTAAGTTAAGTGAGTTTATTAGAGAGCTGCATTTGATCAACAAGGCCCTCCCTAGTATAAAAAAAGAAATTTACGAAATAAAAGTAATACTAGAAAAGCTAGAAGCAGTAGAAAATTACGACAAGCAAGCTCTCGGCGGTGTAAGAACGACCCTAGCTAATTATGAGGAAAAGCTTGATTTAGCGCTCAAAATGATTGAACAAGGCGCTTCTAGTGAAGCTATTGACGACATTGTAAAAGTTGATGATGCGAAAGCCCTTGCAGCTCTATCTGACTTTGAAAGCCACGTAAACACCATGCTTAAGAAAAAGAGTGTGGCGATTAATGAAAACTTTAAATTTGCATATACAGTTCATATTCTGACGATTGTACTTTTGGCTGGTATTTTGCTCTTTTACTTTAAAAAGCTATCTACCTCATATAAAGAGCAACAAGCTTTAACTGACCAAGCATTAGAAGGGGCAAGAATTAAATCAGAATTTCTTGCTAATATGAGTCATGAAATTAGAACCCCCTTAAATGGTATTATGGGTTTACTACAAATCCTGCAACCTAATGTTCAAAAGCCCCAAAACATAGAAATTGTCTCAAAAGCTCTTTTTTCATGCCGATCATTACTTACTATTATTAATGATATTTTAGACTTTTCTAAAATGGAAGCGAACGAGCTTACAATCGAAAATGTTAACTTTTCTTTGATAAAAATAGTTGAATCTATAAATTCTGATTTTTTACCTATCTGTAACGAAAAGTCTATCGAGCTAAACATTGATATAGACAAAAATGTCGAAAATATATGGATTGGTGATCCTGTTCGTATTAGGCAAATAATTTTAAACCTAGTTTCTAACGCTGTGAAATTCACAGAGCAAGGTGGTATACAAGTTATTGTAAAGAAAAAAGTAAAAAACTTAATCCCAGGTATCGAGTTACAAGTATTAGACACAGGAATAGGTATGAGTGAAGAAGGTTTGGCAAATCTTTTTCAACGCTTTCAACAGGCTGATAATAGTATTACACGCCGCTTTGGCGGCACAGGCCTTGGCATGTCAATAACAACAAACTTAATTAAACGGATGGGAGGTACTATAGACGTTGATAGTAAATTAGGTGAAGGCACACGCTTTACCATATTTTTACCGCTAGAAATAGCAGAGCAGCAGCAAATCATAGAAAGCCCCCATATAACTGATGTTCCCAATCTTGAAGGTAAAACAGTTCTAATTGCTGAAGATAACCCACTTAATACTATGGTCATTCAATCCTTAATGGCCGAAACAAATGCCAATGTTCAGTTTGCCAAAGATGGTCTAGAGGCTATAGATTTATTTAAAAAAATAAACCCTATGCTCGTCCTGATGGATATCCAAATGCCAAAAATGGGGGGGATTGAAGCCTGTGCACACATTCGAGCATTAAACCCTACGACTCCGGTAATCGCGTTAACAGCAAATGTCATGAAAGAAAATATTATTGAATACAAGAACTGTGGTTTTTACTGCCATGTTGGTAAGCCCGTTGAAAAACATCTACTGTTTGAAGCCTTAAATAATGCCATTTCACAGCACAGCCAAAACTTATCTGATTAATAAAAACGGCCCCATAATTAGAGCACATGACTCCAGCACTAACAGTTTAAATCCCAACAGCTAGTGTCTGAGAAATGATAAAAAGACACCCATGTTTAAAGATAATTAATCACCTACTTTAGAGAGGACTAGAGACATCACGTAATTAGACACCCACTTTTGGTAAAATTAGCATATCAATTGCATTTGACTTAGCGAAAAAGATCGCTCATAGTCGAAAAAATCATCAATACACATAAAATCTAATAATAAACACATTTAATTTGCTTGTAATGAAACTATATAGAGGAAGCTTGCAATGCCTTTTCTCAACAAAACCAAGCTTTAACAAATTAGAGAGTAGCAATTTATTATAAAATGCTATGCAAATGTGGGGAGTGCATTATGAATCGCAAGTTAAAATTAATTTATCGTATTATGTTAGCCTCAAAAGTTAACAACTCTAATAAAGAAATTTCTATTGATAACCTAAAACAGAACTGCTGTCTTTCTGAAACCGAACTACTCAACATACTAAAAGAGCTAGAAATAAAGAAACTTATATGTTGGGATTCTAGCAAGTCAACATTTATGATTTCGAGTTAACTTACTAGTTTTAAAGTATAATCAACCTAAGATTACTTGCGAAACAAATTGTCAATTGTTTAACGAAAAAGTGAATAAACTACTTTCTGTTTCTCACTCTTTAGAATTACAGCTAAGCTTATTGTGTTCAACTCATGGAGGAGAAGAGCATGGCAACCCCTCGTAGAAACTTAATTAGCGTTTCAAGCACACCTTACTATCATTGTATTTCACGTTGTGTTCGTCGCGCTTTTTTGTGCGGGCAAGACCCACTAACAGGTCGTTCGTATGAACACCGGCGCGATTGGGTTGAAAAGAAACTACTTCAACTTGGTCTTATATTTTGTATTGATGTTTGTGCTTACGCAGTTATGAGTAACCATACTCATCTAGTACTTCATATTGATATAGCAAAAGCAAATCGTTTGAATAATAAAGCGATTCTGATTAGATGGCACAAGTTATTTAAAAGTACATTCCTTTGCCAACAATTCTTAAATGGCGAATTGCTAACAAAAGCAGAGCTTTCTGCGATTAATGCCAGAGTAAATTTATATCGAGAGAGGCTCAGTAGCATCAGTTGGTTTATGCGCGTTCTTAATGAGAGTATTGCACGACAAGCGAATCAAGAAGATGACTGTAAAGGTCGTTTTTGGGAAGGTCGCTTTAAGTCACAAGCATTACTTGATGAAGCAGCTCTTGCAGCTTGTCTTGCGTATGTTGACCTAAACCCTGTAAGAGCGAAAGCGGCTGATTTACCTGAGCAATCTGACTACACCAGTATAAAAACACGCATTGAGTCAGCTCAAAATAATAAGCAACCAAAATCACTTATGCGCTTTGCAGGTAAACCACGTAAGCATATACCTAAAGGTCTGCCATATGAGCTCAAAACATACCTGCAACTCGTTGATTGGACTGGTCGCTCAATACGAGAAGATAAACCTGGGAAAATCCCAGAAGATGCATTACCAATACTTGAAAGACTAAACATTTGTACTGACAACTGGCTTACACTCACCACTTCCTTTACTCGCTCGTTTAAAAATACTGCTGGTAAAGAACAAGCAATCACAGCTTACACAAATCACATGAAACGAAAACGGAGAAGCTCTATTAGCACTAGTCGTGCACTATTTGCCTAAACCGAAACTCGAAAATGTTTAAAGTGGTCTGCCTTTGAGCTAAGCTTGCCCAAATCAGGCGCTAATCAGACAATGTCTACAGAATCACCTAAACATAACATTTATCTGTAAATTAATTTAGAACGACTAAGCAAGTCGGCTTTAAAATTAGTTATTAAAATACCTACAAAAGTGGGTGTCCGAATAACTTTATTACCTGTACCTAACCAGCTGTGTCATCTTCAATCAAATCATCAACATTGAGCCTGAATTTATATTGTTTAACTTGGGTGTCTAGTTAACCTTTTTTGGGTGCCTAGATAACCTTAAAGTGGATGTCTTGATAACTTAAGAAATAAAAAGCTCAAAGAAAGTTAGATTAATACAAGAATAAAAGATTGGTTCTAAAAAAATTTAAAAGGAATTTAAATGAAATAAGTCACCCAAATAAGATTTTGGGTGGCAGTCTTACCAGCCGCATCTCGGCACACACGTCACACGCTGTGGCTGCTCCCTTCCGGGCCTGACCAGGTTCACCTGCTAGTGTTGCGAGAGGACCAATAAGACTACCATTGAGGGCCTTGTTTGGCGCGGGAGGGATTATCTCTACTTTTAGCCAGTTATTCAAGGGGTATTCGAAAAAGAAAGTGCGATTGCATACTTGGTATACAATCGCACTGTCATTAAGGGGGTTATCGCTTACTTTTCAAGTTCAGCTTTAATGTTGCGCAGCGCAGCTTTCACTTTCTTCATATTTTCTGGGCCCATACGCAGCAATTGTTTCTGCGCATCGGGTAAGTTTTCCCACTCAGAGTAAGCATATTGATACGTAACTGAGTTACGAACGAGTGGCATATCACCTTTTGGCTCTGGCGTATCAAGCAGTACATCAATCGCCTCTTCTAACGTGCCTGTGAATGCATCACCTTCGTAACCAATTTCTGCATAAGCTTCACTGATAAGGGGTTTATATTCATCATACATACGAATAACTTGAGCAGCGCTTAAGCTAGTAAATAGTTTTACGTAAGGCGTATAGCGCTCATAGCTATTTGGGTCGATTGTTAAAATATCGCCCTCGATAACTTTAAACGACTCTTTAGGGCGTTCTACAGGTGCATGGCTAACTGCCACTTTACCTTTTGCGATGTTATCAACGTACACAACACCACGGCGAATAAGATCATCAGTCACCATTAAGCTCATCACTTGGTCGCTTAGTAACTCATCCATGCGAGCAACAACCACTTCATCGCTTTCATTTAACGTTGGTAGTGGCTCAACTTCTGGAACTGGCTCTGGAGTGCGTTCTGGTGCAGTATCTACAACAACGGGCTCTGGCTCAGGCTCTGTCACTTCAGGTTCTGGGTCAGGCTCTGGCTCTTGATACTCAACAACTGGCGCTTGTTCGCTAACAATGTCTTCAACAACTTGCACTGGTTTATCTTCAGGCTTCAATAAAATAAACGCTGCCACACCAGCAACAAGGATAAGCACAACCACCGCAAAAATCAGGTTGTTATTTGATGAACCCTTTTGTACTTCAGGCTCTGACGAATGCTCTGACATAGACACTCCCTTAAAAATAAAACAGATAAAAATACGAAAAAACCATTTAGCCTTGAGCTAATCTTTGCTTCTTCTAGCTTAAAGACTTACAGTTGATAAATAAAGTAAAGACGCACAACTATTTAAATGCAACCATGAGCAGTAAGTTAAAAAAAACACAACACTCTAAAATCGCTTTATTACTAACAGGTGGTGGCGCGCGAGCGGCTTATCAAGTTGGTGTGCTTAAAGCGATAACGCAAAGCATGCCTCGTACAGCACCGCTGCCCTTTACTATTATTAATGGGACATCAGCTGGGGCAATTAATTCCGCTGCATTAGCATGTTATGCATCGTGTGCACATTTAGCATGCAAAAAACTTGAATGGGTTTGGAAGAATTTTTCGACCTCTCAGGTTTATAAAAGCGACTTTTTAAGTGTGTTTTTGCATATTACCCGCAACATGCTTACAAGTTTTCAATCTGAACATATAAATCACCCACCAGCGAGTTTGCTGAACAATAAGCCGCTGCGAAAACTGTTGCACGAAATACTCGATTTATCGCGTATCGAACGAAACCTGCATAAAAACTACCTAGATGCAGTGTCGATTACTGCTTCGAGCTATACCACAGGTGACTCTGTGGCATTTTTTCAGTCACTTACACAAAAACCGTGGCGCAGAGCAAAGCGTGAAGGGCAAGCAACCCGCATAAATGTTGAGCACTTAATGGCGTCGAGTGCCATACCTATGGTGTTCCCAAGTGTGAATGTGTATAACCACTATTTCGGCGACGGCTCTATTCACCAACTTTCGCCACTGAGTCCGTCGGTTCATTTAGGTGCTGAAAAAATCTTTATTATTGGTGTTGATGAACCAAAAGAATTGCATCCGCCGGGTTATCAGCCTCATTACCCTGGCCTTTCGAATATTGCAGGCCACTTACTCGATAGCGTCTTTACCGACACGCTACAGTCTGATTTAGAGCGTTTACAACGTATCAATCGCACGCTGAGCTTATTACCTGCCCGTGACAAACACCAAGAGCTTAAACAAATTGAAACTTGCGTGATCAATCCATCGCAAAACTTTAATGCAATCGCAGCTCAGTTTTATGATGACATGCCCATGGCAATTAAGGTGTTACTACGTATGATTGGTGTTAAGAAACGTTCGCAATCGAGTTTAACGAGCTACTTACTGTTTGAAAAACGTTATACCCAAAAGCTCATAGAAATTGGCTACCAAGATGGCCTTAAAAAGCTACCTGAAATTCGTAAATTTTTAGAGTTGGAGTAGCTAATCGCTACTCCATACCGTCGAGTAAAAACCTCTCTACCCGCTCTACTCGGCGTGGCTTGCCTTGCAGCACTAAAATATCGCCTGCTAATAAAATTGTTTGTGATGAAGGCGCGTCAATTTCACGGTCTTGTCGGCGCAGCGCTCTAACCGACACACGGCGCTGCTCAAGCTTAAGCTCACTAATTTTCTGATTAACCGCATAAGCATGCTCTGGCAGAGCTATAACATGTAAATACTCAAGCCTATCTGAACTGGCCTCTTCGCCATCAAGTTTATCACCAGTGAAAAAGCCATTTAAAAATTTATAACGATTGCGCCGCTCTTTACTAACACGGCGTATGATCCGTGTCATCGGCACACCAGACATATAAAGTACATGCGAAACTAACATTAAACTTGCTTCAAGGGTTTCTGGTACCACCTCAGTAACACCGAGTTCTTTAAGCGTTTCCATTTCGGTATCATCGCGCATTCGAACCAATATCTTTACATCAGGTGCTATTTGTTTGATGGCATCAACAACTATTTGCGTTTGCTCAAAATCGGTAAAGGTAATAATCACCAACCTTGCACGCTCAACGCCCGCTGATTTTAAAATATCTTTTTGATTCACATGGCCAAATATAACCGGTTCACCAGCCGCTTTCGCTTCTTGCAATAAGATAGGGTTACTTTCGACCGCGACGTATTCAATTGCTTCTGGCTTTAAAAAGCGCGCAACAGTTTGCCCTACACGGGAGAAACCACAAATAACGACATGATTTTGATACAAAGGGCTACTTGTCGCGGGCTGTTGCCAGTACTGTCCTGCATGGCTTAAAAGGCCAAGTTTTTTGAGAATAAGCGGTGTTTTTTCAATTAAGTAAGGCGTTAGCGCCATCGAAAGCACGCCAACTGCAATTAAAAACGATGCTTGCTCTGAGCTTATTAACAAATGCTGAGAAGCAAGTGCAATTAACACAAAGCCAAATTCTCCCATTTGCCAAAGCATAATACCCGCTGATACCGCATCTTGCTTTCGCTCCCCCATCACTTGCGCAGCAATCGCAAGCACCGCTATTTTAAATAGCAATAAACCAATTAATACCGCGATGATCCAGTACCAACTATTAAGTACATAAAGCACATCTAGCTGCATACCAACAGTCACAAAGAATAGCCCCATTAATATATCGCGAAATGGTCTAATATCGGCTTCAAGTTGGTGACGATAATGGCTTTCTCCTAACATCATGCCGGCTAAAAAGGCGCCTAACGCCATCGATAAACCAAATAGGTAAGTCAAGCCTGCGGCAAACAAGGCAACCAATAAAGTCGTTAGCATAAATAGTTCATCGGTTCTTACCAGCGCTATTTCGCTAAACACTTTAGGCAAAATCCATTTACCTATGCCGAACAATAAAATACACACTAAAGCACCTTTAGTAAGTGCAAAAGCCAATGCACCGGCAATTTCTTCAGAGCCACTTTGGGCTAGCAAGGGGTAAACAATGAGCAGAGGGACAACAGCAATATCTTGAAACAGCAACACCCCTATTGCCAACTGGCCGCGGCGCTGGTTTAAATCTCCAGATTCTTTAAGTAGCTTCACCACCACCGCTGTTGAAGACAGCGCCATTAAACTAGCAATAGTAAAACTGTTTAAAAGGCTGTGCTCAAGCAGCAGTAAAATTAGCATAAACACTATGCTGGTCACCACGACCTGTAAGGAGCCAAGGCCAAATACAATATTGCGCATTGCCATTAAACGCGGCAATGAAAACTCAAGCCCTAAGCTAAACAGTAAAAACACAATGCCGAGCTCAGCAACAAAGTGCATTTCATGGCTTTGCGCCATCCAGCCAATACCATGACTCCCTGCCAGTACACCTGTCGCAAGATAAGCAAGAATGGGTGGTAAACCAATTCGCTTGAAAAACCAAACAAATAATACGGCAGCGACGAGCAAGCCAAACACTTGGATCAGCACATTTTGCAAGCAATCAACTCCCTAGACTTGGTGACAAAACTGGTTTCTCTTTTAAATATAGCAACCATCTGTTTTTCGGCCAGTTTAAAAATATGGCACAAATCTCGCTACATGGGGGTATCTAAACACTCCGGGGGGAGAATTATCATGGAAAATGTCCATATTTTGACGCAGCGGGTGTCTGCGCGAGGCGAGTTTCTGCCGTTTTCGGCAGAGCATTACCGAATAAATGAAACAAATAGTCCACACGATTTGGTCGCAAAGTTACAAACCACGTTATCAATCGAAGAAATTTTGACTATTTTTGCCGAGCACGCAAAGCAACTAATCAACTTATCTGGCTTACAGTTCCAATCTGCACTCGGAGTGTCACAAAGCGCAGGCAGCGATACCAGCCAAACACCGTACTCTTTTGATTTAGATATCGAAAGTGAACGCTTAGGGCAGCTAATTTACTTTAGTCAGTTCCCTATGGGTAAAGCGATTGAAGCAAAATTAAAGCAGCTTCATACTGCCCTCGTTTACCCATTACGTAATGCGCTTATGTACACCCGCGTATTACGTTTAGCGACTAAAGATGCGCTAACAGGCTTAAATAACCGTAGTCAATTTAATGACAGCTTGGCACAAAAGCTAGAACGTTGCCGCCGTCAACATCGCCCATTTAGCTTAATGTTGCTTGATTTAGATAACTTTAAACAAGTAAACGATAACTTTGGTCATAAAATTGGCGATGATGTGCTACAAGAATTTGCTAACGTACTACGCAGCAGTGTGCGCGGCACTGACTCGATTTTCCGCTTTGGTGGAGATGAGTTCGCATTATTAATCGACGACCCCGAGTTTACCACCAATAAGGTGATAGCTGATCGCATTATGAGCTTAGTTGCTAACTCAGGGTTGATGGCTCAATATGATGTAACATCAAGCATTGGTTATACGCTAGCCAACAACCAAGACTGCGAAAACGAAGTGTTTGCCCGTGCTGACAAGGGCCTCTATAAGGCAAAAGCAGCAGGAAGAAACTGCGCAAGAGCTTACTAATTGAGTAAAAGCCTAGCATCCCCCGCTAGGCTTTTTTGTTTATAAGTTTATAACCAAATAATACTAACCAAAAACCAGCGAAGAAGCCGCTTAATAAGTAAAGCAAGGCAGCCATGGTGGTAAGGGGCGATACCATCACTAATGCCAGCGGCGTAAGTACGCCCAGAATAAAGAAAATACCGCCTTTGCCTGACCAGTAACCTAGCAGCAATAATGAGCATACTAGGCCGCCAGCTAGTGCATAAAAAAGTGTATTTATTGTCAGCTCTGTATAAGCAAAACCAGCAATTACAGCCACTAGCACCGACAACGCAAAGCCAAGTGGTGCTTTATTAACTAGTGATAAACCTACATGAGGTTGTTCACTCATAGAGTGTCTCCCAAAGAATTCCATCTTCAACACTGTGCTGTTCACTAACAAAGTAGCCAACAACTTGCACAAGTTGATCGTTATAAAAAATTAGTGGTGTCTGCGCACGTAACCAAGGAGCTACTTTGGCATCTTTAAACCAATGTTTTAAGGTGTTTGAGCCGGGTTTATGTAAAGGTTTGATACGTGCTTGCGGCTTATTAAATTCAACCCTTACTTGCTCATCGGGCTTTGGTTTTCTAATACCCTTACCCTCTTTCACTATTAGTTTTCGGCCATCAATCAGTTCAACGCTTTGCAAAGCAATATCCATCGCCTCAGGTATTGGCTGCTCTTTCACAAAGTACCAATGCTGCTGATGCCGGCGAACATCACCGCTTTGCAAACAAATTTTTAGCTGGGCATCGGCTTTTGCCGTTAAACCTTGCTCAATAATTTGCTGTAGCTGATTCTCAGAAGGTAGTTGATGGGTAAACTGATTCAGCCACGCACGGACAAGGTTTGCTTGTCTGGGCTTACTAAACCTCGCTATTGCCTCGCAGCTTAAACCACCCTGTGAATTTTGGCAGTGTGTAAGGTCGCTTTGCGTATATTCATCGAGCAGTGATTGCTGCTTTTGTAACAGCCGAATACTGCGCGCTGCACTTTTTTCAAACCCTTGAAAACGCTCCATTAAAATAGGCAGAACCTGATGACGTAAAAAATTACGGTCAAAGCGCTCATCAACATTTGAATCATCGGTGATATGGGTAATAGCAAATTCATCGGCAAATTGTTCAATTTGCTCACGCGAGATATTAATCAAGGGTCTAAAACACACACGCCCAGACGCTAACAATCGCGTTTGTGGCATTGATGCTAAGCCCTGCAAGCCTGAGCCACGCTTTAGACGAAGCAAGAAGGTCTCAAGTTGATCATTTAAGTGCTGACCAAGCAGTATTACACTACCTGGTATACAGTTTTCGTCGAGTGCTTGGTATCTTGCTTCTCTTGCTTGTGCCTCAAGTGATGTACGCGAGCGCACATAAATTTCAACGTGCACCGCTTTAAATGCGACATCGAGTTCTTCACATAGCGATTGGCAAAACCCTTGCCACTCATCAGCATACTTGCTCAAACCATGATTAACATACACAGCTTCAATTTTAAGTTCTGAGTGCTGCTGTTGAGCTTGCTTCATTAAATGTAACAATACAACCGAATCAACACCGCCAGATAAGGCAACGCTAAAGCAACTTTGCTGAGCGTTCAGCAAAGGCAGCAATTGTGCTAAAAAATGGTGGTATAAATCTGATGTTTGCATTAAAAACCAATGAGTATACAAGCGTCTTTGTTATCGGCATTATAAAACAAAAAAAGCCGCAAAAGCGGCTTTTTTCAATTTTAAGCTGTGTTTAGCAATAGCCAAACGACATTAAACGTTTGTAACGCTGATCAAGCATTTCATCTAGTGAAAGGCCTTGTAAATCAGCTAGGTCACGTTTAAGTTGGTTTTTGAGATTACGCGCCATCGCATCGTAATTCCGATGTGCGCCACCAAGTGGCTCATCAATTACGTTGTTGATTAAATCAAGCTCTTTAACACGTGCAGCTGTTACACCCATGGCTTCTGCAGCTAATGGTGCCTTGTCTGCGCTTTTCCATAAGATTGATGCACAACCTTCTGGCGAAATTACAGAGTAAGTGCTGTATTGCAACATGTTAACGCGGTCGCCCACACCAATAGCTAATGCACCACCAGAACCACCTTCACCGATAACAGTACAGATAGTTGGTACTTTTAACGCAGCCATTACTTTAAGATTACGCGCAATTGCTTCACTTTGACCACGCTCTTCAGCGCCAACACCTGGGTATGCACCAGGGGTGTCGATAAAAGTCATGATTGGCATTTTGAAACGCTCAGCCATTTCCATTAAGCGTAATGCTTTACGGTAACCTTCTGGCTTTGGCATACCAAAGTTGCGTTTAATTTTTTCAGCCGTGTCACGCCCTTTTTGTTGGCCAATAACCATCACTGGTTGACCTTCAAAACGTGCAACACCACCTAAAATAGCTGGGTCGTTAGCAAAAGTACGGTCGCCTGCTAATTCGTCAAATTCCGTGAAAATGCGCTCGATGTAATCACGAGTATAAGGACGCAACGGATGACGGGCTAACTGAGAAACCTGCCAAGCACCTAATTCAGAGAAAATTTTCTCTTTCATTTCAGCACTTTTCTCTTTTAATCGACTGACTTCCTCTTCTAATCCAAGGTCTAATTCGCCAGCGCGGCTTACATTTTGTAATTCTTCAATTTTTGCTTCTAATTCAGCGATTGGAAGCTCAAAATCAAGATAATTGAGGCTCATGCTCTAAACTACCTAATTAGTTAAATTCTAGTTCTACATCTTGCGCCGCCATCAGCGATAACTTGTGAATTAAGTCATCACTCGGCGTAACACACCATTCGGTTCCTAAAGTAATCTCAGCCAACGCATCCGGACGTTGATAGAATACTTTAATAGGACAAGTACCAAACTTATAAGGTTCCAGCACTTTTTGTAAATTATCGAAGAAGTTCGCCTCGATCTGCACCATATTCAAGGTCATTTTAATCGCTTTTATACGTTTTTCTCGCGCCTGTGCGATGGTGCATATGTCTCTAGCGGTCATTGTAATGCCACCAGAGAAGTTATCA
The DNA here is from genome assembly GCF_021532495.1 of Pseudoalteromonas sp. Cn5-37. Lineage (NCBI taxonomy): Bacteria > Pseudomonadati > Pseudomonadota > Gammaproteobacteria > Alteromonadales > Pseudoalteromonadaceae > Pseudoalteromonas > Pseudoalteromonas sp. Cn5-37. The sequence goes on along the minus strand of NZ_JAKGBA010000016.1, from coordinate 68,291 downwards.
AAGCTGACCTGTCCAGATATTACCAAGATATTGTTTACTTGCAGCAAATCTTGGTACATTTCAAACTGTTCTGGGAATAAGCGTACATCAATACGGGCACTCTTGTCATCTAAAGTTACAAGACCCCATCGATTTCCCTTTTTGTTTATCAAAGTACGAGCAGAGATCACTAAGCCTGCAGCCGTTGACTGCACATCGCGGTTAGTGGGTTGTAAATCGACCAGCCTTCCTGATGTATAATGCTTTAACTCTTTACGATACTGATTAATTGGGTGGCCAGTTAAGTACAGCCCTAAAGTTTCTTTCTCACCGTCTAGCCACTCATTGTCGGTTAAATCTGTGGCTTTAATAAATGCTTGTTCAACTTCATCAGGCTCTGTAGCAAGTAATCCAAATAAATCTGCCTGCCCAAGTGACTCAGCCTTATGGTGCTGATCGGCCGCCCGCATGGCATCTTTTAAGCTTGCGAGTAAGGTTGCACGGCCAGGCTGGGTTTTATCTGGGCCAAGTTGGTCGAGCGCTCCGGCATAAATAAGCTTTTCAACAACACGCTTGTTTAAACGCTTTAAGTCAACACGGGCACAAAAATCAAATAAGTCCTTAAACGGGCCACCTTCGCTACGAGCTTCTAAAATAGCTTCAACAGGCGCCTCACCAACTCCTTTAATGGCACCGATACCGTAAACAATTTCACCTTGTAGATTAACCGTAAACTTGTACTCACCGGCATTGACATCTGGCGGTAACAAGGTCAGTTTCATGTTTTCACATTCATCTACCAAGGTAACAATTTTATCGGTGTTATCCATATCTGCCGACATTACCGCAGCCATAAACTCTGCTGGGTAGTGGGTTTTCATCCACAGCGTTTGGTACGATACTAAGGCATAAGCAGCTGAGTGAGATTTATTGAAGCCATAACCTGCGAACTTCTCTACCAAGTCGAAGATTTTCATTGCAAGTTCGCCGTCAACTCCGTTTTTAACAGCGCCTTCTTCGAAGGTTGAGCGTTGCTTTGCCATCTCCTCAGGCTTTTTCTTACCCATCGCACGACGCAGCATGTCAGCGCCACCTAGCGTATAACCAGCCAGTACCTGAGCAATTTGCATTACTTGTTCTTGATAAAGAATGATACCGTAGGTTGGCTCAAGGATTGGTTGCAAGCTATCGTGTTGCCACTGCGCATCTGGATAAGATAATTCTTCGCGGCCATGCTTACGGTCGATAAAGTTATCTACCATGCCTGATTGCAATGGACCTGGGCGAAATAGTGCTACCAGTGCGATCATATCCTCGAAGCAGTCGGGCTTTAGACGACGAATAAGGTCTTTCATACCACGAGATTCGAGCTGGAATACCGCGGTGGTTTCGGCGCGTAGCAGTAACTCAATACTTGGCTTATCATCAAGTGGAATAGCGTTGATATCAACGGGCTTTTTACCCTCACGAGCTAAGCGCTCGTTAGTCATATCAAGTGCCCACTGCAAGATGGTAAGTGTTCTAAGACCTAAGAAGTCAAACTTTACTAAACCTGCTGTCTCAACGTCATTTTTATCAAATTGCGTTACCGGGAATTTACCCTCATCATCACAATAAAGAGCGGCAAAGTCAGTGATTGTGGTGGGTGATATTACAACACCACCAGCGTGCTTACCCGCGTTACGTGTACAGCCTTCAAGGATGCGACACATATCAATAAGCTCTTTGACCTCTTCATCACCGTCGTAGGCTTCTTGTAAACGAGGCTCAACATCAAACGCTTTAGCCAAGGTCATGCCCGGATCGCCCGGTACTAGTTTAGAAATACGATCAACAAAGCCGTAAGGGTGGCCAAGTACACGGCCTACGTCACGGATAACCGCTTTTGCAGCCATGGTACCAAAGGTAATGATCTGAGATACCGCATCACGGCCATAAAGCGCCGCTACGTGATCAATTACCTCATCACGCCTATCCATACAGAAATCGACGTCGAAATCGGGCATTGAGATACGTTCTGGGTTCAAGAAACGTTCGAATAGTAAGTCAAATTCGAGTGGATCGAGGTCGGTGATCTTCAGTGCATAAGCAACCAATGAACCCGCACCAGAACCACGCCCTGGACCTACCGGAATATTGTTATCTTTACTCCACTGAATGAACTCCATTACGATCAAGAAGTAACCTGGGAAACCCATTTGGTTGATTACGTCGAGCTCTATTTTCAGACGCTCATCATACTCGCCACGTTTTTCTTTTCGCTCTTGCTCATCTGGGAATAAAAACTGTAAACGCTCTTCAAGACCATCTTCAGAGACCTTAACCAAGAAGTCTTCAATTTTTAGCGAACCGGTTGGGTAATCTGGTAAGAAGTAAGTCCCGAGCTGCACGGTCACATTACAGCGCTTAGCAATTTCAACAGTGTTTTCTAGCGCTTCAGGAATATCGCTAAATAGCTCAGCCATTTGCTCAGCCGTTTTAAGGTATTGCTGCTCAGAAAAACGTTTTGGTCTACGTTTATCTTCTAAGGTGTAACCGTCATGGATTGCTACGCGGATTTCATGGGCTTCAAAGTTTTCTGGCTTTAAAAAGACTACTTCGTTAGTTGCCACTACAGGTAACTGCTCTTTTGCAGCAAGCTCAACAGCTAGGTGTAAATAGTCTTCTTCTAAAGCACGTTCCGTACGAATAAGCTCAATGTAATAATGATCGCTAAAATGTTGCTTATAAAAGCTAACGACCGATTCTATAAGCCCAGGGTTACCTTTTAATAGGGCTTTACCTAAGTCGCCATCTTTAGCGCCAGATAATAAAATTAGGCCACTTTTGTGCTCCACCAGCCATTCACGGTCAACCACAGGCCGATGAAATAAATGTCCGCGTTGGTACGCTTTAGAGATCAACAAGGTGAGGTTTTTATAGCCTTCGTTATCTTTCGCTAAGATGGTAATTCGGCTAGGTTCATCTTCAAATTCAGGGCTTCTGAGCCAAAAATCTGCGCCGACAATAGGCTTAATACCTGCGCCATGGGCAGCACCATAAAAACGCACCAAACCACATAAGTTCATCTGGTCGGTGATAGCCAACGCAGGCATTTGCAGCTCTTCTGCTTTAGCGACAATTGGCTTAGTTTTAGCTAAGCCATCCACCATAGAGAAATCTGAGTGAACACGTAAGTGAACAAATTGCGGCGCAGGCATTACTGTTGCTCTCCTTTTAACGCCAAAATGCGCTGAACAGGTTTGAAGCTTTTACGATGCTCTGCAATTGCCCCGTATTGTTCAAGTGCTGCAAAATGTGCTTTAGTTGGATAGCCCTTATGACCTGCAAAGCCATAGTCAGGATAACGCTTATCAAGCTCAATCATTTCTTCGTCACGGGCAACTTTCGCTAAAATAGATGCCGCTGAAATCTCTTCGACTAGGCTATCGCCTTTTACTACCGCCTGTGCTGGCACAGTTAATTGACTAGGCACACGGTTACCATCAATAAAAACAAACTCTGGCTTTACACTTAAGCCTTCAACCGCGCGGCTCATCGCGAGCATGGTGGCATGTAAAATATTTAGCTCATCAATCTCAGTTGGGCTACAACGCCCAATGGCATAGCACAGAGCTTTTTCTTTTATTTCTGCCGCTAATAATTGACGTTTTTTGTCTGATAACTTTTTAGAATCGGCTAACCCTGCAATTGGCTGATTTGGGTCCAGTATTACCGCAGCAGTAACAACATCACCGACCAATGGACCACGGCCAACTTCATCTACACCAGCAATATAATTAACATTCGGTCGTTCAATTTGCATTTAGTAACTCCGCGACTGCTGCTGCAGCTTGTTCATTGGCATTTAATCTAATGTTTTTATGTATGGCTAAAAAGCGCGCCTTTAGTTCGCTGTTATCGGTATTAAGCATAGGAGTTAGCGCAGCCGATAGGTTTTCAACATTACACTCAGTTTGTAGGTACTCTGGGACGAGTTCTTCATCGGCTAATAAATTAGGCAACGAGAAATACTTAATGTTAAACGTGAATAAGGTTTTGAAAATCCAGTAACTCAATGGCTTAATTTTATAACCCACAACCATCGGCTTTTTATACAGCATACCTTCAAGTGTTGCGGTTCCTGAGGCAAGCAAAATGGCATCAGCGGCTTGCATTGCAAGATTTGACTGACCATCCAATAATTGCAGTTTTAGATCAGGGGCTGTTTTTTCTAAAATCTCACAAAACTGTGCTTTTCGTTTTTCATTGACTAACGGCACCACAATTTTAAGATCAGGATTTTGCGCTTGTAATTTCGCCGCTGTTTCAATGTAAGTTTCGCTTAAAAGACCTACTTCAGAACCTCGACTACCAGGTAGTAATGCAAGCACTTTATCAGTTTGTGCCAATCCAAGTTGATTACGAGCCTCGGTTTGGTCGTGCTCAAGAGCAATATCATCAGCCAGAGTATGACCTACAAAGGTACAAGGTACATCGTGCTTATCATAAAAGGCTTTTTCGAACGGCAATAATGCCAACACTAAGTTAGTGGCGGCACTGATTTTATGAATGCGTTTTTCGCGCCACGCCCACACGGACGGGCTAACATATTGTACTGTTTTAATACCCGCCTCTTTTAGCGGCTTTTCAACACGTAAGTTAAAGTCAGGGGCATCTATACCAATAAATACATCTGGTGGGTTATCGATAAAATGCTGCACCAATTGTTTGCGTATTTTTAGTAGGCGCGGTAATCGGCCAAGTACTTCAACTAAGCCCATTACAGATAATTCGTCCATATCGAATAATGTTTTACAGCCAGCCGCTTGCATACGCGGGCCTGCAATCCCCTCAAATATGGCATCTGGAAAACAGCGTTTAAGTGCTTTTACTAGCCCTTCACCTAAAATATCACCTGATAACTCACCTGCCACCAAGGCAATACGTAACGGCTTTGTTTGTTCTTTCATTCGTTGATAATTCGCAACTTTTGGCACTAATAAAAATGAGTTTACCGTGTTTTAGCAGTCGGATAAATGTCACACGAGTAATTAATACTAGAATTTAAATAAGTGCTTATTCATTAACCTAGGTAACCAGCTAAGAAAGTAAACAATTAATTTTTTAGCCGAGAGAATACCTATAAGTGAGTAATCTTTTTGTTCTATAAAAACTGGCTAAAAGTTTTTGATAAGGTAATTAATCGATTGAAAAGTTAAGCTTTAATCTCTAGTCTGTAGAAATGATGAACAATTATTTAATCTTATTTTCTTATTTTTCTATTGACTAAAATGGATACAAGGTTAATATTCACAAAGTTTCAATAATTACTGAAACTTCATAACCAATAATTTGTCGTGTCTACCGCACTCGCTAACAAGGAGCTAAACAATGATAGATGAAACATTTGTGGATCTATCGCGATTGCAGTTTGCAATCACTGCCCTCTTTCACTTCCTATTTGTTCCCCTTACTTTAGGTATGACGTGGATTTTGGTGATCATGGAATCCGTTTACGTGATGACTGGTCGCGAAATTTATCGTGATATGACTAAATTCTGGGGTAAGTTATTTGGTATTAACTTTGCGATTGGTGTGGCGACAGGTCTAACCATGGAGTTTGAGTTTGGTACCAACTGGTCTTACTACTCTCACTACGTGGGCGATATTTTTGGCGCACCGCTAGCGATTGAAGGCTTAATGGCATTCTTTTTAGAGTCAACCTTTGTCGGTATGTTCTTTTTAGGTTGGGAGCGACTAACAAAACGTCAGCATTTAGCTGCAACTTTCCTTATGGCTCTAGGTACTAACCTATCAGCTTTATGGATTTTGATTGCCAATGGTTGGATGCAAAACCCTGTAGGGGCTGAGTTTAATTATCAAACCATGCGCATGGAAATGACCAGCTTTGCTGAACTGGTATTCAATCCCGTCGCACAAGTTAAGTTTATTCATACCGTTTCGGCAGGGTATGTTGCAGCATCTATGTTTGTACTGGGCATTAGTAGCTGGTACATCCTAAAAGGTCGCGATCTTGCTTTTGCTAAACGCTCGTTTTCGGTTGCTTCTGGGTTTGGTTTAGCGTCTATCCTTTGTGTTATTTTACTTGGTGATGAATCTGGCTACGAAGTTGGCGAGGTACAAAAAGTTAAACTCGCAACCATTGAAGCTGAGTGGCACACCGAAGAAGCCCCTGCTGCATTCACTCTGGTCGGTATTCCTGATTCAGAAGAGCAAGTCACCCACGCTGCTGTTAAAATACCTTATGCACTGGGCATCATTGCTACTCGCTCTATTGATGAACAGGTAACGGGTATTAAAGATCTAGAAAAGCAACACGAAGTACGAATTCGTAATGGCATGGTTGCATACGAATACTTAGAGAAGCTTCGAGGTGGTGAAGACACTCCAGAAAACATTGCAAAATTCGATAGCTTAAAAGACGACCTTGGCTATGGTTTACTACTAAAACGCTATACGCCTAACGTGGTAGATGCCACAGAAGAGCACATTCAAAAAGCAGTGAAAGATTCGTTTCCTAAAGTTGGCCCTATGTTTTGGTCCTTCAGAATTATGGTCGGTTGCGGTGTGATCATGCTAGGCGTATTCGTGCTTGCATTTTATTACAACGCGCACCGCATTATTGAGCAAAAACGCTGGTTATTATGGGCTGCGGTATGGAGTATTCCACTGCCGTGGATTGCCATTGAATTTGGTTGGATTGTTGCTGAATATGGCCGCCAACCATGGGCTATTTCAGAGATTCTACCAACCTTCTTGGCAACCTCATCTCTGACGGTAAACGATTTACTTATCAGCATTACTGGCTTCATTATCTTTTACACAGGGCTTGCTGCTGTAGAAGGCTGGTTAATGCTGCGCTTTATTAAACAAGGTCCAAGCTCGCTTCATACTGGTAAATATCACCATGAACTTGCTAAAGCAGATTCACTTGCAAGCCAAGGAGCTCAGTCATGATTTTTGATTACGAAACACTAAAACTAATCTGGTGGCTGTTAATTGGTGTATTACTGATTGGCTTTGCAGTGACCGATGGTATGGACATGGGTGTGGCAATTTTGCTTCGCCTAGTTGGTAAAACCGATGTGGAGCGCCGTACTGTAATTAACACCATAGGTGCTCACTGGGATGGTAACCAAGTTTGGTTCATCACCGCTGGGGGTGCACTATTTGCGGCTTGGCCTATGGTATACGCGGCCGCGTTCTCTGGCTTTTACTTTGCTATGATGCTGGTGTTATTTGCGTTATTTTTCAGACCGCTTGGTTTTGATTACCGCTCAAAAATAGACTCACCACGTTGGCGAAACAACTGGGATTGGGGCTTATTTGCAGGCAGTTTTATTCCTGCTTTAGTATTTGGTGTGGCATTTGGTAACTTATTACTGGGCGTGCCTTATCATATCGACGACCTACTGCGTGTCAGTTATCAAGGTTCATTCTTTGCGTTATTAAACCCATTTGCCATTGTTGTTGGCTTAGTAAGCGTACTGATGTTGGTTGGTCATGCAGGCATGTGGCTACAACTTCGTACGGATGCAGAGGTTGCAAAACGCTCAGCACAATACGGTCAATATGCGCTGATGGCGTTTATTGTGTTGTTTGCCTTGGCAGGTGTGTGGGTATCGCAAATTGACGGTTATAAAATCGTTAGCATGGGTGATACTCAAGGTTTTGCAAACCCGCTTGGTAAAACAGTCACGCAGGCACCGGGTGCATGGCTTGATAACTATACAAAAATGCCATTAACCATGCTGTTCCCTGCCCTTGCATTCGTGATGGCGGCACTGGCGATTGTGTTATCTAAATTACAAAAACCGGCAATGGCATTGGCAGCGTCAAGCCTAATGCTTGCAGGCGTAATTTTAACTGCGGGTATGTCAATGTTCCCGTTCGTTATGCCTTCGAGTAACAACCCAAATATTAGTTTAACTATGTGGGATGCGGTTTCGAGCCATATGACTCTCAACGTGATGTTTATTGCAGCGGTTATTTTTGTACCACTTATCCTTATTTACACAACGTGGTGCTATGTGAAGATGTGGCGCAAAGTAACCATTAGTGAAATCGAAAACAACACGCACGGTAGCTACTAAGGAGATTTAATTATGTGGTATTTTGCCTGGATTTTAGGTGTTCTATTAGCCTGTACCCTTGGGGTGATCAACGTAATGTGGTACGAATTTCACCAACATAAAGATTCGATTGCTGATGATGAGCTAGAGCTTTACGCGAGACTCAAAAACACCGATGACAACTAAACCCCGACCAAATCGCGCGCAGCAACAAACGCTGCGCGCTTTTTTAAAGCAATATAGTCAGTCCGCTTCAGGGCTTCTTAAATTAAGCATTAGTTTGGGCACACTCAACGCCCTATTAATGATTGCCTCTTGTTATCTTCTTGCAAACGCGGCTCATCAAGTCATGTTTGAACAAGCAAACTTGCAAGCCGTAAGCCCATTATTATGGCCGCTGGCTGGGCTAATTTTAGTTCGTGCTTTGTTGGTTGCCCTAAGTGAACGCGTAAGTAACCGCGCCGCGTTAAAAATAAAAAACGTGATGCGAAATACATTGCTAGAAAAGCTCAGCAAACTTGGGCCAGCCTACAGTGAACAAAAAGGTCATGGCGCAACACTTAACACCTTACATAATGGGGTTGAAGCACTGCATCAATATTACGCTAATTACATTCCAAGTGTGGCTTACAGTGCGCTTATTCCAATAGCGATATTAGTGGTGATTTTTCCAACCGATTACAAAGCAGGCCTCATATTCCTTTTAACAGCCCCGCTTATCCCCTTTTTTATGATTTTAGTGGGCCATAAAGCGGAGCAGTTAAACCAAGATCGCTGGCAACAACTTGCGGTACTTGGTAATTACTTTTTTGACCGATTACAAGGCCTGACTCAACTCAAGCTCTTTAATGCAACCAAGCGTGAGCTAAATAGCATCAGTCAGATTTCTGATGATTATCGTGGAGCAACCATGGGTGTATTGAAAGTCGCCTTTTTATCGTCTTTCGCCCTTGAGTTTTTAGCCACCATTAGTGTGGCACTTGTTGCCGTGATCATTGGCTTTAGATTATTTTTTGGTACCCTCGATTTTGCCACTGGATTTGTGGTGTTACTACTGGCCCCTGAGTTTTACTTACCACTTCGACAAATGGGCACTCATTATCACGCAAAACTTGAAGGGATCAGTGCCGCTGCTGATATGGTCGACATAATCAATCAAAGCAACTCAGATGAACATGTAGGGTCATCTAAACTTGAGTTACCAATAAAGCATATACAGCTGAATGCGCTTACCTTTCATTACCCTGAAACAAACGAAGGGGTAACTGATATTAACTTAACCCTGCCAAGCTCAGGCTTAATTGCCTTTGTGGGTGAAAGTGGCTCGGGTAAAAGTACCTTGTTTGATTGCCTATTGGGTTTTCATCATCAGGCCAATAGTGCTATTAGCATTAACGAGCAACCACTGAGTGATACTGCATTAGCTGATTGGCAAGCACAGCTGGCGTGGATCCCACAGCAAGCCACGTTATTTTATCGGAGCGTTGCAGAGAACCTGCGTTTAGCTAAACCCGATGCAAGCCAAGCAGAGCTCGATGAAGCAGCAAGTAAAGCTGGCGCACTTGAGTTTATTACTGCACTACCTGATGGCTTTGATACCTTGCTCGGTGAACAAGGAGAAGGCCTCTCTGGTGGGCAAAAACAACGTATTGCCCTTGCTCGTGCATTTTTGAAGAATGCCCCTGTGCTAATGCTAGATGAGCCTACCGCTCACTTAGACAGCCAAACCGAGCATTTAATCAATCAAGCGATCCGCGAGTATGCAAAAGATCACTTAGTGCTGGTTATTGCTCACCGACTGAATACGGTTAAACACGCCGATAAGATTTACGTTATGCAACAAGGTCACATTGTTGAATCTGGTCAGTACCAGCAACTGACTGAGCAAGCTGGCCTATTTGCTAAACTGGTAAGCCAAGGTGACGCCCATGCATAACTTTATACGTCTATTAAAACTGTGCAAACCTCATACTGGCATGCTGCTTTTAGGGGCTTTTTTAGCAAGCTTAACGGTACTTGCTAATGTAGGCTTGCTCGCTATATCGGGGTGGTTTTTAGCAGCCATGGCAGCGGCGGGCATTGCTGGTGTGCAGATGAATTACTTTACCCCAGCTGGAGTGATCCGCTTTTTAGCTATCGTGCGCACAGCCTCTCGTTACGGTGAGAGGATGATAACTCATAATGCTACCTTTTTATTACTGAGCGAAATTCGCGTAAACATGTTCAAGACTTTGAGCCAACTGAACAACGTTGACTTAGCAATGAGTCGTAGTAGCGATTTATTTAACCGGCTACAGAATGATGTCGATGCGCTGGATAAGTTTTACCTAAATGTACTGCTGCCTATTATTGTCGCCTTTTTCAGCATTCCTATAGTAATGGCCTTCATGGCCATGTATAACGCTGAGGTTGCATTAGTGTGCTTTACTTCACTGATGATTATTGGCGTGCTGCTTCCCGCATTGTTAAGCCATAAGCTTCATCAACAAGCGGATACCGAAACCCAACTTTCAGCCGAGTTAAGAGCTGAACTTGCCGATACGTTATCAGGTGCTAGAGAGCTTGCTGTCTATCAAGCACAAGCGGCGCAATTAGCGCATTGTGACTCACTCAGTAAACAATACAACAACCAGCTCTATAATCACCACAAAGCCGTGGCAAACAGTAATGGTTTAAGCACTTTGGTGATCCAACTCACCATGCTGGCCAGTGTCTTTATGATAATTCCACTGGTTGCAATGGGGACTATGAAAAACGTTGAACTGGCGATGCTCGCGTTATTTGTATTAGCAAGCTTTGAAACCGTGCTCACCCTGCCTACGGCATTTATTGAATTGCCGCTTACTTTAAGTGCCGCAAAGCGACTGTTTGATCTTGAAGATAAACACAACAGCTTAGCCGAAAAGCCAAACAACTTAGATGATCAGCTAGCAAACCAATTAGCTGATAAATCAGGGCTTGGTCTTGAGCTAAGCGAGGTCAATTACCAATACTTGGGGGCAAAAAACAAAGCCCTTAGCAATATCAATTTTGCGATTACACCCGGCAGTAAAGTTGCCCTAGTCGGTGCCAGTGGCAGTGGCAAAACCACTCTAGTTAACTTACTCACGGGCCTTTGGCCGCTGCAATCAGGCTCATTAAAGCTCACCACCAAGCAAGATAACTTTGAACTTGAAAGCTTGAGCACTGCAACACGCTTTAAGCAGCTAACGATAGTTGCCCAGCAGCATCATATTTTTGATGGCACGCTACGTGAAAATCTACGCTATGCAGCTTTTGATGCGACAGATGAGATGCTTATTGAAGCCTGTGAAAACGCTGAACTTGGCTATTGGCTTAAGAACTTAAAAGCCGGCCTTAATACCCGCTTAGGAACCGCAGGCAGAAAGCTTTCTCATGGTCAGTCACGTCGTATTGCCATAGCTCAAGCCCTATTAAGGCAAGGTAATTTAATCATTCTTGATGAGCCAACAGAGAGTCTAGATAACCACACTAAGCAAAACTTGCTGACTACACTTGAGAAAATATGGGCAGATAAAACCATGTTGACCATTACCCACGACCCAGCAATGCTAAGTCGTGTTGATAAGGTTATTTGGTTAGAACAAGGACAAGTAAGAGCCTTTGCAAGTCATGCTGAATTGATGGCTAATGAAGCCGACTACGTAGAGCTTATTACCCGTTTTTAATCGAGCTGCTCAACAGTAACGTCAATCACACCTTGCTTGACTGAGGCAATTTGTGAAAACGCCTTTTTTGATAAATCGATAATACGACCGCGGATAAATGGGCCGCGGTCATTAATGGTAACAATCACACTTTTATTGTTACTAATATTGGTGACCCTCACTCTGCTGCCAAAGCCAAGCGTTTTATGAGCCGCGCTCCATGCCTGTTGATTAAACACCTCACCACTTGCTGTCATTCGGCCATGATATTTATCAGCGTAATAACTGGCTTTGCCTTTTTCTATTGCTCCCTTAGATACCGAAGGCGCACTACTACAACCACTTATTATTAAGCTTAACAATGCAAAGATGATGAGTTTATTCATATTACTAGATCCTTTTTTGTCGTGAAGATAACAAGCACTGACTTAGCAAAACCTGAACTATAAAAACAAAAAAGCCACCTTACGGTGGCTTTTAGTAATTAGCTTTTGATTAGCGAATAATTCCGCGCTCAGAGCTTTTCACGAAGTCTATCATCAACTGAACAGCTGGATACTTCGCAGCATCTTCACTTAGCTCAGCGATTGCTTCTTCAACACCTAAACTCTTACGGTAAAGCGTTTTATATGCACGGCGTGTTGCCATGATTTCATCGCTTTCAAAACCACGGCGTTTCATGCCTTCAGTATTGATTGCTACAGGGCCTGCCGGCGTGCCAATGGTCGTTACAAATGGTGGCACATCTTTATTAACACCTGAGTACATACCAACAAAGGCATGTGAACCAATTTTACAGAACTGGTGAACACCTGAATTACCAGCAAGGATCACCCAGTCACCTACGTGTACGTGGCCAGCAACAGAGGCATTATTAGCAAAAATAACGTTATCACCCACTACTGCATCATGCGCAACGTGTGTGTAAGCCATAAATAAGTTGTTGCTACCAATTTTTGTTACACCTTGGTCTTGAATCGTACCACGGTGAATGGTCGCACACTCACGGATCACATTGTTGTCACCAATGATCAAGGTTGTAGGCTCATTCGCGTACTTTTTGTCTTGGCAAGCTTCACCGACCGAAGCAAATTGGAAAATATGGTTACCAGAACCAATCGTCGATGGGCCTTTTACAACCACATGAGATTCGATGATACAGTTATCACCAATAGTTACATCGTTACCGATGTAGCTATAAGGGCCAACTGATACGTTATTTCCAAGTTTTGCACCTGGTTCGATTATCGCCGTAGGATGGATCACTATTAAAACTCTCTTCTCGCACACATGATTTCGGCAGTACACACTACTTTGCCGTCAACTTTTGCTTCTGCTGCAAACTTCCATATATTGCGGCGCTCTTTTAAAAACTCTACATGTAAATGCATAGTATCGCCAGGTAATACTGGCTGTTTAAATCGCGCATTATCAATCGCAGCGAATAAATATAGTTCGTTATCGCTACGATTTTCAACTGTCTTAAAGCCAAGTAAGCCAGTTGCTTGGGCCATTGCTTCTAAAATCAACACACCTGGAAAGATAGGTTGATTAGGAAAATGACCCGTAAAAATAGGTTCGTTCACTGTTACATTTTTAATCGCATGTAACGACTCGCCTGGCGTGTAATCTAGAACACGGTCAACAAGTAGCATCGGGTAACGATGCGGAAGTAAACTTAAAATATCTTGGATATCAAGACTATTTAATTCATTTGCCAAAATAGCATCCTTATTTGTCTTCAATATTGAGTGACTTAGTCAGTGACTCAAGAGCTTTAATGCGGTCTTTCATATCGCCAAGATTGCGGATGTGGGCAATACTTCGGCGCCATTCTTTGTTAGTTTGATGAGGTAATCCTGATGAATAGATTCCAGGCTCTGTGATTGCTTTCGTCACCATACTCATGCCGGTGATTATAGCACCATCGCATACGCTAAGGTGACCATTAATTGCAACCATACCACCAATCTGACAATTCCTACCGATCTCGACGCTTCCGGCAAAAACCGTGCAACCGGCAACCGCTGTGCCTGAGCCGATCTCGACATTATGCGCTATTTGACATTGATTATCGATAATTACATTACTATGGATGATCGTATCGTCTAATGCACCACGGTCAATCGTAGTAGACGCGCCTACCTCAACCTTATCACCGATGATTACTCGGCCAAGTTGCGGTATTTTCACCCATTCCCCACGCTCATTAGCGTAACCAAAACCATCGCTGCCCACGACTGTATTCGCTTGGAATAAACAGTCGCTGCCAATCTCAACTTGATGGTAAATGCTTACATTTGCCCAAAGCTTAGTGCTTTGACCAATTTTTGCATGCTCACCAATGAAACAGTTTGGACCAATCTGCACATTGTCAGCAATAACAGCACCCGCTTCAATCACCACATTGGCGGCGATCGCGACATTATTACCAATCGAAGCTGAATCATGAATGACTGCACTAGGGTGAATACCCGTCACTGCTGAGCGCGGTGTGGTGTCCATTAGCTGAGCAAGCTTGGCGTAACAAACATAAGGGTTACCAACAATGAGCTTATTACCCGAAAAGTACTCAGCGTCTGCTGATGATAAAATCACCGCACTTGCTTGAGTATCATCTAATTGCGAGCGATATTTCTTGTTCGCTAAAAATGCAATATGCCCATGTTGGGCATTTGCAAGTGTAGATATTTTTTTAATCTCTGTAGCGCCGTCACCTTGAAGGTCAGCGCCCAGAAGATCCGCTATCTGCGAAAGCGTGTAGTTTTGCATATATGATTTCTATTGCTTACTTACTTTTTCAACAACTTTGCTTGATAAGTCATCGACAGTTTTAGGGTTAACATAAATCGTTGTTTCTTTAACTTTAACTTCATCGAATTTGCCAGCTTTCGCTACTTCTTCGATTGCATCTAAGATTAGCTTTTGAACTTTAGCTAGTTCTTGGTTTTGACGCATTTTGATTTCTTGCTCTAAAGGACGACCTTTTTCAGCAAGTTGCTGCTGCATACCTTGAATCTTAGTACGTAATTCTTCTTTTTGCTTGTCGCTCATAGTTGTCGCTTCACGCTTGAACTTTTCAGCTTCAAAACGAATATCACCTTGAAGTTTTTCTAGCTCTTGACGACGCTCAGAGAATTCAGCTTCTAAAGTTTGCTCTACTTTCGCCATTTGTGGGATTTGTTTGTAGATTTCTTGCATATCAACAATACCTACTTTGTGGGCAAATGCGTTAGTAGATAGGCCCATAGATAAAGTAGCAAGTAGTGCAAAAGCTGTTGATTTAATTGATTTATTCACGAAAAAACTCCTTTAGAATGTATTACTAATGTTAAAGCTGATGGTCTTCGTATCGTCATCTTCTTCTTTTTGCAATGGATACGCAAAACTGATCAGCATTGGACCCATCGGAGAGATCCATTGTAGAGAAAGACCGGTTGAAACCCTAAAGCGCATCGGATCTGAGTAATCATCCAATTTAGCACGCTCATCTGTTGACAGGTTTTGATAACGGTCAATATTAAACTCTGTATCCCATACGTTTGCTGCATCTACGAAGAAGCTGGTACGTACAGAGCTAGTGTTTTCTTCATCTAAGAAAGGTGTTGGAACAATAAGCTCCATCCCTGCGACCGCTTTGGCGTTACCACCAATTCGGCCTGCTGTGTAAAGCTGGTCAAACTCTGATGCACCACCAATGCTACCTGTCGGTGCACCATCATGTGATGGCGTGCCAGGGATAGTTTGCGGAACACGTGATACAGCACGTGGTAAAATCGTATTTCGATCAAAACCACGTAGTTCCATTTCAGTTATTCTGAAGAACTCTTGGAACGGTAGTGTTTGGTCATAACCATTGGTTGTACCATAACCATTACCATATGCAAGCGCCGCACGCGTTGAGAATACCCAGCTATGGTCATTACTGATTGGCCAATAAAAACGTGAATCGTAATTTAGCTTAAAGTACTGTAAATCAGAGTTTGGCGTTGTTGCAGTTAAGTTAAGAGATTGGCGCGAACCTGCTGTTGGGAATAAACCACGGTTTACAGTAACGCGTGACCAACCTGCACTTAGCTCGTACTTAGTAAAGTCAAAACCTGCATCTGGGTTATTTGGATCTAAGAAGGTTTCACGAATAACACGTGTTTGCTCGTACTCAGCAATATCTGACAGTTCTTCTTGTACCCAACGAACACCAAAGTTAATACGGTTTACTGCATCGATTGGGAAACCAATGTTAGTACCAATACCATAGCTCTTCGATTTATAGTCGATTAGGCTAAACTTACTTGCATCGTAGTTACTGTAGAAAATGCTACTACCTTGCGATACACCATCAGGCGTAAAGTAAGGGTCAGTATAAGACACACTAATACGCTCAGAACCACGTGAGGTATTGATGTTGAAACCAATTTGGTTACCGGTCCCTAAGAAGTTTGATTCACTGACACCAATGTTAAATTGCAGACCTAAGTAAGAACCATAGGCAAGGCCTGCGTTAAAGCTACCTGCAGATTGTTCTTTCACAGTAAAATCTACATCAACTTGGTCATCTACACCTGGTACTGGCACCACATTAAAATCAACGCTTTCCATGTAGGGTAAACGCTGAATTTGCAGTTTAGAGCGCTCAAGACTTTGATTGGACAACCACGCACCTTCAAGCTGTGTCATTTCACGGCGCACTACTTCATCAGAGGTATTTTGGTTACCACCCACAATGATACGACGAACATAAACACGCTTACCCGGATTAACCGATAGCGTTAATTGAACTTCTTTATTTTCATCATCAATTTCTGGGATGGTACGCACTTCAGCATTAGCATAACCAAAACGCGCTAAGTAGCTTTTGATGAACTCTTCTGAAGAGGTCACAACAGAGCCATTATAAAGCTCACCTGTTTTCAGCGGGATAACACTTCTGATGAGTTCTTCACGGCCTAACAAGTCACCAATAAAGTCAAAGCCTTTCACTTTGTATTTAACCCCTTCGGTGATATTTGCTGTTACATAAACAGAGTCACGCTCAGGGCTTACAGATACTTGTGTCGAATCGATATTAAAGCGCAGGTAACCACGGTCTAGGTAGTAACTGCGAATTTTCTCTAAATCGCCTTCAATGGTTTGCTTTTGATAACGGTCGCTCGACATGAACTTCCACCACGGCAAATCTTGCTGTGACTCAGCTAATTTAAGTAGCTCTTCATCAGAGAAAAGTTCGTTACCAACGAGGTTGATTTGACGAATTGATGCAGCATCACCTTCATCAAATTCAAATAATAGTTTTACACGGTTTCGAGGTAGCTTAGTGATACTAACTTCTACCTTTGCATTGTACTTACCAATACTGTGGAAGAATTCAACTAGACCTTTTTCAATGTTATCAAGAACTGTTTTATCAAGCGGCTCACCAGTACGGATATCCTGCTGGTCTAGCGACTCATTTAGCTGCTCATCTTTGATATCTTTATTGCCATCAAATTCGATCATACTGATCGTTGGGCGCTCAGTCACTCGGAAGATAACACTGTTGCCATCACGTAATGCTTTAATATTGTCAAAGTGACCAGAACGATAGAGAGCCTTTATGGTTCTTGAAATTGTGTACTCATCAATATTATCGCCCACATTGATCGGAATATGCGTTAACGCAGCACCCAGTGCAACACGCTGTAAACCTTCAACTTTTAAATCTTCTACAATAAAGGAGTTTTGGCCTAGGGCTGCAAAGCTAGCGCCTAATAAACTTGAAACTGCCAAATGTTTTTTTATAGCCATTTTGTTATCTTTATCCTTTACAACTGTATTACCGCTCAACACCTTTTTAAATAAACTTTTTGGTGTTTTACAATCGTGTTCAAATTGGAATTTTTCGCTTACTTGTTATAAACGCGATACATCATTGAACAAAGCGAAACATGTTAAAAATAGAAGCAGCAAGGCCCCCACTTTAAAACCAAATTCTTGCGTCTTCTCAGAGACCGGCTTTTTGCGAAAAAGTTCAATTATGTAATACATTAAGTGCCCACCATCTAGCACTGGCAGCGGCAATAAGTTAAATACACCAAGGTTTACACTAATTAATGCTAAAAAGCTTAAAAAGGCAACCAAGCCATAGCTTACGCTAGTTCCCGCGCCAACTGCAATGCCCACCGGACCACTTAAATTTTTAACCGACACCTGACCAGTAATTAAATTACCAATCATGTCAAAACTAAGGGTAATTAAACGCCATGTTTCTTGTATGCCCAGCACAATACTATCGACGGGGCCATAATGTCTAGTTTCAATATAGTTTTCTGGCCATGGCTCGACCACCGGAGACACGCCTAAAAATCCTTGAGCAACGCCTGCATCATTGGTTCTGCTTTGTGGCGTTACCGTCAGTTCTTTTACACTATCTTGCCTTTGTACACTAAATTGTAAGGATTTGTTAGGTGATTGCTTAATTAATGAAACTAACTTGCTCCAACTGCTGATATTTTCACCATTTACAGCAAGTATTTTGTCGTTAACCTGTAAACCTGCAGCTTCTGCCGCCGAGCCTTTACTGATCATGGCCACTTCTAAAAGTGCTTTAGGGCGAAACGGTACAATACCTATCGAGGTTAATGGTGGTACGTCTTGTTGATCTAGTTTCCAACCATCTAAATTAAGAGTACGCACATGTTTTTGATAATTTTGATCACGAAGCGTTACCACAACACTTTGCTCACCTAAGCGACTCATAAGCGAGAATGTGGCATCTTGCCAAGTGTTAATGTCGTCTTCACCAATTTTAATAATTTGCTGGTTTGGCTCAATCTTAGCAGCAGCGGCACGGCTGCCTTGAGTCACCTCACCCACCACAGGTTTTAATGACTGCACACCCACCATATACATCACAGCAAGTGCAAAAATAGCGAATAAAAAGTTTGCCATCGGGCCTGCAGCCACAATCGCAATACGTGCTTTTACTGATTTAGCATTAAATGATAAATGACGCTGCTCTGGCGGCACTTCGTCAACACGCTCATCAAGCATTTTGACATAACCACCTAGTGGGATTGCAGCAACCACATATTCGGTTTGCTGTTTGTCGTACCACTTGATCAACGGCTTACCAAAGCCAATTGAAAAACGTAGCACTTTCACGCCCGCTTTTCGCGCAACCCAGAAATGACCATATTCATGCACAGTCACTAAAATACCTAAGGCGAGAATAAATGAGCCAAGATTCCAGAAAAAATCAAACATGCTAGTTGATGCCTCTTTTTACAAACTCAGTCGCTTTTACACGTGCAGCTTGGTCGCAAGCTAAAATCTCATCGAGAGTTTGCACGTTGATGTTTTGTGTTGCGTTGAGCGTTTCAGCGTTAATTCGATAAATATCTGTAAAGCCGATTTGACCATTTAAAAAGGCAGCAACGGCAATTTCATTCGCCGCATTTACTGTGGTGGTTGCACCTTGCCCCATTTCACAAGCATCAATGGCAAGTTTTAAATTAGGGTAACGGGCATAATCTGGTTTAGTGAAAGTAAAATCTGCCATTTGTGAAAAATCGAGCGGTTTTACACCCGCATCGACACGCTCAGGAAAAGCTAAAGCATGCGCTATTGGTGTGCGCATATCTGGATTGCCCATTTGCGCAAGCACTGAGCCATCTTGATATTGCACCATAGAGTGAATAATACTTTGTGGGTGGATCACCACTTCAATATCACTGGCACAGCAGTTAAACAACCACTTGGCTTCTATAAACTCTAGGCCTTTATTCATCATAGTGGCTGAATCAACAGAAATCTTTTGTCCCATCGACCAATTAGGGTGTGCCACCGCTTCTGCAACAGTCACTGATGATAATGTCGCTAAATCACGCTTTAAGAAAGGACCGCCAGACCCTGTAAGCAAGATTTTGCTTACACCATTATCAGCAAGTAGGCCTGATGCATTCTGTAATGATGCTGGCATACATTGGAAAATCGCATTATGTTCGCTGTCGATAGGCAGTAAAGTGGCGCCATGTTGTTTTACTTTATCAATAAACAACTGACCTGACATAACGAGCGACTCTTTATTAGCGAGCAACACTTTTTTGCCAGCTTCAACTGCACTTAAAGTCGGTAACAGACCTGCTGCACCTACTATCGCCGACATCACTGCATCAACATCTGTATGTGCAGCAAGCTCACACATCGCATCAACACCTGCTAGCACCTGTGTGTTACACGAGCTATTTGCAAGTAAATTTGATAGCGCACTAGCGGCTTGTTGATCAGCCATAACAGCAAACTTAGGCTGATGTGCGATACACAACTCAGCCATTTGCTCGGCATTTTTCCCCGCCGCTAGAGCAAAAACCGCGAAACGCTCCGGGTTTCTAGAAACAACGTCTAAGGTGCTTAAACCGATTGAACCAGTTGCGCCCAGTACGACAAGTTGCTCAACTTTGCTCATAAACTCAGTGTCCATGCGTAGCAAAGTACAAAGATTGGCGCAGCTGCGGTTAAGCTATCGATACGGTCTAAAATACCGCCGTGACCAGGTAAACATGAACCGCTGTCTTTCAAGCCAACTTCTCGTTTAAACATACTTTCGAGTAAATCGCCTACGGCTGAGAATAACGCGATAAATGCAGTCATCACGGCATAGATTGGCCAAACACTCATATCAACATTAGTGAAGTGACAAAATGCTAAAACAAAAACAACCGAAGCTACTACACCACCTAATAAACCTTCAATCGTTTTATTAGGACTTACCTTTGGCATTAGTTTACGTTTACCTAAGTTTTTACCAGTAAAGTAAGCACCAATATCAGCGCTCCATACAATACCAAGTACAACTAAAATTAACATTGAACCAAAGTGAGTAGATTCACCATACCCTGCGCTACGTAGTGTATTTAGAGCAAGCCAAAGTGGCACTAGCGTTAAAAAGCCTGCAATGGCACGCATTACAATGCCTTCATTCCAAGCCTTTGCCATAGCTGGGTAGCGCCAAACTAAATAAGTTGCCACAATCCACCATGCAAATGACAAGGTAAATAGGTAGTTTGCATCACCCACTAATTGACCATTTTGCCAAAGTGATTCAATGGGCCAATGCCAGTTAAGTAATGCCAAAAATGCAGCCGTTGCTGCAACAAATCCAAAACGTTTAACTTTATCGCATAGGCCCATAAATGCAGACCATTCCCACGCACCGAGCAAAACAATACCAGCGGCGATATAACTAAATAGTGTTAATGGGGTATAAAAAACCAAAATAAGTGCAAGTGGTGCCAACACGAGCGAGGTTAAAATTCGTTGTTTTAGCAATGTGTGTACCTTCAACTAGTAATTAGGTCTCGGCGAGTAATTGTTTTATTTGTTCGCCTGTACAACCAAATCGTCGCTCTCTGGCAACGTAACATGCGATAGCGTCAGCAAATGCAGCTTCATTGAAGTCTGGCCAAAGCGTATCGGTAAAGTAAAGCTCAGCATAAGCCGCTTGCCATAAAAGGAAGTTACTGATGCGTAAATCTCCACCGGTGCGGATCATTAAATCAAGCTCACCTTGGTCGGCCATACTCATTTGTTCAGCCATTAGCTCTTCAGTAATATCTTCTGCGGCCATTTCACCGGCTGCGACTTTTTTCGCAAGCGTTGTTGCGGCGTTAGTAATATCCCAACGTCCACCATAATTAGCTGCCACGTTTAACTGTAGACCCGTATTATTACGAGTTAATTCATGGGCTGCATCAACTTTATTGCGCAAACCTTCTGAAAAGCGTGATAAATCACCAATTATGTTTAGCTTTACATTATTTTTATGAAGTTTTTTAACTTCTTTGCCCAGTACAAATAAAAATAGCTCCATGAGCGTATTTACTTCGTCTTCTGGACGTCGCCAATTTTCGCTACTAAATGCGAATAGTGTTAACGACTGTATACCTAAGCGAGTACAAAATTGCACTGATTGACGAACCGCATCAACGCCCTTTTTGTGCCCATAAACACGTGGGCGATTTTTCGCTTGTGCCCAACGTCCGTTGCCATCCATGATTATAGCGACATGCTTAGGCAAACTTTGCTGGGAAATTTTATCAGCGTTAAGAACCATAAATATCGAGTATTCCATAAAAAAACGCCGTCTAGTATACCCTAGACGGCGTTTCAAAACTAATAAATTTAGTTACGCCTGTTTACTTACAGAATCAGTGTCTGAAAGATAAACAGCAGCGATTAGATTTCCATTAACTCAGCTTCTTTTGCAGCTAGTTGTGCGTCCATCTCTTTGATGAACTTATCAGTAAGCTTTTGGATCTCGTCTTCTGCTTGACGTGCTTCATCTTCAGAAATGTCTTTTTCTTTCAATAAGCTCTTAATATCGCCATTTGCATCACGACGGATGTTACGTACAGCAACACGGCCACCTTCAACTTCGCCACGTACGATTTTGATAAGGTCTTTACGACGCTCTTCTGTAAGTGGAGGAAGTGGAACACGAATAACAGTACCTGCAGACATTGGGTT
The DNA here is from genome assembly GCF_021532495.1 of Pseudoalteromonas sp. Cn5-37. NCBI lineage: Bacteria > Pseudomonadati > Pseudomonadota > Gammaproteobacteria > Alteromonadales > Pseudoalteromonadaceae > Pseudoalteromonas > Pseudoalteromonas sp. Cn5-37. Next base: position 46,066 of record NZ_JAKGBA010000016.1, on the reverse strand, counting down.
TAAACCTAAATCTGAAGCCATGATCGCTTTTTCTACTGCTTGCGCTAATGACTTATCGAACACGCTAATTGCAAGTGTACGAGAGTCTTCAATTGTTACGTTAGCAACTTGGTTTAATGGCGTGTCAGCACCGTAGTAAGACACTTGAATACCGTCAAGTAATGCTGGGTGCGCACGGCCTGTGCGAATTTTAGATAATTGACTGCCTAGTGCCGCAACACTTTTTTGCATACGTTCTGACGCATCTTTTTTGATATCGTTAATCACGGTTCAATCCTAATCTATTTGCTAGTTTCGTCTGAGGCTTGTGAAGAGATAAGCGTTCCTTCATCTTCGCCCATAATAACACGCTTAAGCGCGCCTGATTTATTCATGTTAAATACGCTTAATGGCATGTTGTGGTCACGCGCCAGCGTAAATGCAGCTAAATCCATAACCTTAAGCTCTTTTTCAATGATTTCATTGTAGCTTAAGTGGCGATATAGTGTAGCGTCTGGGTTTTTCACTGGATCATCAGAGTAAACACCATCTACTTTAGTCGCTTTGATTACAGTATCTGCTTCAATTTCAATACCACGTAAACACGCTGCTGAGTCAGTCGTGAAGAATGGGTTACCTGTACCCGCTGAGAAAATTACAACGCGGCCAGATTTTAATAGGCTGATAGCTTCTGCCCAGTTGTAAGCATCACACACACCGTTCAGTGGGATAGCAGACATTAAACGACAATTTACAAATGCACGGTGCAGTGCATCGCGCATTGCCAAACCATTCATTACAGTGGCAAGCATACCCATGTGGTCGCCAACTACGCGGTTCATACCCGCTTCTGCTAATGAACCACCACGCAAGAAGTTACCGCCACCGATAACTAAACCTACTTCTACGTCGAGCTCTACAAGTTCTTTAATTTCTTGAGCCATACGGTCAAGTACTTTTGGGTCGATGCCGAAGCCTTCGTCTCCCATTAATGCTTCACCGCTAAGTTTAAGAAGAACACGTCTAAAAATAGGTTTACGATTGATAGTCATAATATTTGGGCCAGCCTTAGTAATGAGATAAAAAATAACCGCGCTATGGTTACACATAAAACGCGGTTATTTTAAAGAATTTTCATCAGTGACGCAAAAGCTAATAGCAGATTAATTTCATCTTATTGCCCTACGTCACTAAGTTAGAAAATTACTCGCCTTTTGCAGCAGCGATTTGAGCAGCTACTTCAGCAGCGAAGTCTTCTTCTTTACGCTCGATACCTTCACCAACTTCTAAACGGATGAAGTTAGTAACAGTTGCGCCTTTCTCTTTAAGAATTTCGCCAACTGATTTTTTAGGTTCCATGATGAAAGCTTGACCAGTAAGAGAGATCTCACCAGTGAATTTCTTCATACGACCGATAACCATTTTCTCAGCGATTTCAGCAGGCTTGCCTTCGTTCATCGCGATATCGATTTGAACTGCTTTTTCTTTTTCAACAACGTCAGCTGGTACGTCTTCTGGGTTTACGAACTCAGGCTTAGACGCAGCTACGTGCATAGCAACTTGCTTAAGTGTTTCTTCGTCAGCTTCACCAACTACAACAACACCGATACGGTCGCCGTGGCGGTAAGAAGAAAGCTTGTCACCGTCGATGTACTCAACGCGACGAACATTGATATTTTCACCGATTTTAGCAACTAGCGCAACACGAGTTTCTTCGAATTGTGCTTTAAGTGCTTCGATGTCTGCTTTAGATTCTGCAGCAGCGTCAAGAACTTGGTTAGCGAAACCAAGGAAGTTAGCGTCTTTAGCAACGAAGTCAGTTTGACAGTTAACTTCTAGAAGTGCAGCGAAACCGTTACCTTCTTTGATTAAGATTGTACCTTCAGCAGCGATGTTACCTGCTTTTTTAGCAGCCTTTGCAGCACCACTCTTACGCATGTTTTCGATCGCTAACTCGATGTCACCGTTAGTTTCAGTTAACGCTTTTTTACAATCCATCATGCCAGCGCCAGTACGCTCGCGTAATTCTTTAACTAGGGCAGCAGTTACAGCCATTAGAATATCCTCAATTGAATTCTGTTATAGGGAAGCGGTATAGGCCGCTTAACAAGAATAACAAGTCTTCATCTTAATTAGATGAAGACTTGATGACAGCTAATTACTCAGCTTCTACGAAGTCGTCTTTCTCAGCTTGAGCAACGATGTTGTTCTCACGACCTTCAGTGATCGCAGCTGATACAGCGCCAGTGTAAAGTTGGATAGCACGGATCGCATCGTCGTTACCAGGTACGATGTAATCAACACCGTCTGGGTTAGAGTTAGTATCAACGATAGCAACAACTGGGATACCTAGGTTGTTAGCTTCACGGATAGCGATGTGCTCGTGGTCTGCATCGATAACGAAAAGCGCGTCAGGAAGACCGCCCATGTCTTTGATACCACCAAGGCTCTTTTCAAGCTTTTCCATTTCACGAGTAAGCATTAACGCTTCTTTCTTAGTTAATTTCTCGAAAGTACCGTCTTGGCTTTGCGCTTCAAGGTCTTTAAGACGCTTGATTGATTGACGAACTGTTTTCCAGTTAGTCAACATACCACCTAACCAACGGTGGTTTACGTAGAACTGCTCGCTTTGAAGAGCGGCTTCTTTAACTGCTTCGCTTGCTGCGCGCTTAGTACCAACGAAAAGTACTTTACCTTTGTTAGAAGCTGCGTTCGATAAGAACTTAAGTGCTTCGTTGAACATTGGTACAGTTTGCTCTAGGTTGATGATATGAACACGGTTACGAGCGCCGAAGATGAAAGGCTTCATCTTAGGGTTCCAGTAACGTGCCTGGTGACCAAAGTGAACACCAGCTTGAAGCATATCGCGCATTGAAACGTTTGCCATTTGTATAATCCTCTATAATTTAGGGTTAGGCCTCCACATATCCCATAGCACCAACACCGTAGTTAATTTGTAACTTAAGTGCACCCAAGTGTATGTGACGATACGTGTGTGTGTTAAAATAAAATTGTGTTTGCCTTAAATACAAAAAATCAGTTAAGAATTTATTTGTAAAAAGACGGCGCGCTTTATACCATATTAAAATTGAAAACTCAACGTCTAGTGCAAAATTTGTGCACTAAAAACTGACCTGAAAAACAACTTTGGAGCCTCAATGAGTGCTGTGATCAAGACCCCTGAAGAAATCGAAAAAATGCGTGTTGCCGGGCGCTTAGCCGCCGAGGTACTAGAAATGATAGAACCGCATGTGGTGCCAGGTGTAACCACAGATGAACTAAATACAATTTGTCATGATTATATTGTTAATGTTCAAGATGCTATTCCAGCACCGCTGAATTATCACGGTTTCCCAAAATCAATTTGCACCTCAGTGAACCATGTAATTTGTCACGGTATTCCAAATGACAAACCACTTAAAGAAGGCGATAGCGTCAATATCGACGTGACTGTGATCAAAGATGGGTATCACGGTGATACATCTAAGATGTTCCACGTTGGTACACCTAACATTCAAGGCAAGCGTCTTGCTGATATCACCCAAGAAAGCCTATACCTTGCAATTAAAATGGTAAAACCAGGCGTACGCTTAGGTGATATTGGTGCTGCAATTCAAAAATACGCAGAAGGCTTTAGCTATTCTATCGTTCGTGAATATTGTGGTCACGGCATTGGTGCTGAGTTCCACGAAGAACCTCAAGTAATGCACTACGGTAAACCAGGTACTGGCGAAGTATTAAAAGCAGGTATGTGCTTAACAATCGAGCCTATGGTTAATGCTGGTAAACGCCAATGTAAACTACTTAAAGACAACTGGACTGTCGTAACAAAAGACCGTTCATTGTCTGCACAGTGGGAACATACACTGTTAGTGACTGAAAATGGTGTTGAAATTTTAACGCTCCGATCAGATGATACTATTGACAGGATCATCGAACACTAGGAGCCAGCCCCAGTGGCATTACCCAATAAAGTAAAAAAGTTGCTCAGCCAAGCTGAGCAACTTAGCGATTATCGCGACTGTTCTAGTTATTTTTATAAATGGCTACAGAACGAATTCTCAAAACAACCCGTTAGCAACTTAATTAATGCCCGCGCTGAGTTTATCGACCGCTTATTAATTAAACTGTTTCACGATTACGACCTTGCTCATGAAAGTGACTTAGCCCTGATTGCTGTGGGTGGTTATGGTCGTGGCGAACTGCACCCCTATTCCGATATCGACTTTATGTTGCTGGTAAGCGAGCAGCCAAGTGAAGCCGTGTGCGAGAAAATTGGCCAGTTCGTTACCATGCTTTGGGATCTAAATTTAGAAATTGGTCACAGCGTTCGCACTATAGAACAAGCATTAGAACAAAAACGTGAAGATGTGACATTTGCCACCAGCTTACTCGAAAGCCGATTAATTTTCGGTAACCATATCGAATTCGAAAAATTAAAAAATCATTTAATTGATACGCCGATTTGGCGCTCAGACGAATTCTTTTTGGCAAAAGTACAAGAACAAAGTTTACGCCATAAAAAATGCCATGGTACAGCTTATAACCTTGAGCCGAATATCAAAGAGAACCCGGGTGGCCTGCGCGACTTACAGACCATTATTTGGGTTGCTAAAAAGCACTTTAGAGCCGAGACATTACAAGAACTTATAAATCACGGCTATCTTACTCACGAAGAATACCAAGAGCTGTCTGAGTGTTTAGAAAACCTATGGAACATTCGTTTTGCGCTACACATCGCTGCGGGTCGCTCTGAAAACCGCTTATTGTTCGATCATCAGCCTAACGCCGCTGAAATCCTCGGCTTTGGTAGTGATGGTAAAGCCTCGGTCGAGCGCATGATGAAGCGTTTATTTAGGATCATGAGCCGCGTACGTGAGCTTAACCAAATGCTGCTTTCATACTTTGAGCAAAGCATTTTACCGGGTGCTGGTGAGTTACCTGTGATTGAGCTTGACCGTAACTTTGAGCGTATTGGTCATCAAATTCGTGTTAAGAATCCGTCTGTGTTCTTCCGCCGTGATCAGCTATTTGTATTGTTCGAGCATATTGCTGATAACCCAGAAATCACCCATATTTACCCAAGTACTATACGTACAATGCGCCAAGTTCGCCGTCGTTTATTGGGTGATTTACAAGATTACGCCGCCTGTCGCGAAGCATTTTTGCGTTTAATCAAACACCCTAACGGTATGGGGCGCGCATTTACGCTGATGCACAAGCACGGTATTATCGCTGCCTACTTACCACAGTGGCGTAATATCTTTGGGCAAATGCAATTCGATTTATTCCATGCCTACACCGTGGATGAACATACCCATAAACTCATCAACAATATTTATAAGTATTTTGATAAATCAAAAGTCAGCGAATTTCCGTTATGTAGTGAAATTGTCACTCGTATGGACAAGCCTGAGTTACTTTATTTAGCCGGTATTTTCCATGATATTGCTAAAGGCCGTGGTGGCGATCACTCTGAGCTTGGCTCAGTTGATGCAATCGCGTTTGCTAAACTACACCGCTTCCCAGCCTCAGATGGCAAGCTTATTTCGTGGTTAGTGGCTAATCACTTACTTATGTCGGTTACAGCACAGCGCAAAGATATTAATGACCCAGATGTGATTAAAGACTTTGCAAGTAAAGTGAAAAACGAGCGTCAGCTTGACTACTTGTACTGCTTAACCTTGGCCGATATTCGCGCAACTAACGATAACCTGTGGAACGATTGGAAAAATACCCTACTACGTGAGCTATATTTACACACCCAGCGAGCGCTTCGTTTAGGGCTTGAAAACCCAATGGACCAACGTGACCAAATACGTGATAAAAAACAGCAAGCCAAACAGCGCTTACTGAACCACGGTTGTAACGAAGATCAAATCGACTTAATTTGGAGTCGCTTTAAAGCCAATTACTTTACCGCTTTTAGTGAGCAACAGATTTCGTGGCACACAGAGCACCTACTAAGCTGTGACGATTTAAGCCAGCCTAGCGTTGCCGTGTCTAACACCGCAATGCATGGTGGTACACAAGTTTTTGCTTATAGCCCTTACTCGGGCAGTTTATTCTCACGTTTAGTGAGTGTGATTGGTTCGAAAAAAGCGCAAATTCAACATGCGCAGGTACTGACCACAAAAGATGGCTACGTGCTATTTAGCTTTGTTATTTTAGAGGTCAATGGTGACCCGATTGCGAGTAACCGTTCGCAAGGCATTAAACGTGCTTTAGATCTTGCAATTAGCGACCCGAAAAAGAAAATTCGCCTTAAAAAGAATCGCTCTCAGCGCTTCAAAGACTTTAATATCAAACCAAAAATTGTGCTTAGACCGCATGCCCGTAAAGACCGCAGCTTAATTGAAATTCAAGCGGTGGATATTCCGGGTCTATTAACAAAAATTGCGGAAGTATTTCAAGCGCACTTATTACATATTCATGCCGCACGGATCACCACAGTTGGTGAACGTGCAGAAGATTTCTTCGTGGTATCAAATAACGAATACCAAGCATTAACAGACGAAGAACAGGCTAAAATTCATCAAGCATTGCGTAAAAAACTCAACGCAGAAACCGAATAAGAGGATCTTATGTCAGATTTAAAAACCATGATCGAAAACGCCTGGGACAACCGCGATAGCATCAGCCCAAGCACGGTATCAAGTGAAGTAAAACAAGCTATTATCGACGCGCTTGAATTACTTGATAGCGGCGCTGCACGTGTTGCTGAAAAAATCAGTGGTGAGTGGGTTGTACATCAATGGTTAAAAAAAGCGGTGCTACTGTCTTTCCGTATTCGTGATAACCAACCAATGAGCGATGGTGTTAATCAGTTTTACGACAAAGTACCACTTAAATTTAGCGACTATACACCAGAGCAATTCCAACAAGGCGGCATGCGTGTTGTGCCTAATGCTGTGGCACGTAAAGGCAGCTTCGTAGGTAAAAACGTGGTGCTTATGCCATCTTATGTCAACATTGGCGCCTACGTTGATGAAGGTACCATGGTTGATACATGGGCAACGGTTGGCTCATGTGCACAAATTGGTAAAAACGTTCACTTATCTGGCGGTGTAGGCATTGGTGGTGTACTTGAGCCACTACAAGCTAACCCAACTATTATTGAAGACAACTGCTTCATTGGCGCACGTTCTGAAATTGTTGAAGGCGTGGTAGTTGAAGAAGGCGCCGTTATCTCGATGGGCGTTTATATCAGCCAAAGCACACGTATCTATGACCGTGAAACTGGCGAAATCCATTACGGCCGAGTACCAGCCGGTGCGGTTGTTGTTCCTGGTTCCTTACCGTCAAAAGATGGTTCGCACAGCCTATATGCTGCCATCATCGTGAAAAAAGTGGATCAGCAAACTCGCGAAAAAGTAGGTATTAATGCCCTACTTCGCTCGATTGATGAATAATAAAGCGGAGCTTTAAGCCGTCAGCTTTAAATTTTAGATATAAGAAGCGCGATGCTAACTAGTTTCGCGCTTTTTTGTACTTAGAGCTTAAAACTTAGGACTTAAGGCTTTTAACTTAAAGCGCCTCAGCTAAATTGTTACATCTTATTTCAAATACACACTTTATCGCTTAATTACGGCTATTCAGCGTTACTTCTGAAACACATTTCATTTACCTCACTGGCACTTTTTTTACATCGCACTACAATGCACACAAACTGATTTTGGAACACACACAATGAATCTGACACGTAGTTCGCTGAAAAACCCTGCGAGTGTTATTGTCATCTTGGTGTTGATTATGTTGTTTGGCATGTTGAGTATTTTTAAGCTGCCAATTCAGCTCACACCAGATATTGAGCAACCGCAGATCACTATTTTCTCTGGCTGGCGCCAAGCTGCACCTGAAGAGATTGAATCGGTGATCATTGAGCCGCTCGAGAACGCAGTAAAGAACACCCCGGGTGCCTTAGAGGTTAATACTTACATTAACCGTGGCAATGGCTCGATCACGTTGACTTTTGCTGTTGGGCAAAACATGCAACAGGCCATGCTTGATGTGTTAACAAGCCTTAACCAAGCGCCGCCCCTGCCGTTAGATGCATTTGATCCTGTAGTGTTTGCTGGCGGTAATAATGGGGAAGCCGCAGCAACGTTACTGGTCACCCCAAAAGATTTTAATAGCGACAGCCTTGATTTAGACATGGCGCAGTTCCAAAAACAAATCGATGAATTTGTTGAGCCCCGTTTGGCACGTATTCCTGGTGTTGCCCGCGTTGACTTAGCCAGTGAGCGACCAAAAGAGTTACGTATCACCTTTGACCCCCACAAAGCTGCCGCACTTGGCGTCAGCCTTGACCAAATCAGTAACGTATTAGCCAGCTCACGCGATACCTCTGGTGGCCTTGCCAATGTTGGCCGACGTCAATATACAGTACGTTTTACTGGGCAATATGATTTATCAAGCATGGCACAAATGCGCGTTGGTTATTCAGGCGATAGACCCATTTACCTTGGCGATATCGCAAGTGTAGAACGCACTTTTTCTGACCGTTTAGGAATGAGTGGCCGAAATGGTAAACCCGCGTATTACATTCGTATTTCGCGCGCTAACGAAGCCAATACCGTTGCCCTACTCGACGAAATTAACCTTGCCATTAAAGAGCTAAACGAAGGGCCGCTGGCTGAGAATGGCTTATCGATTGAATTAAGTTTTGATGCCTCTGTGCATATTCGTAATGCTTTGTCGTTGGTTAAAAGTAACTTAGGCCTAGGTGTTCTGCTGTCGTGTTTAATCTTGTGGCTGTTCTTTAGAGGCTTAAAGGCCACATTTGTGATTGCAGCGACAATTCCTGTCTCTTTGTTAGTTGCGTTTTTAACGTTAAATATTTTTGACCGCAGCTTAAATGTTATTTCATTGGCGGGCCTTGCCTTTGCTGTTGGCTTAGTACTTGATGCCGCCATCATAGTGCAAGAAAATATCGCAAGGCTCAGAAGCGAAGGCTTTGATAGTAAAAAAGCCGCGCTAAAAGGTGCAGCTCAAGTAACAGGCGCTTTATTTGCCTCAACCACCACCAGCGTTGCTATCTTCTTGCCAATTTTATTTATGGCAGGTATTGAGGGGCAGTTATTCTCTGACTTGGCGCTCACCTTATCTATTGCTGTAATTGCCTCTATGATTTGCGCAATTACACTAATCCCGTTAGCTAACCACTTTTGGCCAGACAAAGAGCTCAAAGCGGATCCTTATAGTAAATATTGGCATAAGCTAACTAACTTCATCATGGCGCTAACCAATACCCGCGTTAAACAAATAGTGTGGATAGTGTCATTATTGGGTGGCTCACTCGTCGCGACCATGACCATGCTCCCGAAAACTGATTTTATGCCACGCGCACCAACCGATGGCTTTTTCTTTAACTTGAATACCCCGCCTGGCGGCAATGTGCAGTTTATGGAAGAAGAGCTGCTGATGCGCATCAAAAAGCGCTTAATGCCTTATTACACAGGTGAAAAAGAGCCGGGGATAAAAGATTTTAACTTTTATGCTTTTGGTTCGAATGCTGGTGGCTTTATTTATTCTGCTGATCCGCAACGTGTTGAAGAATTAATGAAGGTAGCCCGAGAAGAAATCTTCATTGATTTACCCGACACCCAAGTATTCTTCTTTCGAGGGTCGATGATCCAAGTTGCTAATGGCGGTGATGGTCGCAATATCAATATCGATTTAACGGGTCCTAATATGGACGAGCTAATCGCCGGTGCTAATGTGGCGCTGCAAGCAGTCACCGACGCAATGCCGAATGCCACCGCAAGGCCACAACCACGACTCGATATGGCAGAGCCAGAGCTTAGGCTCACACCCAATGACCGCCGTATAACCCAAGCTGGGCTGACTCGTCGTGATGTATCTCAAGCAGTGCAAGCCTATACAGGCGGGTTATTTGTTAATGAATACTTTGATGGCAATGAACGCATGAACGTGATTTTGCGCGGTATACCGTGGCAAACTCCAGAGGAGCTTAAAGCCCTGCCCATTGTGACCCCGCAATCAGGTATTCAAACCTTAGGTGAGCTTGCCAATATTGAGCGCACCGTGGGGCCAACACAGCTTAGACGTGTTAATGGCCGCCGTACCGTGAGTATTGTTGTCACGCCACCAGCAGACATGAGCTTGCAACAAGCGCAAACTATTCTCTCTGAGCAAGTTATGCCAAAAGTTCGTGCAAGCTTGCCTGACAGCTCTGGTGCGATTTTGGCGGGGAACGCACAAAAAATGAATTCGGCCATGCGAGAAATGACAATCAACTTTATCTTGGCTCTGTTTATTTTATTCTTGCTAATGACCGCATTGTTTAAGTCAGCCAAAGACAGCGCGTTAGTTTTACTGGTCATGCCATTGGCAATTGCAGGCGGTGTCCTGGCCCTATTCGTACTTAACTTATTTACCTTCCAATCACTCGACTTACTGACCATGATTGGCTTTATTATCTTGCTGGGTCTGGTGGTAAATAATGCCATTTTATTGGTTGACCAAACCCGTGTCGCAATGGCCGCTGGGCTCAGTCGAGAAGACGCCGTTCGCCAAGCTGTGCTACTGCGCGCAAGACCCGTTTACTTAAGTACCTTAACCAGCTTATTTGGCATGCTGCCTTTGATGCTAATGCCGGGGGTAGGATCAGAAATTTACCGTGGCCTTGCCACTGTGATTGTCGGCGGCATGGCCATTAGCGCCCTATTCACCCTGATATTAATGCCAAGTTTATTACAACTTGGCAGACAGCTGCCGCCCGTTAATAACAAACAGCAACCAGAAAAAACGCCTTTAAGCTTGGTATCGAATCAATGAGTATTAAAACAATGAACACACCTTTTCGTAAATTAACCGCTCGCTTTTGTACGCTATTCAGTCTTATCGCATTTAACGCCTTTGCAGTCGTGCCAGTTACTGTAGAAACCATAACACAAGCTCCGCTGACAAGCGAAATTGAAGTTAGCGGCACTTTGTATGGCAAAGATGATGTAACCTTAACAGCAGGCGTTAGCGGGCGTTTATTATATGTTGTTGAGCCAGGCACTCTGGTTAAAAGTGGCGACACCCTAGTTCGTATGGATACCTTACCGCTTGAACTTGAAAAAGCACGCCAACAAGAAATGCTCAATCGCGCCAAAATAAACCTACGCTTATATCAACAAGAGCTCGCTCGTTTACAAAAACTCGCCAAAGCCAGCAGTGCTGCAGCAAGCCAAGTCGATGATATGCAAAATAAGCATGACCTTGCGTTATCTGATATCTCACTGGCTAAGGTTGAATTAAAAGTGATAGACGATCAACTTTCGCGTGCAACCGTGCGCGCCCCATTTGATGGCGTGATCAGCGAGCGTTTTAAACGCGCTGGTCGCGAAATAAATCGTGCTGATGAACTGGTCACCCTGCTCGATATTAATAACTTAGAAGTGCGTTTGTACGTGCCTGTTAAATACTTAAAGTTTTTACACAAAGGCATAGAGTTACCGATTCAAGCCGGCGACTTATCAGCCCCAGATATGACAACAGCCACCGTAACAGCGGTGATCCCATCAACCGATCCGCGTTCACAAACTGTAGAAGTACGTGCCCTACTGCCAAATGATGCTGAGCAAACATGGGCAATTGGCCAACTGGTTGATGTAGCTGTGCCACTAAAAAGCAAAGGGGATGTACTACTGGTGAATCGCGATGCGCTGATTTTACGCAAAAAAGGCACCCATATCGTCAAAATCGACAACGACAACAAAGCCCTGCAAATTCCCGTAAAAGTCGGTAATGGCAAAGATAAACTGGTTGAAGTCACCCCGACTTCAAACATCGCTTTAAATGCGGGCGATAAAGTGGCAGTACGCGGCGCCGAGCAACTACAAACTGGGCAAGAAGTCGAAGTTCAGGTAAAGCAATAACTGCAAGGCTTGAGATGACTGCCAGCTATTAAATATTTTAAGAGCTGGCAGTTATGATAAAGGGTAGTAATGATTATTAAGAGTTGCGCTTGTTTTTGACTTTCTAGGAAGCAAAAAAGCAAGATCAGGGCCCTTCGACTTCCTTACTATCCTGAGTACCTAATTTAATTCCGATGACAGTACCAACAATCGCAAAGGCTATACTCAAAGGCACTTCTACAAACCATAAAGGTGGGATAAATAACGTTTGTAATAGTATCGATACAATTACTGTTCCCACTATAAAGCTCAGTAAATATACACTTAGGGCATTATTCCAAGCTTTTACAACATTGCGCTTAGCCAGAACGGTATAGATACCTGCATTCAATAAATAAGATGGTAATAACTGGTATGTAAAATATTTGCCGAATGAGAGTGAAGCTAAGTTATCACTTCCAATTATTAGAGTGATAAAAGTACTTAATACGGTACCTAAAACCAGCATGACTAAAGTGTATTTTACTATCCTTAAACTATTCAATTTGTCTCCATGTATCATGTCACAATCATGATTTAGAAATGATTAACTAGATACACTAACGCAGAACTAAGTTAACAGCTACGATTCGTGTTTAAAATACTCGCCTTATAATGCTTTAAAATAGTGAATCATTCTAATAACCTCTTTTATTTCATAGCAATAAAGAGGTTCCCAGCGAAAGCTTAGTGGCAAACACCACTATAGCAATGAACCTGTGTAAAATTTTGTCTCTTGCTTACTGAATTTAAACTTACATCCTTTAAGGGCTGAACCAAATCTTAAGTTTCTTGGCTTTTCACCTGTTTTAAGTGCTTCATTTGCTTGAGAGATAGATAGCATATTTACTTCTAAGTCAATATAACCATGGCTACAGCCAACCTTTCCTACTTTTATTGAAATAGGATCAGAGTTTTCAATATGCTCGATTACTATGTCATCTAATATAAATTTCATAATTCTTTTATATATGTTACGTGCCTTATAATCAGTGCCTTGTAAGTAAAACTACAGAACCCAAACTAATCGCGCGATTTAATTATTTCGACCATTTAATGCTTTTTAATAGAATTCCCCTATCACTTTATTTTAGAGGTCAGCCATGAATACACTAACAGCAAATGATGCAAAACGTAATTTTGCTGAGCGACTTTTAAACGCCCAGCGTGAACCTATTAAAATTAGTAAAAACAACGAGGACGCCGTAGAGTTTATGTCTATAAAGGATTTTGAAGAATTAAAAAATAAGAAAGTCGACTATATTAAGCATTGCTTTGAAAACGCAACAAGAGACTTAGCTCAAGGTAATGTAGTTGATGGTAAAGACTTCTTGGATACTTTATAAAACATTATGCAAAAGAGAAGTTACAAAAAATCCAGAAATTGGGCGTAGCTGTAATGACATTTATCCAAATAGTTTTTACTTTCCTATTGGTAAACACACTGCTTATTTTATTAAAGAAGATGGTTTTATAATGATTGTTGCCGTACTAAACCAATCTCAGCTTCCTGAAAACCACTTATAATTGCACCACCTTTCACAAAGCCAACACCTCTCACTGCAAACAGCCATACCCTTTTAATGAAATTTCTTGAGTATTCGCGCCACTTTGGTTTTTATGTTGAATGATCAAACGCGAATCTTGGCTAGTAAACGTAAAGGTTCCGAGCCAAGGTAGCTGGGCTATGGGTTGCATGTGGTAAAAACCCTTGGCATCAAAGCATATAAATGAGAACTCATGATGTACCGGAGCAAATACGCCATAATCAGCGGTAAATACAGCAATGTTGTCTTGCAGCATAAAATGTTTCGCTTGCGTGCCCGCTACTAAATACCAAAAGCATATTGCTGTCATTATCACCACTTGTAAGCCGCCGAGTAAAAATACTGAAAATTTAACAATACGGGTCGATTTACTGGCTTCCATATAAAGGCGCTTTGCTTTGAGTAATAACCAAAGCCCAATGGCAACCATAGTGAGCTTTACAATCATTAGTACTACGCCTACTTGATACATCAGCTTAGGGCTATGCCATTGAATACCAAATGTTTGCGGGATAAACAAGCTATCAATTAAGGGCAGTAAAATGAGTAGGAATAGCAGAATAAGCGCTTTGTTTTTCATTATTTACTTTTCTAGTGTTCTCGCAAAGATAAGAGTTCAATGTTAATTCTTGGACTCTAAAAAAGCAAAAAGGCGCAACCTGAGGTTACGCCTTTTATCGTTCTGGGCAGAACTTAAAATTTACAGTGCAGCGAATACATCGTCTGTTTTAGCAGCACAGATAAAATCATTTTTGTGTAACCCTTTGATAGAGTGGCTCCACCAAGTAACGGTTACTTTGCCCCACTCGGTTAACAAGCCAGGGTGGTGACCTTCTTCTTCAGCCATATCGCCCACTTTATTAGTGAACTCAAGTGCTTGTTTGAAGTTTTTAAACTTGTAAACACGCTCTAATTGCATAATGCCGTCGCGCACTTCAGGAACCCAATCTGGGATCATTTTGATCAATTCTGCTAATTCAGCATCAGATACTTTAGGCGCATCCGCACGACACGCTTCACACTTTTGTGTGCTTAATGAAGACATTATAAATCCTTAACTTGCTAATTTTTCTTTAGGAGGAAACTTTGGCTCATGTAGCCCTAATTCTTTTGCTTTACTCACCAGCGACATGATATCCATTTGTGAAATATCAAATAAGTCATTGATTGAGTTAATGGTGTAGTACACAGGCTGCATAATATCAATACGATAAGGTGTACGTAATACATCAAGCACATTCATCGCATTGATTTCTGGCTTATGTGAATACACATACTGTGTTTCGCCTGGGCTTGATAAAATACCACCACCATAAATACGCAAACCTTGTTCGGTTTGCATTAAACCAAACTCAACGGTAAACCAGTAAAGGCGTGCTAAATAAACACGATCTTTCTTTTCAGCGGCATAACCTAACTGACCATATTTGTGTGTAAACTCAGCAAATGCTGGGTTGGTAAGCATCGCACAATGACCAAAAATCTCGTGGAAGATATCTGGCTCTTGTAAGTAGTCAAACTCTTCACGGCTGCGAATAAAAGTCGCTACTGGGAACTGCTTGTTTGCTAGTAATCGAAAGAACTCATCAAAATCGATCAGTGCCGGAACAGGGGCAACTTGCCAGCCCGTTGTTTCGAGTAACACTTCGTTGAGTTCACTAAGTTGTGGAATACGATCTGTTGGTAAATTAATTTTCTTAAGACCTGCTAAATATTCATCACAGGCTTTACCTTCTATGCAAGCGAGTTGGCGAGCAACTAGCTCAGACCATATTTTATTTTCTTCTTCGCTCCAATGGATAACCCCATTTTCATCAGGTTGCTTGGAGGTGTAATTACTTGCTTTAGCCATAATAACCTTCTTCGTTAAATCTTGATCAGCATTGATCAGAATCTCATTAACTTGTAAAGCCGATACTATGTAAAAGTAAGCGAAATTTTAATAGTTAAGGCTGTTTCTAAGGTTTGCAGAAACAGCCTTATCGTAAAGTTAAAATTACACCAAAAGATCTAAAAGTTTACACACCATATTTTTAAAGGGATAAAAGCAAGCTTAACCGTAAACTTAAAACTACAACCTAGCCAATGAATGTAAATGCGGTTTTAAGATCGTTAATAATATCGTTAACATCTTCTAGACCAACTGATAATCGAATTAAGCCATCACTGATCCCTGCAGCTGCTCTTTCTTCAGGTGTATAAGGCGAATGTGTCATCGATGCAGGATGTTGAATGAGGGTTTCAGCATCCCCTAAACTCACAGCAAGGGTACAAAGCTGAGTGTTATTTATAAATGTTTCGCCATCTTCAAGGCTGCCTTTTATTTCAAAGGCAATAACACCACCAGCGGCTTTCATTTGTGAACCAATAAATTGATGACCCGGATGTGATTTAAGCCCTGGGTAATAAACTTTGCTAACTAAAGGATGCTGCTCTAAATATTCAGCAACTACTTGGGCACTCGCACAGTGGCGATCCATGCGTACAGCAAGGGTTTTTAAACCGCGATTAATTAACCATGCATCATGGGGGCTAATCGTTGCACCAATATCTTTTAGCACCGTCATTTTTATCAGGTTGATATGCTCCTCTGTGCCGCACACAAGTCCTGCTACCACATCACCATGGCCATTTAGGTATTTAGTTGCGCTGTGTACCACAATATCAATACCAAACGAGGTAGGTTGCTGTAGCAGAGGCGTTAAGAAGGTATTGTCGATAACGCTTATCAGTTGATGCTGCTTGGCAACATCAGCAATTAAACTTAGATCAAGCACCGCCATGGTCGGATTAATTGGTGTTTCAGCAAAAATCATTTTTGAATTGGCTTTAACCGCGCCGCGAAGTTCAGCCTCGTTGGTCATATCAACAAAAGTAACTTCGATACCAAAACGCGGCAACATGTGAGCAAAAAATGCAAAAGTACAGCCGTATAACGCGCTTGATGCAACTAGGTGGTCACCTTGTTGTAAAAAGCTAAGCACAGACGCAGACACCGCACCCATACCGGTCGCTGTGGCAGCCGCTGCTTCACAGTTTTCTAACTGAGCCACTTTTTGTTCTAGCTCTTGCGTTGTCGGATTACCTAAACGGGTATAAATAAAGCCCTGCTCTTCACCAGCAAATCGGGCTGCACCTTGGGCTGCATTAGCAAATGCGAAGGTAGAGGTTTGGTAAAGCGGCGCACTCAGTGCGCCGTGAGGATCGTTTGGTTTTTCTGGACCATGAATACATTGTGTATGTAAGTGATGCTTAGTCATTGTGTGTTCTCGTTTTTATTATCAGTACTTCATACTCATAAATAAAACGTAGATACCCACGATGCACAAGCATGCCGGATGCTCAGATGGCTAAATATCACTCAGCTGTTTTTATTAACTGTACACAAAAGTTGTCATTTTGTATTTTCGGTCTCTTTGTCGCTCGTACGTGAGGCTATTTTACGGGCAATACTATTGGCGGTTTCTTTTAACAAGCTACGCTTATGCTCTAAGCGAGGTAACGGGCGACTAAGCTCCATCGCTTTATACCCTATACGCGCAGTAAAAATACCGGCACTTAGCCCTTGCGCTGCACGGCCCGACAATTTCCCCAGTAATTCAGCGCTTAGTGCCGTTGCCGCTAAATCTGAGACTAACTCTGCACTCCCAACAAAAAGCACTTGTTTCACTAATAAGCGATACAATTTAATACGGCTTGCATAACCAAAACCAATACCGTAAATACGGCCAATTTGTTCAATGAGCTTAGTGCCACGCCATAGCACCGCCATCATATCAACTAAAGCCAGAGGGCTTAGCGCAACCAATAAACCAGACTCAGTAGCAAAACGGTTAATCAGTTTTTTCGCTTGCTGATCTTGGCTGACCAATAAGCTATCGGCGTATAAGGTCATGATTTCTTTATCAGTATGGTGACTTGCTATTTGCTGCTTAAACTCTTCAAACCCAGTAAGCGTTTGATGTTTATTAAGCTTTTCTAGCCATGGTAATGCTTCACCTACTTGCTCGCTATTGAGTAAGCGGTCAGCCTCGGTACGATGCAATTGATTACGCTTTAAACTTCTTAGCATGCGGTACTCGCGCCAAATAACACGGGCAATCAGTAGCACACCACTTAGAACAGCCGTTAAATACACCGAACCTAAAATAATTGATTGCTGGAACGTCACAAATAATGACATTGCAAACTCAAGTAACACTAAAACTAAAAAGCTAACAACAAACACTCCTTTTAGGGTTTGCCATTTCGACTTTTTATACACAGGCTCAAGCTCAATGCTATCTTGCTGATCTTCTTCAGTGTCGATAAATTCAGCGTTTTCTATCACTTTAGCAACAGTTAGCTCCTTCGCTGGCTCTTCATTACTTGCAGAGCTTGAAATACGGCGACCCGCCTGAAAGTTCATCTCCTTTGGTTGCTCACTCATGTTAGTTTATCTCCTATCAGATACTGCATGACATGATCTAAACGAATATGCTTTAACCGTTTATCAGGGCATGGCAGTGGCGAAAACGATAAGAACTCAAAGCCCTGTTTTGGCCACTCTTGTTTGTTGAGCAGGCGTGACGGCGGCTGCGGCGGTAAATACGTCAGCCATTCTTGCTCGCCTAAAGGCTTGCCATAAATACAGGCTAACTGCTGGCCTTTTTCAGCCACTTGGCGCGGCTCTGTAGCGCAGATAGATGACATTGCCATGGTTTCGATTTGCACACCTTCGAACTTTAAGTGATTCGTTTGGTCATGCACGATTGAATCAAGCAATAGCGCTAAATCTTTATGATATTGCGCACTAATATGATCTGACTTATTGGCCGCAAACAGTAGCTTGTCGATGTTTGGTTTAAACAAACGTTTAAAGAAGCTTGCTTCACCATAATTAAAGTGTGCCAACAATTGGTTAATAACACGACTTTGCTCATGCAGCGTTTCGCTACCTTCATTCAAGGCACTGAGCACATCCACCAGCACAATTTGACGATCAAAATGACGAAAATGCTGCTCGTAAAAAGGTTTTACAACCTCTTTTACATAGGCTTTATAGCGCTTTTTAAGATGCGCTAAATTCGACCCTTCGGTTATGTCGTCAGGCACATTAGCAACCGGGAAAAACTGCAGTAGCGGCGCTCCTTTAAGCTCGCCTGGCATCAGCATGCGACCAGGTTGCAGCATGGCAAGCTTGGTGTCTTTTTTAAGGCCCACTAATAACTGCTGATAAAGCGCAGCAACATCAGCAAGTTTGCTCTCATCAACACTGGCTGATAGATCAAGTTCAGCAAGGGCTGTTAAAAATGGCTTCGCTTTTTCGTTGCGTGCTGTTTGCTGCAAGAGTGAGTATTGTGACTCACACCAATCAGCAAATGATTGCTCTAGCATTGGCAAATCAAGTAGCCATTCACCTGGGTAATCAATAATGTCTAAATAGAGCGTTGATTGCGGTGCGAAGTGACCGCGTAGCCCCGAATTACTTTGGTACTTAATAGCTAAACGTAGCGTATTTATACGTTCGGTAGAGGCAGGCCATGCAGGCTCACCTTCAACAGGTAATAACGCTGATAATGCATTTGTGTATTCAAATGTCGGTATTGTCAGTGCTTGCTGCGGCACAATTTTTGTGGCGATATGACGTTTTTCGCGCATCACATCAAAAAAAGGTAAGTTTTTATCGTCAGCTTGGCTGGTTAAATGTTTAACCAAGGCGGTAATAAAAGCGGTTTTACCGCTGCCACTTAACCCTGTAACGGCTAACTTCACGTGTTGATCTAAACTACGGTGAAGGGCTTTTTCCGCTTTATTTTTTAACGAATTAAAGGTGTTCTTTGCAAATGATTGGCTCATAAAGTGTCTAGCACCTTATTTGCGCTGGGTATCACGATGCAAACAAGGTGCGTATATATCCTTTAAAGTTTGTTGATTTCACGGCTAACCGTAAATTCTGTTGATGTGACATAGCGTTCCATCTCTTGTAAACGACCATCAACTCGAGCAAGACGATCTTTTAAGTCTTGCAATGCACGGCGAGGTGGTTCCCCTTTTTGCCATACTTTAAATTTTACTTCAAGCGGGTCTTGGTGAATGCTATCTGCACTTTTATCTGCTTTTTCAGTCGGCTTTTTGTCTAAAATAAACCAAGCAGCAATATAAGCAACAACAATAAACGGGCCGCCTGATAATAGTACTGCTGTCACCACTAAAATGCGTACCAGCCAAAGCTCCATGTTAAAGTAATCGCTGATACCTGCGCACACGCCAGCTATTTTACCGCGCTCTGCGTCTCTAAATAATTCGCGTTTGGTACTCATACTTTACGTCTCCACTGCGGAGCCTCTTGATCTAATAAGGCTTCTAATGTTTCAACACGCTCTGCCATTTTATCCGCTTTTTGTGCAAGCTCTAATAATTGGCGGTGCTCGTGTTCACTTAAACCTTGGCTCACTTGTTTTTTACTACGGTAATGTAAAATTAGCCAAAGTGGGGCAACAACCACCATAAAAACAATAATCGGTGCCATCAAAACTTCTGCGTCGAACATGGTACTCTCCTGTCAATCCGTTATGTGTTTAAGCATTGGGGGACTCGCCCCCATTTATTATTTTTTATCTGCTAGTTTTTTCTTAAGCTCAGCTAGCTCATCATCAATCTTTTCGTCTTGCTGAAGACCAGCAATTTCGTCAGCTAATGATTTTTTACCAAGATCATAAGACTCTATTTGTGATTCTAGACCATCGATCTTACTTTCGTAACGTTCGAAGCGGTTTAAAGCGTCTTCAACTTTAGAGCTGTCGAGTGCTTTTTTAACTTCAAGACGCGACTCAGCAGAGCGTTGACGTAAGATGATTGCTTTTTGACGCGCTTTTGCATCAGCTAGCTTCTCTTGTAACGTGCTGACTTCTTGCTGTAGTTTCTCGATGTGAGACTCTACATGCTCAAGCTCAGTTTCAACCGCTGCGACTGCATCTGCTGACTTTTGCTTTTCAATCAGTGCTGCACGTGCTAAATCATCACGGTCTTTGCTTAGTGCTAATTCAGCTTTTTCTTGCCAGTCTGCAACTTGAACTTTTAAAGTTTCAACGCGACGTACTAGCTCTTTTTTCTCAGCAAGTGTTTTTGCTGATGTAGAGCGAACTTCTACTAATGTATCTTCCATCTCTTGGATGATCAGGCGAACCATTTTTTCTGGGTCTTCTGCTTTATCTAAGATGGCATTGATATTAGAATTAACGATGTCTGCAAAACGTGAAAAAATTCCCATAACATTTACCTCTTTGGTGTTTTAACTTAATCAGTTGGTATATCTAGTATCAATATGCTTGCCAACTTTTATAAACTTAGAATAACCCAATATATTCAAACAGTTAAACTAAATTTATAAATTTCTTTAGTTCTCCAAGATAATGAAATACACTAGATCTTAGTAAAAATGACTAAGAGTTAGGGAATATGAGCCAATTTCGCCAACAGGATAATTTACTCGGCCAATCTGACAGTTTTTTAAGTGTACTTGATCAAGTTTCTCAACTAGCTAGTTTAGAAAAGCCAGTCCTTATTATTGGTGAGCGCGGTACAGGTAAAGAACTTATTGCAGCCCGTTTGCACTTCTTATCTAAGCGTTGGGATCAAAACTATATAAAGCTTAACTGTGCAGCGCTTAACGAAAACCTGCTCGAAAGCGAATTATTTGGTCATGAAAGTGGGGCATTTACCGGTGCCAGTAAACGCCACGAAGGCCGCTTTGAGCGTGCCAATGGCGGTACACTATTCCTTGATGAATTAGCCAACACCTCGGCGATGGTACAAGAAAAACTACTACGCGTTATTGAATACGGCGAGTTTGAACGCGTTGGTGGTAAGCAAACCGTTAAAGTCGATACCCGTTTAGTCTGTGCGACTAATGAAGACTTACCAACCCTTGCTGAGCAAGGCGAATTTAGAAGCGACTTACTCGACCGCCTCGCTTTTGATGTGATTACCCTACCCCCACTGCGTGAACGCCAAGAAGATATCATGTTACTGGCAGAACAATTTGCAATTAACATGGCCCGCGACCTTGAGTGGGAGCTATTTAGTGGCTTTACGCGTAGCGCCATCGAAACGCTACAATCTTATGAGTGGCCTGGTAATATTCGTGAGTTAAAGAATGTGGTTGAACGTAGCCTCTATCGTCATGGTAACGAACATATTCCCGTTCACCAGATTATTTTAGATCCATTTGCGAGTAAATTTAGACCTAAACAGCGCGTTAAAGCTGCCGTTAGCAGTGCCCCTGTTGCAAACGTCGAAGCTGCGCCTATCGCCACGACACAAAATCAAGACGTTGTGACACTCAATAAGCCCGACATTCAATTTCCTTGTAATTTAAAGCAGCTATCTAACGACTTTGAAATTGATGTCATTAAAAAAGCGCTTGAACATAGCCAATTTAACCAAAAGAAAACTGCAGAACACTTAGAATTAACGTATCATCAATTACGTGGCTATTTGAAAAAATACAATTTATTAGATCAGCAGCAATAGTTAGAGGCTAATCAGGTGTTTAAACCGTTACTTGCTTTGTCTTTGGTGTGCTTAGTAGGCTGCCTAGATAACGAAGAAAAAACCACAGAACAAAAAAACCAGGGCTTAGTCTATTGCGCTGAAGCAAACCCTGTGTCGTTTAATCCACAAGTGACAACGACAGGTTCGACTATCGATATTATCGCCAATCAGCTTTATGATCGCCTGTTAAGTATTGATCCGGTGTCTGCCGAGTTTAAAGCAGAGCTGGCAACTGATTGGAAAATTAGCCCAGACGGCAAAGCAATTACCTTTACCCTGCGTAAAGGGGTTAAGTTTCACACCACAAAATACTTTACCCCAAGCCGTGATTTTAATGCTGATGATGTAATTTTTACTTTCAGCCGCTTATTCGACGTTTATAACCCTTATCACTTTGTTGGCGATGCCAGCTACCCTTATTTTCAAAGTGTGGGTATTGATCAGCTTATTCGTCGCATTGTGCGTGTTTCTGATTACCAAGTACGGTTTGAGCTTTATAATGCTGAAAGCAGCTTTTTAGCAAACCTTGCAACCGACTTTGCCGTGGTGTTATCCGAAGAATACGCCATGCAGCTTAAAGAGCGAAACCAAGAAAGCTTATTTGACCAATACCCAGTGGGTACTGGCCCTTATGTATATAAAGAATATCGTCGCGACCGTTTAATTCGCTATTACCGCAACCCAGACTACTGGAAACATCCTGTAGCCCTTGAACAACTGGTGTATGACATTACGCCAAACGGCACCACACGCGTTGCGAAAATGCTCACTAAAGAGTGTGATGTGACTGCGCACCCAAGCAGCGCGCAGTTAAGTATTTTATCGCAACGTGAAGACATTAAAGTTCAAAAAGAGCAAAACTTAAATATTGGTTACTGGGCCTTTAATACTGAGCGCCCGCCTTTTGATGATGTACGTGTACGCCAAGCACTCGCAAGCGCCATTGATGTCGATAAAATCATGCAAGCGGTGTATTACGGTAACGGAATTAAGGCACAGTCATTACTGCCTCCGGCTTCGTGGGCATTTGAAGCGCAAAAAGCCATGCCTGAATTTAACCCAGCTCTTGCCAAAACCTTACTCGCAGAAGCTGGCTACAAAAATGGCTTTGATATGAATATTTGGGCTATGCCGGTAAGCCGTATTTATAATCCAAACGCCCGTAAAATGGCTGAGCTTATGCAAAGTGATTTACGCAAGATTGGTGTAAACGTTAATATCGTCGAGTATGAGTGGAACACCTTTTTACAACGCGTTGGTGAGCATAGACACGATAGTGTGTTACTTGGTTGGGCTGCTGATACGCCAGATCCTGATAATTTTATGAGCCCATTGTTAAGTTGCACCGCAACATTTAGTGGTAAAAACCCTGCCAATTGGTGTCATCCTGAATTTGATTTATTACTTACCCAAGCCCTCGACACCACAGATCTTGAAAAACGAAAACAATACTACAATCAGGCACAGCGGATCATAGTGCAAGAGCTGCCTATTTTGCCGATAGCCCATGGTATGCGCTTTCAAGCAGCAAGTAGTGACGTAAAAGGTATAAATTTAAGCCCATTCGGCGGCATTTCACTAGCTAACGCGAGGAAAGAATAATGATCCTTGATTATATTCTTCGTCGTCTAGCGTTGTTAATGTTTATGATGCTGACGCTGAGTATTTTTACCTTTTCATTGAGCTTTTTGTTCCCGGGTGATGCGCTAACTAACTTAAGTGGTATTACTAATAGTACGTTCTCGCAAACCAGTGTGTTAGAGGAAAAGTTTCACTTTACCGACAACTACGTGGTGCAATACTTTGCCTTTTTAGAACGCATTATTCAGGGGGATTGGGGAATTTCTTTTGCATCTGGTGAGAGTGTATTTCAACATATAAAAGACTTATTTCCAGCAACACTCGAATTGAGTCTTTATGCGCTCATTGTATCCGTCATAGTTGGCGTACCAAGTGGTATTTTAGCCGCTGCCTACTACAAACGTTGGCCTGATAAACTGATAAATTCCGGCACACTTTTTGGCTATTCAATGCCCGTTTTTTGGTTAGCATTGTTACTAATTATGGTGTTTTCACTGCAACTAGGCTGGTTTCCTATGTCAGGCCGCATGGGCCTTCTTTACGAAATAGAACCAGTTACCGGCTTTATACTTATTGATATCTTTTTAGCTGATTTCCCCTATGATGGCATGGCATTTTTAGATGCAATCCATCATTTAACACTACCTACTATAGTACTTGCTATGTACCCGACCACAGTACTAGTTCGCTTTACCCGTGATTCAATGCTGAAAGTACTCGATCAAAGTTATATTAAAACAGCGCGCGCAAAAGGCTTAAACCGTGCGCAGCTGATTATTCACCACGCTCTGCGTAATGCGCTGCTACCGGTGATTAAACAAATAGGTTTACAGTTTAGTACCTTGATCACTCTTGCGATGATCACCGAGGTTATTTTCTCATGGCCGGGAATTGGTCGTTGGCTTATCGATAGCATTTATCAGCGCGACTATCCTGCCATTCAAGGTGGCTTACTCGCTGTTTCTATGTTCGTTATTTTAGCTACCATTATTGCTGAGCTCACTTATACCTTATTCGACCCATTATCGCGGAACCAAGCTCATGGCAAAGTTTAATTTATTCTCTGAAGAGTCGAATAAATCGCCGTTAGCGCGATTTTGGAAGAAATTTAAAACCAATCACCCTGCCCTTGTGGGTTTATGGTTGTTTATTGCTTTAGTGTTATTGGCAGTGACTGCACCACTCCTTGCACCTTATGGCGTAAACCAGCAACACAGTGATGCACTGCTATTACCGCCATCGTGGCATGATGCAGGTGACGTACGCTTTTTATTGGGCACCGACGATTTAGGCCGAGATGTGTTATCGCGCTTAATGAATGGTGCAACTTACACCTTTGGATTATCGGTTGTCGCAGCTTTGATCACCACAGTGATAGGTGTGTTAGTGGGCACCTTTGCAGGCATTAGCAAAGGTATTCGCTCAAGCTTTTTAAATCACTTGCTTGATATTACCTTATCAATTCCATCATTATTACTGGCCATCATTATTATTGCGATTCTTGGTCCTGGTCTAATGAATACAGTTTGGGCGATTATATTAGCTTTATTGCCTCAGTTTATTCACTCGGTGCGTAACTTAATTGTCGAAGAGCTTAACAAAGATTACATTACTGCATTCAAGCTTGATGGCGCATCCAATTGGCATATTCTTGCTCGTGGTATTTTTCCGAACATTTACGAGCATATTGTGGTTATTTTTACCATGGCGCTTTCTACTGCGATTTTGGATATCTCGGCACTTGGCTTTTTAAAATTGGGCGCCCAGCCCCCCACCACAGAATGGGGCGCTATTTTGGCTGAAAATCTAGGTTTAATTTACCTTGCCCCTTGGACTGTTGGCTTACCAGGCGTATTATTATTTTTAGCAGTGCTGTCTACCAATTTAGTAGGTGACGGTTTACGCCAAGTGCTTAAAGAACGTAAGGCCGACTAATTATGCAATTACTCGATATTCGTAACCTCACTATAGAGTTACGCACTTCAGATACCGTGATTCGTGCGGTGGATAGAGTCAGCATGACCTTAAAAGAAGGCGAAGTACATGCTTTGGTTGGTGAGTCTGGCTCAGGTAAAAGCTTAATTGCAAAAGCCATTGTTGGAGTTTTAAACAAACGTTGGCATATCACTGCAGACCGCATGCATTGGCGTGGCGTGGATTTAATGCGCTTATCTAACGAGCAACGCCGTAAACTCGTAGGTCAAGACATTGCTATGATCTACCAAGATCCAAGCCGCTGCCTAGATCCAACTGCCAAGATATTCGACCAAATTGCCGAGACCTTACCTGAACAAGCAACCAGTGGTTTTTTCTTAAAACGAAACAGACAACGAAAAGACAGAGTAAAAGCGTTAATCCACAAGGTTGGTATTAAAGACCATAAGAAGGTGCTAGACAGCTACCCTCATGAGCTCTCTGAAGGTATTTGTCAAAAAGTGATGATTGCCATGGCCATTGCGCGTACCCCAAAACTATTGATTGCCGATGAGCCAACTACCGCTCTTGAGAGCACCACGCGTGCGCAGGTATTTAGACTGCTAAAAAGCTTAAACCAGCTAAAGAACATGTCGATTTTGATGATCTCTCACGAGCTTGAGGAAATTGTAGAGTGGTCTCATGGCATGCATGTTTTATACTGCGGTCAGATGGTTGAAGCTGGGCCGACTAACAAAATTTTTAGCCAGCCGCGACATCCTTATACCCAAGCACTGTTAAAAAGTTTGCCTGATTATGAGCAAGGGCTTGCTCACAAAGAGCCGTTTTATGCTTTAAAAGGCACCATTCCAACTTTACAACATTTACCTATTGGCTGCCGCTTAGGCCCACGTTGCCCACAAGCACAAAAAGAGTGTGTCGTTACCCCGAAATTGACCAAGCATCATAGCCAGAGTTACGCCTGTCATTTCCCATTAATTAAGGCGATGAAATAATGCAGCCCCTACTCAAAGTTCAAGCATTATCAAAGAGTTTTAATTTGCGTGCCGGTTTATTTTCCCGTAGAAGCTTTACTGTATTAAAAGATATTTCGTTTTGCTTAGGGCAAGGCGAGACGATCGCCATTATTGGTGAAACAGGCTCAGGTAAAAGTACTCTCGCCAAATTGCTTGCAGGGGCTGATAACGCAGATAAAGGGCAAATTTTACTTGATGGCAATATCATCGAAAATGATGGCTTGCGTGATAACGACTGTCGCCATATTAGGTTGATTTTCCAAGACTCTGAAGCGTCTTTGAATCCAGGTTTAACCATTGGCGATATGCTCAATGACTGTTTACAGTACAACACTGATTTAAACAAAGAAGAGCGTGAAGATAAAATAAAGCAAACCCTCGCAAAAGTGGGCTTGCTTTTAGATCACCAGCACTATTACCCGCATATGTTTAGTAGTGGTCAATTACAACGTATAGCGCTTGCACGGGCTTTAATTTTAGATCCTAAGGTTGTCGTGCTCGATGAAGCGTTATCGTCCCTTGACCCGTCTGTACGCGCACAAACGGTAAACTTATTGCTACGTCTACAAAAAGACACAGGCCTTAGCTATGTGCTTATTACGCATCACCTAAGTTTGGTGCGTCATATTAGCGACCAACTTGTGGTACTTGATCACGGTGAGATTGTTGAATACGGCCAAACCGAAGCGATTTTCCAAGATCCCCAATCGGTGGTAACGCAGAAGTTGTTGAACTGTTGATAGTGAGCTGTCAGCTATCAGCCGTAAGCTGTCAGTTTGATTCGGCGTTAAAACGCCTCCTACTGAGTGATTCGATCACTCCCCTTGCAGCTTTACTCTTATCAAAACTTTCTATACATCCCTTGGCTTTGTGGTGCGACAAACTTGTAGCCAAGCTTTTCGTAAAAGCCAGGTTTGTCAGCGACCATAGTGACGTAACTACCTTCATAAGCGGCAGATTCGATGTAGCGGTCAACATGTTCCATAATGACACGCCCTAACCCTTGCCCTTGATATTCAGGTGATACAGCAATATCAACCACTTCAAAATTACAGCCGCCATCACCAATAACGCGGCCCATGCCAATCAACTCATCGTTTTTACGAATACAAATAGCATAAAGAGAGTTTGGTAACCCCGCCTTTGCAGCCGCTAATGAACGTGCTGATAAGCCAGCTTTAAGGCGCATATCACAGTATTCTTCTGCGCTTGGTAGCTGCTCTATTAGACTGTACTCCATAAAAGCTCCTTATAACTTGCATTACCTTTAACGTTAACAAAAAAGGCGCCAGTAGGCGCCTTTTATTTAACTCAGTTTGCTAATTATTCAGCAGCTTGAGTCGCTTTTGGTACTTGCACTTCAGCTTGTGCTTTTAGTGCTGCAATAAATACCATGTAGTTTTTATTCACTTGAGCCATCGTGATGTTTTGCTTTTGTTGCTCATTAATCTCAACTTCAGTCGCTGGATTAACTGCTTTTAGCGCAACAATTGCCGCATCGCCATTGTTTAGGTCAACAACTTCAACCTCTGGTGCACCTTGTGGGTGAGCCATTTTGAAAGCTTGTTGAACAATAGCTGGTGACACTGTGTAAGCTTGACGAGCAAGTGCAGCTTCTTGGCGTACTGTTAGGCCTTCAGCTTGTGCAACTTCGTTTAGGCTCTTACCAGCTTCGATCTCAGCGTATAGAGTGCGTGCTTTTTCTTTAGCAAGCTCCGATGCTTTTTGTGAAACTAACGTCGCCTTAATTTGCTCAGACACATCTGCTAGTGCTTTCGTAGTCGCAGCTTTGTGATCGTTTACACGAACAACAACAGCATGTTCATCACCTACTTCAATTACTTCTGAGTTCATGCGATCTTCTAACACTTCAGGTGAGAAAATAGCAGTAACAACTTGTGGGTTGTTTAGCGGCTCAGGTAATGCATTGCGAGTCACAAGTTCTGTTTTCTGCACTTCAACGCCTGCTGCTTCTGCTGCATCAATTAAAGTATCTGAAATTTCGAACGCAAGCTCACCCATTTGAGTTTGCTTTTCATAGAACGCATTAATTTTCTTAGTACGCTCAAGTTCAGCGCGAAGCTCATCTTTTACGTCAGCATATGGTTTAACTTGCTGTGTTTGAATATCAGTAAGTTTGATGATGTGATAACCAAACTCTGATTCTACAACGTCAGAAATGTCGCCTTTGTTTTCAAGAGCATAAGTTGCATCTTCAAACGCAGGGTCCATCATGTCACGTTCAATCCAGTCTAGATCACCGCCCATTTCTGCACTCACTACATCATCAGAAGATGACTCAGCTAGCTCAGCAAAATCAGCACCGTTTTGTAACTGCGTTAGTAGCTCTTCAGCTTTCGCTTTTGCTGCATCATCGTCTTCGCTGTTATCAATTAAGATGTGCGATACACGACGTTTTTCAGGCTCAACATATTGGGCACTGTTTTGATCATAGTAAGCTTTGATATCTTCTTCTGAAACACTTGAATCAAGCGTTAAGCTCGCTGCATTTAAGTCAATGTAGCTTACAGACACTTGCTCTGGTGCTAAGAATTGCGGTTGATTCAACTCATAGTAATCAGCAATTTCTTGCTCTGTTACTTCGATACCAGCTTGTAATGATTCTTTAGCAACAACTAAGTAATCAATACTGCGCGTTTGCTGTTGTAGAGCAACGCTGTTGTTTAATTCATTTTCTAAGATGAAATCAGTACCAGCTACTGCACCCACTAATTGGCTGCGTGTCATGTCTTCACGTAAATATTCACGGAAAGCATCTGGTTGGAAATTCATTTGACGAATAACTTGTAAGTAGCGGTCGTTGCTAAACTGGCCGCCTACTTGGAAGTAAGGCATTTCTAAAATTGCTTTACGAACACTTTCGTCGCTTACACGAAGACCTAATTCTGCCGCTAGTTGAGTTTGCAATTCTTGTTGTACTAAACGGTCGATTACGCCTTGGCGAATTTGTGCCATGTAATTTGGATCAGCAGCGATTTGTGCAAAGTATTCACCAAATTGTTGTTCTAAACGGTTACGTTCGTTTTGGTATGCACGGCTGAATTCGGTTTGGCTAATTTTAACTCCATTTACTTCTGCAACGGGTTGCTCTGTGGTTTGTCCTAAATAACCACCGATCCCAGCTAAAGCAAAAGATAAAATCACCGCGCCTAATATAATTTTGGCTGCAGGTCCCTGCGAACCTTCTCTGATTTTCTCAAGCATTTATCTATCTCTATTCTGATCAGGTACAAATTAACCCTGCTCATGTAAAAAAAGCGTATCTTACCAGATACGCTTTTTCACTTGAAGTAACTGGTGATAAGTTACCTAAATTCAATTTAAGTGTGATTAGGTATCTCTCACCAACTAATCTTTAATGATTAGTTTACTGCGTCTTTCAGCGCTTTACCTGCTTTGAAAGAAGGAATGTTTGCTGCAGCAATCTGGATAGTCTCACCAGTTTGCGGGTTACGACCTGAACGCGCTGCACGCTCACGTACAGAGAAAGTACCAAAGCCAACTAGCGCTACTGAATCGCCATCTTTAAGAGCGCCTGAAACAGCCTCGATGAATGAATCTAGTGCACGACCTGCAGCCGCTTTAGAAATGTCAGCGTCAGCTGCGATTTGATCGATTAATTGAGATTTATTCACAATATCATCCTCTTTCATTGTTATTATCAAGAGCGATTGTTTTTATAAAAAATAACATCACTGTTTTGAAAATTTATGAGCAAATTAAGTTTATGCTCAGTTTATTATATTTTTCTCAACCCTAGGCCACATAAGGCCTAGGCTTGAAAACTAGTGCTTAACTTATCATACCCTTTGTATTTGAAAAGCCCCTAAATGCACTTTTTTGCGGTTTTTTACTGGTTTTTTTCAGTTTCGACAGAAAAACTCTCAACAGGATGCTTCAAAGCCAGTTTTAAAACGTCATCAATCCATGTAACTGGGTGAATTTCAAGGCCCTCTAATACGTTGTCTGGGATCTCTTTTAAGTCACGTTCGTTAATTTTTGGAATAATAACGGTTTTAATTCCACCACGATGCGCTGCCAGTAGCTTTTCTTTTAAGCCACCAATTGGTAATACTTCACCACGTAATGTGATTTCACCTGTCATTGCTACATCTGAGCGCACTGGATTACCCGTTAAGCTCGATACCAAACCAGTTACCATGGCAATACCTGCACTTGGGCCATCTTTTGGTGTTGCACCTTCAGGCACGTGAACATGAATGTCACGTTTCTCATAGAAGTCGCTATTAATACGAAGTTTTTCAGCACGATTACGAACAACCGTCATCGCTGCCTGAATTGACTCTTGCATTACATCACCAAGCGAACCTGTGAAAGTTAGCTTGCCTTTACCTGGTACAGCTGCTGATTCAATAGTCAGTAAATCACCACCTACTTCAGTCCACGCAAGACCCGTTACTTGGCCAATACGGTCACCGTCTTCAGCTTTACCATAATCAAAGCGTTGTACGCCTAAGAACTCTTCAAGGTTGTTATCGTCGATAAGGACCTTTTTAGTGTCTTTATCAAGCAGGATGTTTTTAACTGCTTTACGGCATAGTTTTGACACTTCACGCTCTAAGTTACGAACGCCCGCTTCACGTGTGTAGTAGCGGATAATGCCAATAATTGCGCTGTCAGCAATTTCAACTTCATGCTCTTTTAAACCATTGCGCTTAACTTGTTTTGGAATCAAGTGCTGTTTAGCAATGTTTAGCTTCTCGTCTTCGGTGTAACCCGAAAGGCGAATAACTTCCATACGGTCTAATAACGGACCTGGGATATTAAAGCTATTTGATGTTGCCACAAACATCACGTCAGATAGGTCGTAATCAACTTCTAAGTAGTGATCAGCAAAATGGCTGTTTTGCTCAGGATCAAGTACTTCAAGTAATGCTGATGCAGGGTCGCCACGCATATCTGATGACATCTTATCGATTTCATCTAATAAGAATAATGGGTTCTTTACGCCAACTTTAGTCATATTCTGGATTAACTTACCAGGCATAGAACCAATATAAGTACGACGGTGACCGCGGATTTCCGCTTCATCACGAACGCCACCTAATGCCATACGCACATATTTACGACCTGTAGAGCGTGCGATTGACTGACCAAGTGAAGTCTTACCTACACCAGGAGGACCGACTAAACATAAAATTGGGCCTTTTAGCTTATTAGTGCGCTGTTGTACCGCTAGATACTCAATAATACGCTCTTTAACTTTATCTAAGCCGTAATGGTCACTATCTAAAATCTTTTGTGCGCCAGCTAAGTCTTTTTTCACCTTAGAGCGTTTTTTCCAAGGTACATTGATTAGCGTATCAATATACGAGCGCACGACGGTTGCTTCCGCTGACATCGGCGACATCATTTTTAATTTAGATAACTCAGCGTTTGCTTTCTCTTGCGCTTCTTTAGGCATACCAGACTCTTCGATGCGTTTTTTAATTGCTTCGAATTCATCGGGTACATCATCAAGTTCGCCAAGCTCTTTTTGAATCGCTTTCATTTGCTCGTTGAGGTAATACTCACGCTGCGACTTTTCCATCTGCTTTTTCACGCGAGTACGGATTTTTTTCTCAACTTGCAGTAAGTCAATCTCGCCTTCCATTAGTGCCATTAAGTATTCAAGACGCTCAGTCACATCGGCAATCTCCAGTACTTTTTGCTTTTCAGGTACCTTAAGCGGCATGTGTGCTGCCATGGTATCAGCAAGGCGTGCAGCTTCATCGATGCCAGACACAGAAGTAAGTACTTCAGGTGGGATCTTCTTATTGAGCTTTACATAGCCTTCAAATTGGCTAATTGCGCTGCGAATAAAGATATCTTGTTCTTGCTCGTCGATATGGCCTGATTCGATGAACTGTGCTTCAGCTACAAAGAAATCATCGTTATCTAAAAACGTTTCAACGCTCGCACGTTGTGTGCCTTCAACAAGCACTTTAACGGTGCCATCAGGTAACTTTAATAACTGAAGTACTGTGGCAATGGTGCCAACACGGTAGATATCATCTTGCTGCGGATCATCAACAGAGGCGTCTTTTTGCGCCACTAGGAAAATTTGTTTGTCCTTGTCCATCGCCGCTTCTAGGCATTTTATTGATTTTTCACGACCAACAAATAGCGGGATCACCATGTGTGGGTAAACCACTACATCGCGCAGTGCCAACACGGGGATTTCGACTCGATCTGTTCTCTCAAGCGTCATTATATTCTCTTCGCACTTCATTTATTTTAAAGATTACTCAAGTATATGGGGATATGTAAGGGAAAGTTCAACATATTTATAAAAAAAGGAGCCTTTGGCTCCTTTTTCGTGTTCAACTGCTTAACTTTTAAACTATTACAGCTTTATTCTGATGCAGCTTTGTCTTGGTTACCGCTTTGGTAAATCAAAATTGGGTCTGATTCACCTTTAATAACGGTTTCATCAATAACCACTTTGCTAACATCATCCATCGAAGGTAATTCATACATAGTATCAAGTAATACGCCTTCAACGATTGAACGTAAGCCACGAGCACCTGTTTTACGCTCCATTGCTTTATGAGCAATTGCGCTAAGTGCATCTTCTCGGAACTCAAGCTCAACATCTTCCATCGCAAACAATGCAGAGAACTGTTTAGTTAATGCATTTTTTGGTTCGCTCAGAATTTGAATAAGCGCTGCTTCATCTAGTTCTGTTAGTGTCGCAACAACTGGAAGACGACCAATGAACTCAGGGATTAAACCGTATTTCACTAAATCTTCTGGTTCAACATCTTTAAATGTTTCACTTAAGCTACGGCTACCTGATGATTGCTTAACTTCAGCACCAAAACCAATACCGGTATTTTTATGGCTGCGTTGTTCAATCACTTTATCTAGGCCAGCAAACGCACCGCCACAGATAAATAGGATCTTAGATGTATCAACTTGCAAGAATTCTTGCTGTGGATGCTTACGGCCGCCTTGTGGTGGTACAGATGCAACCGTCCCTTCAATTAGCTTAAGTAAGGCTTGTTGTACACCTTCGCCCGATACGTCACGGGTGATCGATGGATTGTCAGACTTACGAGAAATCTTGTCGATTTCATCGATGTAAACAATACCACGTTGTGCTTTTTCTACGTCGTAATCACATTTTTGCAGTAGCTTTTGAATGATGTTTTCAACGTCTTCACCTACATAACCTGCTTCAGTTAGTGTCGTTGCATCCGCCATCGTGAATGGTACATCAAGTAAACGGGCCATGGTTTCAGCAAGTAATGTTTTACCACTACCTGTAGGACCGATTAGTAGAATATTACTCTTACCAAGCTCAATATCTGCATTGATTGTTTGATTGCGTAAACGTTTGTAGTGATTGTATACCGCAACCGACAGCACTTTTTTCGCGTGGTCTTGGCCAATCACGTAATCATCTAAGTGATTACGAATTTCTTTCGGCACAGGCAGTTTATCAGACGCATTATGCTTCGGCGCAATGTCTTTGATTTCTTCCCTGATAATATCGTTACATAGCTCAACACATTCATCGCAAATATATACTGAAGGACCAGCAATTAGTTTGCGAACTTCGTGCTGGCTTTTGCCGCAGAAAGAGCAGTATAACAATTTATTACTTTTGTCGCCGTCTGTAGGAGTGTCAGACATTCAGCTACCTCATTTATTACGTTGGCAGTAGCACTAGCCACTGCTAATTCACTATGTTTAACTATATCAAAGAATATTAGTTTTCGCATAGTAAAGGGTGATAGCTAACAATACGTTATTATTAGCTATTCAGATTACTTCGATTCGCGGCTTGAAAATACTGAATCAACTAGGCCGTATTCAACCGCTTCGCTTGCACTCATGAAGTTGTCGCGATCGGTATCACGAGAAACCACATCGAGTGGCTGGCCAGTATGTTCAGCCATTAAACGGTTTAGCTTATCTTTAATTGATAAGATTTCACGGGCATGAATTTCAAAGTCAGATGCCTGACCTTGGAAACCACCTAATGGTTGGTGGATCATTACACGTGAGTTAGGTAAACAAAAACGCTTACCTTTAGCACCACCTGATAGCAAAAATGCACCCATGCTTGCCGCTTGGCCAACACAAATTGTGCTTACATCAGGCTTGATAAAATTCATTGTATCGTAAATTGCCATACCCGCAGTCACAGAACCGCCTGGCGAATTGATATAAAGATAAATATCTTTTTCTGGGTTTTCTGATTCTAAAAACAGCATTTGCGCAAGAATCAAATTAGCCATGTTATCTTCTACTTGGCCAGTTAAGAAAATAATGCGCTCTTTTAAAAGACGTGAGTAAATATCATATGAGCGCTCACCTTTAGCTGTTTGTTCGACAACCATAGGGACTAGTGCGTTTAGAGGGTCTATCATACCGCTGTTCATTCTTGTTTAATTCCTTATCCGCTGCGACTCATCCTTACTATAAGGAAAGCACATTTATACTAATGTAAATTAAGCTGTCTATTCAATCTTTATAACTATATAGGAACTTATCAGAACAAATTCAATCCTCGTCGAAAAAAGTTCTGAAATAACATCAGTATTGTTGGTTTTTTTGAAACTGATACCACAAACTAAAATGGCCCGAGTACGCTGTATAAATACAGGGTAACACGAGCCATTTAATCGCTAGCGAGAGCTTAAGTCAATGACTTATTAAGCACCTTGCTGTGGATTCATGATGTCGTCGAATGCTTTTTCAACGTCAGTCACGTTTGCTTTAGCTAGGATAGCTTCAACTGCTTGCTCTTCCATCGCTACGTTGCGCATTTGCTGCATAAGCTGATCGTTTGCTTTGTAGTACTCTACTACTTCAGTTGGATCTTCGTATGCAGAAGCTACAGTTGCGATTAACTCTTCAACTTTAGCGTCGTCAACTTTAAGCTCGTTCGCTTTAATTACTTCACCTAGTAATAGGCCAGTCTTAACGCGAGTTACAGCTTGCTCGTGGAATAATTCAGCTGGAAGCTCAGGCATGTTTTTAGCGTCGCCACCGAAACGTTGTGCAGCTTGCTGACGTAGTGCATCAATTTCTTGATCTACTAGCGCTTTTGGCACTTCGATTTCGTTGTTAGCTAAAAGACCTTTGATAGCTTGATCTTTAACGTTAGCTTTAACTGCTTGGTCAAGCTCACGTGTCATGTTCTTTTTAACTTCTTCTTTAAGAGCGTCAACACCGCCTTCAGCTACACCGAATTTAGTTGCGAACTCGTCGTTAAGCTCAGGAAGCTCTTGAGTTTCAACTTTCTTAACAGTGATTGCGAAAGTAGCTGCTTTACCTTTAAGGTTTTCAGCGTGGTACTCTTCAGGGAAAGTTACTTCAGCAACAACTTCTTCGCCCGCTTTTTTGCCAACGATGTTGTCTTCGAAACCTGGGATCATACGACCTTGACCAAGTTCTAGAGGGAAGTCTTCAGCTTTACCGCCTTCGAACTCTTCGCCTTCGATAGAACCAACGAAGTCGATAGTTACACGGTCGTTCTCGCCTGCTGCTGCGTCAACTTCAGCCCAAGAAGCGTGTTGCTTACGTAAAGTTTCTAGCATGTTAGCTAGGTCTTCGTCAGTTACAGATACAGCTGGTTTTTCAACAGCGATTTTATCTAAACCTTGAATTTCAACTTCTGGGTAAACTTCGAAAGTTGCATCGAACTCTAAATCTTTACCAGCTTCTAACGCTTTAGGAGCGAAAGTAGGTGAACCAGCTGGGTTAATTTTTTCAGAAACGATTGCTTCGATGTAGTTGCGTTGCATTAATTCGCCAGCAACTTCTTGACGTACTGCAGCACCGTAACGCTTGTTGATGATAGACGCTGGTACTTTACCAGGACGGAAACCATCGATACGCTGGGTTTTAGACAGTTGTTGTAAGCGTTTTTTTACTTCAGTCTCAACGTTCTCTGCAGGAACGGTGATGGTCAGACGGCGCTCAAGGCCTTGAGTCGTCTCAACAGAAACTTGCATGATTTACCTCAATCTTCAATTTTGGCGACTGTTCGCCTTCCTTACAAACAAGGTGATCTCCATGAGTGATAGCAAGTTTTAACGCTGAATATTTCAACTTAAAACGGCGCATTGTAACCATGAGATACCATTGCTGCTTTGCCCCTATGGGCACTATGTTAAACAATAGACGCGGCATTATAACCTAATATTTATGATAGTCGAGTCTGGGGGACAATTATTTGGCTTATATAGCAGCAATCAGCGTTTAAGTGCGTAAAAAACGAACGCAACGGAATAATAAAGGACAACTAAGCTGATTTAAAGAATGTGTTCTGAATTTAAGAAGCTTTGAATGAGGAATTAAAGCTTAAAAGTGGTCGGCGATGCAGGATTTGAACCTGCGACCCCTTGGACCCAAACCAAGTGCGCTACCAAACTGCGCTAATCGCCGATACTGAGAGAAGTTTTGAAAATAAATACCACTTAAGAAGTGGTCGGCGATGCAAAATTTGCACCTTCGACTGAATTGGATATACCCAAACCAATCGTTCTTTGACCTTGAACTTTCCAAAAGTGGTCGGCGATGCAGGATTTGAACCTGCGACCCCTTGGACCCAAACCAAGTGCGCTACCAAACTGCGCTAATCGCCGATATCTTAGAGTAAATTGGGGTGACTGATGGGGCTCGAACCCACGACAACCGGAATCACAATCCGGGGCTCTACCAACTGAGCTACAATCACCACGGCATTTACATATTTTCAAATGGCGCACCCGGAAGGATTCGAACCTTTATATCCACCTAAACCAACCATTAAACTATGGGTGGGTGGGTTAAAACATAAATTTCGTATAACAATCCTACAAGGAAAAATCCCTTTGTTTATAACGCCTTCGAGACTCTCCGTGAGTTCTCTAAACAACGAGGCGCATTATATATAGCTCATTTCCAAAGTCAAACTTTTTTATGCACTTAATGCATAAAAAAACAAACAAACCTAGTGCATATATACGCACATATAAATTAGGTAAAACGTTACTAGTGAATTGCTAATTATAGCTATTCTTTTAGTAGAGAGTAAGGCAAGCGCTCTACCCTCTTAAACATTAATGTTTCAGTTCAGTACATACCAATCCCTAATGAGACGATGACTACACTATTTTACCCCATACGCATTGCGTATTAATTTTCTATGGTTACTTTCTTTCTATACATATCTGCCCGTATATAGATAGTGGATATTTGCAACTCTAAATTTTTTTAATTTTTCTAAGTGACTTTCTCAATCGAAAATTTCAAAAGCTGTATAAAAATTTCAAATAAAATATATAGTTATCGAACAATGCTAATTACTTGTTCACGTGCAGTGCTCATTGTGTATTATTTACTTTATACAAATCAATAAGTTAATATCAATTTATTGTTTGAGAAATAATAAGATATAAACATGAAAGAAGACCAATTGCCGGTAGAATCCTTTGAAGAGCTAAATAGGGAATTACCATCTTTTCCACAGCCGGACTACTCACTTCAAATGCCCTCGAATGCGAAGGGCTATGTCGTCATTGGCAACTGCCTTGGGTCAAAAGAACAGCTTTTAATAAGTGAAATAATAAATAAACTCCCTCCTTTAAAGAAAGTATTCATTATTTATGAGCAGCCTTTGCAAGCTACTCCAGAGTTTGTCGCGGAAAATTTCAGTAGGCCAATTGAAAGAATCATTACGCTGGACGAACTCGATCATGTAAAAGGCGGTATTATTAATTTAAATTGGACTATACCCTCCCGTCTCAAAATACTTTTGATGCTTATCAAGACTATGGGAGATGAATGTATCATTATCCTTGCAACAGGAAGTCATGCCGACTATCAAGTCAAACAAAGAGTAGATTTAGTAACTCATCTTTGTGACAAAATAGTCATATCTTTAGACAAGAAAAATTCAAGCTCATTTCGCTCAGCTTGGTTTCTATCTCATGACCAACTTATGAAACGTGCGAATTTCGCCTGTTGGGAGAAAGTTAATACAGAAGAAGGCTATCAATACAATTTAACTGTATTGTCCTCTGAACAAATGAAGCAATTGAATGTTGTCTAATCTGTGCAATTATAATTTGTTAGTAGGTAACGTAAATGAACGTATTATTTCTATGCACCTCTAACGTTAATCGAAGTCGCACTGCTCAAGAGCTTTTCAGCGCAATTGATAAAGCAAGTAAATACCAATCGGCAGGTTTAAGCAAAAAATATGTTGAAAAAGCTGGTACAACGCTTTGCACTGAAGAGTTGCTAGGCTGGGCTGACAAGATATATATCTTCGAAGATTTTCATTTAGAAAGAATTATTCATTACACTGGCAAAATACATCTTCATAAAATTACAAATCTAAAAATTGAAGACAAATATCAGTATTTTCAAAGAGAATTAGTATTATTGTTGCTAGAAAAGTTACAAATAAACTGAACAACATAACTTAATAAGTTAACTGAAAGTGAACACACTGAAACACACTGAAAAAGTCTTAACTCGATCTGTCAGACTCGAATAATAGAACTCAATCAAATCTGACTGTCGCATATGTGGTAACAAATCTAATAGTATAAATCTAAGGGAATTACACAACGTTGATGTTAATCATCTCTACAAACTTCATTGGGAAATTCAAACTCAATGGTGGTATGCGACAAATCAAAAGCGCTTAAGTCTTCAGAAATTACTTGCTTGAGTGATTGTAGCTCAGGTACATCATACTGAGCATTCAAAACAAGGTGCGCAATTAGCACATGACTTTCTCCATCTAAAGACCAATAGTGCATGTGATGAGCTTCTCTCACCTCAGATTTCGAAAGTAAGGCTTCAATTATCTTGGCTTGTGTTTCTTTATCAGGTGACGCTTGTAAAAATAATACTAACGTAGAGCTTAAATTTTTTAGGATGGGACAATCAAACATTTATTAACTCTCTGAGTTGAATATGTATTTGTCACTTAAGACGTAATTACTAATTGTTCCAACCACAACGCCTAAAACAAAAGCAATATAGTGGAAGATAGGTGAAGGAAACAAAGCAACTATCACGGTAAAAACAGTAAAGTTTGGAATTAAAGATAAAAGCGCACTGGTAAACGCTTTTGGTATCTGTACCTTGCTAGGCAAGTGAAAGCGATCTTTAAAAGTAAACCGACGATTACCATAAAAAGTAACTAATACGGCAAAGAAAAAAGCATAACTTCTAACTACATATAAACTGTGGTCAAAAAAATTTAAACCTATGTAAAAGATGCCGAAGTCAACTAAAAATGCACTTCCTCCGACAGTTAAAAACAGTAGAAATTGTTTTGAAATTAACGATTGCATAGCAGCACTATTTTTCTTTTATTGTTTTTTATCGATTCGCAGTGTTCAGTTATGTGCTTGCCAGAACGGTACTTTTTAAAGTTAACAACTAAGTAATATTCGTTTTCGACCGCATTGGCATTGAAGAGCATTGCAGCTCCTTGCGAATAGTAGCGCCCAGAAAAGCTCCGTTTATCCAAATAGTAGATAGGAATGGAGTCATCTAATTTACTCAGTAGCCATTTATCACTTCTGTTTTTAAAACCCTCTTGAGCAAATAACAGCGCAATAACAAACAATACTGGAGCTAAAGAACCTAGCAACACGATGTATTTATTAATATGTTTAAGCCACACTGACAATATTAGTGCTAGTGCTGGCAAGCCCGGTAAAACATATATAGGTAAAATGTTTCCCGCGAAAGTAAACAAAATCATCGGGGATACTAGCCAGAAGCCGAGAAAGGATACTAACTGTTTGTCACCAGTATATAGAGGGCTAGTCGTTGTGAAGTTCAGCTTGGATTTGAAGAGTTTGTAAAGTAGAACAAATGACCAAGGGAATGCTACAGCAACCCAATACAGCCATATAATGCCTCTAGGCTCGTCATGAGCAGTACCGTAAAGATCGCCTTCCCAGCCGCTCTCTACGAATCGAGACCAGTGCTCACCTATGATGAAATAATCAATAAAGCCGGGGGTTGCTTGCTCGGCCATAAAATACCAAGGGGTAGCAATTAGGAGAGAAATCGATAACCCAGAAATAACAGGAATCTTCTTAAATAGCGCTTTCAAACCTTGAATCAATCCAAAATTTAGGACTAACCAAGGTAGGATAGATAACCCCACAAAAACAATAATGATGGGACCTTTGGTTAGTAGTCCTATCCCAATCCCAACAAATCCTAGATATGACCAATTTTTGCTACCTGCCCACCCTAAATAGAAGCCAACCATAGCGAGCGTCATTGACAAAGTTAGCAGAGAATCGGTCATTACCATGCCGCTTGCAACGTAAAACCCTAAAGAAGTAAGCAAGATAAATGTCGTTACTAGGGCTGATATCCTGAGCTTTTTAGCAAAAAGAAAAACAACAAACAATGTCATTAATCCGGTTATTAAGTGTGGGAGCCTAATAGCAAATTCACTGTCGCCAAGCAAAGCAATGGATAAAGCGCTTGCCCATGTATGCATTGGGGGCTTACCCCAAAATGGTACGTTGTAATCAAATTGAGGGGTTAACCAGTTATTTGAATCAACCATGATACGGGCGATTTCGCCATATCTCGCTTCAGTAGTATCCATTAATGGATACAAGCCAATAGATATTAGCCTAAATAATATAAAGGCAACAAATGCCAAGAGTGTTAATTGCTTAATTTTCATCTGTTGACCTGTTTAACGGGAAACTCAACTCTTGCCACTGAGCTTTTCGTTTCTTCAAATACTACCTCATCTTTTATGATGAACCTTGGACGGTTTTTCACTTCATTGTATATGCGACCAACATATGAGCCGATAAGTCCAATAGAAAGAAGCTGAAAGCCACCTAAAGCTATCATTGCAACCATAATAGTTGGAAAGCCAGTAACCGCTTCACCAAAAAACATTGTTTTTAGAATTATCCATACACCGTACAAAAATGACGTAAAAGCGAGTGTTCCTCCCAAGTAAGTAGCCAATTGAAGTGGCTTAGTACTAAATGAAGTAATACCATCAACCGCTAGACCTACTAGTTTTAATAACGGCCATTTTGACTCGCCACACCAGCGTTTATCTCTTTCAAATTGTAAAGTGACTTGCTCAAATCCCGGCCAAACTAACAGCCCCTTCATGTAAACGTTCTTTTCGCTAAGTTGGTTTAGCTCATTAACAACTCTACGGCTTAATAGCCTAAAGTCGCCAACATCAGCAGGAATATGATAGTCAGAAAGCTTGTTGAGAATTTTGTAGAACATAGAGGATGAAAACTTCTTAAACCAAGATTCACCGTGACGTATGCTGCGTTGCATATTGATGATATCGAAACCGCTTTTCCATTTAGAGAGCATCAAAGGAATGAGTTCAGGAGGATCTTGTAAATCAGCATCAATTAAGATAACAGCTTTGCCATTGGATTTTAAAAGCCCTGCACACATCGCTGCTTCTTTACCAAAATTTCTGCTCAGATTGATTAAAAGCACTTTTGTACTGGTTTTCTTGAAGTCATTTATGACTGTGGTGGAATTATCTGTGCTACCGTCATTAACGTATATGATTTCAGATGATTCATGCACTGTATTTAATATCGATGTAAGCCGCTTATGAAACTCAGGTAAAACAGACTCTTCATTGAATACCGGAACAATTACCGATACAGAAATTTCTTTTTGGCTTCGTTGTGGACTATTCATCTCAAGATCTTCCCTATTTTTATGCCTGCTAATTTAATTTTTTCAGCGCTTAAAGAAACCCCTTCTTCATGCTTATGCGAATGTTTATCGTGTTGTGTGTTATATCGACTTTCATTAGCCTGTGCTGCGTTTATTGAAAACACAGCAAGAATTACTACTAACGCTACGCTAGTAGTTTGAAAAATATTATTCATGATGACTCTTAACTTTTATTAAACCAAATTGTGTTTGCGTAAAAACGCACAGTATGGAGTAAAAAGTTAGGCTGTAGGTGGGCGATAGAGCCTAGTTGAAATACCTAAAGGCAAAAAAATTATCTTATTAAAGTCATGTGAGTGATTTAAAGGCAAGCTTGGTAAAAATGCTTTGACCAAAATCCAACTGGTATGATTGCCACTACAATGTCCGCAATGGTGGCAGTCCTCGATATCGTGTTCTTTGTCACTATCTAGCTGTGGAGAATGTTCTGCTTCGTGGTCATGAATGGTTTGCAGATGTTCAACGTCTAACTGGTGGGTTTCTAAAGTCGCAGATACAGCGACAAACGATTGAAAAACAATCGATATTATCAGCAGTATTTTTAAAAGAACATTAGTGTTCAAAATCGTATTCTCTCGTTAGACGTTGGTAATATAACAAAATAATAAGTACAAATCTAAGCCCTTTATTAAGTTAAAATGTTAATTGTCTCTGCAAACTTCATCGGGAAATTCAAACTCAATGGTGGTATGTGACAATTCAAAAGCGCTTAAGTTCTCAGAAATTACTTGCTTGAGTGATTGTAACTTAGGTACATCATATGGCTCATTCAAGACGAGGTGTGCAGTTAACACATGACTTTCGCCATCCAAAGACCAATAGTGCAAGTGATGAACTTCTCTCACCTCAGATTTCGAAAGTAGGGCTTCAGTTATCTTGGCTTGTGTTTCTTTATCAGGTGACGCTTGTAAAAATAATGCTAGCGTAGACCTTAAGTTTTTTAGAACGTTAAATAAAATAAAAAGTGTAAAAGCGATAGATAACAATGGATCTAAAATAGGCCAATCCACAAACATCAAGATAACAGATACAATGAGGACAGCCACCCAACCAAGGACGTCTTCCAATAGGTGCCATGTCAATACTTTTTCATTTAATGTAGTTCCTGCTGTGAGTTTATATGCTGCATAACCATTTACTGTAACACCAAGTAATGCTAACCCTAGCATTCCCTCAACCATCGGCATTTCTGGGTTAGATAATCGAGGAATTGCCTCAACCAAAATAAAGATAGAGCCAGCTATTAAAACAACGCTATTGATTAAGGCACCAAACAGTGACAAGCGCTTATAACCGTAACTGTACGTCGAAGATGCTTGTTTATCTGAAAAGTGACTCAGCAGCCAAGCGAAACCGATAGATATGCTGTCACCTAAATCATGGACTGCGTCCGCCATGATTGCCGTACTATTGGTTAGCCAACCGCCGATGAATTCAATGATGGTAAAAGTAACATTTAGAAAAAATGTCCAACCAATGCGCTTATTTTTATCGTTTGCATGGTGGTGACTATGATTGTGGCTGTGCATTTTTACCTCTACTTTGGTTACTGGTGTTTCTAAGTCGATTAACATTCATATTAATAAGATGGCGAATCACTGTTTGATATAACCAGCGTTTTATTCCTGACAAATTAGTTCCTTTTTGACGGTAAAATTCATATGGCGAATTATATAAGCCAAAGTCATCATGAATGCCTTCTTTTTGAATGTATGTATCTTTTCCTGTCCACTCGGTCTCTGGGTTTGACAAACAGGTTGTCGCAACTCCGTATCCGCAGAAACTATCTTTAGTTTCGCTAAACTTAGCCTTTATTGAAGTTAGATAAGCCTCATCCAGAATGAAGCCTTCTAAATTTATCCACTCACCATCAAAGAAAACTTCAACCCAACTATGGATAATATATTTAGGCGCAAGCCAAAATACGTAAGAAGGAATAGCCCCTTTTTGAAGTTGTTGTTCTATCGTAAAGCCATGAAATCGGCATAGAATACCAAGTGCTCGCAATAGTTCCATTAATAAATTGCCTTTGGTATTACACTGACCATAGCCATCAGCCAATACTTCGCTTGCGGTTATATCATCGCTGCGATTATATCCGAACTGGATTTCGTCTTTAACAAAAGTGTAAGCGACACCTATCTTGTTGTAATCATCTAAATTCAGCCAATTACGCTCGTTAAT
Organism: Pseudoalteromonas sp. Cn5-37; assembly: GCF_021532495.1. Taxonomy (NCBI): domain Bacteria; kingdom Pseudomonadati; phylum Pseudomonadota; class Gammaproteobacteria; order Alteromonadales; family Pseudoalteromonadaceae; genus Pseudoalteromonas; species Pseudoalteromonas sp. Cn5-37. The sequence continues at coordinate 1,645 of NZ_JAKGBA010000016.1, read as the reverse complement.
CAAGCGCTGAATAGCCTCATGATTGAAGTCTAGAATAGTTGTTTCAGATAAATAGCTCTTATTCATATCATCATACTCTCACGTAATTTGGCTTTGCATAAAACAACTATAAAACCTATAGTAACTATAGAGTCAAGCAAGGTTTTAAAAATATGAAAATAGGTCAACTTTCTAAAGTTTCAGGTTGCTCCATACAGACAATTAGATATTACGAAAAGGAAGGCTTACTCAACCTGCCTAGCCGTAGTGAAGGAAATTTTCGGCTTTATGACGATAGAGCGTTGAAAGAATTAGAGTTCGTAAAACATTGCAGAAGTCTTGATATCCCTTTAGCAGATATTAAAACCTTACTTGAGCTTAAGAACAAACCAGAAGAAAGCTGCTCTTCAATCAATAATCTCATTGCAAACCAGCTTGAGTTAGTCAATCAGCGTATTAAGGAGTTGAAAGCTTTAAAATCGGAACTACAAATAATGAAGAAAGCTTGCTCTTCAGACAATACGGTTGAAAAATGTGGGATTATGAGAACATTAGAGGTTTAATTAAAAACCTCAGTGTTCGTAATTCGCTCACAGCAGTCTGAAATTAAATTGATGCTAATGTCCGCTGTGTCGAAAAGCAGTCTTAAAATTGTCTACGCCCAAGGTCTGTTCCTCGCTCTTAGCTGCCTGTCAGGTGAAGTCTAAACCTAATCAACAAAACTGTAAGATGAGATATGAGCTACTACAGTTAAACACTACTACAGTTGGGTTACTTCTTATCCAGCGTTGCAATCAACTCATCATAATCATTTTGAGCTGTATAGCTTATCGATAGTTCACACTTGTACTTAATATCGTGAATAATCATAAAGTCATTATTACGTGTGACTTGCTGATCTAATTTTTTGATAAAAAACTCTGAAATATAAAACTGATAATTATCGAATACAGAGATACTCTTAAAGTGATGTGATGGCTGCTTCTGCTGATAAAACTCATTAAAATCAGACATTAATGAAAGCAGTTTACGCCTACGTGTTTGAGCATTAATATTGATGACGTTCATTTTCCCCATTACTCATCTCCAGACATTACAATTATCCCTAAAGGCTGAATAAACAATTTTTAATTTAGTTCATTTGATGTTACATGGTAACGAAAATACAAAAACAAAGTTCGTGCATTTAGTTGGGCACAATAGTTAATCAAATTTAATCCCTAGAAATGATGAAACTTTTGCAGTGTTTTTGCATTGGTCATGTTCAATGCCATAACCTGTACATCCCCAAAATTCACCAAACTTACCTTGCCTCAATTTCATTAGACGGCCACATTTATTGCAAATTTTTGTTACAGATCTACAGTTAGGGTTGGTGCAAGTGCTTGAATGTTCACCGTCGATTGATGGAGCATTACATTTTGAACAAATCCGTGGATTAGATTTACAAACTTCGCCAGTAGTACAACTGTAGAAGTTGCCAAACTTTCCGTTTCTTAATTTAAAATATCCTGTTGTACAACATGGACATTTGAAAATCTGTTCTGGTCAACTCCAGCCGGACACTTTTCTTAAAGAATTTTCATACTCTACTGGTGACTGATCGTTATTAGCTGAGTGCAGCCTTTCCAGATTGTAATATTTCATATATTCAGTAACATCACTT
>NZ_JAKGBA010000015.1:0-83711 GCF_021532495.1 Pseudoalteromonas sp. Cn5-37 | reverse complement strand
ACTTTTGTTTTAATCCGAACTCAACAAAGGTGATGGTCAGCTTAGATAGACACGACTTTGCGGCTTGAACGCGCCTTTTGAGTGTCTTTGCCTGGGCGACTTCGGGTAGATAGTGATTTTCCCGGATTCTATTTCGTCTGATTTCTCGGCTAATGGTGCTATGACTGACTTTCAGGCGTTTGCCTATCTCACGATAACTAAAGCCCTCGCGTAAGTAGGCTTCTATCTGGTATCTTTGTCCTGCGATCAACTGCTTGTAACTCATGGTAAATGCTTCTGTTTGTTTGGCGACGATAGAGTACCACCAACAGGCAGTTGATCTCTTCTCACCGTTTAACCATGAGTGGTGCACTTATTATCTGAATTCGGGCGTCATACTCAAGGCCAATTGCATTTCTATCACCTTTCCTAGGTATATTACTTTTGTCTAAAAGTACCACCCCCCAATGATTATCGCTAAGGCCGCCAAAAATTACATTTACGCTGTCATTCTTATCTTTTGTGACAGCTGCAACTTTATGTTTAATCATTAAATCTCTGAGCTTTTGAGAATAAGCTGATAGCTCCATCAAACTAGAGGCTGTATCAGGTGATAGAATTTTATAATCGGCAGATGGTACAAAACCCGCATACTTTGATGGTGTATAGCTTAATAATTGAGTTGGGGAGTAAAAAGTATTGTTAATACGATAAACATTCGGCGCAGTTAATTGTACAAGGTTCAAGCTAATGTTATTTTTAAAAGCTAAGATTTGCTCCTCCGATACAGCTAAAAATGAGCTAATTTGCTTTAGCCTTTGTTCCGTACACTTATCTTTTTTACAAATAACTAAATTAGGAAGTTTTGTTCCAACCTGCGGTTCTACATTTAAAAACTGACTACCAAGCACGCCTAAATTAAAGTTAGTAAACGCTTGCTTATCTTTGTCATTTTTCAATTTTGTGGCATGAATATCAAAGATGCTAAACGGGTAAAAAGAGGGTAAGTAAGCAAGCTCTAAATCGGTTTGCGGCATCATTTCATCCATGTGCTTTAAAACCGCGCGATACTCTTGATCTATCTCATTATTAAAGTAGGCTGGCATGTCAGCCATTGCAGTAACAGAAAATAGAAAAGCACCACTAAGAAGCATTTTATTTAGCATAAAAAAGTAATTCCTTTTAATTAAATTTACACTGAGGACAATACCATTTAAGGCACAAAAATCATATTTTTGAGATAAAACTTATAGCAACGCCATACCTTTAGTGATTATAAAAAAACACGAACTAAAATTTCATTCTAGAATTAATAAGCTCGCCATTAAATTCAGTTCCTCGCAAAACTAGCACAATAAAACTGGCCATATTTCCAACAGCTGATATTCTTAATAAAGACTAAAAATTCAGAATAATTATTTTTATATCAAACAGTTAATATATATGAATGAATTCATCCCCCTTAACAAGGAGTAAAGTATGAAAAGGTTTTTAGTTCTCAGTCTGTTAATCGCATCATTTTCTGTGGTTGCAGAAAAAAATGTATTCAATGATGCAATCGTTGAAAAGCCAAATATGGAGCCAGCCATTCCTCGCCCTGAACAAGAGAAAGTTGCGGCCTCAAAGCTAAAGAATCTCGAAGCTAAGCAAGGCAGAAAACCAAATGTTCTTGTTTTACTAGTAGATGATTTAGGCTGGGGTGACCCTGGAGTGTATGGTGGCGGTGCAGCGATAGGTGCTCCCACTCCTAATATAGATAAACTGGCAAACGAAGGGCTTCGCCTCACATCAATGTATTCACAACCAACTTGCACATCTTCTCGAGCTGCACTGACAACTGGTAGATTACCCGTAAGAAGTGGCTTAGTTCGCCCTATTCTAACTGGCGATAAAGTGACACAAAATCCGTGGGAGAAAGAAGTATCTCAAGGTAAGCTATTATCTAAAGTGGGCTATAAAACGGCGCTAATCGGTAAATGGCATGTTGGTGAAGCTAAGGGAATGCTTCCTCATGAGGTAGGTTTTGATTATTTCTATGGCCTCCCATCAGTTCAATCAGATTACACCCAATTTTTGGTAGAGCGCCAATATGCCGATATGATGACGAACAAAGAGCTTTACACTAAAGCATCTCAGCTGCGTCCTGAAGGCCTGATAAAAGGCCGCAAAGGTGGTAAGCGTGAAGTTGCGTATCCAATTAATAGTATTGAAGATATCTCAATGATTGATCAGGTATTGCGAGATGAGTCTGTAAAATTTATAAACCAAGCTGTTGATGAAGGGAAACCATTTTATTTAATTCATTCTTTTTCAAAGATTCATAACGACAACTACCCAGCTCCAAAATACAAAGGCGCAAGCCCAGCTGCAATGCCCGTTCGCGATGCTATGGTCGAAGTTGATGATATTACAGGTGAACTTGTTGCTCTATTAAAAGAAAAAGGGCAGCTAGAAAATACACTGATTATTTTCACTTCAGATAATGGCCCTAATGAAGATACTTGGTCAGATAGTGGCTATTCGCCGTGGCGTGGTGGTAAAGGAACAACATGGGAAGGAGGAGTTAGAATTCCCGGCATTACTTACTGGAAAGGCATGATATCTGCTGGGCAGGTCAATAATGGCTTAATGGACCTCACCGATATCTACATGACTTCTTTACGATTAGGTGGTGTTATTGATGAGCTTCCGAGTAATATGTATTTCGATGGCATAGATCAAACAGCTTTCTTACTAGCTGATAATGGCAAATCACGACGTCAAGTTGTGTATATGTGGAGCCGTGAAGATTTCACAGCACTTCGCTGGTTAGACTACAAAATTCATTTTAAAGTGTTCAATACTGCAGTGCCAAGACGCAACATTGATGCATCATTCTTATTAGATATCGGAACGGCGCCTTGGGTTTTCAATTTGAATATGGACCCTAAAGAAATGGCAAGCACAGGGCACCAATATTTTGAATGGGGCATGCCTCAAGCGACTAAGTTTATGAAAGCACACATAGCCACAATGAAAAAATACCCAAATACGGATATAGGACTCGGACTCTAATCTTATTTGGTATAGTAATTAAAATGAGCCTGCCACATGCAGGCTCTGAACTATTTTTGATAAACTAACGATTAAATCCCAACAACGATACTATTATGTCCATCGAACAAATCTGGCTTGAATACAAAAATAGTTTACGTGCTTTTTTAACCACAAAAATATCGAACCCTGCTGATGTTGAAGAACTTTTACAAGATATTCTGTTAAAAACACATCTTAATATTCATCACTTACAAGATCAGCGAAGTTTAAAGGCTTGGTTATTTCAAATAGCACACCATGTTATTGTTGACTTTTATAGGCGTCAAAATAAGCATGTAGAAATAGAGCTTGATAATATTATTTCGCAACAAGAAAACAAAACCGTAAAAGCTGAACTCATAAAGTGCATTGAACCTTTTTTACAAGCTATGCCTGAAGAAGAAGCGGATCTAATTAGAAAAATAGATCTCGAAGGATACTCTCAAAAAGAGGAAGCTTTGAAGTTAAACATCAGTTACTCAACCTACAAATCAAGGCTGCAAAAAAGTCGCTCAAAATTGAAGGCATTATTCGATTGTTGTTGTGACTTTGAAATCGATAAGTACGGCAACTTAGTTGATTACCATCCCAAACAAAAAAAGTTCTGCTAACACTTCGTCTTTTTGAAAAACATTACGTCTTACTAGGTAAGCCTCAATCATTCAGGAGATGTAATGAAATACTTAAATGATGCAAAGTTTGACGTAACCCCGACTTTCGATAATGCAAGCACAAGCAAACCTCGAGTTTTAATTTTATACGGGTCTTTACGAGAAACGTCGTTTAGCCGTTTTGCGAGTGAAGAAGCCGCAAGAATACTTGAACACTTAGGTGCTCAAGTTAAAATATTTAACCCAGATGGATTACCATTATTTGATAATGGAGAGTCAGTAAACAATCAAAAAGTACAAGAGCTGCGAGAGCTTGTGAAATGGTCAGAAGCACAGGTTTGGTGCTCACCTGAAATTCACGGCAATATGTCAGCTGTGCTCAAGAATCAAATAGATTGGATCCCACTTACTGATGGTGCTGTTAGACCAACACAAGGTAAGACGCTAGCCGTAATGCAGGTATCTGGCGGTTCGCAAAGCTTTAATGCTGTAAATAACATGCGCATTCTTGGTCGCTGGATGCGTATGTTAACGATACCAAATCAGTCATCAGTCGCAAAAGCTTGGCAAGAGTTTGACGAGGCTGGCAATATGAAAGAGTCGTCGTTTAGAATGCGCATTGTCGATGTGATGGAAGAGTTAATTAAATTTACTTTACTAACCAGAGACAAGTTGGACTGGCTCGTAGACCGATATAGCGAAAGACAAGCGGCTGCGAACTTACAAACAACTAAATTAGTGGATGACAGTAAAGTGCTTGAACCAAACTCTTAGCTTTAACAACTTTCCACAAGGCTGTTCAATGAAGTTCAGCCTTATGCTATTTGACCAAAACAAACCTGCTACATTCACTATGAATGCTAACCAGAACATCTGCAAAATTAATATTATGGATAATAATTCCTGACGAAGTAACATTTAAAATGTTTAGGATTTTTTGCTTTCTATTATTCTCTTCTCAACTTGCTGCTACTGAAGTAGAAAACGAAATAAACAATTTTTCAGGGCTTTACAACAAAAGCTGAGGATATAAGCGCAACGATAAGCTTAGGTGTTATTGAAATTGCACCAAACGAAACGTCAGAACAGGCAGCCAAAAGAGTCGACTTACACCTTTATGAAGCAAAAAGAGGCGGCAGAAATACTGTCTTTTCTTAACTTTAATAGATTCAAATTAAATTTAAAAACCGTTATTAAGCTCAAATCCAAAGAACCAACCCTAATGGATTAATCAAAATGAATTACCACTAAAAACAACCTTTAAAAACACAAAACGAACTTTATTTAAACAATTACCTTGGACTATAGTTACTAAGTTAGTGACTAAATACTCACTATTACATACCAACATGTCGGTAATTATTACCATGGAGAAAGGGATGAATCGTTTAAAACGAGTAGGTAGTATTATTTCATTGCTATTGCTTTCTGGGTTTACCCAAGTGAACGCATCTGAAGAAATAGATAGAAGTGTTTTACCAATAGCCGCACCAGAGTTTCAAGGACAGATTGGCAAAACGTTTGAAAACTCTAAACAAGATTATCCACAACCAATAAAAGCACCAAAAGGTGCACCTAATGTTGTGGTTATTTTATTAGATGATTTTGGGTTTGGTCACCCTAGTACTTTTGGCGGCCCAATTCCAACCCCATCAATCGATAAACTAGCCAATGAAGGTTTAAAGTTTAACCGCTTTCATACCACAGCTATTTGTTCGCCAACACGCGCAGCTCTTCTTACTGGTAGAAACCACCATCAAGTTGCCATGGGAACAATTACTGAGCTTTCAACAGGCTACCCTGGCTATCATAGTGTTTGGCCTGATGAAACTGCGAGTATTGCCCAGATTCTAAAAGAAAATGGTTATAACACAGCGGCTTGGGGTAAATGGCACAACACTCCAGACTGGGAAACCAGCCCTATTGGTCCATTTGACCATTGGCCGACAGGCCTAGGTTTTGAATATTTTTATGGCTTTCAGGGTGGTGAAACTAGCCAATGGGAACCGCAATTATTCAGAAACACCACACCGGTTGAACCACCTAAAAAGCCTGAGCAAGGTTATCATTTAACCGAAGACTTGGTTGATGACGCAATCAAATGGATGGGGCAACAAGAATCTATCGATAGCGAAAAGCCGTTCTTTATGTATTTTGCGACAGGCGCAACACACGCCCCGCTTCATGCACCACAAGAGTGGAACGACAAGTTTAAAGGTCAATTTGATCAGGGGTGGGATAAAGTTCGCGAAGAAACATTAGCTCGGCAAAAGTCGCTTGGTATAGCCCCACAGAATACTAAACTTACAGAACGACCTAAAGAAATAAAAGCATGGGACTCTCTTTCTGCTGACGAGAAAAAGCTATTTAGCCGTCACCAAGAGGTGTTCGCAGGCTTTACTGCGCACACAGATTATCATGTTGGTCGATTACTGGATGCGGTTTCGCAGTTACCTGATGCTGATAACACCATGATTGTTTTTATCGCTGGTGATAATGGCCCAAGTGCTGAAGGCAGCGTCACTGGCACACTTAACAATATGATGACGCAAAATGGCATTGCCGACACAATCAAAGGGCAACTAGCTAAAATAGATGAGCTAGGTGGCCCGCTGCACGAGAACCACTTTCCTGTTGGCTGGGCATGGGCAGGCTCAGCACCATTCCAGTGGATGAAACGTGTCCCTTCACATTTTGGTGGCACCCGAAATGGGCTTGTTGTGTCATGGCCTAAATATATTAAAGAGCATGGTGGCTTGCGCTCACAGTTTCATCACGTGATTGATATAGCACCAACCATACTTGATGCAGCCCACATTCCTGAGCCTAAAGTTGTTAACGGTGTAGAGCAAACGCCGATGGCTGGTATGAGCATGCTGTACTCGCTGAACGATAAAGATGCTAAAGGCAAACGTACGACTCAGTATTTTGAAACTGGTGGTCATCGTGCTATTTATCATGACGGTTGGGTGGCTGCTTCGTTTCATGGAGTACCATGGGCTTTGAATGGTTCTGTTGGTTTCGATAATGATAAATGGGAGCTTTACAATATTGAAGAAGACTTTTCTGAAGCTGTTGACTTATCTGCTAAATACCCAGATAAATTAAGAACTTTAATTTCAATTTTTGATCAAGAAGCGAAAAAATTTAATGTTTACCCATTAGATGACCGCTTTGTTGAACGTGCAACTAATCCTGAACGCCCCAGTGTAACCAAAGGAAAAACTCAGTTTACTTATTTAGCTGGTACTAATCGCATCCCTGAAGGGAGCGCACCTGCTGTTTATGGCCGTTCGCATTCTATTACGGCAACGTTTAATGTACCAAAGCAAGGTGTAGAAGGTGTATTAGTTGCTGTAGGAGGTTCAAGCGCTGGCTACAGCTTATATGTTGAAGACAGTAAACCTGTTTACGTGATGAATTTCTTTAACGAGCACCACTATGTTGTTAAATCTGAACAAGCTTTACCTACTGGCGAGGTCACGCTTACCCTTGAATATACCCAACAAGGAAAAGCACCTAACGGCGGCCAAGCGACACTGATAGTAAACGGTAAAAAGGTTGCCTCTGGCAAAGTGGATAAAGTGCCTCCGGTTCGCTATTCAGCCACTGAAACGCTTGATGTTGGTCAGGATCTTGGCTCAACAGTTACCCGAAGCTACTACGATAAAGCACCATTCGCTTTTACTGGTCAATTACATAAAATTGAATATGTTTTGAAGTAAATAACTAAATTAAAAGGTGTGCTGCAGCACACCTTTCACTTTATGAAAACAAGACTAGGTGTTATTTAATTTGTAGTAATACGTAACCGCTCAACTGGTCTCTCATCTATAAACACGTGAATTGCAGCCGTAACAAGTGCAATTACACAAGCACTCCACCAAACGACATCATATGATCCTGTTAAGTCGTATAGATAACCGCCTAGCCAAACACCACTGAATGAACCAAGTTGGTGACTTAAAAATACGATACCGTAAAGTAACCCCATATGTGGCAAACCAAAAAGCTGTGCTACGAGTCCGGAAGTTGGCGGTACAGTGGCCAACCATAAAAAGCCTGTTAAGATTGAGAATAAAATTACTGATGTTTCAGTCATTGGTAAAAGCATAAATAGCGCTATAGCAATAGCTCTCAGTGCATAAATAAGCGTTAATAAATTCTTTTTAGAATACTTACCAGACCAAGCCCCAGAGACCAAACAACCGAAAATATTAAACAAGCCAATAAGAGCTAAACTTGCTACGGCAACGTTTGCGGTAAAACCTCTGTCACTTAAAAATGCTGGCATATGTACTGTAATAAACGCTAATTGAAAACCACATACAAAAAAGCCGATCACTATTAACCAGTAATGTGGATAGCTGAGTGCTTCATTTAACGCTTCTTTTACTGTTTGCTTTACAGTGATTGGTTGTAACATTTGTTCAGGGTCTGTATTTTCTTTAAATACCCCAGCCATTAAAGCCATTAATAATGCACCACCAGCTAATAACATTAGAGCATTACTCCAGCCATAAGCTGCAATAAAATCCTGTGCAACGGGAACAAATATTAATTGCCCTGCGGAGCCAGCAGCACTCCCTAAGCCAAGTGCAAATGCTCGCTTATCCGGAGAAACCATTTTTGCCATAGCAGGTAAAACAACGCCAAACCCTGTTGCAGCAATACCCATCCCCATGAGTAAGCCTGCACCCAAATTCAAACTCAATATGGAATTTGATGAAGCTGTTACATAAAGACCACCCGCATATAAAAGCGCGCCAACAATGACTGTTTTGCATGTTCCATATTTATCAGCGAGTGCTCCTGCAAAGGGTTGTGATAAACCCCACCATAAGTTTTGTAAAGCGAGTGCGAAAGCAAAAACTTCTCTACCATAACCAAATTCATCAGAAATCGGGGCCATAAAAAAGCCCATTGATGATCTCAGGCCAAAGTTTAATGATAATAAAATACAAACAAAGGCAATAGAAAAGCTCAAAAGCTTGATGGGGGCAGACATATTAGTTCCTCTGTATTCTGTTAATTAGTCTTATTCTTTAGCAACATAAACAAACGCAGTGCACATTTGGCCATTTTCAAGCTTTACACTTGTTTCAACACGATGATAATCACTGCCTTCAAATTCATCCAAAAACTCCCAATGTTTAGTTAAATGTGATGAACTAAATATTTGCCCTCTAATTTCCTCGCCCTGAGGATCTAGACTCAGTGCAGGGCAGCCCATTTCGACTCCCCACCCAACATTTATGTAACGACCAAATACAGAAGCATCTGTGAACTTACCGCCAATGTTAGTTAGTATGTGTTCATTTGGATAACCTTTACGAAGGGTGCCGTATATAAATAATGATTCCATCTGTTTCCTCTTAAATTAAACTCTCTTACGTTTTATAGCCAAAACACCAATTAAAACTAAACACATACCCAACACTTGCAACAAAGTGATTTTTTCATCAAGTAATATCCACCCTAGAATTAAAGTCAAAATAGGCCCTAAAGTACTTACAAGTACAGACCTTGCCGCTCCTATATATTTAATAGCGCTTGATTGCAAAAAGACAGGGAGGACAGTTGAGAATAAAGCCATCATAAAGCAAATTGTATAAATTTTAGTAGGTTGGATTAGGCTCTCTATTGGTAATTGAATAAAAAAATGTAGCTGAACGGCAAAAATAGATACAAACATAGCCAATAAAGAAAACCGCATTGCGCCTAGTTTCTCAATCATTGGCTCTGAAAAAGCTTGGTAAAATGCGTAGCATAGCGCAGAGCCAAAGACTAAAGCAGCGCCAAGCCAAATGCTGTGACTACCTCCAGCAAATTTGAAATCACTCAAACATGCGCAAACAACCCCTAATGTGCATAGCACTGTAGGTACAACCAACCGCTTTTCAAATTGTTTACCCAGAAATAAAACCCCCATAAAAATCGTGAGGATGGGATATGAGAATAAAATAATGCGCTCTAATCCTGCTGAAATATACTCTAGGCCCATAAAATCCAAAATTGATGCGCCGTAATAGCCGGCAACACCGAGCAAAATAAGTAAAAGAACTTCTTTTTTGGTCAATGAAAAGCCTGTTTTTAAGCTTGAATAGCCAAAAAGAATAAATAAAGGGAATGAAAAAAGCATTCGTAAACTAAGAAGAGTAATAGGTTCAACATTAGCAATTAAGTAAGCTTGTTTTACAAATATTGCCTTTAGAGAAAAACCTGCAGCAGAAAGAACCGCTAAGATAATACCGATTTCATTGCTTGTTAAACGATTTAAACCCACAGAATTTCTTTTTTCATTGTAAAAAGTGACGCTACAATGCCACATAACTGCTCAACGTTAGAATTGCTAATTAACCAATAAGAGTTCGTTAATAACGAATGGTAACTTAGAATGAAATTTGATCTTACTGACTTAAAACTATTTATCGCTGTGGTAGAACAAAAGAACTTAACTCAAGGAGCTAAGCAAGTATTCTTGGCACCATCATCAGCGAGCCATCGAATTAAACTACTCGAAGATAATTTAGGTACTCAATTATTGGAGCGTCAACCAAGAGGTGTGTCTGCTACAAAAGCAGGTGAAATCGTTCTTCGATATGCCAAAAGAACATTAGCTACGTTAGAGCAAATGCAATCTGATATTGCTCCTTTTACTAAAGGTGCATTATCGCAAGTAAAATTATGGGCAAACACCAATGCTATTCATACATACTTGCCAGAAGATCTTGGGACCTTTTTAGAAAATAATCAGGGTGTTAGAGTTGCTTTAGAAGAACACACAAGCGAAGAAATAATTACAGCCGTAGCACAAGGAGAAGTTGAGTTAGGGATCGTCGCTGAAAATGGCCTTTATGATAATGTGGAGTTTTATCCTTATAAGAAAGATCGATTGGTCATCATTGTTCCAAGCGAGCATTCTCTTGCTAAATTTAGCAAAATACAGTTTTCTCAAGCTGTCAGTTTTCCATTTGTTATCTTGAACGAAGGTTCTGCAATCCATACTTTTATGATGAATAAAGCCGCAGGCCTAAATTGCCATCTAAATATTCGAGCGCAAGTTAAAAGTTTTGATGCTGTATGTAGAATGGTTGGTTCTGGTGTGGGCATTGCTTTATTGCCATATGATTCAATAGGCTGCTGGCGCTCTTTAGATATAAAAATCATAGAAGTGGATGAAAAATGGTCAAAAAGAAACTTAACTCTTTGTATTAAAAAAGGTGCACAAATTGGTGCGCTATCTAAAGTTTTATTTGACCATTTAAGAGGAGAGCCATAGCTTGGTCGCTACTTTCTGTGTACAAGCAGTAACCCTATTATTGATAAGCCCATACCTAACAACATTGCAAAACTGATTTTTTCATCAAATAAAATCCATGCTTCGACAGCTGTGAGTACTGGTACTAAATAAAAATAGGATGCTACCTTTGTCGATTCTCCATTTTTTATCATAAACATAAGCAACAATATGGCCGTTACAGACACACCAACCACAAGCCACAATATACTAATAATAAAAGGTGCGTTCCAAGTCGGTGTGTTTGGCTCGTATAAAAATGACACCACTCCCATCACGACAGCAAGGGGAATATATTGAAAGAAAGTAGATGCAAAAATATGCCCATCACTTACCGCTTTCTTTTGATACATTGCACCAACCGTCACACCTGTTAAACCAAAAAATGCTGCAAGTAGACCAATTAAACTTAATTCACCTCCTAATTTAGTTGGCGAAAGCACAAGAAAAACACCTAAAAACCCGACTACAATCCCTAGCCATTGCAACTTCTTTAACTGCTTGCTTTGTATTATTGATGCCAGCACCGCCGTTAACACTGGTTGTAAACCCGTAATTAATGCCACAACTGATGCAGGAAGCCCTTTGTTAATTGCGAAAAAACAGCCACCTAGAAAAAAGGTTTGCAGAAAAAGCCCTACTATTAATTGCTGTTTAACGCTCTTCAATGAAGGAAACTTAACCTTTAGCACAACCGATAAAAATAAAAAAATAACACATGAAAATAGCCCTCTAAAAAACAGTAAGTGAAATGGACCACTATATTGAAGCGAAAATTTTGCGCCAACAAACCCTGTACTCCATAAAAAAACAAATACCCATGGTGCTGCAACAAATAAGATAGGTTTCCAGTAATTTGGAGATGCCGAATAAACATTTTCTTGAGACATTGATCCACCTCTGACTCATTGAATTGTAAGGACCTAACTAGCTCAAAAGCAGTGGAAGGTGTAAGATGGTGGCACTATATAGCAGTCAAGATAAGCGTAAAATATGGGCATTTATACTGTGATAAATAGTCATAGGCTAAACATTTTATGACGACTAAACACGAAAACTTAAAAACCTTCCTTACCAAACACCGTGCAAAAATAAACCCTGAAGATTATGGTTTTACCAGTGGAAGAAGGCGTGTAAAAGGGCTTCGTCGAGAGGAAGTCGCGCAATTGGCTGCTATAAGTGTCAGTTGGTACACTTGGTTAGAGCAAGGACGAGAAATCAGTATATCGCGTGCAGCTATTAATCGCATTGGCACAGTATTAAAACTAACTAACGATGAACAAGAGTATTTAAACGCGATTGTTTTCGGGAATAAACCTGCTCTAGAAGAGCAAGAGGAAGTGTCGGAAGAATTAAAAGCGCTAATTCGTGCACTTGAACCGAATCCTGCATTTATTCGCAGAGAAAATATGGATATAGAGTACTGGAATGAGGCGGCTTCCAAAAAGATATTCGATTGGTCTACCCTTCCTAAAGCTGATAGAAACTCATTAAAGCTTATGTTCTTAAATGATGAGTATAAGCGACGTATTCCTCAATGGGAGCAGGCAGCAAAAAACACCATTGCCTCATTCCGCTCTTACTTTGCTTTAGCTACAGACAAATCAGCCTTTAAGGCCGTCTTAGACGATCTTAAATCTCGTAGTGAGTTGTTTTGCCAAATGTGGCAAGACTATGAAGTAAAGAGAATTCGGGAAGGAGAAAAGTCTGTGCTAGATGACAAAGGAACACTTAGGCACTATAAATATGTATCATTAAAACCCGAACATTATTCTAATACCTTTGTTATTTACTATATTGAAAGTAAAGAATAATTATCAAACCCGTAGCTTAATCAATATGACTATTAATACTACAAATAATTGAGCAAATTGAAATTAGTCTTGCTACTCGTTCTAGAAAGTACAACTTTTCTCTGTTTCTAAAATATATAATCCGCAATATGACAATAGTCATAATTCTGTCATTTAACTGATCAATAATTGACGCTAATTTAATCACCTAACGTAATGAAGAAGTAATGGATAGTGCCTTGGTGCAACTTTCGTTTGCACTCCCCTCTAGTGAAGACCCTTTATGTGCTGCACTTGCGCATACTATGGAATACGAACAATTGCATTTTGCGGCTAATGAGCAAAAGCGTGTTGTGTTTTGTTGTGTGCTACCAGATGATGCCCATGAAGGCGATGTGATCTCTATCAGTGCAACCCGCCCTGATGCGCGCGAATCGGCGTATTTTACTGCACACACTTTAACGCAACACGATCTAGAACAGCACGTTATAATGCTTACCTTAGAAAACGTTACTCATAGTGGTGAATTTGTATTGCAATTAATGCTACACGGCTTGCATGCAACACTTAAAGACAGCGCCCAGTTTGATGTCAGTATTGCAGCTAGCACATCACCAGAGCTATTAACTTCTGAGCAAGCTAAAAACCAGGGCTTACGCCATTACATTAGTAATATTGGCGCAAGCTTTTTAGCCTTTTTCTAGGGCCTAGTCAGCAAAGCTAATTTTACCCATGGTAATATCGGGGATCCCTTGCTCGGTATTACCAAAGCGTTGTTGCCCACCCGACAGACATTCGTTCGCTAAAATAGCAAATAACACAGCTTCTTTTGCATCTGGATTAATCCCCAACGAATCGGTATTTTTTATCTCAGAAAGCGCTGGGCAATTAGCCAAAATAATGTCCATTAATAATGGGTTATGGACCCCACCACCACTGGCGTATACAGCCACATCGGTCAAACCTTCGCTGCATTGGTTAATTGCTTTAGCAATCATTAACCCTGAAAACTGCACTAAGGTTGCCATTACATCAAAGTGCGATAAGTTCTGCGTATTCGAGCGTGCTTGTGCTGCAGCTAAATAGGCTAGATTAAACACTTCTGGCCCGGTGGTTTTTGGAAACCCTAAAGCAAAAAACGCATCATCACACAGCGCTGTGAGTAAACCTTCACTTACCGTGCCTTTTGTTGCAATAGCGGCATCTTTATCATAATGAAGTGGTGCAAAATAACGCTGCACATAAGCATCCATAATGGTATTGCCGGGGCCTATATCAGAGCTAAAAACCGCTCGTGCATCTGCCGATTTAGGTAAATAGGTTAAGTTTGCAATGCCGCCCATATTAAGCAATATGCGGTTTTCGCTGGAGCTTGTGAAATACAAGTAGTCACCATATACAGCAAGCGGTGCACCTTCACCACCCGCTGCAATGTGCTTTTGTCTAAAATCAGCTATGGTTGTAATACCTGCAGTCACCGCTAAATGATCGCTATCACCAATTTGTAGTGTTGCATTACCATATTCAGGGCGTTTGTGTTGGTTTTTAGGGCAGTGATAAATAGTTTGTCCGTGGCTAGCTATCACATCAACAAGTTCTTTTGCTACTCCCCAGCTGGCTAACGTTTTGGCAACCATTTCCCCATGTAATTGGCCAATCCAAGGATTGAGTAAAGTGACTTCTTCAAGGTCACATTCGCGTTTGGCGAACACTCGCTTTACACGCGTTTTATAATCATCGTCGTAGTCGACCGTCGTAAACTTTACGACTTCGACATGAGTATCCATGCCTTGCCCTGATACTTCGCATAGCGCAATATCAAGACCATCTAATGAGGTGCCACTCATTAGACCAATTATTAATTTTCTTTCTTTTTTTGCGCTTAAATACAGTTTTTCAATATGTTGATGCATAAATAAATCACTTAAAATCAGCTTATTAGATGTAAATAAGCGGGTTAACGACTTGGAATAGTTTATATTTTAAAATAATAGATTTAAAGAATAATTATTGCAAAGACTTTTAAATTGCTTTAAAACTGTACCGGTGAGCTCCCCAAAAGGAGAGCACACAAGCATCATAACAAAAAGTATGACTCATTAAATTAACTAAATGGTCTAGGTCAGACACCAACCTGCGTTGATTTAAATGATAAAACGCAAGGGAATCATCATGAAAGCAAATACATCAACAGGGCATCGCTCGCTATTGCTGCTATCACCTTTAGCTCTCGCTGTAAGTTCAGTAATTAGTTATGCACACGCAGAGCAAAGCACTGAAGCAAAAAAACCTGAAGTGATCACCGTAACAGGTTCACGTATTCAACGTACTGAGCTGGTCTCAAGTAGTCCTGTAGTGAGCGTTGATGAAGCACAAATTCACCTAGACCGTGCAGTGAACGTTGAAGATATTACCGCGAAACTGCCACAAGCTGCGGCGGGTGCCAACAGCACCGGCGCCACAGTCGGTGACTCATTTGGCTCATCAACGATTGATTTACGCGGCCTTGGTCAAAACCGCACATTGGTTCTTATTGACGGCACTCGCGCGGTACCATTTAGTTTTCGTAACTCGGTTGATGTAAATACTATTCCAGCCGGGTTAATAAAACGCGTTGATGTATTAACAGGTGGTGCAGCAGCGGTTTACGGTGCCGATGCGGTAGCTGGTGTTGTTAACTTTGTTTTAGACGATGATTTTACTGGCGCTGAATTCTCAACCAGTTACGAAAGTGCTGACGGCGGTAACGAAAAGCTTAACTTTGAAGCAATTTTTGGTGGTGACATCGCCGACGGTCGCGGCCATGTAACAGGCTATATTGGTTACACCGAACGAAAAGAGCTATTAGCCGGCGAGCGTGACTATGCGCTTGAAAACTCAACGGCAATGATCAACAGCGGTGGTTATTATACTGACGTTGCCTCTGGCAACAGCATCGGTATTGCTGATTCTGGTGCTGTAACAAGTGAGCGTCAAACAACTGATTTCACAGCTGACCGTTATTTAACTCAACCGATGGACCGTTTTTCTGCGGGCTTATTATTTGACTTTGATGTAAGCGACAGTGCCATTGCCTATGGCCGCGCAATGTATTCTAAAGTGACCGTAAATGGTGCGGGTGCCAGTGGTCAAACACCGATTTTTGTAAACGAGCAAGTGACCCTCACGCAAGACAATGCGTATATTCCAGATGAACTACGCGACCAACTTACGTTTGATAGCGAAGGCAATGCCCTTGTTAATGTTGAACGTAACCTAGGTTTAGGCGTGCAACACACCGAAGCGGTGCGTGATTCAATGCAATTTCAACTGGGCTTAAAAGGTGATTTAACTGACTACTTACGTTATGACGTATATGGTCAGTACGGCAAAACGGACGAAGTAGCCACCATTTACAACAACGCATACCGCAATGATAACAACGGTAATAGTCGTTTTGCTGCCCTTGCAAATTCAGTGGATATTTTTGATCCAAACCTTGATTTCAGCGACTTTAGCGATCCGCTGCTTTATACCACTCGCGACCGTACTCAAAGTGTGATCTCAGCAACACTATCGGGTGATTCTGGGTTCTTATTTGAATTACCAGCCGGTGCTATCGATTTTGCAATCGGTTATGAATACCGTAAAGAAACAGGTAAACAAACACCGGGCGATGCATTTAGAAACGGCACCAGCTTTGCGTCTATTAGCGCATTTGATATGGATGCAAGCTTTAGCTCTGAAGAGTTCTACGCCGAAATTTTAGTGCCTATTTTAGTTGATAAACCTTTTGCTGAAGAGCTTAGCTTTGAAGGTGCCTACCGTATTTCTGATTACTCAAATACCGAAGCAGAAGACACTTACAAACTAGGTATCAACTGGGCAATAAACAGCGACATTCGTATTCGCGCCAACCGCTTAACCGCATTTAGAGCACCTAACTTAGGTGAGTTTGCCAGCCCAATCACAGCGCTCTCGTTATCGTTATTTGACCAAAATAGCGACCAGTTTGTGCCACGACTAGCAGGGCGTTATAACGGCGATCCATGTTTACTGGGCACCGGTGATGCGGCTCAATGTGCTGCGTTTGGCGCGCCGCCTGTTGGCACCGAGTTCGATTCAAGTACCGCAGAGTACACCTATGGTGGTAACCCGAATATTAAACCTGAGCAAGCAGAATCAGACACCTTAGGCATTGTTTACACACCTAGCTACTTAGAAGGCTTTGATTTATCATTCGATTACTACAGTATTCGTGTAACAGATGCGGTGAGCCAAATTCAGCCAGGTGCGGCACTACAAAGCTGTTATGTTGATGACCCGAATCCGAACAACCCATTGTGTGGTGCGGTACTTCGCGATCCAAACACGGGGTTTATTAGCACAGCCATCGTTAATGACTTTAACTTAGCCGCCATTGAGCAAGAAGGTATCGACGTTGCAGCAAATTATGTGATTGATGCACCAGAGCAAATGGGTGGTCGTTTTAGATTCTCGTACCAAGGTAACTTTGTTACTAAACAAACCCGTCAAAACAACAGCACAGTGCCTGAAGTTGACTGTAAGGGAACTTACGGCAGCGCCTGTTCGGGTGACTTTGCGAGCATTTTACAAGCTGACTACAAACATCGCGCAAGCATTGATTGGCAGTTAGATAACATGAACTTCCAACTTGGCTGGCGCAGAATAGGTGAAGTAGAGTATGCTGTCGACCGTTCAGAAACAATTTCAGCACAAAATTACTTAGATTTTGCTGCTGCATGGCAAGTTAACGAGGAACTTGCTGTTAACTTTGGTGTCGATAACTTATTAGATCGTGAACCACCAACACCTGAGGTAGGCGCAAACCACTTTAACACCGTGAGTGATTACAGTGTGATTGGCCGTTCAGTCGGTGTTTCACTGAGATATGCCCCAAGCTTCTAATTAATCCTACTGTTTTAGCTACACAGGATTGATCCCCTCAAGCGCACCCTGCCCGGTGCGCTTTTTTATTGCCTAAAAATTAGATTTGCTATGTAAAATTAATATGGCAAAGTACCTTCAATATGGAAGGAAAATTATGCAAGTAGATGACATCCGTGCTTTTGTACCAAGTAAGAACTACCAACAATCTCAAGCTTTCTACAAAGCATTTGGATTTGAGTTAACCTCCGTTTCAGACACACTTTGTCTATGTGAAAGTGGGGAATGCGGATTTTTCTTACAAGATTTTTATCAACCTCAATTAGCAAACAACCTGATGTTGCAGTTGAGTGTATTAGATATTGATGAAGTCTATTCACAACTACGTAGACTAAATGACTTTAATGTGAAGTACAGCGACATAACGCAAAAGCCTTGGGGAAAAGAGTTCAGTCTTTGGGGTCCTGCAGGCGAGTTATGGCAAATCATTGAATTTATTTAATGAACAAGGAACAAAAACATGCCATTTAACGAACAAGAACGCAGCGCGCTTTTAGCACTCAAGGGTGTAGGGCCAACGGTTATAAAACGGTTCGAAGAAGTTGGGATTGAATCGTTTGAAGACTTAGCTGGGTTTGATGCCAACACTATTGCTGAGCGAGTAGCGTCGATGCTGCATTCAAATTGCTGGAAGAATAGTCCGCAAGCAAAAGCGGCAATCACCGCTGCTATTACGCGAGCAAAGCAAGGCTAAAGTTCAATCACTTCGATTGCCCCGCGCTTTTGCATGGTGACATACACTTTGTTTTGCGTCTCGTTGAAAGCCAAATTCGTTGGATGCTGGCCTTTTAATTGATAGCTATTTAAAAGCTTGCCGGTAGGCGAGACTTCAAGCACTTTCCCTGCGCCATAACGAGTAATAAACACATGCCCTTGATTATTAACGCGCATGCCGTCTAGGCCATGATCAGCAAATTTAATCAAAACTTTTTTATTACTAATGTTTAAGTTGTCATCTAAGTCGTATTGCCAAACGATTCGTTGCACACTTTCGTTCACATAGAGCTTGGTATTGTCGTTATTAACCGCTACTCCATTGGTAGTCCCCATGTTTTTTTCGAGTAAATGGGTGCTGCCATCCGCATTAATACGCCATAGCTGACCCGTTTCGTTCGCCCAGTTAGGGTCACTTGCAAACAGCGCCCCACTTTTGGTGATAGCAATGTCATTGGGTTGATTCATCTTGCTATTATGGGCGAACACTTCTGCTTTATTGCTGCCAGCAGGTACTTTTAAAATATTGTGGTTAATGTAATCGGCAATAAATAAATTACCTTGTGAGTCAAACTGTAAGCCATTACCAACGCTGTCATTCGGTAACCGCACAAACAACGATGTTTTACCCATGTTATCTACGCGGCCAACCGTTCCTTGCTGGGCATAGTTCACCGCGTAGAGGGCACCGTTATACATGGTTGGCCCTTCAATGCCTTGCGTGAACACGTTATCTTTAACAAAGTCTTGGCTATCAATAGCAAAACCTAACGGTGAGCTTAAAAGTAGTGTTATTGCCAGTGGCTTAGGTAATTTCATGGGCCTGCCTTTTACTCATCTAAACTCGTGTATACCGCTAAAATGGGGTATTCATTTTCACCAAAAGATAAAGTCAGTGAGCGCTTTTCACCATCATCTAACTTGATACCTTCATCAAAAGCTAACGGGTGTAAGCGACGCCCATCGGCAAATAAAGCCATAATATGGTCTGCTTGTAAGATACGCGATCCTGATGCTTTGTTTTCAACAGTTACCACAGCTAATCGTCGGCCGCTTTCACTGCTCATCGAAACACTGTGAACAATACTAAACTCACTTTGCTTTGGATAACGTCTTGCGTCGTTTTCAAACGCAAATACGTTTCCTGGAGTGATAGGATCAACCGATAAAACACTTGTATTAGCATGCGCACTCCTTGCCATAAAACCCGCAACAAGCGTAAAAGCTATAAGAGAAATACCTTTCATATCAATTTGTTTCGCCATTTGATTATTTTTCCAGCATACACCTTTACACTATACCGTGCAAAATGGATTGTCGTTTGAATGAAATTATCATTTTCTACTCGGTAACAATTTCGCCATTGATTTCTAATTACATGCCCGCACCTATTTATTAAACAGGATTTAAAACAAATCATAGGAGATAAGTATGACTGAAATTAAAAACCGTCAGTATATTCTTGAATCACGTCCAACAGGCCCTGCAACAGAAAATAACCTCGTTTTAAAAACATCTACTCTTGCCTCACCTAAACAAGGTGAAGTTTTACTAAGAACAATTTATTTATCTCTTGACCCTTATATGCGAGGCCGTATGAGCGATGCAGAATCATATGCTGACCCTGTTGAAGTTGGCGATGTGATGGTTGGTGCGACAGTGTGTCAGGTAGAGCAATCAGAGCACCCTGATTATAAAGTAGGTGAATGGGTACTTGCCTATACTGGTTGGCAGGAGTATGCGATAAGTAATACTGAAGGACTGATGAAGTTAGGAGAAAGTCCAGATACTCCTTCCTATGCACTCGGTATTTTAGGTATGCCAGGGTTTACTGCTTATATGGGACTACTAGATATTGGTGAACCAAAAGCAGGCGAAACAGTGGTTGTAGCTGCAGCAACAGGGCCGGTGGGAGCAACCGTCGGTCAGATAGCCAAATTAAAAGGTTGTAAAGTCGTTGGTATCGCTGGAGGCTCACAAAAATGTAAGCATGCGATTGAGAACTTAGGGTTTGATGCATGCATAGATCATAAAGCCGATAACTTTGAAGAACAGCTTAAGGACGCCTGTGATCAAGGTGTTGATGTTTACTACGAGAACGTCGGTGGTCATGTTTTAGATGCGGTACTGCCTTTACTTAACACAAAAGCACGAATCCCACTATGTGGTTTAGTATCACAATATAATGCAACTGAGTTACCACCAGGGCCTGATCGCTTATCTATGTTGATGGGCTTAATTCTCAGAAAACGTATTAAAGTACAAGGCTTTATTATCTTTGATGATTACAGCGATCGTTACGGTGAGTTTGCACAAGATATGCAACAATGGCTGAACGACGGCAAGATAAAATACAAAGAGCACCTTGAAACTGATTTCGAAAAAACCCTAGATGCTTTTAACGCCATGTTAAATGGTGAAAACTTTGGTAAAACCGTGGTGCAAGTTCAGCAGCCAATTTAAAAAATTAGGCGCAACAAATAATGTTGCGTCACTATTAAGGATAACAAATGATTAAATTACACCATTTAAACAAATCACGCTCTAAGCGTATTATTTGGCTGCTCGAAGAGCTTGGCGTTGATTACGACATTATTGCCTACCAACGTAATAAAGAGACATTTTTAGCACCTGATGAGTTAAAACAAATTCATCCTCTCGGTAAAGCTCCTGTGATTGAAGATAACGGTAAAGTAATTACTGAATCGGGCGCGATAACTGACTACCTAATAACTCAGTATGGCAAAGGTAAGTTTATGCCAAACCAGCAAAGTGAGAGTTACATTGATTATCAACAATGGCTCCATTTTGCTGAAAGCTCAGCAATGGTGCCTTTTTTATTAAAACTATTTATTACAAAAGATGGCTGTAAAACTAACTTCATAGCTGATTATGCCGACCATGAAATTGGTAAAATACTCAG
Source organism: Pseudoalteromonas sp. Cn5-37 (assembly GCF_021532495.1). Classification (NCBI taxonomy): domain Bacteria; kingdom Pseudomonadati; phylum Pseudomonadota; class Gammaproteobacteria; order Alteromonadales; family Pseudoalteromonadaceae; genus Pseudoalteromonas; species Pseudoalteromonas sp. Cn5-37. Next base: position 62,369 of record NZ_JAKGBA010000015.1, on the reverse strand, counting down.
CTATGTTAATCAACATTTGAAAGGTAGAAAGTACTTTGTTGATGACAACCTTACTGGCGCTGATTTTATGATGTCATTCGTCATAGAGAAAGTCGCTGAGTCTGGCATACTGTCTCATTTTGCAGAAATAGAGCGGTATTTCGAGCGATTAAACACCTATGAGAGCTATCGTACAGCAAATGAGTTAGAAGCCAAATACGGATAAAGACAAGCAAAGGCATACTCCAATGCCTTCGCACACACACTTACAAAACTCCAAAGGATGAGCGTGATTACACTTCGAGACTTCGTAGAGTCAGATGCAAAACAACTTGTTGCTATTCTTAACGACATGGATGTTACACAATACCTATCAACTAAAATCCCCTCTCCTTATAGTTACGAGGATGCTCAGTGGTGGATTAATGAAGGAAGTCAAAGTCAGCTCATTAAAGCCGTTATATTTAACGATAAACTTATTGGATGCGTGAGTGTGCACCCAGGCGAGTTTGAATTTGCTCGCTCAGGTGAGTTAGGTTACTGGCTGGCAAAAGAGTACTGGCAGCAAGGTATCACTGTAAAAGCTGCATCTATGCTACTCGAAACAGTATTCTCTAAAACGAAAATCGCCAGAGTGTTTGCTTACGTGTGCGAAGATAATCCTGCCTCAATGAAGGTGCTGCAAAGACTAGGCTTCGAGCAAGATGCCATTTTAAAAAACGCGATGTTCAAGAAAGGACACTTATTTAATGCCCACCTTTTTTCATTATTAAAACCTAAAAATTAAGCAAATGAGTATGCATACATCACCATATCATTTGAATGCCCTATTAAGTAACTTTTAAAGTTTCCTAAAATAAAGTAAGCTAACCACTTCTGTAACACTTAAAGTTACCTACTAGGTTTTTACTATGCAACAACACGAAGTCACCGCCTTATTTGATCAACAAGCAGCTAATTATGATTCACAATGGCAAAACATGGCCCCCATTAGCCAGGCCTTGTATTTTATGATGACACCTTTATTCAGCAAACTACCAAGCAATGCGCATATTCTTTGCGTTGGAGCGGGCACCGGAAATGAAATTTTGCATTTAGCACAGGCCTTCCCCACATTTAGTTTCACCGCAGTCGAACCCTCGAGTGAAATGATCAAAGTATGCAAACACAATTTAACGCAAGCAGGGGTGGCACATCGCTGCCAGTTTCATAATGGTTACGTAGATTCACTTAAAAACTTGATGCCCTTTGATGCAGCGACAGCCGTGTTAGTATCGCAGTTTATTGTGGATGAACCTAAACGAGTGGCATTTTTTGCTGATATTCAAAAACGTTTAAAAGCAGGTGGGTTACTTGTCAGCGCAGACTTAAGTGCTAATCAAAGTGACAAAACTTACCCAATGCTGCTTAGTCACTGGTTAAGCGTTATGTCATCAGCCGCAGTCAGTCCTGAACAAATTGAAAGAGTAAAACTAGCTTATGAAAATGACGTTGCTTTAAAAGAATCTCAAGTCATCGAAAACATCATTGCCGAATCAGGCTTTACAGGCGTTTACTCTTTTTATCAAGCTGGCCTAATAAAAGCATTTACCGCCGTTAAAGAATAGTTTAAGCCACACACACTCGATTGCGGCCTGACTTTTTAGCTTGATACATAGCTTCATCGGCCCTTTCGATTGCCGTTTCAATATTATCATCGGCGTTTATCAGCGTTACGCCAAATGAGCCTGTAACATTAATGTGATTATCGTTGCTAATGTCGATTTTTAAAGCCTCAACGCCAGCTCTTAGCCGTTCAGAAAATGACTTAGCATCATCAAGCTCTGTTTGTGGTAAGCAGACTAAAAACTCTTCGCCACCATAGCGATATAATTGATCGTATTTTCTTAGCTGAGATTTAATGCATTTCACGAGGGCTATTAACACCTTATCGCCCGCAGCATGACCAAATTCATCATTTACTTGCTTAAAGTGATCAAGGTCGATCATTATCAGTGCGCAGCTTAGTGATTTACGCTTACACAGCTCGTGTTCTTTTTGCAGGTTTTCTAATAAGTTCGTACGATTTGATGCACCCGTTAAAGGGTCGCGTGTGTGAAGCACTTCAGTAAACTCATCGATAAGGCAGTCAAATAACTCGCGTAATCTATCTAAATCCGCATGAAATTGGTCTAATAAGTTTACTGGAATAACAGTCTTAGACTCTTTTAACGACAACAAGACTTTCGCTCCTTGATGCATTTTTTTATGTGCAGAAGCGATTTCAGAAAAGTGAGGGTGAAGCTTTATAGTCTGATCAGGTAGCTTATTAAACCACTGCCCAAAGCGACAAAAGTTATGAGCATTATCTGCTAAGTCTTGTTCATTTGCGGGAGTATCTGCAATTAGACACCTTAATAAGTTTTTATACCATGACTGGTGCCACTCAATAGCTTGCTCAATTTCTGCAATCACATCTTCGAGCTGTGTATTCGACAATGAACTAATACCTTGTCTGTTAATTTGATGCATGGCCAATGAAGGGACTTCCGCTTTATTATTATTCTCTAAAACAGTACCTAAGGAATGTTACAAACTCAACCCAAAGCGATGTAAAGAGATAGTTTATTCAACTAAGCGGTAACCTACGGCGGGCTCGGTTAAGATATGTTTAGGGCTCGCCGCATTTTGTTCAAGTTTTTGTCTTAACTGACCAATATGTACTCGCACGTATTCAGGACGGTTAATATACTGCTCTCCCCACACTTCAGATAAAATAGCGTTATGCGTTAACACCTTATCTTTTTGCTGAAACAACAACAGTAAAATAGCGTACTCTTTTTTAGTTAGTTTGACTTCTTCAGCGCCTTTACGGACCACGTGCTTATGTGGGTCGATGTGAATATCGCCACATTGCAAAGTTAGGCTGGGTGTTGTTTGTGTGCGAAGTAGCACCCGAATGCGCGCTAGTAATTCGTTTGCACTAAATGGTTTGGTTAGATAATCGTTGGCGCCGTTATCAAGGGCGGTGACTTTTTCTGTTTCGCCGTCGCGTGCAGAAAGTACTAATACAGGGAGCAGGCTCCACTGCCTAAACTCCACCAGCCAATCTTGCCCATCCATATCGAGCAAGCCTAAATCAAGCAGCACTAAATCAAACTGCTGCTGGCTTAATAGTGCAAACGCATCAAGCCCTTTGGCGCACACACTAACTTCATGATCACTGGCTTTTAATAGTGTTTTTAAAAAACTTTGCAGAGGTGGTGAATCCTCTAAAACCAAAATATTAGCCACGACTGTTACTCCAAATTAATATAGCTGTTGCTTGCTTTGTTTGCTCATTGAGGGTTAATTCAAAGCGCCCTTGATGACATTTAGCAACCACATCGCAGATCACACTCCCTAGTCCAACACCTTCATCTTGACTCGTCTCATGCTTATTCGCAAAAGGATTGGTTAGCACAATTTGATATTCATTGTGTGTTTCAATAAATTGCATATTCGCCGAACCATCTCCGTAACGAGCTGCGTTCTCGAGCATATTGGCAAAGGCAATTTCTAGTAGGGTTTCATCGCCAAAACAGATGCTTTGTTGCTGAGCCTCGATGCTCAGTTTAAAGTTTTGTAGTTGCTGCTGACGACGAGATTTTGCTTCGCTAATTAAGGTCAAAATAGGCAGCTTTTGCCATTTAATATTCTCAGCTAACTTATTAACTTTACTGAGCTCCATGACTTTATCAAAGTGCTGGTTAAGTATTTTACTTTGCTCATAAATGTTAGCAGCTTGCTCTTTGATAATCTCAGAGCTTAGTTGGATATCATCATCAGCCAACATGCTTGATGCGCCCATAATGGTCGCTAATGGCGTACGTAAGTCATGGGATAAACTGCGCAACAAGGTGTTTTTTGACCTCTCTAGCTCCGCCTGTACTTTTATCGCCGCTGATTGCTCGCGTAATAAGGTTTTTTCTTGAACCTGATACAGTAAAGAGCACGCTGTATTCGCCAAAGCCTGTTGCTCTGCATTTAGCGTTTTGGCAAACGCAATACCACCAAATTCAGCTTGTTGTTCGTTTAAATAAATAAACTGCTTTGACGCTGTTAGCTGCCAATCACACGCAACCTTTAAATGCGCGGCCATGGTTGTTAAAAACAGCTGCTTTTGCTCCTCAAGGCTATCGAGATCATTAAGCTTTTTTGCTAACTCATACAATAAGCGACTATTACTTGCATGGGCTTGCACATCGCGAACCTTAGTATTGAGCTCCCCGGCTAAGTGACTTATCACTAAACCCACAATCAACATCACCAAAAAGGTGACCACATATTCAATATTTTCGATATGAAAAGTAAAATACGGCACCACATAAAACCAGTCCGTGCAGGCAACACTCACCAAGGTGGTAAGCGCTGCAACACGGCGATTACTGCGCACCGCAACCCATGTCACCCACAAAAGCTGAAGCATCACAATATCGGTGGTTGTAAACAGTTCTCGAAATGGGAATATCGCAAGCACCACCACAAGTGGCATCAACACACTTAAAAATGCGGCTTTTAAATACTGTATTTTGAATACTGACTGCATCATCTTTTCACTTATTGTTTATCCCTATTAGATTAAAGGGTTTTCAATTTTGTCACTATAAAGTTTTTATAAAGTTTTTTTATCTCGGCATAAAATCTTTATAAAGCTTTCAAGCTCTCTAGAGACTTCTGTTTTTTTGGCATTAGCATTTAGCGCGTACCCACAATAGCGAGAAAGACTATGGCTCAGTTTGCAGTAATCGGATTAGGACGTTTTGGCGTAACCGCCTGTTTAGAACTTTCAAAACAAGGTCATACAGTGTGTGCCGCCGATATTAGCGAAAGCACCGTTAATCACTATGCCGACCAACTCAGTTTTACCGTGGTGGTTGATGCCAGTGATGAAACACAATTAGCACGGCTCGATTTACCCAGTTGCCAAGCCGTATTGGTGGCCATTGGCGAGAATATTGAAGCCAGTATTTTATGTGTATTGCACTTAAAAAACTTAGGCGTAAAGCAAATTTGGGTAAAAGCCTGTACCAAAAGCCACCATCAAATACTAAGTAAACTTGGCGTTGACCGCATAATTCACCCTGAAGAAGAAATGGGCGTGAGGGTTGCGCAAGCGCTTAACTACCCAATGGTTAATCAATATTTCCCGCTTAACCAATCCACGTTTATTGTTGAACTAGGCATTGATCTGCAGCTTTCAGGTCGCAAAATTGGCTGGCTGCTCAAAGAACGTAATAGCGATATTAAACCACTCACACTACGACGTGATGATTACTTCAATACAGAGCTGACTAACGACACCGAACTGCGTCACGGCGATAGTCTGGTGCTACTGGGCTCTAAAACTTACTTAACTAAATTAGCAAAACGGTTTCGTGCATTATGATCAACTGGCAAGCCAACGTTTATCCAAAACAATTTAGCGGTGTAAAGTGCCGTAAGCGGCAAAAAATAAACCCACCTTTAGTGCTTACTATCGGCTTTATTGTGTTAATTATGCTCGGCACGGGCTTGCTTATGCTACCAATGGCAAGCACCCAACCGATCAGCTGGCTCGATGCATTATTTACGGCAACCTCTGCGGTTACAGTAACAGGGCTGGTGGTCATCGACACAGGTACTGATCTGACTGTATTTGGTCAAAGCGTGGTCATGCTGCTGATTCAAATAGGTGGCATTGGCTTTATGACCGTGGCGGTGATTTCAATTTTAAGTTTAGGAAAAACCCTAGGCTTACAACAACGCTTACTCGCCAGCCGCGCTTTTGACACTAACGATTTAACCTCGGTGATCAAAGTTGCTAAGTATGTTTTAGTGTATTCATTAGTGATTGAGTCGGTGGCATTTTGCTTACTCTTTATTAGTTGGTTCGATGACTATGGCGCACTAAAAAGCGCCTATCACAGTCTGTTTTATACGATTTCGGCGTTCAATAATGCGGGCTTTGCATTAAGTGGCGATAGCTTATCGGCATTCAAGGGCGATATAACCGTAAACGTAGTGATCACCGCTTTGTTTATCATCGGTGGTTTAGGGTTTACTGTACTGATTGATATCTACAAACAAAAGCGCTGGTCATTATTATCGACCAATACCCGCCTGGTGTTAATTGCCACCTTAGTGCTCAACTGCATCGCATTTATATTGATTTTTTTCTTTGAACACGCCAATCCCGCGACATTAGCGCCGCTATCAACGTCTGAGCAAATATTAACGGCTTGGTTTCAAGCAGTGACTCCTCGTACCGCAGGGTTCAATACCCTACCGATTGATGGCTTGAGTCAAGATTCAACGCTTTTGACTATGCTGCTGATGGTAATTGGCGGTGGTTCAGTCAGTACGGCGAGCGGCATAAAACTAGGCACCTTTGTGATCCTAATTTTAGCGATGCGCAGCTATTTAAAACAGCAAACCACGGTCACCGTGTTTAACCGTCAGCTGAGCGACAAGTTAGTGATCAAGGCATTAAGCGTCATGATACTGTACTTATTTATCGCTTTTACCAGCATTATGATCATCACCAAGCTTGAACAAGGGTCGTTACTTGATATCACCTTTGAGACAATTTCGGCACTCAGTACCGTAGGCCTTTCGCGGGGTATAACTGGGGATTTAAGTGCGCCTAGTCAGCTCATCATCATACTGCTGATGCTGATAGGTCGGGTTGGGCCATTAACCTTTGCTTATTGTTTTGCTCGCCAGCACAGCCAACCTTTAACCTACCCGACTACCAGTATTCAAATTGGTTAAGTGTACAGTTTTGACACTTTTTAGTGTTAAACCTGTGAACTTGAAAAGCACTAAAATAAGTCTACAATAATGACATATAAATATGCCATTAATCATTACTTGAGAAATAAATTGAAAAAGTCAGATGCAATCAAAAAGCTATCAGAATTTGATAAACAAGGACGTTATATTTTTACAATGTCTGATTTTGCAAAGATTTTTTTTGATGATACTAATAGGAGCTTGAGAGCGGGGATTTCTCGACTCATCGATGATGGCTTTTTAATTAGAGTTGCAAATGGCATTTTTATTTACGCTCTTGCTCAGTCAAAAGGAAGTGATACGCTGGAGCTAATTGCAAAAACAATCCGCCGTGGTGAGTACAATTACGTTAGTTTAGAGTCTGCACTTTCAGAGTATGGAATTATTTCACAAATCCCCGTTGGCAGATTGACCATTATGACAACAGGACGCTCGGGTGAATATAAAACGCCTTTTGGTACAATTGAATTTACTCACACTAAGCGAGACCGTTTAGACATTCTAAAAAACACAATGAAAACAGATCGCTCTTTGAGATTTGCAACGAAAAATACTGCTCTAAGGGATTTAAAAAGAGTTGGCCGAAATACTCATTTAATTGCAGAGGAAGCATAAGATGAAAACTGAACAAGAGAACTTTGCGCAACTGGTAAATCTCGCTATGCAAACCACAAATGTTTCTCATATGCGGGCTGTTATAGAAAAAGAGTTATTGCATTACGACATCCTATTTGCTCTCGAAAGAGGTGGATTTCTTGATAAGCTGGTATTTCAAGGAGGTACTTCTTTAAGATTATGTTACGGCGGAAATCGCTTTAGTGAAGATTTAGATTTTGCTGGTGGTAAAGAATTCAATTCACTCATTTTAAAAGATATCAAAGCATGTATTGAAAAGTATATTGGCGAAAGATATGGCCTTGAGGTGACAGTTAAAGAACCGAAAGAGTTAAAAAAAGACCCTAAATACTCAGAATTAAAAATTGATAAGTGGCAAGTTGCAGTAGTAACTGCACCACAAAGAAAGGATTTACCCAAACAAAAAATTAAGTTAGAAGTTGCCAATATTCCGGCCTACACAAAGCAGCCTTTACCACTGAATGTGAACTATGATTTTCTGCCTGATGGATACAGCGATACACTGATCTTAGCTGAAACACTCGATGAGGTGATGGCTGACAAAATAATTTCATTACCAGCCACAACAAAGTATGTGCGACATCGAGACATTTGGGATCTTGCTTGGTTGCAACAGCAAGGGGCTCAATTAGATATTGAACTAGTTAAAAATAAAGTTGCTGACTATCAACTTGAGCAATATCAGTCCATGCTCTCTCATTTAATTGATAGGTTACCCGAACTTACCACGAGCCCTGAGTTTATCGGTGAAATGAAACGCTTTTTAGATACCGAAGTATTCGATAGAACTCTCGGTAAAGAAAAGTTTCAGTTGTACTTACAAAACACCCTGACAGAGTTATTCAAGACAGTTCTGTCAAAAATGTTTACCGAAGCTACAGAGCCTGATTTTAAAATGTAAGACCTTACTACAACTGCTGTAGCAAGGCTTTAATGTCACTGTATCGTTGTTGCTCGCAAAGGCCAAAACCTGAAAGCTGTCTGACTTTATTACGAGTAAATAAAGGCACGCTCATGCCCGCTAAAAACCGGCACTGAGTATCGATGCTGACATCACTAATCCCTTTAGAGGCTAAGTGCTGTTTAAGCTCAGCAACTTTGCTGGCAATCACATTTTGCTCAGGCATTTGATGCACTAGTGAGTAACTAAGTTTTACCTGCTGGCCTCTACACACTGAACAATGGCCACATTGCTGGGGTGCATGTTGGTCATCAAAATAGCGAGCTAAGTTATAACTTAAGCAGCTATCTAGCTCAAAAAAGCGTACTAAAGTGGCGATACGTTTAATTTCGGCCTGCTCTTTTTCGATAAAATATTGGTGAAGTTGCGGTGCTAAATCAGCGTGATTTATTACCGAATTATTCACCTCATACACTTGCGTGATACGTTTAGTTTCAAGGGCAATATGACCTTTCTCGGCCAAATAATCGAGCGCTGCAACCACACGTTTTCTATCAACTTGAGTGGCACGGGTTAACGCATCAAAATTAAGTGTGCCCCAAATTTTCTTAAACTCAGTATGTTTGAATACCTGTTGTAAAAACGCTTGTCGGTCAGCATCAAACTGGCTAAGTAGCTCGTTTTGATCCGTTAAAAACTTATATTTAAAATCGGCGTAATAGGCATATAAAGGCGTAATAGCCCCTTGCATTTCTAACTGCACTAGTAAGGTTTTTAATGCTAAAGCACGAATATTACTTTCGCTCGATAAGCTGTACTCTTGCATTTCCCACTGGTTGTTCGTTTGTTCGTTGCGAATGTTATTAATGACATAGTCAATCCCACTTTGCTCGGGAGTGTCGGCATAAACAAAGTTCTCAACGGTATTCAAGCCATCAAGGTTTGCTAGGGTAAAACAGTTTGACGGCGCACCATCTCGCCCTGCGCGGCCAATCTCTTGGCTATAGTTCTCAATCGATTTTGGCAAATCATAGTGGATCACAAAGCGAATATCAGACTTATCAACGCCCATCCCAAAAGCAATTGTTGCCACGACAATATTGATTTTACCCGCCATAAAATCATCTTGAATTTGCCAGCGTTTATCATCCTCAAGGCCTGCATGATAGGCCACTGCATTAAAGCCCGCTCTTGCCAAGCCTTCGGCCACTTGCTCAGCGGTATGCTGTAAGGTGACATAGACAATCCCTGCCCCTTGTTGGCTGGCTATAATACTTGCTAATTGCTGAGGTTTTTCTTGGCTTGCAACACTGAGCACTGATAAATCGAGGTTGCTTCGGTAAAAGCCTGTTTGCACCACACATTCTGGGGCAATAGCAAAACGCTCACACATATCGCGCTTTACTTTTTTAGTGGCGGTGGCGGTAAGTAGCAATACCAGTGGAATATTAAGCTCTTCACGATAGCGCGGCAGTTTTAGATAATCAGGCCTAAAGTTATGACCCCATTCAGATATACAGTGCGCTTCATCAACCACCAGCATCGAAATAGGCACTTGTTTAATAAATTCACGAAAGCGCTCATTCTTAAAACGCTCAACTGAGACCATTAAAATTTTCACCTTCCCTGCTCGCACATCACTCATTACCGTATGGCTTTGCTCACTGGTTTGGCTTGAATCAAGGCTTGCCGCGTAAATACCTTTGCTATTTAAAAAGCTGATTTGATCTTTCATCAGTGCCAATAATGGCGATACCACTAAGGTCAAGTTGGGTAAGTGCAATGCGGTTAATTGATAGCACAAAGATTTACCTGAGCCAGTTGGAAAAATTGCCAACGACGATTGCTGATTTAATAACTGCTCAATGGTTTGTTGCTGACCTTGGCGAAACTCATTAAAGCCAAAGTATTGATTCAACGAAGTGTGTAGTGGTGTAGTCATCCTGATCCCTCACTTTCATTCCCTTTTCAGGTAATGATAGGTCTCTTACTGCGAATTAGCCATGTTAACCCGTTTAACTCAATCTCCCAAGGCCATTGATATAACTAAGCGCACTATATTGTTCTTAACAGGTACTGACAAAACCAGTAAAAAGGCGCACAATGGGCGCGTTGCCATGGGGTATTGATGGATGGACTTGCAATACCTAAGCGCTTTTTCGCAAGAGTGTTTAGGTATTATACTTTTGAGGGCAACGTAATGATTAACCAACCTCCTAAAATCGTGATAATCGGTGGTGGCGCTGGTGGCTTAGAGCTAGCAACACAATTAGGACACAAACTCGGGAAAAAACGCCAAGCAGAGATACTTTTAATCGATAAAAACCGCAGCCATATTTGGAAGCCGTTACTTCATGAAGTAGCGACGGGGTCGATTGATGCCGATTTAGACGGCGTTGTATACTCAGCTCATGCAGCAAAACATCATTATAATTTTCAACTCGGCAGCTTTTGCCACTTAGATCAAACCAACAAAACTATCACTTTAAGTGAGTTAAAAGACGAACTTGGCCACCGAATTTTACCCGAGCGCCAAGTCAGTTATGACTACCTTGTACTTGCTATAGGCAGTGTCAGTAACGACTTTAATACCCCTGGCGTTAACAAGCACTGTTTTTACCTTGATTCAAACCAGCAAGCTGAACGCTTTCAGCATGCTCTACTCGATAACTTCACCCGTTTACATCAAGATGACGACCCACAACATTCTTTAACCATTGCCATAGTGGGAGGTGGTGCAACCGGGGTTGAGCTGTCGGCAGAGCTTTATCATGTGTCAGACATGCTAAAAATGTATGGCCTTAATAAAATGACCGCGAAACGCTTACACATTGATTTAATTGAAGCAGGGCCGCGAATTTTACCCGCTTTACCCGAGCGCATTGCAAACTCGGCTAAACGAGAGCTAGTTAAGTTAGGAGTAACAGTACGCGAAGGCACGCAAGTAAAAGAGGCCACAGAAAACAGCTTTATCACCAGAAACGATGAACATATCAAAGCCGACATTATGGTTTGGGCTGCGGGTGTAAAAGCCCCTGATTTCATTAAAGATATTGGTATCTTTGAGCTTACCCGCAATAACCAAATTAAGGTGAACCAATATCTGCAAAGTAGCGTAAACGACAATATCTTTGTGATTGGTGATTGCTGTGCATTTACTCAAGAAGATGGCACACAAGTGCCACCCAGAGCGCAATCGGCTCATCAAATGGCACAATGTGTTGAAAAAAATCTAATAGCCACACTCAAAGGCCAGCCACTCAGTGCTTTTACCTACAGTGATCATGGCTCTTTAGTTAACTTGTCACGCTACAGCACGGTAGGCAGTTTAATGGGCAACCTAACCAGTAATAGCTTTTTTATAGAGGGTAAAATAGCGCGATTTATGTATATTTCGCTCTATCGTATGCATCAACGTGCTATCCATGGCAGTGCAAAAACTTTTGCACTGTGGATCAGCGAAAAAGTACTCCGCGTTGTTAGGCCAAAAATGAAACTGCATTAAGCTACGGCATAAAGCCGGCAAATTAGTTGTTTGTCGGCTATTTATGCACTTCGTCCCTAGGTAATTGACATCACTCTACAAAGTCATACACTTCAAGCAAGATAGCTCCATGGATTGAAGATGAAAAAAGGTATTTCGCTAACCGTTTTTGCAGTGCTTTGTGCCTGTGGGGCCTACCTGATATTAGATAAACCCACACCCATCGAAGCGATAAGCAATGAAGTCTCGACATCTTCTGCTACTGTCGCTGAACAAAAAAAGGCTACGAGCCTCTTTAAACCATCAAATCAGCCTAATACCAAAGCAACAGAGCTGGCTAAACTCAAGCTAGCCAAACGCCAGTGTAAGCAACAAAGTTTAAAAGCCACTCAAGCTGCAGCTGATCACAGTCAAATAGAAGCAGCGATTAAACAAGCACTAAAAGACGGCGACTCCCTTGAAGATATTTTAAGTTATTCAGAGCTGGTGAAAATATCTTACCGTTCATTTAATACCTTAGTTATTAACGCCATCAAACAAAATGCAGAACAGCAATTTCAATATGCCTTATCAGTTGGCATATTAAAAAACTGGCAAGGGCTTGAGGTCATTGATTATTTTGATATAGATACAATCAATCAACTAACGGCAATTGATGGACCCCTTAGTCAAAATACTGGCTCAATGATGTTTAATGTGCCATTACCTGAGCAAGTAAACAAAACAGCATTGTACAAACTATTGGATAACAACGATGATTTTAATACCTATTTAAAAACGCCGTTTAAAATCGGCCCATCAAGGCTCATTTCACCATCTATTTTGTTTCTTGTTAATGCTCATGCGCTTAGTTTAACTGAGTTTGAAAACGCAATATCTAGTAAAGAGTTTACTGTTAACGACATTGCTGTGGCTTTAAAAAGCAACTTACCTAATGATTACCTAGCAGCGCTCATCTCTCAAACAGCACAGCTAAACGGCTCGCCTACAGCAATGAGTGATGACTTTATCGATGAACAACTGTATTTAAACCTTGCTGATGTAGCCGTTAGTGAATTTAACGTACCAATTTTAAAGTTATTAGGTGAGCGAGGTATTGAGCCCACTAATCAGCCAAATGTATTTACAGCGATGGATATTGCCATTGTAAACCTAAAAGGCAGCTCAAATAGCGAAGTGCAGCCACTAGAGAGCAAACACATAGAAACACTAAGTTATCTAAAAAATAAAGGTTATCGAGCTCACGGCGAGCTTGTACGCGACACACCGAACGATAGACTACTGATGCTTAAATCTTCATTCTTACCGAGTAGCCTTTTATTTGCTGGCGACCAAGTTGCTAATGATGCTTTTTCTCAGTTTATAGATTTAAAGCTAATCCCAAATAACCTAGCATTTAAACGTAAAGAAAAAGATAACTCTGCAATATCAAAAGCACTCAGCGCCTATGAACTACAAAAACAGCAAGCCAAAAAAATAACTCCTGAGTGTGAAACGATCGATCAGCGGATTTATTCGCTAGAAGCGATAAAAACACGCTCTCAAGCACTCAAAGAATTAGAAACTCTCGAAGCGCAACAAGGCTTACTTACCCTCGACACCCTTCAAGCCATCGACCCTGTACAGGTTCATAATTGGCAATTTTTGCATTTAAATGATTATAAATATCAAACCTCAACGCAGTACCAAACCTACAAAGAAGCAATTATTGAAAAAGACTTTAATACCATTGCCAGTATCACCCAAACAGCAAAACTGAGTACCCACCAGACAAATATGTTGCTTGCAGCAACAATAGAAAACGCTCAACAATTGACGTCTATTTGGCAAAACAGAGTCGACCCAACTGCACCTAAGAATCTTTATGTTTTTACTAAATTGCCATTAGCACAATGGCAAATATTGGCAGATAACGGCTTTGATTTTTCATTAAAAGACATGCAAAACAACGACATGTATTTTTATGCAAGCATGCATTCAAGTGCAGCTGTTAAGTTTTTAATGAGCCTTGCAGTTGCGCATGATTTTTCTAAACCTGGGCTTGATATTCTCGACCAAGCACTGGAGCAAAGCTATAACACACAAACCCTCGCTGACTATATGCCAAGCGCATTAAAACTTGTTGATCAATATGAGCCTAACCACTTTCGTCGTGCCGAGCGTCTAAAAGTTTTTGTTCCTGATGTTTATGAAGAGCTTATTAAACTTGCGCCAAAACTTGCACCCAAAAATGGCACTGTAATGAATAACTATCTGTACAGCGCTTATTAAGCTCCTTACCTATTTGAGCCGTAAATTAACCTATCTGTTTTGAGCTTCGCCGCGTATAATGCCCACTTTTTGTGGGGCGCAAAAATTGAATATTATTACACTAAGCGTTTTATCGCTTGCTATGTCGACTGATGCTTTTGCAGCTTCAATCACCAAAGGCAGTACACTTAAAAATCCTCGTGTTCTGAGTGCAATCAAGCTTGGTTTATTGTTTGGCTGTATCGAAGCTATCGCACCGATTGTTGGCTGGCTGATTGGCAGTGCCGGTGCAGATTACGTTGAAGCCTTTGATCACTGGATTGCCTTTGTGTTGTTAGTGGGTTTGGGTATTCATATGTTGCTTGAGAGTCGTAAAGAAGATGACGACGATGAAGAGGAACTTGCACCGAATACCAAGCGCTCTTTCATTGCCACACTACTAACTGCCGTTGGCACCAGTATAGATGCTATGACAGTAGGTATCAGCCTTGCTTTCATGAAAGTGAATATTTACTTAGCTGCCGCCATGATAGGCCTAGCAACCACAATTATGGTTACCATCGGCGCGCTACTTGGTAACGTAATGAGTGGCTGGGTAGGCAAAAAAGCCGAAGCAATTGGCGGTGTTGCACTTATTTTTATCGGCTGTGGCATCCTATACAGCCATACCGTGACTTAAACTAATAGCTTATCAAACTCTTCTTTGGGCATGGGCTTATAAAAATAGTACCCCTGCCCAAGTTCACAGCCTAAATCGATCAACTTATTTAGGTGCTGTTTTTCTTCTACTCCCTCGGCAACAATTAATAGACTTAATGAATGAGCTAAGCTTGTTATTGTCTTGACTATATCCATACTCTGCGAATCAACCATCATGTCTCTAACAAATGATTGATCTACTTTTAAAACATCGACCGGAAAAAGCTTTAAATATGAAAGACTGGAATAACCCGTTCCAAAATCATCAATCGCAATAGTCAGGCCAAGCACCGCTAAATCATTCAGCATACTCTTAGTTACTTCAAAATCTTCCATTAACGCACTTTCTGTAACTTCTAATTCGAGCAATTCACTCGGTAAGCCCGACATTTGGAGAGTTTGCGCCACAAAGTTACAAAAGTTTTTATCCGTAAACTGCTTTGCTGAAATATTGACAGCAACCTTGATACGAAAGCCTTTATCTAACCACTCCTTTGCTGCGTAACAACTTTGCTTTAAAACTGACTCACCAAGAGCGTTAATAAGTCCAGTCTCTTCAGCTAAAGGAATAAATTCAACTGGCAATATAATTTGATTATTAGTATCTCGTAACCGAACAAGTGCTTCAACACCGACTATTTTTTGTGAACCCAGTGCGACCTTGGGTTGATAATAAACTTCTATCTTGTCGTTTTCTATCGAAGTACGAATCAGTTTTTCAACACTTTGGCGCTGTTTAAACTGATGCTCTAAATCATCTGAGTAATAACAAAAGCGATTACGTCCTTGTTCTTTCGCTTTATACATAGCGGCATCAGCATGAGTCATCATATCTTCTGCTGTCACTGATTCTCTAGGATAAATGCTAATACCTACACTCACTGACAAAATATAAGGTTGTTCATCAATTTTGAATGGTTCACTCATTGTATTAATGATGTCAGTAGCAATCACATCAATAATTGATGTTAGCTTTATTTCAGGGATTAATATCGCAAATTCATCACCGCCGATCCGCGCTAATGTGTAGTTTAAATCAATTAAAGATTCTAATCGCTTCGCAACAAGTTTAATTATTAAATCACCTTGTTGATGACCAAGTGTGTCATTCAAGTATTTAAAATGATCAATATCAATTAAAATTAAAGCAACTTGTTGCTCCTTGCTCTTGGCTACTTTGCAAGCATGGGAGACTCTATCATAAAGCAAGACTCGATTAGGCAAGTCGGTTAGTAAGTCATGATTAGCAAGGTGACTCATTTTAACTGCCATTGCCACTGACTCACTAACATCGTGAAAAACGATGATCCCACCACTGACACGACCATCATCATCACGAATTGGCGCAGCAGAATCTTCGACTCGATAAACACGGTTATCTAATGCTGTTAATTGGGTATTTAACGACATAGCAACAATACGATTTTCTCGCAAAGCAAGTAGGATAGGATTAACTAGGTTTTGTCCTGAATACGCATCAGTCAACTTCATCACGTCATCAATATGTTTTGCCTGAGCCTGCTGTGCTGAATAACCCGTTAGCTTTTCAGCAATGGGATTCATAAACGTAATATGGGCTTCGTTATCTGTTGCGATAACCGCATCACCAATCGAGTTGAGCATTACTCGCAATCGCTCAGACTCAGCAGCTAATAACTTTTTAGTGCGCTTAATTGATGTAATATCCGTAAGCGTCAATATAACGCCTACCGCTTGTCCTTCATGAAATTGTAAATTAATTTGTGCCCTAACATGCTCAATATTATCGCTCGGATCGACAAACGGTACATTTAACACTTCCTGCGGCTTTTGCTCTTCTAAACAGTTATGCAAAGCAAGGTATAGATCATCAGGAAGAATATCTTTAGCTCTTTGGCCAATCATCTCATTGCCACTTACGGCAAACCACTGACAAGTCATGTCATTATTAAAAAGGTTTAGCTCTTGCACTGACCAATAAGAAATAAATACCGGAACTTGAGCTATTAGTGCCGCAACGTCATCTTTTGCAGTATTTATTTGCGCTTCCTGTTGCTTCATTTTTAGATGATTTACTATTCTCAACCGACATAGATTTAAGTCGACAGGCTTATGAATTAAATCAACCCCACCATTCTCAAAACTCTGATATTCAAATATTTGTTCATTATGCGAGGTGACAAAAATAACGATTGATAGGGCTGTTAGTGGGTTTTGTTTAATTGCTTTGCATACTTCGAAGCCATTCATATTTGGCATTTCAATATCAAGTAAAATAATATCGGGCCTGAATGAAAATGCTACGCCTAAGGCTTCAACTCCTGACGCACATCCAATAACTTCACCTAAATCACCAAGAGCCTCAGTCATCACCAATAGGCTTGTAGGTTCATCATCAACAACGAGTATTTTACTCTGCCGATTATTTAGATGAGAAAAAAGCAAGACTATGACCTCAATTAATGTAACTAAAAAAACTCTAGTCCTATCTCATCAGTAGCGCCAATAAAAAATATAATTTTCCATTCTTTAGTTGTAGAAATTCTAAAAATTCAGTCTATGCTTAATCAACACTCAGGGAGAAGATAATTTGCAATCTAATGAAGTAAATAACAACAAACTGATTGATGATTCCATCATTTTGATAGTCGATGACGAGCCAATCAATGCGACTGTCATTGAAGGCCTACTAGCATCACATTTTAAAACCCACACGATTAATTGTGGTGAAGAAGTGATGTCTGTTTGTGACTCTATTAAACCCGATCTAATATTGTTAGATGTCATGTTAGGGTCTATGAGTGGTCTTGATGTGTGTAAAGAGCTAAAAGCTCACCCTTCTTATAAAGATATTCCGGTTATATTCATCACTGCAATTATGGATCAAGAAGATCAAAACCAATGCTGGCAAGCCGGCGCTGTGGATTTTGTAGCTAAGCCAGTCTATGGTGTAACCCTTCTAAACAGAGTGACTGCACACCTGACATTAAAGAAACAAGCAGATCTTTTAAAACAACAGACACAGCAAGACAGCCTAACGGGATTAAAAAACCGCCGTTCTTTAAATACGACTCTGACGCAAAATCTATTACTTGCGAAACGTCATAGTCAGGCACTATCTGTGCTGATGATCGATATAGACTGGTTTAAACAGTACAACGATCAGCTTGGACATCAACAAGGCGACAACTGCTTAATAAAAGTAGCTACAGAAATCAAAAATAGTATTAACCGACCAACAGACACAACTATTCGCTACGGTGGTGAAGAATTCCTCTGTATTTTACCTGATACCGATATTCAAGGAGCACAGTTTATTGCTCATAAGCTATTGGCCAACATTAAAAATCTAGCTATTAAACACCCAACTACAGAGTCAGGAATAGTCTCGATAAGCGTGGGAAGCGCAACACTGTCAGATGATAAAAATTTTACTCCAGAAAATTTAATCAACAGTGCAGATACAGCGCTATATCAGGCTAAACAACAAGGAAGAAATCGCTGCGTTTGTATTATCGCAACCAGTGAATAATTTAAATTTTTGTAGATTTTTTCAAAATGACATAACTATACAGGCAAATAAAAAATGAACAGTGAGATGTCAGGGAAGCAGCAAACAACAAACTCGAAAAGCGAAAGTTTAGAATTGAACCATTGGAATAAAAAAGCGGCACTTTACCGACTCATGAACAATGAGGTCTTGCTCATTAGAGTAAGCAAAATGTTTTTAGATAGTTCTCATGTCAAATTAGCGTCACTATCTCAGTCCATACAGAACAGAGACTTTAAAACAACTACATCAGCCAGTTATTCACTTAAAGGAGCCTGCGGCGATTTAGGTGCTACAAGATTAGATCAACACCTAAGCGAATTAATTGTATTAATCGCCAATGAGCGTCACCCTTTTGAGGAGATACAATCGAAATTATTTGAAATAAAAAAAGACTACCAAGTATTACTGACAATCTTACAAAAATACACCTCTTGATAAACCACTTAGTTTTAATTTAGCAACCACGTTAGCGTAGCATCAAAAATGCTTGTCTAGGTGAATCTTTGTCTTCAAATTTTCATAAAGTGGGAGTATGTTTATACAAACCACTAAAGGAATGACGCTATGACCGCTAAAACGCTGATTTTCAACTTTGATGGCACAGGCAGTGAGCCTCGTGATGCTGAACAATTCAGCGCCGCACATTTCAAAGAAGACGCCAGTATTTCTAATATTCTTAAACTTCATTTATTGTTTGGCGGCGCACTCAATAGCGAACCCGCAACACCATTTCCAACTCAACTTAGCTTTTATTATCAAGGTATAGGCACCCAAGGTAGTCGCTTTCGACGTTTATTCAATCAAGCCCTTGCGCCAAGAGGTGATGATGTTGCCAGCATTTTAAACCGGGCTATGGGCGACTTTAAAAGCTATTACAATGTAGGCGACAAGGTACTTCTAACTGGTTTTAGCCGCGGTGCTGCTCTTGCTAGGCGCTTTGCCAAATGTTTAGAGCCACTTATCAGTGATGATGTGTACTTATGTGTATTCGATACCGTTGCATCAATAGGCTTTTCGAAAGTAACAAAAGCAACCCGCGGTGCTGAGCATGTCATTTTTGAAAACTACACACTAGCAAGCAATATAAAAGCTGCCCTTCATTGCGTGGCACTTGATGAAAAACGCCGTGCATTTGAACCCACACTTATAAACAGTGCACCGCATGTGCAAGAGATCTGGTTTGCAGGCGCCCATTCTGATGTGGGTGGCGGCTATTATCGTGATGGCTTAGCAGACATTTGTCTGCGCTATGCGATTGAGTGGCTGATTGAACAAACCGTTGCATTAAACTTACTTACCAGCGCGGATATCAATTACAACACTCTGCTCCCAGAAGAGCATCGTAACCTCATTGCACAAGATGATGTAACCGTTACCCCAGATCCGCTGGCTCTTAGTCATCAGCAAAACTATTTTTGGTTTAACCCGTTGTTCAAACTGGTAGATCGCGAATGCTGTGTATTGGTTGATAACGAACAAAGCACGCTCGCACCAACCATTCATTACACAGTAGCAGAGCGCATTAATCGCCTAACGAGCTATCGTCCGGAGTCGTTAAAAAGCCTTCATTACGATGTACTTTATAGCGATGAAACCCGCTTGAAATTTAAAGGCTTAAGCCCACATATTGCGCTTGATAAACAAAATATGACGGTGTTGGGCATAGACGAAAGTAAAGATGTGTTTGTGTATGGCGCTGAAAAGTACAATCACACAGGCTTAATGTTAGAGCAAGGTGGCACGTACCGATTTACGCCTTACCCAGAGCAAACTTGGTATGACGACGGCATTAGTTGCGGACCTGCAGGTTGGCACCGCGACAATATCCAACTTGGGGTGAAAGAAATCCCAATGGCCGTGCTTGAACCGTTTAGACGTTTACCCCACGCACAATGGTTTGCGCTAATTGGTGCTATCGATAACAACGACGATCATTTATTTGAAATTGCTGAGGGTGCTGATATTCGTATTGCTAAATCAGGTGAGTTTTGTCCTTTTGCCAACGACCTAAACCGCTTTTATGGGGCAAATGCGGGGCGCATTAAATTGCGTGTGACTCGTTTAGGATAATTTAGTGATTAGGCTAGCTTAGTGCTTAACATAGCGAGCGATAATCTCGGTTATCGCTTGCTGGTTGTTTATAATTGCTGAGTTTATAGCTGCTCTGTCTTCTGCTAAAAGGGTTGTTTCACTCAGCATAAAATAAACGCTATCATTATTGACAATATACGGATGCAACTCGATCCCCTGCTGGTTATTTTTTTGAATTAAATATAAACCGGCTAATTCATCATCAACAAAAAAATCGACCCGCTTAGCAACCAACATAGCTAGCCGCTGGCGCAAAGAGGGTACAGTAACGAGTAGCTCTTTATACTTTGGTTCTTCTTTTAAATGAGTAAAGTCAGATCCAAAGTAGCTCCCGCTGTTAGTTAAAATAACTTGCTGATGTTCGAGCAAACCTTGCAAGTCTAAAGACTCTAACCGGCCATGAGGATACCAAAACAAGCGCATTACTTCATTTCGGTAAGGCTCTGAAAAGAAACTAAAAGAGTCACGCTCTGTGCTATAACTTGCGGCAGGTAGTAAATCGACTTTACCGTGTTTAAGCTCTGTAAACCCGCGTTTAGATGAAGGCATGACGACGTATGTTGCACAAAACCCTGCCTCATTTAGTACTAAGTTGACCACATCGATATCAATGCCGGTGAGTTCACCGTTTTGCGTAAACACATAAGGCGCCCACTGCTGACTAATTCCCACTTTTAAGGTTTTATCGCAGCTAAATACCGAGTTACTAAATACAAAAACGGTAAGTAAAAACAACGCACTTAACCTCATTTATCCACCTTAGCTTAAATACTTACAGATCATATTATTCAAGTATGGTTGATAATGCCTGAAAGATCAGTGTATGAAATGAGAAACAGAAAGTTAGTAAGTTTTAAGGGGAAAGTTCCGAAATGCGAGGTGGCAGCCCGTAGGACTGGCTTTAGCCGGGAAATGTCTTAAGTTAGCGAGTTTCAAGGGGAAAGAGTAAAGTTAAGAGATTCGAGGTGCGAGATACGAGTCTGTAGCAGAGTTTTTACATCACGCCCTAGCGCCTAAACCCCAGCGCCTATGTTTTCCCCCGTAGGCGTGAAACTTGTTTCGCGCGTCTGAAGATAAGAAATTTGAAAAGGTTTACATGGATTATATTGGGTTTCACTCCGTTCTACCCAACCTACTTCCCCCACAAAAAAGCAGCCATGCGGCTGCTTTAAAGGGAAATCACATTTTAATGATGGGCATTAAATGTGGTTATTACACTTAAAGTGCTTTCCATACTTCCGCGACGCCTGGCTCGTCTCCTTGAGTCCACCATTTCGCTTCGTATTTATTACCTTGGTGAGTGACTTGGTCACCACCGTTGTAGATACCCGCAGCTTGCCACACAACATCACCATTACCGTCGGTTGGTTGTGAGCTAGCTTCCCATGGGCCACCTAAATCAGGGCGGTCACCTTGTGTCCACCATTTAGCTGTGTACTCAACGCCGTTATAAATCACCGTATCACCACCAACATAAGTCGCTGCTGCATCCCATGTGGTTTCACCATCTGGCGGAGTTGTTGTACCAGAATCTGTCACGGTAACATTAAAGCTCACTGCTGTAGCAGTTTGACCATCGCTTACTGAAACCGACACAACATAACTTGTATCTGCATCAACGCTGCCCGCTTGTAAGCTCACATCAGCACCTGAGCCCACTAACGTTAAGCCTGCTGGCACACTCCAGTTGTATGAAAGTGCATCGCCATCAGCATCAGATGCCGAAACCGCCACAGCCACACTCGCGTCTTCTGCCACTGTTTTATCAGTAATTGCTGCAACCACTGGTGCTTGGTTCTCGCCTGTCGTTGGTGCAACTACATTCACTGTAACGTTACGGCTTACACTTGCCTCGCCATCGCTCACACTCACAGCAACCGTGTATTGCGTATCAGCAGTCACTGATGGCGCTGTGATAACTAGGGTATTTGAATTTTCACCGCTTACTGTTAACGCACTGTCAGCTGTCCAGCTAAAGCTTAGCGGATCGTTATCCGCATCTGTTGCTGATGCAGACACAGATACACTTTCGCCAGAGTTAACAGATACTGCGCTTGATACAGATAGAACCGGCGCTCTATTGCTAGGCTCAGTTACTGTGCCACCAAGCGCTTCGTGCATAGCGTTAAGAATATCGCCATTATCAGCGTCAATTTCCCATGCAAACAGACCACCTAGATTATATTGATTAACATAAGCACCTTTTGCCAAAACAGAACGACGGTTATCGTATGTAATTAATTTACCGTTACTGCGGTTCCATACATAAGCGGCTTCGGCTTGTTCGTCATAACCTGTTTCAAACCCATTGATGCCATTTTCTGCAGCGCCCAGCATGTAAGTTTTGATGCCTTTATAATCAATTACACCATCTTCCCATACGCCTTGCGCTGTAGTGCTTTTAAGTTTGCCGTTGCCCGGTGCTGTCATAGGGTTATCAGCGATAGTGGCATTTTCTGGATAAACGCCTTCCCAGCCACGGCCATACATAGCGGCACCTACCACGATTTTCTTCGATGGTACGTTTTGCGCAAGTAGATTTTGCACTGCGTTATCAGTTGTGTAAGCAGGGCCTTTATATGGAACGCCTTCTTCATCGACACCTGTGCCATCACACTGACCAACACGGAAATGCGATGAACAATAAAGCGCAGCCTGATGGCCAGTTACATTACTCCATGCACCATAATAGTCGTAGCTCATTAAGAAAATGTAATCCATATATTGTTGAGCTTGTGAGTAGTCGACATCTTCAATTTTGTCGTAACCCGCACCAATCGCTGATGTTAATTCATACTCACGGCCTGTCTCGGCTTCAAGCTTATCAAGCATCGCTCGCAGCTCTTGCATTAACGCAACGTATGCAGGGCCGTCAGCAACTGGGTCGCCTAAATTTGGATTAGCACCCTGACCACCCGGGTATTCCCAGTCAATATCAACACCGTCGTAGAACTTCCACGTTCTTAAAAACTCTTCCATTGATGCCACAAACGTGTCGCGATTTGCTTTATCGGTAAAATAAGCAAATGGGTCTGATAAAGTCCAACCACCCACTGATGGTAAAATTTTCAGATCAGGGTAACGCTGCTTTAACGCCATTAACTGCGAATACGTACCACGAATTGGGTCATTACTATCAACACCTGGTAGCGCTTTTTGAATCGCAGCCCATGGGTCGTGGATCACCACTTCAAAATCTTGCGAGCCTGCACACGCCGTATTTAGTGCGTTTTTAGGGCCCCCTGTTAACGAGTCATTAGGTCCACAAATTGGAATAAACCCATACAAGATATGACTGAGGTTTTGTGCTGGTATATTGGTTACGTCGAAATCGCGACCATAAATACCCCATTCAACAAAGTAGGCACCGGTTACAAGGCCATCTTTAGTGCCAATATCTTGGTTGTTTGGATCATAATCCATCGGCAATGGCGCTAAGTGACCGCCATCTGTATCGGCAATAACAATTGGCTTACCTTCACTGCGAGCACAGGTGGTACCGCCTTCACATAGTTCTACATATAATGTGTGACGACCTGCTTTATCATACGGGAAGCTAATAACACCACTTTTAGTGCCTGCTGCCAGCGAGCCTTCATTAACCAGCATATCATCGAAATACACTTTGTAGCTGTCGCCGCCGTCACCACTCCATGCGTTCCATTCAATGCTGATAGTGACTTCATCAACGCGGTTCACCAAGCTCTTGTATGAGCCTGTACCTTCAAGATCAACCTCAACAAATGAGTACTCTTGTGGTTCCCAAATAATGGTCGGTGTTGATGGTGCTGCATTTGCTGCACTTGCAAAGAGTGCAACACCAATGGCTGCGCTTAATTGTTTTATATTCATGATTCTCTCTTATCTGTTTTTATATAGCGTTACGCTGTTATTGATAAAGTTTGAACTACAAAACTTTAGATTTCTGTCCATACTTGGCTGGCACCCGGTACATCTCCTTGGGTCCACCACTGCGCTCGGTAGCGCTGTCCTTGATAGGTTACTTCGTCGCCGCCTTGATAGGCTTTGCCGCTGTTCCATTCGATTGATGCACTGCCAGATTCAAGCTGCCATGCATCACTACTGTCTGGTTGTGCGCCTTGGTTCCACCATTTCGCACTGTAAACTCCGCCGTTAAAACTCACTTTATCGCCCGTGTTGTATTGGCTTGTGCTATTCCAAGCAGGCACGCTCGGATCAACAGGATCAGGGTCGACAACAGTGCTATTAAGCACAGTCACGGTAAAACTTACTTGGCTTGTGAGCTCGCCATCTGACACAGATACACTTACGGTGTAACTTGCATCAGCATCCACAGCGGGGGCGTTTAACGTGATGTTGGCATCGCTACCCGTAAAGCTCAGTGGTGCCGGTACATCCCAGCTATAAGTTAAGGTGCTTTGCTGATCATCAAAGGCGTGCAGGTGTATCGCTGTGCTGCTCTCTTCTTCGAATTGAAGGTCATCTGGTTGATGAATAATTGGCGCGGTATTGTCAGGAGCCGCTTGTACGCTTAGTGCAAAGCTGTAGTTTGCATTCGTTGTAAAGACCTGATTAGTCATTAAATCAGACGCATCAAAGGCAATATCTCCGGCGCTATTTTGCACGCCAATATTAACTAAGTGCGCGTAATTAAGGTTTAACAGCGCTGCAAATTCAGCCTGCCAATTAGCTTGATTATCTGCTGTGATCTGCATTTGTTGAGTAAGTAACTCTTGGCCATTTTCATCAAATAACCGAGCTGACACACTACCGCCAACCTCAGCGTCTTGTCCTTGACGAACAAAGTAGCTGATTGCTGTCCAATCGCTTGGCTTTGTTGGGGTCGCATCGCTAACGATATTGATATCGCTACAGTTGTAGAAGCCTTCGCCACCGGCATCATCTCGTTGCCAACGCGTATATAATATGGCATCGCCACTGCGCCCTTGTGGAATAGACACGCTCATTTCATAGTAACGGTCGTTGTTAGCGTCAATGCTAAAATCAAGATTGCCGTACTCTTCAACAAGCTCTAGATCATCCCAAGTAAGCACTTGAGTCGCACTATCAAAGCCCGGTTTTGTTAAATAAAACTGCCAAAAACTCGGGTTATGCGGCGTACTCGCTAAAAAGCGCACTAAAATATCGCCATTTGCATTAGGAATAACCTCACTGCGTTGCCAATGCGCTGAAGGTAAATCCATACCGCGTTTTTCTGGGTCGCCTGCGGCACATAATCGGCCATCAGGTACACTTTGTTTTACTGCTTCAAGGTCTGTGTAGTTAACCGTATTTGCCGAGTATTCAATGTCTTGCACAAACTGCACATGTCCTGCTTCAACAAACGCTGCGCGACAAGCAAGATTAGGGATCCCTGTGCCATCAGCAGGCCACCAGTACCCGCCATCGGCATTACAAAATGCTTGGCGTGCCTTCGGGCTTTCTAAGAATCCGTGGGCATTCACATGGCTTGATGCACAGGCAAGCAGCATGCTGGTTGCCACTGCCGATAAAGACAATGCCTTTGATTTCATTACTTTCATTGTTGTTCTCGCTGTAGAAATGCGGAGCAAAGTCCTTGCTCCGCTTAGTTGGTTAAAGCGTGCAACTCACCGTCCAGTCAGCAGATGTGCCTGGCTCTGTGCTCGTCCACCACTTTGCTTCGTAAATCACGTTGTTGTGATTCATTAGGTCGCCGCCAACAGCATGGCTTGGATTACCAGCCCAATCAGTTTGCGGCCAATTTGGATACACAGGGATACTTGCTACATCAACACCATTACAACTTCCCTCGCCACCCGTATCACCACCGGTGTCACCGCCAGTATCACCACTGCCAGCTGTGCCATCTGGTAGCATTGGGTATTCGTATTTGAAGGCATAGGTTTTGCCATTTTTCTTAATGGTGAAGTTAGTTGGCCCCGTAATTGGCATGTAGTACATAACTTGCGCCTCAACGGTTTCACCTGTGTTAAATGACTTTTCGATACCGCCCCACTCATTCACTAAGGTGATTGAAAAACGATGGAACTCATTTTCAAAGCCGCCGATATTATCGCCAGCCGCATTAGAGCCATTTGCTTCAACAGCCATACCGAGCTTTTCTTGTGCATTCCAATTTGATTTGAAAATTGCCGAGGTAGAAACTGGCACATCAAAGCTGATTTTCGCGCCGCTTAAGTCGATATCTGAGTTATTGGTGAATGCGAATGTAGGTGCGATTGGGTAGTTATCATCACCAATTGGGAAGTCTTTCACTGTAAAGCTTACGTCAACCGCTTCGCTTGGCAGGGTGAAATCGACATTGCCTTGATGAGTATTGTAAGCCACACCACTTTGGTTAAATTTATCGTAAGCAAGTGTGGTTAAGCTTGAGCCCATGAAGTACTCACCTTTCGCTGAGTCATAATCATAGTCACCGGCAAGCTCCCAGAACATGATGCCGCCAAGACCATTGTT
Organism: Pseudoalteromonas sp. Cn5-37; assembly: GCF_021532495.1. Lineage (NCBI taxonomy): Bacteria > Pseudomonadati > Pseudomonadota > Gammaproteobacteria > Alteromonadales > Pseudoalteromonadaceae > Pseudoalteromonas > Pseudoalteromonas sp. Cn5-37. The sequence continues at coordinate 35,564 of NZ_JAKGBA010000015.1, read as the reverse complement.
GATAACATAATCAACTTTAGTTGCCATTGATTGCTCATCTTCAATTGATAAGAATACCTTTTTCTCTGCATTCCAAAGCCATGGAGCAACCGCTACATCATCGTAAAAACGTGTATAAGTACCCGTTAATACATCATCTGCATCGGTTTCTGGCGTTAGACCATAGATTTCAAGGTAAGAAGGGTTAATGCCATTTTCAAGATTTTTCGCATGCCACAGTGGGTTAGAACCTGCAGGCATTTCTTCACCAACATCGTTCTTATCGTGCCATAGGTTATCAATGCCGAGTGCGCCATTACCGCATTGATTTTTCTCACCAACGCCAGTCCCTTTCGCACATTTTGATTGATCTGGTAGCGCTGCTTGGCCCCATAAACCATTAGTACCACCGGATACATCTTTAAAGCCACGGGTATAATATGGAATACCAATATTGATTCGACCTGCAGAGACCGCACCGCGGAAGTAACGAACAGCCCAATCCGTATTTAAGTAGCCAATACCTTCAAACTCAGCGGTGGTATAAACGCCCCATTGCGCTAATTCAGAATCAAGACCGGTATCAAACAAGGCTGCGTTATGGCCTACATGTGAATTCCATGCACCATGTAAGTCATAAGACATAATGTTAACGTAGTCGAGATACTTCACGCTTTGGAATGTTTCCATGCCACGTAATAAGTAACCTGAAGATGGCGAAGCAATCGTTAGTAAGTAATGTTTACCTGCCTTTTCACCTGCAATATCAAGCTCTTCACGTAGTTTTTGCATCAATACACGATAAGAGGCGTTAAGACCTGCGCGACGAGCATTAGAGATAGGAAAATCATCAGGGTGGCCTGAGTCATTCATTGACGATGGGTATTCGTAATCAATATCGACACCATCAAAACCGTAGGTTTCAATAAACTCAACGGCACTTTTCGCAAAGGCATCAATCCCCGCTTGGTTCACTGAGCCATCGGCATTGGTTGTCATCGTGTAGAAACCACCGCTGTTTACGCGAGTACCGTCTTCACCAAAATAACCACCTGTTTCAGCCCAGCCACCTACAGAGATTAAGGTTTTTACATCTGGGTGTTGTTTTTTGAATTTATTGAGTAAGTTAAAGTGACCTGTGTAACTAAAGCTTGGATCCATTTCAGCGCCTGTAACGCCCGGCCAAGTCATGTTTGTCGCTGGGTTGCCAGCTGCATTTGGATCACCTATCGAGACCTTGTTATTACCATCAACATGCGCAAAGGCATAGTTGATATGGGTGATCTTGTCCCAAGGAATATCGTTAACTAAGTAGCTTGGCTGACCATTGGCACCATTTCGCCAACTCGTAAAATAACCAATAACGCGGCGTGGATGATCTGGGCCCATTTTCTCGCGGCCATTTGCATCATACACGCTACAATATGGGGTATTTACACCCGGCGTTTGGTATAAACCTTGCGGTTTACAATCTGTGCCTGGCTCTGTTGCTTCAACAACATTCACAACTTTGCTTTGTGTATCCGTCGCGCCTTCGTTATCGGTCACCGTTAAGGTAAATGAAAATTGCCCAAGTGCTGGAGCCTGCCACGTGTAACTTGAAGAAGCAGCACTTGCTTGATGAACTTCAGTGCTGTTTTCAGTTAGCGATAACCCAGTCACTTGACCATCGCTATCAGTGCCAGAAAGCGCAAACACCACACTGTCACCCACCGTTACTTGTGACGGCAGTGAGCTAAATTCAATGCTTGCCACCGGTGCTTGGTTGACCGGCTCAACGTCATCAGACACATTCACTGAATGTGCAACCGCTGTAGAGGTTAACCCTAAATCATCCGTTGCGACCGCGCTGATTACATGGCTGCCTTGGGTTGCTTGCCAGCTCGCTGAATAAGGTGCGCTTGTCACAACACTCAGCGAAGTACCATCAACAAAAAACTCTACACTTGCCACACTACCATCAGGATCAGCAGCGATCGCACTTATGACAACGCTGTCACTTATGGTAAATAAAGAACCCTCTGCGGGTGTTAAGCTGCTAATTTGAGGTGCTTTATTTTCATTGACAACGCTGTCACAAACACCCAATAAACGCCACTCTTGATCGACACCAGAAGTCTCCACAGGGTTGGTTTGCGTCCACCATTTGGCTTCATAAGCGCTACCTTGTGCTTGAACCTGATCACCACCAACATGTGTTTGCCCTTGTTGCCACACTTCTAAGTTGCTGCAATCAATCGCAGCCTGTGCTGTAAAGCCGTATAAACCTAGTGACAGCGCACTCAGTTTAAAGGCATTTTTTATTAATTTATGCGAGCTCATTCGCTCCCTCCGCCCAAAGTTTCAATAACATTTATTTTACAAATCCAACTTTAAAGTAACACAAAGCACTGTTACGTCAAGCTTGCATTTACCCACAAAAGGTAAAATAAACACACTTTTTGATGCAAAATTTAAATATAGGCACTAAAAAAGAATTAATTATTTTTATTGAAAAGCAAAAACGAGGATGATTCTACAGAGTAAAAATGAACATGAAATTAACAATATTTTAACCACAAAAGTACGGTTTATCTGGTTTGCGCACAAAATAGTCAGAGGTTATGTGAGGTAAAACAAAAATAATTACCGTATCGATTCTGGGTATATAACGAATAAATTAGTTTTTAGGTAAAAATTTCTATTAAAATTGGGTGAAATTTATTCTTAACACGAATTTTAGTCATAAAAAAAGCAAACACTCAGTGTTTGCTTTTCACAAAAATCCTATTTGATCACAACTTAATTAAGCAGCGATTAAATAGGACTCTCGTCCTGCATGTTTAGCCTTACGTTGATATGCACCTTTACCTTTTTTAGGTTTCTCTACTTTTGCTGTGAACAGCTTAGATGTCACCATTGCGGCGTACACATTGTCGTTGATTACACCACGACCAGTATCAACTTGGCCTTGTGCGCGTTGTTTCTTTTTGCTCATTTTTTACTCCTATTAAACGTGCTGCGAGTATATACCTAGCCTAGCGCTACGCAAGTATTTTTAATAAAAAAACGATGATTTTTTACCCCTTATTTTGTCTTACTCGTTTTGACTAAACACCATTCCTTGTTGTCATTTTACTGACTAAATTCGCTTTTTGATTGCATTCACTACCTAACTACTGGCAAAACTAGCGAAACCAACCATAGTTAATTAAAAACAAACAGGATTACGATGACTGACTTTCTCTTAATCGCCTATATTTTCCTTATTGCAGGCATTATTGCCGTGCCTATTGCCAGCAAACTGGGGTTAGGTTCAGTACTTGGCTACTTACTCGCTGGTATTGTTATTGGGCCAACACTGACATTTTTAAATGTTGATGTGATTGCCATCCAGCATTTTGCTGAATTTGGTGTGGTAATGATGCTGTTCATTGTTGGCTTAGAGCTTGAACCCAAAGCGCTTTGGTCAATGCGAAAACAGCTTATTGGCCTTGGTGGCGGACAGGTGGTTTTATCAGCTGCCGCCTTTACGGGTATTGGTTTAGCATTTGGTCATGCTTGGCAAACAGCACTTACAATAGGCTTAATTTTATCACTTTCATCGACCGCGATTGTGCTGCAAACGCTTTCAGAGCGCGGGCTATTAAAGTCAGATGGTGGTCAAGCCTCATTTAGCGTATTACTTACTCAAGACATAGCCGTTATTCCTATGCTTGCGTTTATTCCCTTGCTTGCTTTACCTGAACTAGCGCCAGCCATTGCAGATACAGCCCATACAAGTGAAGACACTCATGCTAGTTTAAGCTTGGTGGCGGGTCTTGAGAGCTGGCAAGCAGCGCTGGTTACTTTAGGTATGATAGCGCTCGTTGTTTTTGGTGGTAACTACTTAACCGCACCCATTTTTAGATTTGTAGCACAAGCACGGCTTCGCGAATTATTTACTGCAACAGCCCTATTCTTTGTTATTGGTATCGCTTTGATGATGTCGTTAGTAGGCTTATCACCTGCACTTGGTACTTTTTTAGCGGGTGTTGTGCTTGCAAATTCACCTTATAAACACGAACTCGAAAGTAATATCGATCCCTTTAAAGGGCTGTTGCTAGGATTATTCTTTATCACCGTTGGCGCTAGTATCAATTTTCAATTACTCGCAGATAACCTAGCTACCATTGTGCTCTTAACCAGTGCATTGATTGTAACAAAAACAGCTGTACTGCTTATTTTAGGTCGTATTTTTGGTCTTAGAGGCGCCGCACTCTGGTTGCTAGCACTGGGGCTTGCTCAAGCTGGTGAGTTTGGTTTTGTACTACTTGCTTACAGTGTCTCTAATAATGTATTGGCAGACAACATCGCCGACCAACTTTTACTGGTTGTTACTTTATCCATGCTACTTTCACCTGGGTTATATATCCTTTATCAGCGTGTGATAGCACCCCGTTTCATTTGTGAGCAACCAGGAAAAGAAACAGACGAGTTTCCCGATGATAGCCATGTGATCATTGCAGGCTCAGGCAGAATGGGTGGGCTGGTTGACCGTATTTTACAAGCTGGCGGCTATAAAACGACTGTGATTGATTACAACTACAAGCAACTCGAAGCCTTAGAGCGTGTTGGTATTCGTAATTTCTTTGGTGATGCAACTCGACCAGACTTACTCAGTGCTGCAGGCATTGAAGATGCAAAACTGCTGGTTGTTGCGCTTGATGATGCCGAACAAATCACTAAATTAGTTCGTTATGCGATGCAAAATTACCCGCATTTACATGTGGTTGCCCGCGCTGTAGACCGCCATCATGTATACGATTTATGGGCTTACGGTTGTCGAGATATTATTCGCGAAACATACGACAGTACCATGCGTATGGGCCGCTCAGCTTTTGAAGCACTCGGTATTGAGCAAGAGAAAGCCCAAGAGATGGTCGATATTTTCAGTGAGTTCGATAAAGAAATGCTACGCGAAGCCGCCGATGTCTACGAAATCGGCGTGCCATTCGAAGAAAACCATGCCTATATCGAGCGGATCAACAAAATATTCGATGAAAAAGAACCCGAAATAAAACAACAAATGCGCGAGATTTGCGACCGAGTGGTTAATGGTTCGAAATAGCAAAAATATTACAATTATGGAGGAGGTGTTTTCACTTCCTCTTTTTCTTCTCATTAACTTCTCTTTGTGAAAATAATTTTAATCACAGACAACAAAAAGGCGCTTCGCGGTACACAGAGAAAACAAAAACTCTCAAAGAGGCTGCGCATTGAATAGGATAAAACGCGATATGAAATCGCTGCTACAAATTTGATGTCGTTCGTAGGAATGGCTTCAGCTATGAACTCTCAAACACCACACCTTTGTAAAACGACTAGACGTAGGCGTGAAATTTATTTCGCGCGCCATGCAAGCATAACGCCTACGTAGCAGCGGCTTTATGCCGCGACATTGGTGATGGATGCGAATTATAAGGTGCGAGATTAAAATCGCAGCTACAAGTTCGTTTCTCGTAACTTACCTGAATGTGAAGATATTAAATAATGTAATAAGGAGTATTACAGCATGGAAAGGCTTAATAAAAAGGAAAAGCTGCTATCAATTTTGTTCGGATTGGCAGCAATTATTAATTTAACTGTCGGTGTTTATTCGCTTATATTACAAGGCCTAGACTGGTTAGAGTTCATTAGTTGTCTAGCAATTTCACTTATAATTTTAGCGGGTAGCTTAAACCCAAAGCTATTCTTTAAACCGGTAAAAAAATTATTTTCACCACGCTTCACTTTAGAGCCAATAATTAATTCGACTTTCTACTACACAATTATAGTTGCAGGTTGGATTTTGTTATTTGGAAGCATTCTACTAAATAGATTTTGGAGTGCTTAAATGAAGATGAAAACTCAAAAAAGCGAAATAAAACGCGATATGAAATCGCTGCTACAGACTCGCATCTCGTATCTCGTATCTCGAAACTCGCAAACTTTCCCCTTGCAACTCTCTAATTAAAGACAAATGTCGGACACTACAATTAAGCAAAAAAATAGCGCCGTAAGGCGCTATTTAAGTTTCATATCAACTTAGGAATTAAAAACTAAAACTTAATTTTGCGTAGTAGGTCATACCATCAAAACCATAAGGTAGTGCTCGAACAGGGTATTTGAATGCTTTATTCGTTATAAAATCAAGCGCTTCATCTTCACCTAGCTCGTCTGGCGTTACATCAAAGATATTATCAATACCCGCCGATAGCATGAGTTCGTCAGTTAGCTGATAGCCCATGTTAACATCAACTAATACCGCCGATTCTACCGTACTTGTGTCTTTAAATTCACCGGTAGGTGATAACTCATCAGGCAAACCAATGTGGTCATTACCAAAGTATTTAACGTCTGTTTCACCATAGTAGTTAAAGCGTAGCATGCTGTTGAAATCGCCACGATCGTATTCAAACGTTAGCGTTGCACGCTCACCTGGTTGACCGTCTGTTAAGAAACTACGTTGTAAATCATCAAGGGCGATTGATTCAGGAATACCCTCAGGTGCATTTACATCATCAATTTCAGTTTCGTTAATGTTACCCGCGAAGGTTGCTGAGAAATTACCGTCGTATAAATCAGTGCGGTACGAAGCAATAATATCAACCCCTTTAGTGGTTGAATCGACTGAGTTTGAGAAGTAGTTGGCTTGCTGTGCCCCTGTTGCATTAAGCGCAGCCACGGCCTCGGCACTAAATGCCACATCGTCCGCCGACATTAAGCTGCCAAGGGTAATTCTGTCTTTGATCTCTACATGATAAAAATCAACAGTTAATGATAAATCGCTGGTTACGTTATAAACAAAACCTGCACTTAAGTTTTCAGAGCTTTCAAGGCCTAGACTATCAACGCCAAGTGCTGATGGGAAATCAGAGCCCGCAGTTGCTGTGAATGATTGCAATAACACACCACCAGCACCTAGGTTTGTAGTGTAAGCAGTGTACGCACTTTGTTGCAATGATGGCGCTCTAAAGCCAGACGAAATCGCACCACGCACGGCAAAGTCATCGGTAATTTCATAGCGCGTTGCTAGCTTACCAATGATGTCATCACCGGCATCAGAGAAGTATTCATAACGAAGCGCTGTACTTACTTGCCATGCATCCGTGATCAACGTTTCGGCATTCACATAAAATGCATAGCTGTGACGACTCTCTTTATTTGACGCTTCAGGGCGTAAACCGTTATAAGCTTGGAAACCACACTCAGCAAATACGCTGCTGTCGTTTACCGCTGGGAATGAAGTATCTGAATTAGCTAAACCACACGCATAAGACGCTTCTTCGCCCGGCACGATTTCATAATTTTCTTTACGGTATTCGGCTCCCACTGATACATATAAAGGCTCACTGCGGCCAATATCAACAATACCATTCAGGTCTGCATTTACTGTTGTTTGATCAAACCTAAAGCCACCTGAGTAGCCACCATTAGGGCCTGCATTTGCAACAATATCAGCATCGCTTGCATCAGGGTTATTCGCTACATATTCAGCAGCATACGAGGCGTTTAGGGTGTTTTTTGACGTGAAATCATAGCTGTTTTCACCATATACGGCAGATACGTCATAGCTCCAATCTGGATTTAACTCACCGCGTAAACCAAGTGAAAACGAAATATCTTCGGCTTCGTTATCGATGCGAGGTAAAAAGCCATCGCCATATACTTGCACCACGTTCTTCGCTGCTTGGTCAAAGTTACGATAAAAACCATTACCTAGCGCAGTACGGTTTGAGTATCCACCAAATGAGTAAAGCTCAGTCTCACCAAATGGTAACGCCATGTTATAAAACACAGACGTAAACTCACTATCTGCGTTACCTTGCCCCCAACGAACCTCGTCAGACAGCGTACCTGCTGGTACATCAACTGAGCCACCAGTATCACGCTGGGCGCGGTTGGTGCCATCAGCATCACGGTATTCTAAAGAAAAGTTAATGAAGCCGCCTTCATCACCTAAATCAAAACCCCGGTTTAAACCCATTGAAATAGTGTCACCATCGCCTTCACCTGTACTACCCGCTTGCACATAGCCCGTTGTTACACCAGTTGAATCGTTTAACGATAAGTTGATAACACCAGCAATCGCATCTGAGCCATATTGCGCCGCAGCACCATCACGAAGTACTTCAACGCCTTTTAAAGCGGTAAGCGGAATCGCGTTCATATCGGTACCTGCAGCACCGGCACCTACAGTACCATTTAAGCCAAAAATAGATTGGTTATGACGGCGCTTACCATTGATAAGCACTAACGTTTGGTCAGGCTGTAAACCACGAAGAGTCGCTGGTCTAAATAAGTCAGAGCCATCTGACACTTGCGTGCGTGAAAAGTTAAATGAAGGAGCCGTCGCTTGCAGACTTTGGCCGAGCTCAGTAAAACCACCTTTGTTTAGGTCATCAGCATCAATTAAATCAACGGGTGATGTTGATTCGGTAGCCGTACGATTAGCAACCCGTGAGCCTAATACAGAGATTTGTTCGATGTTTTTATCTGCTTTGGCAGCAGGTGCTTGCTCAGCTGCCTGCACTGAAGTCGCAGAAACAGCCACACTGACCGCAACGGCCAGCATACTTAAAGAATGTGTTGTCATGTGTATCCTGTTGATATTCTGGCTTTCCTTAAAACAAAAGACGCCCCTTTTGGAGAAATTTAGAAAAGCACTAAGCACGTATTATTGATTTTAAAATCACAAGTTTGAAAGCTAACTCAAGCCTGCGAGTTAACCTTTACAAAACATCCTATCAACAAATCCACAAAATGAAAGAAAAAAGAGGTACGACTTAGGTATAAATATTTCTATTTATAGTATTAATAGAGTTTCAGTGGTGGGAATTATTCACTTTACAGCAGAAATAAGCAAAATAATGCAACTATCAGCTTATCTCTACTGAGGTGAGGAGTATTTACTTATCTTGTTCCAACATTGCCAGCTTTTCATCTTCAAGCATTAACGCCATAGTGGCAATTTCAGATAAACTCTCGTCTAGTGCGTTAAAGAAGGTCACAAACCCTTCGCCTAGTTTATCTGGTTCAGGGTGGTTTGCTAGCGCCTGATCCCACATTGCAAAGGTGGTAAGCAAATCGAGAGTTGCTTCAAAATTATCAATAAACAATTGACCATCTTCGCTTTCATTTTCTTGTTGACCATCCGCTTGCAGTAAAAATTGTAAATCGCTGTGCCAAATTTCTTGATTCACGATATAAGCTGCAATATAGCCGCTACAAAAATCTTGCAGTGCTTGGCTTGGCTCATTGCTGTTTACTTCATTTGGATATAATTCGGCTAAAATCTTCTTTTGTTCAACTTGTGCTTCGGTCACATTATCGAGCAGCTCAATCATTGCATCGCGTGGCTCAGAATCCGTCATTAAGGTGTTGAATACCGCTTCATCATTATCAGCAATGTAATTGGCAAGCTCTGACTCTCCAAAAAACTCTGAACAGGCTAACAAACCAGACATATAGCCAAGCACTTGATCCAAACTCACTTGATTTGTTGCACTTTGACTGGCGAGATAGTTGTTAAAAACATCTGAACTTTGTTGATTGAGCATAACGTGCCTTTTCAATAATTTTAAATGGGTTTAGCTCTACACTAGCGAATCCACAAATTTTTGCAACAACTGAAATATTGTCAACTAGTTACCTGACTCAAAACAGGAAATACGCAACTCATTCTTGTGCCAATTCCTTGCGAGCTTTGAATATCAATTCGACCTTTATGTTCATGCACAATAGCATACACCATCGTCATACCCATGCCGGTACCTTCTCCTACTGGTTTAGTAGTGAAAAAAGGATCATATATTTTAGCGATGGTCTCTGCTGACATACCAATGCCATTATCTTCAATGTCAATATATATGTGTTGCTCTAGCTCATAAACATTGATAGTAATTTTTGTTTGAGAGTCTTGATTATCGCAAGCTTGTTTAGCATTAATTAAAAGATTAACAATTACTTGGCTAATAGCAGCTAGATTACACCAGCTTTGGGATATTGGGCTATATTGCGATTGCAAATGACAATTTCTTAATTGATTAGTAAGAAGTTTCACCGCACTTGTCACTGCATCTGTCATATCAGCAAACTGCATATCCTGACTTTTAGGGCGAGAAAAATTCAACAAGTTCGACACTATTTTACTAATCCGTTGCAAACCTTGTTCTGTATCATCAATTAAATCAGGTAAATCATCAACAACAAACGCAAAAGAGTGTACTTGGTTTAGATCCACCAGCTGTTGATGAAAAGCCTCTTTGTCTATGTGATTTTCACTAAACTCGCCACATAATTTCAGTAGCTTGCTGAAGAAACCACAGTAGCTTTTCAAACTATCAAGGTTACTCATACTATAAGCAAGCGGGTTATTAATTTCATGTGCGACTCCAGCACACAATGTGCCTAAAGTTGCCATTTTTTCAGCTTGAATAAACATAGCTTGATGATGCTCTAAATCAGCAACTTTTTGTTCAAGCTCACTATTAACAGCTACCAGAATCCGGCTTTTATCGGCAAGCAATTGTTCGGCCTCTTCTCTGGCCGCTTTCTCTAATAAATAAGCTTGTTTAAAATCATCCATTTTAATCTCAAACTGTGTTTGTCTCTTTTAAAACCTAGCACAAGGCTTAATTTAAGGCTATGTTATTGATTAACGATGATTCATAGTAAAATGGCATGGCAGAGCAAATTAGCAAACAACATATTCAGGTTTTATGCATTGATGATGATGAAATAGTGCTGCGAACTCTTTTGCGGTTATTATCAGCTAACAATATCACCGTAAAAGCCTGCTCAGATCCCAAAGATGGACTTAAAACTCTAGCTAATTATAGTTTTGATGTAATTATCTGCGACATGCGTATGCCAAGCATGAATGGGGCTGAGTTTTTCGCACAGGCACTCACCATTGCTCCTGAACCACAGCGCATTTTACTAACCGGTTACTCAGATATAGAAAACACGATTGCTGCAGTCAATATCGGTAAAATTCATACTTACATACAAAAACCATGGCAAAACGAATTACTACTAAGCAATATAAATGATGCGATAGAAAAAACATCTTTGAAACGCCAGAATCAACAGTTAGAACAAAAAATTAAAGCGCAAAACAGCCAACTAAAAGAGCTAAACAACAACCTTGAGCAAATGGTAGAAAAGCGCACACAACAAATCCGTAAAGTATTAAAACAACTTGAAACAGTAAATGAACGAGAGAAGCATGAGCATCGCGCTACTTTTGAGATTTTATATAACTTTATAAATGCCAACCCTTACCTAGATGGAACACAAGCTCAAAATATTGCTGCTACCTGTAAACAACTAGCCACGCGCCTTGGTCTAGACAATCAACTTATAGAAATGACAGAAATGGCAGGATACTTATCACAAATAGGTCTACTTGCAATGGAGCCAGAGCTTTATAAAAAACCAACTAAAGAGCTCACTGAAACACAACGAAAACTATTTTATACGCACCCAAGTACAGCACAATTAATGCTCATGCCTGCGCCTCACTTAAGTGATGTATCTGAAGCAATTTATTACCAATTTGAACACTATAATGGGACAGGAAAACCGAAAGGGTTAAAAGGGAATGAGATTCCAAAAGCCGCGATGATATTAGCTGTAGCCCGTGATTTTTGGCAAGCCGTTGCACAACTTTCAAGCTCAGAGAGCAGTAATTTTGAAAGGGCTCGCGATCAATTACAGCTCTATAGCGGAACATACTACCACCCAAAAATTTTAGAAATATTTAATAGCTTAGAAATTAACTGTGCGAGTGTTCAAAATGTTGGCACTATGAAAATTCTTTCAGCACAAAACCTTAAAAATGGCATGGTGCTTGGTCACGCGCTCAGAAATTACGACGGTATTTTACTGTTGCCAAAAGGGCATGTATTTGGCCCTAAATCGATTAATAAACTGCAACAACTAGAATCGAAAAAACCGAACCCTTTCAGGATCATGATCAAAAATTAGCGAATAAAGTGATCACATAGTCAGCTTACTTCGTTACAATGTGATTTATATTACGATTACTTCATACAGGAGCACTCAGTGTCGCGATTTTCCGCCATTACCGATAAGCCGCACGACGGCCGATTCAACAAAAAAACGGGCATTTTACTGACCAACTTAGGGAGCCCAGACGCCCCTACTACCGCGGCACTTAGAACATATTTACGCGAGTTTTTATCAGACCCACGAATTGTCGAGATCCCGCGTTTCATTTGGATGATCATCCTTTATTGCTTTGTACTTACGTTACGCCCAAAACGTTCAGCAGCACTTTATAAAAGTATCTGGACTGAAAACGGCTCACCGCTTACTCATATTACCCGAGAGCAAAGCAAAAAGTTAGCAGCCCTTTTAAAAGACAAAGGACACCACGACACCGAAGTAGTTATGGCCATGCGCTACGGTAACCCTTCAATTGAAGCAGGCCTTGAAGCGCTGCGCGAAAAAGGTATCACTCGCGTGATTGTGCTGCCTATGTACCCACAATATTCAAGCACGACCATTGGCTCAACATTTGATGCAGTATCAAATGTGCTTCGCAAGTGGCGCTGGGTGCCAGAGCTGCATTTTATTAATGGTTATCACGACAACCCGACTTACATTGATGCTCTAGCCGCTAGCATTAGCGAAGATCTAAATGCCCATGGCACGCCACAAAAGTTGGTGTTTTCGTACCATGGTACACCTAAACTGTTTTTAGAAAACGGCGACCCTTACTACTGTTTTTGTATGCAAACCACCCGTTTAGTGGCTGAGAAACTTGGCTTTGAAAAAGACTTTGCTGTAACAACCTTTCAAAGCCGTTTTGGTAAAGCTGAATGGTTGAAGCCATACACAGACGCAACCCTTGAAAGCTACCCTGCTGAAGGCATTAAAGACGTTGCAATTTTAAGCCCTGCGTTTAGTGCCGACTGTTTAGAGACATTAGAAGAGCTCGAAGGCGAAAACCGCGAAAACTTTGAGCATGCAGGCGGTGAAAAGTACCGCTACATTCCAGCATTGAATACCCGCGATGACCATATCAATGCAATGTTTGAAGTGATAAAACCACTACTTAAATAACAAAAGGCCCTAGCTATTATATAAAGTAACTAGGGCCTTTTTTATTATTGAAGCGTGTCACTAATCTTTGCGTGTCATAACCAAAGTCACCGTACCTGCAACAATTCCCCAAAATGCAGAACCAACCGAGAACAAAGTTAGATTAGACGCTGTGACCAAAAAGGTCACGATAGCGGCTTCGGTATAATACGCCTCAGTTAAAGCTTGCTGTAAGCTACTGGCAATAGTGGCAAATAGTGCGATACCCGCCAACGCCAAAATCAATGCCTGTGGCAAGCTTGCTACCAAACCAACCAAGGTTGCCGCGAGGAGCGCCATAATAATGTAAAACACCCCACCAGCAATGCTTGCCCAATAACGTTTTCTTGGATCTTTATCAGCCTCAGGGCTCATACAAATGGCAGCGGTGATAGCCGCTAGATTAATGGCATAGCCACCAAATGGTGCAATAAATACATTTAATAGCCCGGTTACATTTAACGCTGCCGACACAGGGGCTTTATAGTGATGCGCTTTTAATACAGCAATACCCGGTAAGTTTTGCGACGTCATAGTCACAATAAACAGCGGTAAACCAACACTTATCATGGCGTTTAAATCAAACTCAGGTGCAATGTAAGCAAACTCGCTCATTTTCCACTGCCAGCTAGAGGTATCAATTTGCCCAGTTACACCTGCTATTAAAAATCCCGCCACAACCACAGCGAGCATAGCAAAGCGTGGAAAGTAACGTTTTCCACATAAATAAACAGCCACCATTAACCCAATCACTAAAGGCAGCTCGTTCATAAAGTTGAACACATCAATACCAAAATTCACCAACACGCCTGCAAGCATTGCACAGGCCAGTTGACTTGGGATCTTATTCATCATTTTTTCGAACACGCCAGTAATGCCAGACAAAAACACCAGCGCAGCGGAGAACATAAACGCGCCAACAGCTTGATTTAAGCTATACCCTTGGGCACTTGAAATAAGGAGTGCCGCTCCGGTTGTTGACCACGCGATAAGAATAGGCACCTTGTAGTAGTAAGACAACGCAATTGAGCTGACGCCCATCGCAAGACCAAGCATTAATACCCAGCTAGCAACCAAATCAGGTGTGCCACCTAACACCATAACGACCTGATAAATAAGTGCAATTGAGCTAGTAAAACCAATAATAACGGCCACTAACCCCGCAGTTGCTCGACTGATGAGCTGACTCATGTACACACACTCCTTGCAATTAAAAATCTACCATATCCTATGATTTGCCAGATGGCACTGTACACTTTTGTAGTATTTTAAGATTAATTTACTATACAGAAGAGGCATTTACTGCAATGCCAAACATTAACAAAATTTAATTTTCTCTCCACCTTCAAGCAATCCTTACTTAGTTAAACTGCAAACACTGACTAATTTAAGGACCAATCATGACAAAACTAATCAATCAAAATCGCCTATCTATTATTTCGTTAGCAACAATCAGTGCACTACTTTCAGGCTGTGGCAGTAGTAGTAAGAGTGAGGAACCGGTACAAAATACTCTCACTTTGCCAAGCTTATTAGTCGGTGAGGTAAGTGCGATATCAAGTAACAGTATTACAGTTAACCAACATCAAATAGCCACAAATAATGCTGACATTGAGGTGGATGACAACCACGCATTAATCAGCGATCTAAAAGTGGGTATGATGGTTGAAGTTGAAACAAATGGTAAAGAAGCAACTCAGATTGATTATGATCCAAGTTTTAAAGGGCCTGTTAGTATCAATGAACAAGGCGCTACAATTGCGGGCTTCAAGTTAAATAATTTAAATACCGAAAACCTTTCAAATGGTAGCCTGGTTGAATTAAGCGGTTATAACAATAGCCATAGTGAATTCACGGTTACCTACCAACAACCATTATCTAACAGCGCAGAATTAGAACTCGAAGGTTTCATAACAGATCTAAACACTGCCTCTTATACTTTTAAACTAGGTGATTTAACTGTTCAATATCAACAGGCAGACATCGACGGCGCATTAGAAAACAATCAATTCGTTGAAGTAGAGGGCCGCTTAGAAGGTAACTTATTAATGGCACAAGAGGTTGACGCTGAACATAACTTTACAGCTGATGACGATCTAGATACAGCGCTTTTTGGTACAATTACCTTCATCAACAATGACGCTTCCTTGGTTACCCTGAACAATCAATGGCAAGTGAGTATTACCGATCAAACTAAATTTGAAGATACCACTCGCGCTACATTAACCATAGGAGATACGATAGAAGTAGATGCCATCTGGCAGCAAGCTAATAATTGGTTTTTAGCCCACGAAATAGATCTGGAGAAAAGCCACACTTCGCCTAATTTAAGCAGTAATTTTAGTGTTTCTGGCTTTGCCAATTACAGCAATGGCAACATTATTATCAATGGCATCAGCTTGAAAATCACAAATAGAACCGTTTTTGAAGATGGGTTAACAGCAGATACTCTTTCAGGTGAATGGTTAGAGCTTGAAGGTCTTATTGATGGACAGAGCTATATTGTCAGTGAAATCGAACGTGATAACAGCAATGAACCTCTTGAATTAAAAGGCATAGTAACAGTAACTGAATCGCAACAGGCTAGTTTATTCGGCTACATCAGTGAAGATAACAGCTTAGCGAGTTTTACAGAACAATATGTTGATCTAGAATGCCAGTGGGTACAAGATAACATTGTACGTGCATGTAAGCTTGATGATTAACAACAAAATACAACAATGGCAGCACTAAACGTGCTGCCAAACTAATGTCGAAATATTATGAAAAAAATAGTTTTAACTTGCCTATGCTTAATTTCTGGCCTTGCTTTTGCTGCAAGTTCAGCCATTTTTAATATGCTAGATTCAAGCACAGCCCCTGCCCCGACTGAAGTTTTATATAACATAGAACAACACTATGCGAAAAATGCCGTTATTGTTGAGTTTGAACTGGAAATTGAAAATGGTCAAAGCGTATTCGAAGTCACTTTATATGAAGCTAAAAAACAACGATTTATCGAATTACTTTTAGACAGTGCGGGAAAGGTAATAGAGCTTGAGTATGAAGCTCCGGAGCTTGATGAACAAGAAGAAATAGCAGCTGCTAATTTGATGAGCCGTAAAGGTTACACATTACATGGTTTAGTAACTCAACTAGATAGTGAGCCAACACACTACCTAATTGAAGCCCAATTAGAGCAAGACATGGGTATCACATACATTGTCGCCACATTCGTAACCAGCAAAGGGCGTCACAAAAAAGCGATTGATCTTGAGACGGGTAAGAACTTACCTTTGCTTCGTTGGGGCAATTAATGAAACTATTATTAGTTGAAGACGATCAGCAAAATCGCGAGTTTTTATACAAGGCTTTTATTGAGCAAGGCTACACATTAGATTGCGCAGAAGATGGTCAACAAGGGCTTATGCTAGCGACGTGTGAACATTACGACGCGATTATTCTAGATCGTATGCTTCCTAAGCTTGATGGTTTACAGGTATTGTTAGCATTAAGAGCAACCGGCAAAACAACGCCAGTATTAATACTATCAGCACTAGATAAAGTAGACGACAGAGTGACAGGTTTAAAAGCCGGCGGTGATGATTATCTAACAAAACCCTTCTCTTTTTCTGAATTAGCTATTCGAGTCGAAAACTTAATAAAACGGCATACCTTTCATGCCCCACTGAGCACTAAAATTAGTCTTGCCAATTTATCGCTCGACTACAGTAATCAACGAGTTGAAGTAAACACTAAAACTGTTAATTTACAGCCCAAAGAATTTAAATTGCTTAGGTATTTATTAGATCACCAAGACAAATTAGTCACCCGTACCTTATTGTTTGAATCGGTATGGGAATATCATTTTGATCCTGGCACCAACGTTATTGACGTGCATATTGCGAGGCTTCGTAAAAAGCTCACAGAAGCGTCCGCGCAATTAGAAATCGAAACAGTTCGCGGTGTCGGCTACCGCTTAAAAGCTAGTGAGAGTTAATGTACGAAAATAACCTACGTTTGTTCGACCCAAGAAAAAGCTCAGTTTGGCGTTTAACATTGGCCTTTGCAGCAATTACCGCTGTTACTTTATTACTCGCGATTACTTTAATCTACCAACTGTTACTTGGCGAGCAAAGCCGTCAAGTTGAACGGCGCCTTGATGCCGAAAAAACACGTATCGAAGCGCTCGCCTCCGAATTTGACAAGCAAAGCTTTTTTCAACAGCTGGATGTTTTCAGAAGCGAAGGTGATATTTTAATTTTTTGGCAGAGTGATTATGAACAAAGCCAGCAGCTAAGCTTTTTACCCGATAATATCCCCTCACTCCCCGAAACAGTTGTTTTTCCTGTTCTTGATACCGGACGAGGTCAAATACGCCTACTCACAACAGGCAAAGTTAAAACCGTTTATGGCAATATCGTGCTCGCCACTGCCACAGAGCATTTACAACGTTTAATTATCGATTTCAAATCAATCGCTAGTTGGACTTTTATCTTAGCAATAGCGTTAACAGGCTTGTTTGGTTACCTATTTTCTCGTCGACACTTGCGTCGTGTAAACTACTTCAATGCAACAGCCGAACAAGTTCAAAATGGCAACTTAAGCGCGCGTTTATCCCATAAAGATAAAGGTGATGAATTTGATCGTTTAGCAGCTCACATCAATACAATGCTCGATGCAGTAGAGGAAAATTTCGCTTTGGTACAGGGAATTACCGATAATATCGCTCATGATCTAAAAACCCCACTGACACGATTAAAACTTAATTTAGAGCAGCGTTTACAAAAGCTGCCAGAAATGGGCTACGAGCTTGAACAGCTCAATAGTATCATTAACACCTTTGACGCCATGCTAAAGCTCACACGTTTAGAACATGGACAGTTTCCGCTACAGCTCGAAACAATTGATAGTAGTCAACTTGCCAATGATATTAGTGAAATTCTACAACCCAGTGCCGAACAAAACGGTCAATCAATTGATGTCGCTATTTCTTCACCTTGGCAATTAAGCGGTGATCGAAACCTGTTGTTTCAAGCAATTTTTAACCTAGTCGAAAATGCTATAAAGTACGCTGGTAAGGGCGCAACGATTAAAATAAT
This sequence comes from Pseudoalteromonas sp. Cn5-37, assembly GCF_021532495.1. NCBI lineage: Bacteria > Pseudomonadati > Pseudomonadota > Gammaproteobacteria > Alteromonadales > Pseudoalteromonadaceae > Pseudoalteromonas > Pseudoalteromonas sp. Cn5-37. The sequence goes on along the minus strand of NZ_JAKGBA010000015.1, from coordinate 17,394 downwards.
AATTGCTGAAAAAAGTATATCAGTTGTCGACAATGGTAAGGGTGTCAACGAACATGATTTACAACAGCTCACAAAACGCTTTTATCGCAGCGATCCGGCGCGTCAAAAAGAAGGGTTTGGTTTAGGCCTTGCAACCGTACAAGCAATTTGCAACCGCCATTCACTCAACTTATTTCTAAGTTCAGAAAATGGCTTTTGTGCAAAAATAACCGAAGATTAAGCTGCGCTCTCAGCTGCTTTTTCTTGCACTTCTGGTTTTGTGGGTTTATCAAAAATACCTAAACGAATGCGAATAAAGTGCAAAATCTCTTTGGCTACGTCAATACCCAACGCACCTTCTAAGCCTTCAAAGCCTGGACTTGAGTTTGCTTCACAAATTTTAAAGTGCTGCTCATCAAACAATAAATCGATGCCTGCTACATCAAGGTTGAGTACGTTCGCTGTTTGGGTTGCAAGCCATTCGATTTCTGGCGTAATAGGAAATGACTTACCAGTGCCACCTGCACTAACATTGGCTTTAAAGTTTTTACCCTGTGAGTTACGTTCCATACACGCAACAGCACGGCCACCGATAGTAAGTACTCGCAAATCACGGCCATGACTGGACTTAACAAACTGCTGTAAAATGATGTTTGCTTGTGGATTTGCAGCCTCAATCAGCTGCATTAAGTCATCAAACTCTTCTTTTGATTTTGATAAAAATACACCACTCCCCTGCGAGCCCGATAAGGTTTTAATAACCACAGGAAAGCCAATTTGCTTTTCAACCAAATCAATATTCACCGGAAATTTAACCAACATGGTATTTGGCGTGGGTAAATTACACTCTGCAAGAATTTGCTGTGCAAATAATTTGTCTTTTACTGTTTCGATGGATTGCGAACTGTTAACACAGTACACACCTAAACGTTCAAGGTGGCGAATAATCGCTAGCGCAAAATAAGTTGTACTTGCCCCCATGCGAGGGATAACAAAATCGGGGAACTCAACTGACTTACCATCAATTAAAATACTTTTACCGTCTTCACGGGTAATAGTCAGGTCAAATTGATCAGGCGAATAAACTTGTAAATCTATGCCCTCTTCTTCGGCTGCAGCAAGTAAACGTTCTACTTCATAGGTTTCTTGTTTTAACAAGCCTTGGCTATCTTTATAAATGATCCACCCGCGCATGCTTGGTACCTCTGGTCTTTGAGTTTCGGTGACAAAAAAACGCGGATTATGCTGAGCATTCAAAGCCGAGTAAAACAAATTAATTTTATCGACACGATAATAAAAACCACTACTTAGTGATTAACCATTGACCGGGTTGTTAACTTAAGGTAAAAACTAACAATGAATTAACATAAAAACCCGTAAGAGAAACATGTGAACAGGACGCTTGCATTAATCTTCATTCTGCCACTTACAGCATTTGCACTGAATGAATGGCACATTCAAAGTGATGGTTTTAAAACAAAACCAAGCACACAGCAGTTTGTTGCCTCTTACAAAGCGCAGGCCGACCAAATAGCCCCACAGCCCATTGTGAACTTAACTGCGCCGCTTAATCAGCTATCTAATCATGCGCACGATTATCTATATAAACAAGGCCGTTTGCCTGACCAATTAGCAAACACCGCATTCAGCGAATTTGATTTAGACACCCTAAAAACCTTACAACCCGGCGATCACTTTATTTTAGTGATCGACGAATACCTCAGTTACACCGTCGAAATTAGTAACATTATTGAAGCCAGCAATGGCGATAGAAGTGTATTTGGCAAAGTCAATGATCATGCTAAAGCAGGCCATCAAGCCGTGATGACCCTCACAGAAAACACCCTACAAGGCCAATTTGATGCCGGTAATCAAAGCTACAAGTTTCAAAGCCATGGTGAGTACGGGTGGGTAACGAAGTTGTAGGTAACGGGTGTGAGTCTGTAGCTGCGATTTGACATCGCCTCCAAGAACCTAAATCCTAGCGCCCAGTGCCTAATGTATTAATTCGTAGGCGTGAAACTTGTTTCGCGCGAAATAAATTTAACGCCTACGGTATCGTATTTAGCCTTAGTAATGTGCTGGCACAAACTAACTCAAAGCTTACTGCTTCATAGCCGGCCATAAACTTTCACCGTCGCTGTCGATTGGGCTTAAAATCTCAAGGCCAAGAATTTTGGCGATCAGCGGGTACACATCTAAATTACTTACTTCGTCTAAACGAAGGCCTTGTTTAAAGGCGGGGCCAGTGGCGATAAAGGTTGCGGCCATATCTTCGCTGTAAGCGTAACCATGAGTGCCTAGGTAACCGGCCATTTTGCTGTCGGTAAACACACGAGGTGCGTCGGTTTGTAAAATAATATCGCCAACGCGCGGGCCTTTATTATAGTGATAATCACGCTTTTGCTGCTCGCTTAGTACGACGTAACGACCATCTGCGGCTTTAGCAAGCTTTTTGCTGAACCCGTTGATGTCTGCTTTGCTATCTGGTTTTGCATAATATAAAACCCGAGGGCCAGTGTTTTGCACTATGAAGTTTTCATCTTGCGGCAAGCTATCAATTTTAATGCTAAGGCTTGGATCAACAGACGTCATTCCGTGATCAGACACAATCACCAAGTTAATGTTTTCATCAAGCGCTTTTAAACGGCTCGATAAATCAGCCATTAAACTATCGAGCTTTTGCACTGCGTCATAAGTCTCTTTGGCATCTGGGCCAAACTCATGCCCCATGCTATCCACCAGCGAAAAGTAGCTTATAACCAAACGTGGACGCTGCGCTTTTGGTAAGCTCAACCACTGAATAATTTGATCAACACGCTTTTGGTAATCACTGTGTTTTGAATAATGATAAAAGTAATCAGGCAACATACCGTTAAAGCGCGCATCTGATTCAGGCCAAAAATAGGTTGCGGCTTTTAAGCCCTGCATTTGCGCTAGGTTCCAAAGCGGAATACCACTCACCCAAGTGCTATCGTCTTTCCCTTTCCCCATTTTGTAACAGTCGTTGCGCTCAGTATCACAAAAGCGGTTCTCGACAATGCCATGATTAACCGGCAACAAGCCGGTAATAATCGACAAATGATTCGGGAAGGTTTTGGTCGGGTAAACAGGACGCATTTTGCTAGCTCGTACGCCCTGCTCACTGATTGCTTTTAAGTGTTTTGCATGGTGTTTTTCAATATAATCCCAACGAAAGCCATCTATCGAAATAAGGACCACAGATTGCTCTTGCTCCGCTTTTACAGCCGAGCTAAACATTAATATACCCGCTAAAACTAATTGCCAAATACGCATGCGAAACCCTTTTAGTTCAATTTGTTAATTTGCTCAGAAACGTTACCAAACTGTTTTGAAAATTTTGTGATCATGCTCTCAAGCTTTTTCACACTACGCTTTAAACGTGAGCCGTTTATTAGGCTATAAATAAAGCCCCAAACGCCAGTAACCACACTTAATACAATAAACACAGCAACCGGAAGCCCATCTAAATGTTCGACCACTTGCGGGTAATTATTGAGTAAATCAATCCCGGCCTCTGGTACGAGTGTATTTATCAACGGGTAAAAATCTTGAGCATCAAAGTACCACGCTAGCCCTATTGACGTAAGGCCAAGCAGTACCATACGGTTAAAACCATGTACCATACCAAAGCTACGTACTGATGTGTTGCCATAGGCAATGTCTTTACTCACATTAACCGCATACTCTCGGTAATACTTATAATAACGCTTTGTGTCTACACTGCTGTAGGCGTAATACACCCAATCGCCGATATCAACTGAGCCCAATAAATCTTCACCGGCTTTAAAAACAAACGGCTCACCTGTGGCCGTTTCAAGCATAATTTCGCCTTTTAAAGTCGTGCTACGATTGCGATATACCTCTACGCGCTCTTTTACATCGCTACCCACATACATGCCACCTCGATAGGTGGTTGTTGTTTCAGTGGTGGTTACTGTTTCACGTGTTTCATTGGCATGTGCGCTTTGCTCTTTTTCTAATACTTTACCAAGCACAGCACGATGACGAATAGTGCCTTTTTCGTTACGTGCCCAAACATTTTTATGCACGTAATCGTTTTCATACGCAAGACTATATTCATCCATAATGGCATGCTCAAGCTCAGCGATACTAGTTGGTTTGGTTATAGTTGGCTCTAACGCTTTTTGAATGCTAATAGCTTGCTCATCATCTTTTGCAAGCGACTGTTCGTTTGCAGCAATCGCTTCAACATGTTGCTTAGCACCACAGCAATAGCAATGTGCCGCATCTTGGCTGATACGCTGCTGACACGAGATACAAATAACATCTGACTTACTCGGCGTTCTTGCCAGCATGTTATAACCCAATTGATTTAGGGTGGTCGATAGCATCACATCTGTTGCCGCTAAAATCGCATCATACTTTGCTTCTTGTTTGGCTTTGGCTTTTTTATGGTAGTTTTGCTCTGCCATAAACACCCCAATTGCCACAGGCAATGACGCAAGTAGCGCAGGCAAAAACTCAAGCTTTGCAGCGAACAACATGATTAAGAATGTAATAACACTTAGAACCAGCCACAATATCGTTCCACCAGTGTAGTTTCGGCTAATGGTTTTGTCCCAGCTGCGATATTGCTGATCGGCAAAATGCACAATCACAACTGGCATAAAACGGTCATTTTTAACTACCCGCCTAGCATTGCCATCAGCAATGCGATAATTAAGCGTTAACGGTGTTTCCTGAAAAGCAGTGATCACATTACCCTTTTGTAGGTTAGCAATTACATCTTTTTCTGCATCAACACTAAACTCATGAATAATGCCGTCTTTGTCTTCTACTTCTAGCCACCAATAACCATATAACATGTTGTCGTTATTGGTTTTATAGCGGCGCTTATAGTAATACATTGACTTCACAACACCTGTGATCGTACCCGCTTGTGGCGCATAGTTTTTTACATCAACCAGTAAATCAGGGTTGAGTTCCTCAACCGTGTGCATTTGTCTTTTTTGCTCAAGTGCTTCTCCACAATCACAACAGTGGAGGTCGGTGGCATACACCGTATTTTGGCAATGTTGCATTTTCATTCCTTGCTAATTACTTGCTTAAATCAATGGTTAATGTGTGTTCACCAGCATCAACTTGGTGCCAACGTCGATACGTTTTATATCCAGGCGCCGATACTTGAATATCATAAGCACCCGTTTTTAACGTCATGCCAGGACGATACTTCGGGCCGATATTCATGATACGAATTGTGGCATTCGCCGCATTCGTGGAGATTGTTAACTTAGTTTTTTGCTCAACCATGTATTGTCTGCGCTGCTGTTGTTCTGCACTTAAGTTGGCATCGCCATGACGCAAAATATCAACCTTAGCTAAAGCATGGCTCACTGGACTAAAACTCTCGTAAATATGCAGTTTTTCTTCAAATTCTAAGCCTAGAGGATGCAGCAAAGGCTGGGCATGCAAAGTCCAACGAATCGCATAACTAAACACCGGATTGCTCGATTCATCGACCTTGTCTAAAAAGTAGTTAACAGGGCTTTGGTCGTCTTCAGTAAAGGTGTTATGCACAAACATTACTGGCACTATCAAAATCAGCGCTGGCATAATCAGCTTTTGCAAAACAGATACAGCAGTGGTTGGTTGCTTTTCTTGCTGAGGTTTAATCAATTGCCATAGTTTTAACGGCAGCTTGCTAAAGGTTAAGCAAATCAAAAACAGTGACAACGACATCGAAATAGGCGGAATAATCACCGAACGGAGTGCTTGTTTACCGTACTCAGCATACTCGCCACCATCTGCAAATTTACCTTCTGAGCTATTAAGCATAGCTAGGTATTTGTCGGTGCGTTTTGCAATGTTTGGATCTAATACCTTGTCTTTGAAGTTCTTTTTATTCCAATCTGCGCGAATGTTTTTTACGTATAAATCGCCCATTCTGTCGGCAATTTTAGCTTGAATTTGCGGGTGTAACTGAAACGCAACCCAGCTTAAGTTTGGCTCTAAGCTCATACCACGTTTACGCATTTCGCTTTGCCAATGTGCATTCGCTTCGTTGGTAACTTTGGTTGCGACTGCATTAGCAAACGCTTGGCGTTGATTCACATTCCAATTGCTTTCAAGTTGTAAACCTTTACTAGCAAAGTGTGCTCTAAGCTTGTTTTGCGTTGTTTCGTGAGTACGAAACGCCACTAAGTTTTCAACCGTAAACGGGTAACCTGTCTCGCTAACAAACATCTTATGAAAGTTCGGATGCTGTAAAAAGCGTAACTGATAATGATCGGGATCATCGGTGTATTTGTAGCGTTTATCCTTAAGACCACCATCGCCACCTGTTGCTAAACTTGCCGCTTGCAGAGCTGTATAAACACCGCCAGTGAGCACCCCCATCAAAATAGTGCCTGCGGCATTTTCTGCAGCCGAGATTTCTTCTTCGATAAGCCAGTAATCAGGCTCTATATAGCCAATACCCGCTTTTAAAATAGTGCTTCGGTAGTCTGCTGCTTCGCGCTCATAGCAGCGATTACGGCGATCTTTTTCGCTGCTCTTATCATAACGCTCACGGCATTTAGCGATACTGTGATGGTAATCATAAATCTTAGGGCCATACTTTTGCGCTCGTGCCGATGCTTTGGCAATGTGGGCTTTTTGTGCTTGCTGATACTTGCTCCAGCCACTGTTGATCTCTTGCTCAACTTGCTGCCAATAACCTTGTTCACGTTCACCTATTCCAGCCAAAGTGTTGTTATACTTTTTACTGCCATCAGCATAGGCTTTGTATTTAACCACCAGCTCATCATATAGCTGGCTGTAGTTTTTATAATGTTTATCAAAATCTTGATACGCTTTCTTCTGCACAAAAGCAGCGATGATCTTACGTTTATCTTGCTCTAAATTATCTGAAAGTGCGGCATCGCTATACAGTAAGCCACCAAATAGCGCCAAAAAGGTTAAGTTCTCTGAACTATGTAATTGCTCAGGGTTATAATCGAGATCATTCACTTTAATCGAGTTAATTGCTAGAGCATCACGCAGTGCTGCACTGTACGTAGCAAACTGACGTTGCTCTGCTGTAGAGGGCTCAATCAAGGTCTTTTCAATTACATACTTCTGGCCAAAAAACACCACTGGCCAAACTAAACACAGTAAAGCGATAAACGAGATAAGTCCGCGGCCAACTTTAGCAACCATGGCTTTAGGTAAAAAGTCAGCTAACAGCAGCGCAACACCTACTCCAGACACTGCTCGGCCATAAATTTCAAGGTGTTCAAGATCTTCTGCTGAAGGAGTGCCTAACCCTACTAATGACACTAATTGGGCATTAAAAATTGCTTCGGGTAATAAATATAAAGTAGCTAAAACAAGTAGCAAGCAGCGCCACCAAAACGGCTTTATTAAATCAGTCATAGTTTTGTTCTTATTGTTTTTTACGTAGTTCTAGTTCAACAGCAGGATCTGTTTCTAGGCTAAAGTCTTCATCGGCTTGGCGAGTCCCTATTTCTAAATTAGGCGCTGAAGGAGTCGATGTTACTTTGGGAATATAAGTTTGTGCTTGCGTTGATTTAAGCGTGCCGCCCACCGCAGGATAAAGCTGATTAGCTTTATAAGCATACAGCTCATCTAAGCGTTCTAAATCAAGGTCTGCAGGCATACTAGCAATTAACTTAGCTTCTGGGTCATCGCTAAAAAACGGCCGCATTTTTGGCAACTCGAACACAGAACAAAAACCATATACGGTGTCGTCCATGATCACCGAGTCTGGACGCAGCGAACGTGACTGCGCTAATAAGCTGCGCTCATGATAGTCGTGACCATTAATTGAATATGTAGCAATCATAATGCCGCGCGCTTTAGCAACTGGTTTCAAGCGAGCTGCACTTTGCTTGTAATGACGAATATCAAGCACATAGCCAAAGTTACGTTTTAGCTGCTTTGCCAATTTATCAAGCTTAACAGGGCTGTCGTAACGCTTTTCACGATGGTAACGATTTCCAAGTGCTTGCAAGCTTTCAAGTTCTTCTTTGTTACGCTCATAAATAGGATCGCTCCCAGCACCGCGTTTTAGATCACTTGCTAGCTTATTCATTGAGGCTTTTGCCGGTGATTGAATAAATGCCAAATAAATGTCTGGGTTAATGTCGCGCATACGAGTAAGGTTGCGCATTTCTAAGCTACTAAAAAAGTAGTTTCCGCCGCCAACAAACTCATATGCCAAGTAATCAAGCATTTTTAAATCGTTAACTGAGGCCTTTGATTTTATTTCGATATTCAGTTTTTGATGGGGTTTACGATAGCGTGCAAACGTAGCTGCTAGCTCTCTAAATGATGGCGGCATTTTATCGGTAAGTAGCCCAGTATCTTGATTACGATGACGTAAATAGCCCCACTCTTTTTTGTAGTTCATCGACTCAATTTTACGACGCTTATTATCAACCGTGCCTGTTTCGCGGCCGGTGCGAGCATCATGATGCACAACCCACACATCGTCACGGGTAATACGCACGTCAATTTCAACAACATCAAAGTTGTTGTCGATAGCATCAATTACTGCGTTAAGCGAGTTTTCGGCGTAGCGAATTGAGCCACGGTGACTTTGTAAATTAAAGTTACTGCATTGCCTCGTTGTAGCGTAATTGATATTACCTAGCTGACTTTCGTAAAAACCACGGGCGCGAAGTGCATCCTGTTTGGCCTTAATGGCATTTTTTTCGACTACTGTTAAGGTGTTTTCAGTACTTGTTTCAGGGGTACTTTTACAAGCAGTTAAACCAATACAATACAAAAGAATACTGGCTAGCAGCCATGTTTTTTTAGACAGAGTTTGCATCATTGCTATACAGCCAAAAGGCTTTCCTTTCTAATTCAAGATAATGAAGAAGTGCGTGAAACTGAATAATATATGAATAAAGGACTTAATTTAAAGTAATAACTTTAATAAAAATGAATATTTTAATTTAAGATACAAGCTGTTAGATTAAATTTAATAACTAGCAAAGTTTTGCTAACAACATATAAAAGCCCGATTTTTACCGCTTTGTGGGAACGAAAAATGATCGATTTTGGTAAAAAAATTACCCCAGCACGCGAAATGCGTTCTACCAATAATTTACACACTGCGCTTGAAAGTGATCGGGGTCGTATTATTAACAGTGCAGCAATTCGCCGCTTACAACAAAAAACCCAAGTATTTCCACTTGAGCGCAATGCTGCAGTGCGTTCACGGCTGACTCACTCACTTGAAGTGCAACAGGTAGGCCGCTTTATTGTGCAAACCATTTTTAATAAGCTCAGTGATGCAAAGCAAAAAGAATATGGCCTAGCAGGACTTGAGCGGCCACTAGAAAGCCTCGTTGAAATGGCCTGCCTAATGCACGATATTGGCAACCCACCGTTTGGTCACTTTGGCGAAGCAGCCATTAATCAGTGGTTCGAGAAACACTTAGACTCACTAACCCCAGAGCGCTGTAAAGGCATTGGCATCAGCGTGATTTTTAAACACTTAGCCCAAGATATAAAAAGCTTTGAAGGTAATGCCCAAGGTATTCGTATAATTCATTCATTACTTTCACTAAATTTAACCTACAGCCAAAGTGCCGGAATTTTAAAATATACCCGCCCGGCCAGCATGGCAAAAAAAGACAGCCCACAAGATAAAAACTACTTGATGAAAAAAGTGGGTTACTATTTTAGCGAAAAGCCTTTTGTTGAAGCACTGCAAAATGAGTTAGAGATTGAACAATATTGCCGCCATCCTGCAAGCTACATTATGGAAGCCGCTGACGATATTTCGTATTGTTTAGCCGACATAGAAGATGCGGTCGAAAAAGGCATTATTAGTGTCGAGTCGCTTTGCGACAAGCTAAAAGAGCAATACACCCGCACACTCACAAACCTAACCATAGACGATACCAAACACAGCGACTTTGCCGAAAAAGCCATTGATTATGCGTTAAGTAAAGCGCAAGAGCAGCCATACAATTTTAACAGCGAATTTTTTATTTACCTGCGTGTGACCTTGCTACACCCATTAGTAAGCTACGCAGCAGAACGGTTTATCAGCAACATAGAAGCCATTTACCATGGTGATTTTAATCAAGCGTTATTAGAAGATCGTAGCCATCTGCACGCTGTCACGCTCACCTTAAAACAAGTGGCATTAAAGCACGTTTTTTGCCACAAAGAGGTAGAGCGCTTAGAGCTGCAAGGTTATCGAATCATTAGCGGTTTACTTGATTGCTACAAGCCCTTACTTGCCCTTGACGCCGATGCTTTTAAACGGGTTTTAAAAGGCGATCAACACTACTTAATTGAAACTCGTCTGGTGAAAAAACTATCTAATAAACATTTAAATAGCTATCAAAAAGCCATTGATGCCCTAAAAGCCGAACCGGATCATTTTACCGCCTACGAGTTCTATTATCGCTGCCGATTAATTCAAGATTACATAAGCGGAATGACCGACCAATTTGCTTATGACGAATACCGAGCGCTCATGGTGATCGATTGACTTTGCTATTTCGCTGAAATTATTTAATGAATGTGGATAAATTGCCCTACTGGGCTTAGAATTAACTCATTGTTTGGGTAACCAGATAAACCTTACTGGTCAGGAAACTATGCCAATTATAAAAACAACTTTATTACTATTACTTGCAAGTCTGAGCTTTACATCAAAAGCACAGTACAACGAAGCTATGTGTATTTTGTTAAAGCAACAAATGCATGAGTATCGTAACAACACTAGCAACAAAAATTATCGTTCAGCTGCCAGAAATTACGAAAAAAATTGCCAAAATCCTACCCCACTCAATAATGGTTCAAACCTTAAAGTTCAGCAACAGCCAACACAACCCGTTGAACCAGTAATTCAGAGTAATAGCACCCGCTCAACTCAACATTCAGGAGCAATACAAGGTACGCCTGAAGAACCAACACAGCCTACAGTTGAGCAAGCATCAGAGATTATTGAGCCGCAACAGCCTGCAGAACAATTACAAATAGAGCCAGAACCACTAGAAACGCAAAATACACAGCTAACACCACCAGTGCAGCAAACAGAAGAGCCCGCTGACGTTGATCGCATTATAATCTCTGATACCCCGACAGAAACTGTGGCCGAGCCTGTAACCTCTCCTGTGATGGAACAACAGCTTGATAACCCAGCGCCTGACAGTTCGCAAAACAGTGAAACTACAGATGTAAGAAAAGCTGTCGAGGCAGAACCTGTTGAGCCAGCATTTACACCGGAGCCTGCTGCTCCTTATGAAAGTGAAAATAGTTCTTCAAGCTCATTATTAATGCCAAGTTTAATTGTCTTGCTAGTACTACTTATTGCAGGCTTAGTGATTGTTCGTATTCGTCAAAATAAAAATACTGATGCAGACTCAGAGCTTGAGCAAAGCTTAATGCAAGCTAAGGCCCTAAAAGCAGCGGCCCAAGCGCAAGCTTCAGCAGAAAAAGAAGCCGAAGAACTTCAAGCTGCAACGGCTGCCGTACTAAATGAAAACTCAGAGCAGTCACAGCAAGACACTGATTCATTACCTGACTTCACAAATGAATTAACCGAAAAAAATGATAACGACGATCTCGCTGAACTAATGCACTTTAGTGCACAGCATGATAGTGAAAAGCCACAAACCCCATCTACACAAACAGCTGATGATTTTGCTGACGCCAAGCAATTTAATGATCTTGAACTTGGTTACGACGATAAAGACGTAAACGACTCTGATGATGACTTCTTAGATGAGCAACGAGGCCTAGAGCAAGAGCTAAAATTAGCGAGCCTTGCTTCATCTTACAGCATCAATGAAGAAACAACTCCAAAAGCAGAGGAATCTAAACAAGATGAATCTGAACTAGAAGAACCGAGAGATTCCGCTTCGTCATCATTCGGCTTTGATGAGTACACAACTAAAGAACCAATTGCCGAGGACGAGCCAGTTTTAACTGAGATAGAAGCACTAGAAAAACCTGAAATTGATGAGCTTGAGAAGCCAGAGATTGACGAGCCAAGCTTTACGAGTTCTTCATCATTTGGTTTTGATGAGTATTCAACAAAAGAACCTATTGCTGACGATGAACCTGTTTTAACTGAGATAGAAGCGATAGAAAAACCAGAAATTGATGAACTTGAGAAACCAGAGTTTGACGAGCCTAGCTTTACGAGTTCGTCATCGTTTGGTTTTGATGAGTATAAAGCTAAAGAGCCTATTGCTGACGATGAACCAGTTTTAACTGAGATAGAAGAGCTAGAAAAACCTGAAATCGATGAGCTTGAAAAACCAGAGTTTGACGAGCCAAGCTTTACGAGTTCGTCATCGTTTGGTTTTGATGAATACTCAACAAAAGAGCCTATTGCTGACGACGAGCCGTCTAGAGATGACGTGCCTGAATATGACTTATCGTCATTGATGGGTGATGATTTATCGTTTGCTGATCATTTTGCTGAAGATAAACAAACAGTCACGGCTCCAAGCACAACAGACGATCACGACGACATTAGCGATGATGATTTAGCAAAAGCCTTACAAGCGCTTGAACAAGAGCTACAGGACGAACCTGCGTCATTTAGCCCTGAAGAACCAACAAAACCTGCTGAAGATACGGTTGATTTGTCTGTCGAACTGAGTAACGACGATATGCTAGAACAGATGGCTAGTGACTCTGATGAAGCTGATAAAGAAACAAATTTAGAGACCGAGCAACAAGATGATAAGCCGTATAATCCATTTGCGAACTTATCGCTTGATCCTACGTGGGATCCTAATTCTGACGAAAAGCCTGTGATAAAAAGTAAAACCAAACAGCCAAAATCACAAGCTCTTATTGATGCAGAAGAACGCGCTAAACAGCTTAAAACAGATGAGTGATTAAGTAACGAGAAACGAACCTGTAGCAGATTTTACACCGCGTCCTAGCGCCTAAAGCCCAGTGCCTATTGTTTCCCCCGTAGGACTGGCTTTAGCCGGGAATGGTTTGAGTAAATAACGAGAAGTGAGTTTCGAGAGACGAATTTGTAGCAGCGATTTCATATCGCGTCCTTGCGCCTAAAGCCCAGTGCCTGTGCTTGCATGGCGCGCGAAATAAATTTCACGCCTACTGTATACTCACTTCACCACAGGTCGTGGGCGCATCAACCAATGAAATATAAAAATCAGCCCAAAAAACACTGATACCGCTAAAACACATAATACAATTATATTGGTCGGTAAGAAGGAATCTGTTGTGTTGCTGTAGCGCTTTAATTGCTGTTGCGCACTCAGTTTTGCTCGTTCTGTTTTACTTGGCAGCACAAACTCATGAAACGAATCTGTCAGCTTAGCTTCAGAACGCGCGATTTGTGTATTCTTTTGCTGCCAGAGCGTATCAAATTTCTGAAATTGAAACTGTTTATTGTCAATACACCAATCTAGATATTTAAGCTCAAGAGGCTGATTAAAGCAGCGTGTTGGCATCACGTAAAAACGTTGCCACGCAGCTTGTTTTTCTAAATAAGCTTTTTGAGACAACGGTTTAGCTAGTTGGTTTTCAAGTAAACTAATATCAGGATTAAAAAGCGCAGCTTTACGGTCAGCTATTTGTTCATTGGTAAAACATGTTTCAGCAAATCGAGCAGATAAGTTCTGAATTTGCTGTTTATAAATTTCTATTTTATCAAGTACATGAGACTTTCTTAACGCAGATTGCAATTCAGCGCGCTCAGTTTGAATACTTTTGCACTCATTAGAAAGGATTGGCTCTTTCGCCCGTGTAGATACAGCTACTAGCAATAGCACTGTAAGCATTAAAGTCCGTTTAAACATGAATTTACGTCACTGTAAAATTTAGAGGTACAGACTAACAGCTTCAAATAAAACTGCAACAAATCTGCGCTAAATTCACCTGAAAGACTGATAAATTGCTAGTTCGATTTATGTTCTCACAAAGTGAAAGAGCAATAACAAATCTGAATATTAATTCTTGCCAAAGTAAAACTGTTTATCATCCAATGCATATTGCTCAAGTAACCACACTTTAAACAGCTGCATAACCAATACATAGGCAAAGAACAAACAGTCTCAGCCAAACTGTTTGCAAAACGCCCAATGGCCGCGTGTTTAACCCGCGAAAAAGCTAAACAAATTCTGCATATGCTGTAACCATTTCAACCTTGTAAACTAGGCTACGAATAGCAGTACTTCCCCAGTAGCCTAGTTTTTTACCTGTCGGTGTGAAACTTGTTTTGTACTTTGAGAGTATGAAATTTGAAAGGTTTAAATGGGTTTCTCTATGTAGTGCAAAGCGCCTCGGTGCTCCCTAAAGTTCAAATATTTTTATTCACAAAGAGAAGTGAATGAGAAAACAATGAGATACAGCCAATTAGTTAATTGCCTCTAAAGCGCAGCGCCTCGGTGTACTCAGTGGTTCAATACCTTTATTCACTAAGAGAACTGAATGAGAAAACAATGAGATACAACCAATTAGTTATTTTCCTCTAAAGCGCAGCGCCTCATAATCTCTTTGTGAAATTACCTTTCCTATGTAGCGCGCAGCGCCTCGGTGCACTCAGCGGTTCAATACCTTTATTCACAAAGAGAACTGAACGAGAAGACAATGAGATACAACCAATTAATGCTCTTCTCTAAAGCGCAGCGCCTCTTAATCCTCTTTGTGCATATTAAACTAAAGCTCTTCCACTTTCTCTACCTCAACTGGCTCTGCCAACGCATTTTCATAAAATGCGAACACCGCTTGGGTATAAGGCTGAGCATAATGCTCATCAAGGGCGGCTTGCGATTCAAACTGCTCAACTAAAAACAAACAACGCTGCTCTTTGCTCGCAAACAACTCAAAACGATTACAACCAGGTTCTGCGCGAGTGGCTGCTAATATGCCCTGTAAACGCCCTTTACAGTCATCAAATAATGCTGCCTTTGGGGTAATTTTTGCCACGATATTAATCATACTGACTCCTTACTATATAACTTTAAAACCAATGCCCTAATTGGCGGGGCAACCGTAAAAGCCACCACAAACGCAGCAGGCCATGCATTAGCAAACGCCTTCATCCAACTTAGAAAAAATGTATCGCTCAGCCCTAAGTTGACATAAGTGACCCATGCCGAAAGTAAAAACGACATTAAAAACGAAAATGCCGCAGTAAAAGTAAAATGAATTTTCATATGTCCTCCTTGGCGTTACTATATTTGTACAGGCCAAGTGGCAACAGTCACGAAAATGCAAACTAAGATTGAGGGAGTCGTATGCTGGATGATCTGCATTTATTTATTGAAATAGCGCGCCGTAAAAGCATGAGCCAAACAGCAAAAGATTTAGGACTGAATCTTTCAACTCTATCAAGGCGCATTCAGGCATTAGAAGAAAAACTCGCCGAGCCATTACTGCAACGCACAGCCCGCGGCATTGTGTTAACCGCCAAAGGTGAATCACTGTATAACGAGTTAGGCGAGCAGGTGCTTGCTCTTAACAGCCAGCTTGAGCAACTAAATGACTCGCCCGCCGCTAAAGAGTTTTACCTGTTGTGCCCACAAAACATCATTGCGGGCCCACTGATGGGGGCAGTTAATCAGTTTGCGATGGCAAACCCTGCGCTAAACCTCCACATTTACCCAAGTAATGCCAACAGCCAACTAAGCCAAAAACGTTTTGACTTAGCCATTCGCATCGGCGATCAACAAGACTCAAGCTACTTTCAAAAGCGCCTAGGCATGATCGCAATAAAGCTGATTAAAAAGAAAGATGCCCCAACATCAAGGCTGATATTGCCCTATTCAGAATCACAACTCCCCAGCGGTTTGCTTAACAAATTAAAAACCGAGTATGAACATATAAGCTTTTGTTTTGACATTACAATCGCCAGAAAAATGGTTGAAGCAGGCTATGGCATTGGCTTATTACCCATGAGCGAAATTTGCTGTATAAACGACACCAGCAACTTTAGTTATATCGACTCCCCCCACGATATTCCCGCAAGGCCAATTTACGCCCTCTGGCCACATTCACGCACACCATCAGCGAATGCCCAGTTGTTGATAGAGCAACTCCAAACCAGTATTGCAAACTCACCGAGTTTACAAGGAGAGGTGTTGAAACTGTAGTTGCGAGGCATCGTAGGTCGGGCTTTAGCCCGTCAAATAACTCAATCTTTAAACCAACGATAAAGACCAAACACAAACAACATGGCCGCAATGCCAGCCAAGGCTAATTGCCAAATTTTAAGGTCATTCAACTTTGTCACTTGCGGACCAACACTCTCATTTAAAGGAATTGAAGCTTGTTTAACGGGTGCTTCGATTATCGGGCTGTTTATCGCAACTTGGCTTGTGGTTTTATTTGCATTAATTTCTGTAATGGTTGGCTTTACTGTAATAACAATATCTTTATGGCTTGCTTTTGAATTACCGCTCCAAGCCGATTCAAATAGCGCCTTTTGCTCAGCTTTATTTTCGCTACACCATACAAAATCAGCTTGCTGAATTTTCTTCGCTCTACAACGTTTTGGTAATTGATAAAATTGCCCCCAAGCTTGGCGCTTTTTATCGTCATTATATGAATTTGAATACACCGTAGAGTTATGTACTTTGGTGTTTAAAAGTGCGGTAGGGTTAGAGCGATACGTATAATTACCGCCATTACCAGAACTTCTTTTTGGGTGTTTACAGTGTCTCGCCAGCAGCGTAAAAAGCTCATCTAAACGTTGATTCCAACGTTCACCTTGCCTAGCCGTGTAGCTACGATTCATTCTCTTACGAATGCCCTCGCGTTCAGCCTCAATGTTATCGCAGCGGCTTTTTGAATATTGCTCTTCAGCAACCGTGTTGAAACTCGCAAGCAAAGTAGCGAGTAATAAAATCCATTTCTTCATAACATTACATCTGTGTAATTTGGTAAGCCACATTGTACCAAAATTAGGGCGAGGAAAAAGTGACCTTTTAACGATTTATTTAAGTTATGTCGCGTTGGCGACGGCAACCAAAGAGAAGTAAACGCCAATCTCTGAGATGCATTTAATTATCTAAAATCCATCATTAAGTTTAATATTTTAATTTTGCATTTCGATGGTACCCTATACGCATACATGGCAGAATGGATTTCTCATGATTTTAAAAGATAAAGCACCTTCAACCTCACTATCAATCAAGATTAAAGCTGGGGACAAGCAAGAGCTAGATGTCGCATTTTATTTGCGCCGAGCATTCAAAGATCACCCACAAGTATTCGTATTTAATGATGTTAAATTTAAGCACAATAACGAATCAGCGCAGATAGACCACTTAATTGTTTATACATATGGGGGCGTTGTTTCCTAAAAGTTTGAACTATCTTGCCAGCCTGTGATCAGATCATCTATATCCTACTAGCCCGTGCAACAACAATGAGCAAAATCACAAACTGGTCTCACTATAATCAAGCCCTCGTTAA
>NZ_JAKGBA010000014.1:0-90429 GCF_021532495.1 Pseudoalteromonas sp. Cn5-37 | reverse complement strand
TAACGAGGGCTTGATTATAGTGAGACCAGTTTGTGATTTTGCTCATTGTTGTTGCACGGGCTAGTAGGATATAGATGATCTGATCACAGGCTGGCAAGATAGTTCAAACTTTTAGGAAACAACGCCTTATTGAAAACAAAACCACTTCCTTCAAGACGAATCATCTCTGTGACAAAAGAAGCAATTGAATCACCATCCCACACCTCAAAATTAATTTTTTGCTTATCAAACCATGTTGCAACATCTTGATTAGATACAATATTCTCAAATAGAACCAAGATTTCTTGACTTCCCATTGAATGTTCCAGCTCAACATAATCATCACAGTTTACAATTATACACTCAGCCTCTTGAACAGATGTTTTTGGCAAACCAATCAACTTATTTAGCGCTCTTGATAATTTACGGCGGGAAAATTTTGGGAGTATTGAAATTAAACTACCTATCCAAGCTTTATTAGAGTAACTTTCCATTTTACTGACTGATAAATCAGTAAAAAAGCGATTGAGAGCACCACTTAATGACCCACACTTGTTAAATCGCTTATTATTTTTCACATACCATTCTACAATTAACTTAATTGAGCTGTTTGGTTTTTCTATTTGTTCTATCCACCAATCAACATCTGCTTCACCACCACTATCAATTAATTCAAGGATCTTACTTCGCCATTCGTTAGAACTGTTAGTATTCAGTATATCAAACAAGAAAAGTTCATCCATTTTCTCTAGTGCGCTCAAAGTAAAACCATAAGATTTCATCCAGCCACTTAAAAAGTGTAATAACTTGTCTTCCTCAATATTCAATGTTTTTAAATCAGTATATTTTCTAATTACAGCATCAATATTTAGCTTCTGAACTCGAGAATTAAGAATTAGAATATTTATAGCCTTCGTGACATACTTACTTAACATTTGGTTTTCTAAAGCAGATAATATTTTGCCAAAACTACAAGAAACTGCTAAGCAGTTTGCCAACTCGTTATGAAATTCATCCGTTAGCTCAATATGAGATTCATAAAAATTAATATTTTGAGGTGTACTATGGTAAATAATATTAGCGACCGCTTGAGCTAGCCACTTAGTTTTACTTTCCTCTTCTATGAAAGAAAGCCCTCTCTGATAGTAATTTTGTAAGCTTGAATGGTACCACTCTTCAGCATATATATTTGATTCCAGCAATGCCCCTGCATTTATTTTTTCAACGGAAGGAAACTCTTTATAAAGTTCTAGAAGCACGTTTTCTTCACTCAGCCAGCCAACTCTGAACCTGCTTGAAACCTCTTCAAGTAACTCTTTATCTATATAATGCTCTTCATTAATGACTGAAAATATTTCCTTAATATCACTTTCTTTTAACTTGCGAACTTCGATTTGCCAATTTGGAAAAGAACTTCGGTTAGGCCACAAATAATGGATAAACATCTTGGCATTAAAAAGTTTGGTTATAATCGGGGTTCGATTTGAAAGGAGCTGCGAACATCCATACAATAACTTTAAGGTTCCATTCACATCATCCAAACCAATGAATTCATCTGGTTTTTTATTTATCGATTTATAATAACTTTCAATTCTGGCTCTATTAATTTCAACTCCAAATTTTACCAACTGCTGTGTTGAAGAAATTAAATTTTCGATATCTTTTATTTCTAAAGAATCCTTTTCTATAGCTATATTTATATGTGAAAACCACTTATCAACCCAAGTTATATATGTCGAATCTTCTGTTTTTTTCATTTTCAGCATCAATGAAATAAATTTATCAGTTCCTTCCTTATCTATTAAATCTAGTAAAATTTTATCATAAGCGTAAATATTCTGTTTAACTATAAATGGCTCTATATCCTCGCTATTTAATGCTCTACTCAATGGGGCTCTAAGTATCTCACTTTCAGCAACAATATAACTCGATAAATAATGTATTGAGACGAACTCTTTCGACCAAATTTCAAAGTCAATAGTACGCTCAATAATTGCTTTACTTTCTTTTAATTTATCTTTGATATCATTAATCTTTGATTCTGAAGACAATACTTCAACCGAAGACAAGCTATAGTTTTGAACTGATAACTGATAATAAAATGCGGTTATAGTATGAATAGGCTCGTTATGTGTTGATAGAAGGCTCACAATTGAATTGATTAGCTTTTTCATAAAACGAGGAGTTACTGGGGTATTGTTAGCATATGTCCATAAATCGATTAATGATAAAATACCTTTTAATTCTTCGCCTTCAACAGATATTCCAGTCTCTTCAATCATTTTTGAACAACTCATTTTCCAATCCGCTGAAAGTATTGGAGCAACCCTAAATGATATTGGTATTCTTTTTGAAATAAACTCCATTCCTTCTGCTTCATCAGAAGATAATGAAGATGCAACATGTTTAATTGAATAAGGAATTAATAATTGAATTTTAGTCTGCGCTATAGAAGTAAATACTTCGATATCACTCCACACTTCCCTTAACTTTTCATTTGTTACACGATCCAAATTATCCAGCACTAAGATAAACCTTTTATTTTCAGGAATCTCAAAAACGAAAGCCTCTAAAGCTTCCTGCAACTCATAAGCACCTACCTCTTTATTGATTTCAATGGTTTCTGAAATTGTGTCCTTACTATTTCGCTTGAAGATATCACCCGTTGTAGGAGGGGTACCAAAGAAATAAAGTATCTTTTTCCTTTTTTGTGCGCATCTAACAATATGATAAGGAAACCAAGCGAGGAAAATTGAAAGTATAGATAAACCGTTAACATCAAAGTTATTACTCGCAACTTGAAACCCATCTGTAAAACATTGATAAACAAATTGGATAAAATTCCCCACCCCAGATAAAGCATCAGGTAAAAGTCTCACCCCAGCCAATAGAGCTATCGTAAACCAAATAATCCAGATATTAACATTACTTTTAATATTAGATGTGTACTCAAAGTGATTACCTAAGGCTACATTCTTGGCTTTTTCAATTTTTGCTTTACCATCGCTTGAAGTAACAGAACTTTCAATTGCAGAATAAAGCTTTTCAATTAAAGCTTTTTTAGTAGCACCATGCTGAAATCTCTCAACATCAAATTCTACAAACTCATATTGTTCTTCTTTGCTAAGACATTTGATTAGCTCTAAAACAGTGCTTTTTCCAGAGCCAAGATTACCTTCTATACCCACAACATTAATGTCGTTGTCATTTTTTAAAGATTTAAAAACAGCATCAGCTGTCCGACTATGACTTCCACTATGAAATAAATCTTCTTTGGAAGGCTTTTCTATTAAAAAAGTATAGCTGTTGTTATCATTATCCATATGAGAAGTAACCTAAACCTTGTTTCGTCAATCAATTTAAAAATAAAAAATTTATCAAAGCAAGCTAACACAAGAAAAACTATCTGTCATTTAACTTGTTTACATAATAAACAAGAGATAGTTTATAAATTAAATTATTGTATGGGAGTTTAAGCTAATGATATGAACCCTAATCCACTTTTCTTAGGTTCTTACTAAAAACCCGTATTACAATTCAAACTCTGCTTAATCTATCGAATCTTTCAACATTTCAGCTAAGGCTGTTTTGCGAGTTTCAATTGCACCTTTCTTGTTTACTGCATATCGAAAATCAGCTTCTTTCCCGATGATATGTACTTTAGTTTCCGCTCGTGTAACTGCTGTATAAAGCCAGCTGCGATCAAGTAATATACCTCGTTCAAGAAGCACAATAACATTAGGTGCTTGTGAACCCTGTAATTTATGTAATGTTAAACAGTAGGCGAGGTCGATATACTCAAACAGTTGCCAGTCTATCTCTAATAATCGTTTATCACCCTTTTCATCAAAATCTTCCAGTTCAACAATACAAGCGTATTTGTCAGTTGCTACCGCACTTTTAATAACACCCAACGTACCATTTTGAACATCATATTTATAACTGCCTTTGGTAAAAACAATGGGATCGCCTTCTTTAAAGTCATAACTACCTTTTGTGATAGGCATATCGGTTAGATCAAGGTCCTTTCCATTATGGTTCACAGCAGCTTGCAACTTTATGTTTGCCTTTCTGACCGTAGAATTAGTAGGAGCTATTATCATTGCATTACCGTACCCTGAATAAGCCGTTACAGCATCTTGTAAAAGCTCACCTGCTGATTCTTGAAATACTATCTCAGCGGTATTTAATGATTCAGGCATCATTCCGTGCCGTATAGCCTTTGAGTACGCTGGTACACTGCTTTCTTTTCCCTGCCGTCTCACGACATCAAGTTCCACATGGTTAATGACTCCACTATTAATGGAGTCATTTAAAATGAAACCCGCATTAATTGGCGGAAGTTGATAAGGGTCACCAACCAGCAAGATCCGTGTTTCATCAGAAAACAGAGTAATTAGCCGCCACATAGTATATGCATCTAGCATTGAAGCTTCGTCCACAAGCAAAACGTTATTCTTTTCATTAATGGCTGTTTCACGTAACAACCGCGCAATAGTCATTGTTTCAATGCCTATTGATTGCTGAAGTCTACGGGCTGCCTTCCCTGATAACGCAACCGGGTATATTGTAAAGCCGAGCCTCAGATAAGAATCAACAATAAGCTTCGTGGTAAATGTCTTACCTGTACCGGCACCGCCAGTAAGTGCAAATATTTTACTGAGTAATGCTGTCCTTACTGCTCGCTCTTGCTCTATTTCTAATTTCCAGCCATCAGGTATTGCAGCTGAATACGCCTCTTCCAAATCACTTCGCCAAGTTTCATTAGATTGACGAAGTTTGTTGAATCGTTTTGCTATGGTTTTCTCGAATATATAATTGCCCGAAACATAGTATTTATTGCCTTGCTTAACAAACCCTAAAATATCACCATCTAACTCAGATGCTTTTGAAACTAAGCGAGAGTCATTGTTCAAAAGTTTTTTAATGCTAGGCTCTATGTCTTGCCAATCAGCGACGGTATTTCCTTTGTCACTCCATAACCTCAAAGCTTGTTCAACGATGGCTGCTAGCCTAATTACATCATATTGTTTGATACCGAAGTGCTTTTGAGCAATTTCATCAACTTTCAAAAATCGCATACCTAATGAAAACAAACGATAAGGATTCTGCGTTAAGAAATTAATTGCGTCCCGATCGGCGATTCTGAATAGTTGACGCTGAATAGGTGACTCAATCTCCCACTTAACCAACTGAGATGCATACTTTAGATTTGAATACTCTTTATAGCCATCCCAAAGTCCATGCACCGCTTTATCGCTAAGAAGAACTTTTCTGACAGCTCGAAAGTTAGTTATCGATTTATCGTGCTTGTATGGACCGTATCTGTCGCACTCAAGTATTTTAAATATATCACTTCGAAACTCTCGCCAAAGAAATTGTGCACTTACTGTTCCGATGCCTTCAAATGACTTTTCCGTACTTAAAAAAGTAACAAAACCAACTCCGTTATCTGGCATTACGCATTTAAGTTTAGGTTCCATGAAGCGCCAAACATCAACAAAGCCACCTGTACTGATTTGTTGCTGTCTTATACTGAAGTTTTGTTCTTTTAGTATTTTCCACTGTTGACCTACTTTTGGATCGATATTCAACTTATTCTGAGTGGTAAGTACTTCAATACGATGCGCCCCAGCACCTGCGTTAACAAAAACAGCGCCTAATCGAACATTGTCTGGACTATATTGATATATTCTCGTGAGCCTAATTAAGTAAGCGTTATTGCTCATTTCCATAAACCCATTTCCATCAGGACTTCTTTAAACTCAGAGAGTTTTGCAACTTCAGCAACTAGCTTTGCATTTTCATTTTGTAGCCTACTGTTTACTCTTTTTAAATCACGAATTTTGGCGCTATCTTTTATATCTTCTTCCGTTTCTTTTAAAACATCAATAACTCCATGTTGCAAAGGCAGGTTTGTCTTACGTTGATTGTAAATGCCTGAAGTAGCTAATTCTTGTTTTAATTCTTGTAGCATATTAAAAAGCTTTTCATTTCTAGCTTTTTTAAATGCAGAGGGGTCGAAGCCAAGTTCATTAGCTATTTTCTTTGGACTTAACGTATTACCATGCCAATAATCTAACCAATTAGGCGACTCTTTTGATGTCATTTCAGCAACCCAGCCTTGGAATAAGTCCCTATTGCGTTGGCCTCTTTCTTTACTCATCTTTACTGTCACCGAAGTTTGTCATAATGTTCCCCTACTAATACCACCTCTTAAAGGAGTTGGTTCTGAAGCTTCAGCTTGTATTTTTTACTTGCTAATTTTTATATATTAATGAAAAACTTAGAAATATTCTTTAGAAAGTTTTAATTTTGATACTTTATTCAAAAGTAACCACTAGAAAGATTTTGGAAGAGACTACTATAAGGCTTGCAGAACTTCAGCTCTAATAAGATTTACCTGTTAAAGCAGAAGCTTAAAAGGTACAACATAGTTATCATTAATTTTTGCATTTTTCGATGCCATATTATTGTTGCCAAAAGGACTCTACAACACCCCAAACCCATGGCCCGCGTCAGGCGGGTATAAGAAAAATGCATACTACAGAAAAATAGACACGCATTATTAACATTTCAAGTCACAACTGCAAAGCATCGTTAAATTTGTCACTGGCAAATGACTTTTCTTATAAAGCATTCTAACCACAATTTATATTTGAGCTTTTTAAGTCTCAAAAACTCAAAAATATGTTTTTTCTGCTAAAGTTTGTTTTGTACATAAGTATTAAAGAGAATATACAGTGAGAAAATCCCCATCAAAAACCTCTGATGACCTTGATCTGATAAAAGTAATATCAAGCGGTGAGTTATCTTCTCATTCAAACTCCCTCGATGAAATAAACTTTATAAAGAAAGGGGTTTTAGCCAAGGGGCTTCTGACCTTTTCGAAACTTTTGAAGTGGGACTTAGAATCAACAGCGGCAGTACTTGGAATAACTTCAAAAGAGCTCTCAAGTAATAAGCTCCAAAGGTTAAATTCAAAGGCCACCAAAAATGCAATCGAAATTACAAAGTTGTGTCAAGATGGGATTGAGTATTTTGAGGGTGTTGAAAACTGGAATGGGTGGTTGGATACCCCGCATCTCCATTTTAAAGGGCAACCCCCCCGTTCCGTCTTGAACTCAACAGAAGGAAGGAAGTTTATTAAACGAGTTATTAATAACTTAAAATATAGTTTTACCGCTTAATTAAAAAAGTATCTGTTTAGCAATCACTCAGTGCAATATCTAATAGTGGAGCATGATTAATGTCAAATTATCAGCTTTGAGTTGGGTTCTTGGTGACAAATGGGATATGTTAGACACCTAACCTAGCGTAGAATTAACAAATACCTTTACGCATGACATTTTAGGAATAAGTTAAGCCCAGTGTTTTAGGAGCTTAAATGAGTATAGTGTGTATATTGCTAACACCTAATAGAGTGTTAGCAAATAAATTCAATCATAGACTCTTTAGTTGATTATGATATGCCTAATTCTTATGCACGCGATTTAGTTGACAAAATGGCTATAGATATTAATTTTAATCATAGACTCACGCCTGATGGAAAGATTGTGCGATAAGAATTTCTAACAAGCAGTTTAAACAGAACAAAAATATAGAAATATCATTAACAGGAAGGAACCATGCTTAAAATTACTGGACTCGATAAACTGCAAAAAGATCTAAAAAATGCAGAGAAAGCATTGAATGAACTTGATGGGCAGTTGGGCGTTGTTAACTTTGATCCTCACGACCCTGCAAGCATTGAAGCTGCAATCCAGTCAGTTAACCAAATCATTGATAACCGCATTGAACCTTACGCTAGTAGCCCTATCGTAGGGTCGCTCGCCGAACAAATGAAAGAAAGTTATAGAGAATCAATCCTTCAAAAAGCCGCTGAGGCCCGATTGAAACAAGACGAGAAATAGTAATGAATCAAGATGTTTTTGAAGAAATTAACAACGCAATCATAGATTTACAGAATTCAAAGTTGCAAACGTATGAACGGCCCTTGAAAAAACTCGGCCAATTGTTAAATCATACCGAACTTGAACCTTACAATGAAGAGTTAACCGAAGATGTTGATTTAGACGCTTTCATTACTGAAAGTGAAAAAACAGGGGGGGGCATGGTAGGGAGCGCCCAACTTGCTTGGCCTGATGACCACAAAAAAACGATGGGGTTAACCTTACTTCTTATAGAGAAACTGGCTAATGACCCACGTTACGCTATTAACTTCAGTCATCACTTCTTCTACTCCGGAAATAAAATAATCTCAGGTATCCACACGCTCAATGGACAGCTTATTATTCCTTTTATTCGTGATTATAAGAACTATGTCCAATCAAAGGGGAGTACTGAAATTGTATTGAAGCAGCCATTTTCACGAAAGGTTTTTATCGTTCATGGCCACGACGATGGTGCGAGAGAAACTGTAGCTCGCTTTCTGGAACGAATTGGTTTAGAAGCCATTATACTCCATGAACAGGCTAATCAAGGAAGGACCATTATCGAAAAAGTCGTTGCAAACAGCGATGTTGGGTTTGCGGTAGTCCTACTTACACCTGATGATGAGGGCTGTATCAAAGGTGGAACACTCGAACCTAGAGCCCGTCAAAACGTACTATTGGAACTAGGCTACTTTATTGGACGCTTGGGTCGAGAAAAAGTATGTGCTCTTAAACGCGGTTCGTTAGAAATACCAAGTGATTTCGCAGGTGTTGTTTGGGAAACAATGGACAGTAGTGGTGGCTGGAAACAGGCTCTAGCGCGTGAACTCGAAGCTGCTGGACATAGTATAGATTGGAACAAAGTCATGCGTTCTTGATACACTCTCTTCCTTATAAGCTCTAGAAGCACAGTATTACTCTTCTGCTAACTTTAGTAAACCATCTATGAGGTTTAGTAATTGGGCTTGTATTATAAGCGCATGAGCTACCTCTTTATTTTGATTTAAAATTTGGCTCTTTATATCAAAATCGGTAACTCTCAATTTCTCAAATTGAGGTGTAAGACCTTACCTGAACTAATACGCTTAAATATCAGACGCTAATTCTGCCAATTTTAATTTCAAATTTTCAACTTGCAATTCAAGCTCCTTGTGCAAAAGTGAATATGGCTTAATATAGCTTTTACAGTCTCTTCCTTCTCGGTATGAGTTTTTATGTTCAGATGCCATATTATTAATTTTTTCACGGCTTTTTAATATATCTTCATATAGAGGTAATAATTCGCGTCCGTAAATATTAAGGATCATTTCAATTCGCTGAAAATCAACTTTTTTACTATTACCATCTTCAATTATTTCATCAAGATACTGGTTATAATCAATTTTTCCTTTCATTACTAAAGTCAAATTAAAATAATACGAAAAAGCATTGTTTATCCATTTACTAATAAGTACGTAAAGTTCTTCGAGTCTCTCCCTTTTTATTACGTTTCTTTCATGTTGTTTTTCCATTTCCATTTGTAACTTTAATCTTGCCGAGCTAGATATATTTGCAAAAATTACCCCCGAAAATCCAAGGCCTGCACCTATCAAAACACCAAAAAAACCGATCCAAGACTTTGCATCTATAGAACCTATTATCTCTAACATTAATTAGTATCCCTTATACCTTTAGAACAAAACACTCTTCTTAGACTAGCAAATGTCGCTTTTTAGAAAATAATACTTTACTGAATTAAACCTTATCAGGTTAAACGCAAACTACAGCGCCACTTTAAAAGTAAACACCTTGAAAGCATTCTGACTATTGTAATTTCATTACTTAGAGATAAGACTTTATACTCATGGCCGATAAAATTACCACCAATTTCAGTGCCAATTACCTAATAACAGCACACTAATCACCCTCTATTCTTAGAGGGCAATCCGCTATCAATAGAGATAGCAAGCTTATTCAAATCAACACCATCCATTTTCTGTAAGTTATGCTGCCATCGAGCAAACCTTTCAAGTAAAATATCACGTTGCTCACTCAGTCTATCATTCTCTGAGCTAAGCCTCTCATTTTCTCTCTCAAGCTTTTCAACTTGTTTTATGAGTTCAGCTATCGTTGCATCATCACTATCCAGTTTTTCAAGAAGATGGGTTAGCTTGTTTGAGCTTTCGAATAGCAACTTAGCTTCATCAATGGCAGCAGATTTTTTATTTCGTAATTCTGTTTTTTTCAAATCAAAAGCATGCTTTATCTCATCATGCTTTGTGAAAGTGTGCCGTGATGGGGGGCGTTTTAAGCCCAATTCTGATTGAAGTTTGTCAGAAAGAAGCTCATAAGTAAGTTTACCACTCCAACCATCGATAATCTCTAGAATCATTTCTTTGTTGTCTGTTACAAAAGCCATGATTACTCCTCCATATCAGCTAACGCTAAAGCGGTAAGATCAAACGTTGGGATAACACTCTGCTCGTCAATATTAAGTGAGCGCTTAACTGGTGAAGGATCTAACTTATCGGGAATTCTGATGGGTGTACCCTCAGGTCTGTTTGGATCTTCCATCATAGCAATAATGGTTTTAATCTTTGATAACCTAAAGCCTGTGGCAGTTACCCAACGATCAGCACCGAAAACTTTATCTCCAGCTTTAACGATTGCATCCTCTAGCTGCTCCTTATTAAGCTTCTCAAGGTTTTTAAGCTCTTCAAGAGTGTTTGGCAGCCCCTTAAGGCATTCATGGTCGCTACAGACCGCACAATCGCCATTTTTAACACACGGGCTTTCTGCATAATTGTGAACGCAATAGCCTAACCCTGTGAACTGAGCGACACCTGAGCGATTAATTCCGAGAGATTTAAGAGAGACTGGTAAGCCTAAATCATGCAACACGATTGCCGGAGGTGGCGACTCTGATGTGTATGGCGATAAAAACTGATTGGCTTGAGCAACCGTCATAACACCTTCACTCTTAACTACATTCCCAATTCGCTTTGTTAAACGAGATTTTTGCTCTTGAGTTCTTCCATCATAGGCCTTATTTTGTTCAATATCAGCGCGCCCAGACCACTTAGCAATAAGCCAGTCCTCTTCACCTGCGAGCTTTAACTTTGTATTAAGCCAGTGTCTAAACTGATGTGTTGTTAATTTTAATTTAGAACCATCTTCATCTTTAATTCCTAACTCAACAAAAATAGATTCGATTGAATCTTCAGATGCATCTCTATCAGATCCTAAAGCATCACTTATTGCACCATGCCCTGTGAGTAGCCACGAAAAAGGTTTTACATTAAACTCTCTATGAAACTCATTTTCTCTAACCAGAGTAATACAGTCCCAAAGCTTAACGTCACCATAGTTAGGAAAATCGCTTGTTTTATATTGCTGATCTACTACGGCTCTCAAGTCATTGTACGAGGGAAATTTGATCTTAATGCCGAGATGCTTTTTACTATATCTATTAACAACATCATTGTTAGGTAGAATGCTAGCATTAGTGCATAGTTCTTTTTTCCAATTTGCAACACCATTTAAATTACTAATTAGTTTCTTTAGCCAAGCGACATTTGTGCCATATGTTACCCAAGTTATGTCGGCTCCTCTCGAGGATTTTCCTGTTTTAAACCCCATAGCATGAGCGAATTGATCATAAGTTAAAGGCTTATCATGTGAGAAATCGTTTGGTGTAATACATTTACTGTGTTTCATGAATAATTTAGGCTTTTCATAAGCAAAGCGAGCTGCATACCTAGCCGGAGCGGATATATCTATTAATCTTTCAAATGCCTGCCTTACAACATCTTCCATTAACTTCGGTATCCACTTTCGTACAGGGTCACCGCCTTTAGCTGGATTCCACATCAGATACCAACGCCCTTTATCACTTTTCTGTAGTGAGTTTATTGTTAAGCCACTTAGTTCTTCGTTTCGGCTTGGCTGGCACATCAACATTACACATAAACTGCTAAAGTATTTTTGCTTTAAAGTCTTAGCTTTATAAAAAGCATCTGCGACCTGAAACATTTGATAATCAGAAGGACATTTATCTTCCTCTGTCTGACGACTCACTTTATCAAGTTTAATTTTTGAGTCGGACGGACGAGGGAAAGGATTTGACCACTCTTGTAAATCTAGTTTGAATCGCTTGTCCTTAATAAACTTCAATATTTTTTCAAATGACAGGCCAATATTGCGCTTGCCTCCAGCACTCAATCCGCTGTTCTTAATCTGCTCTTCCACACGATTAATTACCGTGTTATTGAGGTACATAATATCAATGGCGACTCTACCATTTTGAGTCGCATTTTCTTCTAATGCATTGTGAAGCCATACCAATGAAGAGGCCCACATAACTGAGTCTTTGTGATTGAGCGACTGTTGGTATCGTACATAGGCTTTGGCAAAGTCAGCAAATGGCTGCTTAAATGGTGTATATTTCGAATGATTTTCGCTGTTACCAAATACGATGGTTAATTTCTTTCCTCTTGCTGTATTCCAAGACCACTTATCACATTCCCATCCCTTTTGAATTCCGCTAGGGCTTTCAAACTCATGATCATCAAAAAGCGTTAACTTATTCTTCGAAAACTCAATAAAATCATTGTAATTTTTTTGTAATTCAAGCTTGTGTTTAGGTGTAAATATCAATACATCAGACATTTAACGCTCCCTCTTTTTCCAACTCTTGTTTTCTAGCTTCACACTTTCTGATCACAACTTTGATCGCATCAATGCTGCGATTATGGCCTTGTAACACAAATTCACTTGCGCCCATTTTACGCTTTCGATCACGCTCCATCGTGACATTATTAAGTACTTCAATGTGTGGTGCATTTACCCATGGTTGAAATTTATTGCATGTATAGCAATGAATTGTCCCGTTCGCACAAAAGCCATACTTACCGCAGTTTCCTACCGTTCCACCCTCATCTGAAATTACTCGGCTTCTAGGATCATTCGCGCGGATTGCGTCTTTTTCACTATCGATCAGAGTTCCAGAAAACGCTTGTGCTAAAGGTGTTAAATTGGGTTCTAATGCTTCATCGATTCGATCTGCCATTTCTTCATTAAATTCTGTATATACAGTTACATGCTGAGTATCTTCATGACCTAACTCTTCAGCAATAATATGAGCACTTGCACCTAGCATTGCCATGTTTGTTGCATGAGTATAACGAAATCGCCTTGCGTTTATATGTAAGTCCCCAAAGGCTCCATTCATTTTAATACGTGAAGTTTTAAGAGGGCATAACCTTGCAATGTTTTGGATAAGCTTGCCAGCTCCACTCTTTGTAAGACATAACAAGTCTGGAGTTTTTGACTGAACATTTAGAAAATCTTCAAATTGATTCAACCCTTCAATTTCATTTTCATTTAAAAAAATTGGGATAGTCTTCTTTCGTGAATCAGACAACTTAATACCAAAATGATTTTCGATGAACGAAATACTACTTTCTGACTGGGCTTTTAATACTAGATATAAGTCTTCATTAATGTCATCTTTGACCTGAAATGATTCTCTAAAACTCGCTTTATGTTTTTTAGCATGTGGAATTTTTAGATCGAAGCAACTCATTGCATCTTGTTCTCGCTCAATCAAATCCTCATGATACATATAACGTAATTGTACAGGCCTAGCCCCTGTATATTGCAGCGCAATCAAAAAAGAGTAGCCTTTCAAAGATATAAGTTCCGATGTAAATGCATCAACATACCAGTTAATAAACGCAGTTTGCTCATCAAAAGAGTACGCCCCACTATAAGGGCAACCGATTGCGACCGCTTTTCCTTTTTCTGCCCCTTTTAACTTTATAGAACTGAGCAGTTGAACCGCTTTTTTATCTACCCCCGGTATCCCTCTGTCATGCCAGTCCAATATAAAAGCTCGTATCTGTCCTAATTGCCATTCGTGGCTTTTATCCAATGTAGCTCTAAAGTTGATTATATGCTCTTCATTAATGACATCTGAAACCCCACTTATAGCAAATAAATGCCTTATATTTACGTAAATAGATTGAACATAACCTGCTGACAATTCAGACACATAATTTGCAAGAGCAATTCGAAAGTTATTTATAAACGAAGAGTTCAACTTTAAAGGTGTTAGTAATTTAAAGTTTATTTGTAAGTCTGAATTTAATCTCCAAACATCCTGATAAACATCAAACTCATAGTTACTTTTAGTTAAGCGAATGTCACTTTGACGGTTTTTGATTGCCGCATTAGCTCTTTTCATTTTATCCCTTATAATTAGTTATTATGGCTTTATGTCGCAAATTTTTATGCGTCTTTTTTCGTAACTGGCTTGCTTTCTTTCTAGATGTTCTTTTTAAGTAAAAACGGCCTGATTTCAATGATGAGTGCCCATTTAACTCCGCTCGAATTTCGAGCTCTCGTTGTTCAGAAATTAAATTTTCATGCGAGTACAGCTTCGCTTCCTCATGTAGGCCGGCCTCCTTTAATCTCTTTACTTCTGCACGAACAATCTGTCTTTCTTTATCAATACAATGAGATAGTTGATCATTGAAAAAATGCCGAAACAGGTGTGGAGTAATTCCCCAGAACCGCTCTGGATTGATGCTCTTTATACGGTTGAAAATATCATTTATTGTCTGTTGAATAATTGGTTGACCTGACTCATAGTGCCCAGCCTTACCTTTGTGTGATACAAAAATGAAAGGGTGGGCTTTGGCTGTCTTTGTCTTAGACCGATATGATCTGATATAAATATTTAATAAATCCCTTAACTCTTTTGAAATTTCGATAGTCCGACCAAGTGTTTTCGCTGTTGGCTCCTTTAACCTTGGATCATCCTTACTATCATGTCTCCTAACGACCGAAAGTGTGGGAGTTTTAATGTCTGTACCTATATCACTAATCCGAAGTGCTAACAATTCAGAGCATCTCAAACCTGTCTCATATAAGACTTGGACAATTAAATAATTTCTAAGTTGAATCGTAGAGTTTTTGAATGGGTTGTGCTTTGAATTAGGCTTAGATACTTCAACAAAATCTTCAAATGCATCATCGGGAATACCTGATTTGTCTAGAGGCACACTCTTCAATCGACCGTCTGACATATTCTTCTTAAAATCAGCTTTCATTTTATCTAATGCATCGAATAGTTCTGTAGCAGTTGCTTTATTCTTAAGTCTCTCTTTACCAATAAAGGTTAAGAATTCTGCAATGTGGGCAATTCGAGCAATGTACTGAGGTTTTTTTATCGTTGGCTTTTCTTGCGATTTGGAAAGATAGAATTGGCCCAGATCAACAATATTACTTACAGGTTTTATTTTGAGCGCTTTAGCTTGATAGGTGCAATGCTCTTTTATTTTATTCAAATCGTTACTATTAGGTATCTTGCCATTATATATTTCGTCAAGAAGATCTCTATCGTTGATTTTCTCCCATAACCTGAGGTGTTTAATATTTTTCAAATATTGCACTATTGATGTTACTGCCTTATTCATTCGTAATTTTTGAGTAACAAAATGAGTAACCCAAAAATCAGGAACACCATCATCACCTAACAAAAATGCATAACGTTCACCACTTTTAAATTTTTTCACTACGATACGCATAAGCACCAACTAATCAACATTTTAATTTGTTATAAAGTAATATACACAGCAAAAAATATTTTTCAACATTATTTTTAGTTAAAAAAAAGAGAGCCGCTATTTAGCGGCTCTCCTATACATTTTTCAACATTTTCAACTTTGTCTTAGGTCAGAACGGGATATCGTCATCAAAGTCGATTGGTGGTTCCATTGGATTTGATGCGCCGCCTTGTGGGGCATTTTGAGGCTTAGGAGCAAAACCACCTTGTTGAGGTGCATTGTTTTGCTGCTGACCATAACCGCCACCATATTGGTTATTGCTCTGCTGCGGTGCAGACTGCTGTTGTGGACGCTGTTGCTGCTGTGCTGGCGCAGACTGTTGCTGTGGAGCATAGCTGTTATTGCTTTGTGATTGCTGTGCACCACCGCCGTAACCGCCACCTTGTTGCTGACCACCTTGGTAACCGCCTTGTGATTGACCACCTTGATAGCCACCGCCACCACCTTGCTGCTCACCACGACCGCCTAACATTTGCATTTGACCGCCCATGTCTACCACGATTTCTGTAGTGTATTTTTCTTGGCCTGATTGATCAGTCCATTTACGCGTTTGTAAACGACCTTCGATGTACACTTGTGAACCTTTACGAAGGTATTCACCAGCAACTTCTGCTAGTTTGCCAAATAACACGACACGGTGCCATTCAGTACGCTCTTGCATTTGCCCTGTGTTTTTATCTTTCCAGCTATCTGTCGTAGCAATGCTGATATTCGCTACGCCATTGCCATTAGGCATATAACGTACTTCTGGATCTTGGCCTAAATTACCAACCAAGATAACTTTGTTCACACCGCGTGCCATGGAACTTCTCCTATAAAACGTTAGATTAAACCAGCCACTTTGCGTGCTTGGTCTAGGTCAAATTCTTTATCATTAATCTTTAAATAGCTGCGATTTTCATCACAGACAACCGTTGCTTCAATTACGCCCGGTAAAGCAACAAGACGAGAAGCAAGCGCTTGTGCCTGCTGCTCTGAACTTAATTCAGTCATTAAGCTAATTATTTTACTTCTTGGTGGGACTTGCATATTCCAAGCAAGGATAAGCCATATTACCCCAACAAGT
This sequence comes from Pseudoalteromonas sp. Cn5-37, assembly GCF_021532495.1. Taxonomy (NCBI): domain Bacteria; kingdom Pseudomonadati; phylum Pseudomonadota; class Gammaproteobacteria; order Alteromonadales; family Pseudoalteromonadaceae; genus Pseudoalteromonas; species Pseudoalteromonas sp. Cn5-37. Next base: position 73,843 of record NZ_JAKGBA010000014.1, on the reverse strand, counting down.
GCCGCCGCCGCAAACACTGCTTGCGCACTTAATGCTTGAGCAACGTAACCCCCTAATAAACCACCTAAAAAGGCACCAAAAAACTGCGTAGATGAAAATACTCCCATCGCAGAACCTTTCTGGTTTGCTGGGGCAATACGCGAAACCAGTGCAGGCATGGTTGCTTCTAAAAAATTAAAAGCAATAAAGTAAACCAACATACAAATACCGATGCCAATCACCGAATCAACCCATAACGACATCGCGAGCATACTTAAAACAAGCAGTGCGATTGAGCCAATAAAGGCTTGTTTTTCTTTTTCTTTACGGATCGCCACAATCATCATTGGTGCCATCAAGAAAAACGCTAAAAACAGCACAGGGATATATAAATACCAATGATGGTCTGCGACTAAGCCGTCTTTTATCAGTTGGCCTGGTAAGGCTACAAATACGGTAGTTAATGTAAGATGAAGCAGCATTACGCCAAAATCGAGGCGTGCTAATTGTGGGTGTTTAATCAGTTGCTTAATATCATCAAGCGTAGCAAGTGTGTCACCTTTTGGCGCCTTATTGACAGCATTAGGCACCAAAAAAAACACAATTAAAATACCTAAAATGGCCAGTCCTGCGGTAAGCCAAAATACCCCAGCAACTCCCCACGATGCAGCAACAATAGGCCCTAGTAGCATAGCAACGGCAAAGCTCATACCAATACACATACCAATCACGGCCATAACTTTCGGACGTTGTTCATCACGGCTTAAATCAGAAGCAAGCGCCAATAAGGCACTGGCAATCGCCCCCATGCCTTGAAGTGCACGCCCAAGCGTAACCATTTGCACAGACTCAGCGGTTGCCGCAATTACAGAGCCAAGTGCAAACACACAAAGGCCACCAATAATCACTTTTTTACGACCAATTTTATCAGACAACCAACCCATAGGGATTTGCAGCACGGCTTGCGTTAAACCATAAGCACCAATAGCAAAGCCAATCCAAAGCGGCGAAAACCCTTCTAATTGCTGCCCATAGATAGCCAATACTGGCATCAGCATAAATAGGCCAAGCATACGGAATGCAAAGACGCTCGCCAACGAAACGGCAGCGCGTTTTTCTCGAGAGTTGAGTGAAGATGCTGTCATGAATTACTGATCTTGCTGTCTATTAAAATTTGAGCGTGGATTCTACCACAAGCGAAAACTAAATAATCACCTGTAAGTGATGATTTTTTCTTTGATCAAGGATTAATCTTATCGCGTATTATGAGATACTGAAAAAATAATTAGGTAATAAAACGAGATAGCATGGAAAACATTGAAGTCCGAGGCGCCCGTACGCACAATTTAAAAGACATCAGCCTAACCATTCCCCGTGATAAGCTGATAGTTATCACTGGCCTATCTGGTTCAGGGAAATCGTCTTTAGCGTTTGATACTTTGTATGCAGAAGGGCAACGTCGTTATGTTGAGTCACTGTCAGCGTATGCGCGACAGTTCTTATCACTAATGGAAAAACCCGATGTCGATCACATCGAAGGCTTATCGCCGGCTATCTCTATCGAGCAGAAATCAACGTCGCATAACCCGCGTTCAACGGTCGGTACAATTACCGAGATTTACGATTACCTACGTTTATTATTTGCCCGTGTAGGTGAGCCTCGCTGCCCTACTCACGATTTACCGCTTGCAGCACAAACGATCAGCCAAATGGTCGATACGGTTTTAGCGCTTCCTGAAGGAAGTAAGCTAATGCTATTAGCGCCAGTGGTAAAAGATCGTAAAGGTGAGCACGTTAAGCTGCTTGAGCAACTCGCAAGTCAAGGCTTCATTCGCGCCCGTATCGATGGCGAAGTCTGTGACTTATCAGATCCACCGACCCTTGAGCTTCATAAAAAGCATACTATCGAGGTCGTGGTTGACCGTTTTAAAGTTAAAGATGGCCAACAACAGCGTTTAGCTGAATCATTCGAAACAGCCCTTGAGCTATCAGGTGGTATTGCCCATGTAGCGGCAATGGACGATTCACTCAGCGAAGACATGCTGTTTTCTGCTAATTTTGCCTGCCCAACGTGTGGCTACGCTATGAGTGAACTTGAGCCGCGTTTATTCTCGTTTAATAACCCGGCAGGTGCGTGTCAAAGCTGTGATGGTTTAGGTGTGCGTCAGTATTTTGATCCAAACCGTGTTGTACAAAATCCAGAGCTAAGTTTATCGGGCGGTGCAATTAAAGGCTGGGACAAACGCAGCTTTTATTACTTCCAAATGCTGCAAGCTGTCGCAGAGCACTATAAGTTTGACCTAGAAGTACCTTTCCAAGAGCTTAGTAAAGAGGCCAAAAAGGTAATTCTTGAAGGTTCTGGCAAAACTAAAATTGCCTTTAACTATCGTAACGACCGTGGCGACTTAATTACGCGTAACCATGAGTTTGAAGGCGTTTTAAATAATATGAATCGCCGCTACCGTGAAACCGAGTCAAACTCAGTGCGCGAAGAGCTTGCTAAATACCAAACAAGCCAAGCGTGTCCGAGCTGTCATGGCTCGCGACTACGTGAAGAAGCTCGCCATGTATTTATAGGTCAAACAAACTTGCCAGCTATCACCACAATGAGTATTGGTGAAAGCATGGCATTTTTTGATGGCTTGAATTTAACTGGTCAGCGCGCACAAATTGCCGAAAAAATTCTCAAAGAAATACGTGACCGTTTATCTTTCTTAATTAATGTAGGCCTTAATTATTTATCACTTGAGCGAAGTGCCGATACCCTTTCTGGTGGTGAGGCTCAGCGTATTCGTTTGGCAAGCCAAATTGGTGCAGGCCTTGTTGGTGTTATGTACGTACTGGATGAACCATCAATTGGTTTGCACCAACGCGATAACGACCGCCTACTAAAAACCCTTATTCACTTACGCGATTTAGGCAACACCGTTATTGTGGTTGAACATGACGAAGATGCCATTCGCGCTGCGGATCATATTATCGATATCGGCCCGGGTGCCGGTGTTCATGGCGGCCATGTTATTGCACAAGGTACCCATGACGATATTCTAGCTAGCAAAGATTCAATCACGGGTCAGTACCTCTCTGGCGAAAAGAAAATCGAAGTACCGGCGGCTCGCCATCAAACTACTGACAAATGGCTTGAGTTATTTGGTGCCACAGGTAACAACTTAAAGAACGTTGATTTACGTATTCCATTTGGCTTAATGACCTGTATCACAGGTGTATCAGGCTCAGGTAAATCGACGCTTATCAACGACACTTTATTTAAGCTGGCTCATACCGAGTTAAATGGCGCAACGACCGCAGAAGCGGCACCGTATAAGTCAATCAAGGGTCTAGATCATTTTGATAAAGTGATTGATATTGACCAAAGCCCAATTGGCCGTACTCCGCGCTCAAACCCAGCAACTTACACCGGTATTTTCACCGGTATTCGCGAGCTATTTGCGGGTACTCAAGAAGCCCGTTCACGTGGCTATAAGGTCGGTCGTTTTAGCTTTAACGTTAAAGGTGGCCGTTGTGAGGCTTGCCAAGGCGATGGTGTGATCAAGGTAGAAATGCACTTTTTACCTGATGTGTATGTACCTTGTGATGTATGTAAAGGTCAGCGCTACAACCGTGAAACCCTCGAAGTACAGTACAAAGGTAAAAACATTCACCAAGTACTCGAAATGACCGTAGAAGATGCCCGTGACTATTTTGATAAAATTCCGGCTATTGCACGTAAACTGCAAACCCTAATGGATGTAGGCTTGTCGTATATTCGCTTAGGTCAAGCTGCTACTACCCTCTCTGGTGGTGAAGCACAGCGTGTGAAACTGGCTCGTGAACTTTCAAAACGCGATACAGGTAAAACCTTATATATCCTTGATGAACCAACTACGGGTTTACACTTTGCTGATATTCAGCAATTATTAGTCGTGCTTCACCGCTTACGCGATCACGGTAATACCATTGTTGTTATCGAGCATAACCTTGATGTGATCAAAACCGCAGACTGGATTGTCGATTTAGGCCCTGAAGGCGGCTCAGGCGGTGGTGAAATTTTAATTTCTGGTACACCTGAAGACGTTGCCGATTGTGAGCGTTCACACACAGGAAGGTACTTAAAACCATTACTATAAAAAGGATATTGCGTGCGTAGGTATTTAAAAATTGCAAAATGGCGCGCTAATAAACAGTTTCAACAACAGCAACGTAGCTGGCAGCCTCATAAAACGAGACTGGTTGAACAGTTAAAAGCCATTTGGTTTAACTTAAGTACCGCGCAAAAGCTCTATCTTTTAGCATTAAGCAGCCTGATTGTTCTGCAATCGGGCTGGTTAAGTGCCACCATCACCATTATTGCGCTTGTTATTGAGTTTTGGCCCAAATTTAACCAACTTTGGCACTCGCTTGCCGGCAAAGCACTGATTTTAATCTTCTATGCCAGTATCGCTAATTTTGTGTTGGCTGGTGCAAGCGGCATAGTTAATGATGTAACTCATGTCTCAGCTAGTCACTTTAACTACACACATAACTTTGCCACCCTGTTATATTTACCACCTTGGGCAATGGGAATAACCCTAGGTACTTTATTGTTATTTCAACTTTTTTTACCTTTTTATATTTTTGTTTTATTGCTGATAAAGCCATTTGGCTCTGAGCGAGTTAAGTTTATTAGTCAAAGCTACTCACCATTATTAACTGCCATTGTACGCTTTGTTTTAGCGTCGGTAGTTTTTATTAACTTAATTTCATTTCTTGATGATAAGCCACCTGAAGAAGTGCTCGACAATATGGTCAGCACCTTTGTGGATAGTAAAGTCATTGCCAAGGAATCAGGTGAAGAACAGCAAAAAGCAGTCGAAGAACTTGGTGAAAAGCTCGAGCAACAACTTCCTGAAAATACACAAAGCTCAGCCCCAAGCCAAGACGTAGATATAGAAGTTGACGGCGAAACCGCTGAAAACCTTCGCCAATTTTTAGATACCAAAGGTTACTTTGAACGTAGCAAACGTTTAATTGCCATGTTTGCTTACAGCTTTGAAGCCGATAGTTATTCACGCTGTTTAAAAGCAGAAAACAGTAAAGCCGTTGAGCTGAATGATTATGAGATTGTGCAAGTAACCCCTGATCACCATGCTGAGTATGGCTATCGATTTGAAGTCATTGCGTGCGACTCGCCAGGCGTTACCCCAGTAGAAAAATAGCGCAGCAATCTATACTACTCACTTGGCTTACTGCGTTTTTCTCTTATGAAATGAAATATCGAAAGCCCAATAAAGCCAAAGCAAACTAAGGCGATTACTAAATTAGGTATAAAAATAAGTAACATAGCGGCATCATAGCCGATCTTTGCGAATGCAGCACAAAGGCTACCAATGATAAGCTCAGTTAAGATTAGCTCCCATTCTAATGAGCTATTCGCAGGTACAGTTTTAGCCGCATAATGTTTTACTTTAAAACCCATATCAAAACCTCCAAGTTCCTATTTGCTGCATCCAAACTATCATCAAAAGACAAAACCGCAAAAATTAAATGGTTTAAAACCTTATTTCCTCTCATAAGAATTAAATTTAAACCATTGAAAATATTCAAATTAATATTTTCAAACCTTATATATAAATTGCTTAGAACTAGATAAGCGACTCTAGCAGCTTTCCTCGCTATTGTAGTTTCCATCAACGGGCTACCAACCAATTTTGCTTCGCTGATAAAACTAATCAACCAATTAAAGGAATTAAATTATGGCTAACTCAGTCTTAAAAATGATGTCACTTTTAGCGGTCACTGCAATCATTATTACATCAACGAATACCTTACTTAATGCTCAAGGTACTCAAAAGCTAAACAAGCAATTAGAGACCTCTATCGAAGCATCTATTGAGCAAATGAACAATAAAATTGATCAGCAAATTGAGCAACAACTGAATAAGTAATACTTGGCTTGCTCAGCATGCTGAGCAAGCTTCTTTAAATTAACAGGCTTAAATAATGAAAACACTAACTCGACACTTGCTAATCTCATCAATTGCTGCGACAGGCCTATTAATAAGTGGTTTTAGCACTGCAAAAAGTGCCGTATGGAAAGTTAGTAAAGGTGATGAATTTATATATGTTGCTGGTTCAATCCACATTTTGCCGCCCAAGGAACTCCCCCTTCCTGATGAATTTAATCAAGCGTATAAACAGGCTGATATCTTAGTACTTGAAACTGATGTACCTGCACCAAGCGATAGCTCAGCACAACTCACTATGCTTAAAACTCTTAGTTATCAAGCTGGCGAAACACTGAGTAGCAAGTTATCAGCAAAGGTGAAACAGCAACTAGAAGAACAACTTGCCCAGTATGATATGAAACTCAGCGAACTCGATAGCTTTCGCCCCTTTATGTTAAGCGTGCTAATCATGTCGCTAGAACTTCAAAAGCAACAACTTATGGGTGAAGGTGTTGATAGTTACTTCGCGAAATTGGCTAAGCGAGATAAAAAAGAAGTCGCTTATCTAGAGACCGTGGCTTTTCAATTAGACCTGTTTAAACAAGTAGGTAGCCAAGACGAAAATGCCTTTATTGAGTCACTATTAACGCAAATTTCTAGTTACCAAGCACTGTACATCGCAATGCTTAATGCATGGAAAAATGGCGATATGCAAGCAATAGATGAACTTACTCTTATGCCTTTACAAGAACATGACCCTAATACTTACCAAATGTTGATCAAGCAACGAAATCTAACTTGGCTTGGTCACATTGAAAATTATTTTACTAATTCGCAAAAAGAGTTACTGCTCGTTGGCACAGCCCACTTAGCTGGTGAAGATAGCTTGTTAGGCTTATTAAAAAATAAAGGTTATGTAATTAAACAATTGAACACAGGTGAGAAATAAAAAATGGAAAAAACAGACAAAACCGCTGCTGCACTTATCTGTTTATTTACAGTATTAATGGCGCTTAGCTTTTAATAGCTAAAAAAATACCGCTATCAAGCGGTATTTTTATTTCAATAATTTATCACAAGCTTACGGGCGAGGGATAAAACCTACCGCATCGTAGACTGCTTTTAATGTTTTTTCAGCGCGGATACTCGCTTTTTCAGCACCTGATTTCATAATGCTATCAAGTAATGACTGATCTTCGCGAATTTCTTTAAAGCGTGCTTGAATTGGCTCAATCATATTAACGACCGCTGCTGCAGTGTCTTTTTTCAGGTGACCATACATTTTGTCTTCATATTCAGGCACTAAGTCTTCAATTGAGCGCTTAGTGGCCACTGATAATAAAGTAAGTAGGTTTGATACACCTGGTTTTTCTTCACGATCAAAGTAGATACGAGCTTGCTCGTCTGAATCGGTTACTGCTTTTTTCAGTTTCTTTTCAATCTTCTTCGGCTCATCTAATAACATAATGTAACCGTTTGGATTTTCATCTGATTTAGACATTTTCTTGAGCGGATCTTGTAAACTCATTACACGTGCGCCGAACTCAGGAATGTATGGCTCTGGTAGTTTGAACACGTCACCGTATAGGTTATTGAAACGTGTTGCAATATCACGAGTTAACTCAAGGTGTTGTTTTTGATCTTCACCCACTGGCACTTGATCCGCTTGGTATAGCAAGATATCAGCTGCTTGCAGCACTGGGTAAGAGAATAAACCCACATTAACGTTATTAGCATGCTTAGAAGACTTATCTTTAAACTGCGTCATACGGTTAAGCTCACCCATTTGAGCGTAACAGTTTAAAACCCAACTAAGCTGTGCATGTTCTGGCACTTGAGATTGTACAAATAACGCCGCTTTTTCTGGGTCGATACCACATGCAGCATACAGCGCAATACCGTCAAGCACGCGCGAGCGTAGTTGCTCAGGATCTTGGCGTACAGTAATAGCGTGTAAATCAACTAACATAAAGAAACTTTCGTGGTCTTCCTGTAGCTTAAGCCACTGGTTAATAGCGCCAACATAGTTGCCTATTGTCATACCACCGGTTGGCTGAATGCCACTTAACACTACTGGTTTACTCATGATGTTCCTTTATATTTTTACTAAACTAAAAAGACGAATTTAAAATGCACTTACCTTTGGGTAAGAACGGGTATTATATCTAAGAAATTCTCGCAGAGGTACTCTGGATTGAAATCAACAAGGTTTTCACCTTGGTTATAGCCATAACTAAGCGCAACAACATCCACCTTAGCCGCTTTGGCAGCCAAAATATCACTTTTAGAGTCGCCTATCATAACCGCTTTGGCTGGGCTGACATCTAATTGCTGACAAGCAAATACTAAAGGCTCAGGTGATGGTTTCTTTGCCATATCATCACCACATACAATCAACTGAAAATGACTAGTCAGTGACAGTTTATCAAGTAGCTTTTCGGTAAAACGACGAGCCTTATTGGTGATCACCACTTTAGGAATACCAGCAAGGGCAGCAAGCCCGGTTTCTACATGTTGATAAAGCGCACTGTAATCGCCTACAACTTGGTCATAGTGCTGATAAAACAAATTAATTGCACGCTCAGCAAGGGCTTCATCTAAATGCTCACTGATTTGCATATCGCCACTCAAACCACGCTTTACAAGCGTTTCTATGCCATTACCTACCCAGCTTTCAACTAGCTTTTGTGTCACAATCGGAAATGCTAGATCAGTTAGGGTCAGGTTCATCGCAATGTATAAATCATAAACACTGTCGACTAAGGTGCCATCTAAATCGAAAAATGCCGCATCGTATTTCATGGCTCAACCTTTGCAAGCTCGTTACGCATCGCATCGATAACCGCTTTGTAATCTGGTTGATTGAAAATCGCCGAGCCTGAAACAAACATATCAGCGCCCGCTTCGGCAATTTCAGCAATGTTATCAACACCAACGCCACCATCAACTTCTAAACGAATTTTGCGACCTGAATCATCAATAATTTTACGCGCTTGGCGAAGCTTTTCGAGGGTATGAGGAATAAAGCTTTGGCCGCCAAAACCAGGGTTAACCGACATTAATAGCACCACATCAACTTTATCGAGCACATGCTCAAGGTAGCTAAGGCTGGTTGCAGGATTAAATACAAGCCCTGCTTGGCAACCACTGTCTTTTATGAGTTGCAAGGTACGGTCAATATGCTCACTGGCTTCTGGGTGAAAGCTGATGATAGAAGCGCCCGCTTCAGCGAAGTCGGGAATTAGACGATCGACAGGCTTTACCATAAGGTGCACATCAATCGGGGCTGTAATGCCGTAATCGCGCAGTGCTTTACAAATCATCGGACCAAAAGTTAGGTTTGGCACATAATGGTTATCCATCACATCAAAATGTACAACATCTGCTCCACTTGCTAGTACACGATCAACATCTTCACCTAAACGGGCAAAGTCGGCTGATAAAATAGAAGGGGCAATTAAATACTTTTGTAATGTTTCCAACATGAGAGATTCCATCAAAATTTGCGACTGCAAGAAGAGCGCATAATGTAACCCAATCGACTGCTGATTTAAACACCGCAGCTGATTGTTAAAGGGCGATTGCTTTAAGCTAATCCTTTTAGCCTATTGAATTAGTGTTATTTTAGTCAAAATTTGAGCAATAACTCTATTAAAAAGCCATCTACAACACAATAAAATGAAACAAATAATAAACATTAAATTTACTTTAAAGAGCTAATTTTATTAAATTTTTATTTAATTCAGCGATAATTAAGTTTGTTATTTGAGCAATTGTTATGTATGCTTGTTTAAGTAACACAAACAAGGGTTATTCTCATGCGTGCTTTTAAAATAGGGATCTTAATCGCGTCCGCACTTACGGTTGCTGCGTTTGTATCTTTTTCATCTGCTGATGAAGACGACTTTTTAGCAGCGGCGTCTGGTTGCTCATGCAACACGCTTAACGCATCATCATCTTCTGCTCAATGTATGAAAGCAGAACAAGAAACAGGATGGTTTTCTTGGTTAACGGGTGATAGCCGCAGTGCTCAGTTCCATTATCTTGATTTACTTGAGTTATTAACAAGTAGTGAAGAGTCAAAGAAAGTTAGCGGTTTAGGTTCTAAGTTCTAAATCGTATGAACAAATTCATGAGTGCATTACAAAGTGTCTTTGCGGCATTTTTTGGTGTGCAATCAGAAAATAAGCGTCAAGCTGACTTCAAAGAGCACTCGCTCAGTACTATCATCGTCATTGCCCTGATTTTTTTCAGTCTATTTGTAGCAGCGATTTATTTCACGGTTTCTTTGGTGCTAAATACATAGCCATTAGCTCGTTCACTTTATTGCGTGAACCGCCCTTGGGGCTAATCGTGCGTTTTACCTGAATCTCATCTAATGATGCTTGGCTGTAGATTTTACGCGTCCACACTGTATCGTGGTTAGAAATAAGTACCGGCGTGTTATTTTCGAATGCGGCTTGCTCAGCTAAATTCGCCAAGTTTGCTTGGTCATCTAAATTGAAACCGCCTTTAGCGTAAGAAGTAAATGAAGCTGTTTTACTCAAAGGCACATAAGGTGGATCGCAATATACAACCGCATTATTAGGAATAAGCTTAAATACCTTGTCATAACCTAAGCAAGTAAAGGTTGCTTGCTGAGCTTTTTCAGCAAAGAAATGCATTTCTTTTTCAGGGAAATACGGGCGCTTATATTTACCAAAAGGAACATTAAAAATACCTTTTAGATTATAGCGACACAACCCGTTATAGCCATGGCGATTCATGTATAAAAATAAAATCGCACGCTCATACACATCACTGCTTTGATTAAACTGAACACGATATTCGTAATAGGCTTCGGGGTGGTTATTAAGCTCTACAAACAACTTTTTAGCGTCGCTAATAAACTCATCGGGCGTGCGCTTAAGCTCAGTGTAAAGATTGATCAGATCCGCATTTATATCATTTAAAATATAATGCTTAAAATCAGTATTAAGGAATACAGAGCCAGCACCAACGAAAGGTTCAACTAAGGTGTCAGCATCCATACTCGCTTGCTTCAAGCGGGTACGAATATCTTCAACTAGGCTGTATTTTCCACCTGCCCATTTAAGGAAGGCTCTGGTCTTTTGCTGCATCTGCTCTTAACTTCAATTCGGTGTTGCGCGATTTTACACTAATCAGCTTTAATTTACTGATTTAGTGAAGCGATTTCTTGTTTAATTTTACTTATTTTTTTATAAAACGGCTGATTTTTACGCACATTATCAGAAAGTGTTGTTACGCCCTTCTTAGCATCATTCAGTGTGGTGTAACTATCATAAGTTACAATCCACCACGGCTTACCACTCCGTAAGCTTTGGTAAGTATTTACTTGCCCTTGCAAGCCATTTTCAGTAATAAACTTATCGCTAATCTCTTTTTTAGTCACCGCAAGTAATTGGATTACAAAATTGTCATCTGGCTGAGATAAATACCACGCATTTCCTACTAATGGCAGCTCTGGCTCAATGGCAGACTCGGTTTGCTCAGCATCGTTGATGACGGCAGCTATAACTTCATCTGTCGTTGGTTGCTCAGTCTCTTGTGTTATTCGCTCTGCTGGCAAAAGGCTATCAACAATCGCAGCCACGTTATTGTTATGACTTTCATTCTCACGGTTTTCTATTGCAGAGTTATCAACTGGCACCTTAGCTGCCTGAGTTGTGTTGTCCTCATCATTAGTAGCAACTTGCTGCTCGGCTTGAAGATCGTCTTGAGCTTGTTCTAGAACTAGCTCTTTGCTTTCTACTCGAGCATTGATTACTGCTTCTGCAGGCAGTGCTGTTGCCACAGAGTTCGTTGTATCCTGCTGGTAATGCGCTTTCCACCACTCAGTCATATCAGCTTTATATAAAAAGCCAATGATCAGCACCATGGTCGTGATTAAGAGCAAAATTAAATAAAGCAGTTTATAGCTTTTTTCTGGTGCGCGAATGTCTGCAGTTTGTTGTTCAGGCTGCCAAGCAAGTAATAAAGCTGGGTTACCATGCGCTTCTTGTAAAAAGGTGCGAAAAACTGGGTCTTCTTCAACAGGGAGGTTATCGAAAAACCAACGCATGAGCTGTTTACTTTCACTTAAATTTAGCGACTCTAAGTGGATTTCAACTGCTTGACTAAACTGCCCTGCCGATTGTGATGCAATCAGTATGTATAACGTGCTCGGGCTTTGCTTGGCAAGGACTTCTAATTGCTGAATTAACTCTTCAGATAAATGACGCCCTCCATCAATGACCCATAAACAATCACCACAAGGCTGTTGTTTATAAAGTTGATAGAAGTTTTCAGACAAACTTAAAGCGTGATCAATTAGTGGGTTGCTAAAGCTTTGTTCTAACAGTTCAGTCATAAACTGTTGGTCGGTCATTTTTCCCGACAACTGAACAAACGCTTTATTAAAGTCGAGGTATTTATCCGTGATGAAGGTTTCTAATAAATAGCTTTTACCAAGGCCAGAAGGACCGAGTAAGCAAATTAGGTTTTGCCCATATTCAAACTGCAGAGCGATTCGATCAACTAGCGCAGCACGGCTAGGCAATATTTGCGATTGCATTAGCGCGCTATTAAATCACAAACCTGCTGATCAGTAACATCACTTACCAGCGCACATTGACCAAATTGGGTAGGTAGAATAAAGCGAATCGTGCCTTTTTTATTTTTCTTATCTTTACGCATGTGCGTTAAAAACTGCTCGCTGGTCATTTCTGCCGGAATATCGACAGGTAAATCATACTCAGCAATCAATTTAATAATGCGTTCAACTTCTGCTGCGTTTAAGTCATCACGGGTATGTGCAAGGCGTGCTGCCAGTACCATACCTGCCGCAACGGCTTCGCCATGTAGCCAATTACCATAGCCCATTTGCGCTTCAATTGCGTGGCCAAAGGTGTGCCCTAAGTTTAGTAATGCACGTAAACCAGCTTCTTTTTCATCTTGTGCAACAATCAAGGCTTTGATTTCACAACAGCGATAAATCACATGCTGTAAAGTTTGTTCATCAAGAGATTTAAGTTTAGTGATATTTTGCTCAAGGTAAGCAAATAACTCAGTGTCGTAAATAAGGCCATATTTAATCACTTCAGCCATGCCCGCTGCGAATTCACGCTCAGGCAAAGTATGTAGCGATTGCGTATCGATAAATACTGCTTGTGGTTGGTAAAACGCACCAATCATGTTTTTACCAAGTGGGTGGTTTACTGCCGTTTTACCGCCAACAGATGAATCGACTTGCGAAAGCAAAGTCGTTGGCACTTGAATAAAAGGCACGCCACGTTGATAACATGCAGCAACAAAACCAGTGAGATCACCCACCACACCGCCACCTAAGGCAATAAGGCAAGTATCGCGGCCACAGTTATGTTCAAGTAAGAATGCCGAAATCTTTTCAAACCACTCAAGTGATTTATATTGTTCGCCATCAGGGATGGTAAAAGATAACGGGTTTAGATCAGCCAACGACGTCATTACATTATCAAGATATAAAGGTGCAATGGTGTCGTTGGTGATAATGATAGGTCGACAGTCGCCGATGTGCTCGCGCAGCCGACCAGTCTCTTGAAGAGCAGATTGACCAATATAAATAGGATAACTTCGCTCGTCCAAATTAACTGTTAATTCAAGCATAGCTAGTTTCCTTTTTATTATTGGTTTTTAAAAATCTAATTTCTCGATGATTTGATTAGCAACAACTTTCGCGCTTTGCTCATCAGTGCGGACAACAAAATCAGCAACTTCTTTGTATAACGGTTCGCGTTCTTCAGCTAAGCGCTCTAGTACATCACGCGGTGCTTCTTCTGTTTGCAATAATGGGCGACGCTTGTCGCGCTGTGTGCGTGCAACTTGCTTTTCGATTGGTGTCTCAAGGTATACAACAATACCACGAGCAGAAAGCTTGTTACGTACTTCTTTACTGATCACAGAACCACCACCTGTTGCAAGAACGATACCTTGCATCTCAGTTAGGTCTGAAATTACAGTTTCTTCACGAAGTCGAAAGCCCTCTTCACCCTCAAGATCGAATACCCAAGCAATGTCTGCTCCAGTACGACGCTCGATCTCTTGATCTGAATCGAAAAATTCAAGGTGTAATTGGTCAGCAATGTGACGACCAATTGTGCTTTTGCCAGCCCCCATAGGGCCCACTAGAAATATATTACGTTTCTCAGCCATATCTTTTTAGTACAAACGAACTCTAAAATTTGAAATAAAACCCCGCCTAACGACCTGGCCCCAAAATTAAGGAGGGGATTATCTCAGTAATTGCTTGGGTATTTCAAGTCAATTAGCATAAAAAGCCAGATTACGAGCAATTAAAAATGCTAATCGCTCGTTGCTTAAGAAAAAATCACTTAATCAATTTGAATTTTAGGGGTTACGAAGATTAACAACTCTTTCTTCTCGTTAAATTCACTCGTGCTTTTAAACAGCACACCCAAATAAGGAATATCACCTAACAATGGTACTTTCTTAGTTGAATTAACAATTTGTTGTTGAAAAATACCACCAAGCACCACTGTTTGACCATTTTCTACTAATACTTGGGTTTGGATTTCTTGGGTATTGATCGCCACAGCAGAGCCTGTTGGCGTTTGTACCGTATCACCACGAGTATCTTGTGTAATTACTAAGTCTAAAATCACCTTGTTGTCAGGTGTGATATGAGGCGTTACTTCTAAGCTCAATACCGCTTTTTTGAACGTTACTGTTGTTGCACCACTTGATGCAGCTTCAACATACGGGATCTCTGTACCTTGCTCAATACGTGCTTTTTGTTGATTAGCCGTCGTGATGCGTGGGCTTGCGATAATTTCGCCGCGGTTTTCTTCTTCAAGCGCACTTAACTCTAAATCTAAAATAGTGCCATTGGCTAACTTAGCGACTTGCACACCAATACTACCCGCAGGGCTTGAAACCGGTAAATTGACATTTAAGCGATCAGAAATACTTGGAATATTATCGTAAGAGCCCGCACCAAACATGCCGCCAGCGCCTTCTAAAGAGCCAGAAATAGCACCATCGCTTCCTACGTCACTAATACCCCAACGAACCCCCAAGTCTTCTTGCACATTATCATTCACTGTCACCATACGTGATTCAATCACGACTTGCTTAACAGGAATGTCTAGGGTCTCAACCATACGACGCACACTTTCAATACTTTTTGCAGTGTCTTTGATCAGCAAAGTGTTCGTTCGTTTATCAACAGAAACACTTCCTCGCGCTGAGATAATGCTATTTGTGTCTGTTTTCAATAGGTCTGCAAACTCTTCAGCTTTTGCATAGTTAAGGCGAATATATTCGCTATAAAGCGGTTCTAAGTCTTCAACTTGCTGCTTAGCTTTAAGTTCTTTAGCTTCTCGGGCAGCCAACTCTTCAGAAGGGGCGACCATTAAAATAGAGCCATCCATGCGCTTATCTAAGCCTTTCACTTTCAATACTACGTCAAGCGCTTGATCCCAAGGGACTCCTTCTAGTCGTAAAGTAATATTGCCTGTAACAGAATCACTCGTTACTAAGTTAAATTCATTGTAACCTGCGATTATTTGCAGTACTGAACGCACGGGAATATCTTGGAAGTTTAACGTCATTGGACGTCCTTGATACTCAATACCCCCTTCAAGGTAAGCGCGTTGCGTATCATCTTTTTCGACAGTTAAAGTAAAAATATTCTCAATTTGCTGATGAGTGAATTTAAATGCAGCGTTTGGCTCAACCACGATACGTGTCATATTGCCTTCTTTAAACGTCTCAATATTGCTAACGACTGTGCCAAAGTCCATCACATCAAGCTGATAAAGTAGATCATCGAGAATATCAGTATGGTGGAACTCAGCAATAATTTTGCCACCACTTTCGTGAACATCTATAGCTGCTTGCGTATCTTGTAAAAATACTAACAGCCTTGCTTCGCCTTTTTCACCACGACGAAAATCTATCGACTGAACTGTATTTATATAATTATTGGCTGCTGAGAGTGGATCCGCTATTTCGTCTCCACTAATTGGGTTATCAGAAACATGCAGCGTTAGGATGTTATCTTTAGCGAACGTTTTATAGATTTTTAATTTATCTAACGATACAACGACCTTCAAACCATCAGCGGTCATGGTGCTTGTTACATGCTGAATACCTGCTTGGTTCACAGGTACATCACGCATTTCATTATCAACACCTACATTACTGAATAACATTTCGATGCGTGCTGGTGAGTTATACACCTGGACTTTTGGTTCGAATGTCAGTGCCTCATCAAACACAAGCTGTAGTTGTGTTTCGCCTTTCATTAATGGGTTATAACGCACATCATATAGTAAAGGTGCCGCAACTGCTGACTGCGCTATTAAAAAAGCAAGTGCAGCTAACATGAACTTATGCATGTTTTTAAACCAAGCCATTCCTTTATGCATATTTTTTTTACCTTTCATAAGATTAACTTGCACCATTTGTATCCGCCTCTAACATTTCTAGCTTTGTCAGACGCTCTTTCCAACAACCAGCCCCATCAGGGATTAATTCTAATAATTCTATGTAATTGTCGTGCACTTCTTTTATTTCACCATGATACAAACCAATGTAATTACCTACGGTTACGCGATAAAGCGTTTCATCTGCCGCTTTGATGAGTGCCCAAGTATTGCCAGCTCGGCCTATGGTACCTTTCATAAGCAAATTATCTAGTGGGTATTTCTCAAGAGGTTGGCGAACTCGATTTGGATCTGGATGAAGACAGTTCTTCACCTGCACAAGGTTATTTTGAATAATCTCAGGCTTCGGAGCAACAAATGGGCTGCGAAGTCTACCTGCACTGTATTCAAAATATTCAAATTGCGCTATCTGTGGGATCGGTTCAACTTTCGGCGTTGTGCTAGCTTTTACCTGATCGATAAACTCTTTTTGCTCAGCAGTATCATCATTACAAGCGGCTAACGCAAAGCTCATTAATATAACTAAGGAAAGCTTCTTCATTTTTTAGTGCCCCCCTCGTAACGATATGTTTTGGCTACAACACTAAAAGTAAGTTCGCCATTACCTAAAGTTTGAATTGTAAAATCATGCAAACTAACAATACGCGGTAATTGTGCTACTTTGCCGACGAATTCACCGAATTCATGGTAAGTACCCACCACCTCAATTTTTATCGGTAGCTCTGTATAAAATTCTTTTTCAATTTCAGGTAACCAACCAATTTTTAAGAAGGTTAAACCACTTGTCGTTCCAACATAAGATAAATCATCAAGCAACCCAGGTGTTTCATTCGAGGTAGGTAAGCGCTTCAATAGTTGAGAAAATTTCTCTTCCATTTCTACCATTTGTTGGCGATACAGTTCTAAGTTGCTCGCTAAAGCATATTTTTGCTTGTAAGTGTTACGCAACTCAGTTTCTTTTGCTACGGCACTGTGATAGCTGGCAATCTCATCAGACACCAATAGGCTATAACTAAAATACAACACGATTGCAGCTACAAAAGCACAACATAACGCTTTTACAGCAATGGGCCAATCACCCATGTTTTCGAGCTCTATTTCATTCCAATCTATTTCAGTTAACGATTTGATATCAAGGTTCATTACGCGCCTCACCTATCTGATCAAACGGTTTAACATAAAAATCCATATTAAAGTCACTTAATAGCCTTGATGTCTGCTCACCTGCAACAATGCCTTGCATTACTGGGCGCTCTAGTAAATAAGAACTTTGAACTTGACGTAGCATGGTCGATAAGCGGTTATTCGATTCGCTACGACCTGTTACATGAATTTGGTCACCACGGCGCTCCAACTTAGTCAAATAGACACCTGCAGGGACTATTTTCGCAACTTCATCCATGATTTGTGTACCTAAGTTACGACTACTTTGCAGCTCTTCAATTAAACGCATTCGTTGCTGTAAGTTTTCTTTCTTTTTATCAAGCTCATTAATTTCCCTAATACGTTGATTCAAAAGAGCGATCTCAGTATTTAAAAAGTTATTCTTTGCATCTTGGCCTTGACGAAGGCCGCTGTAAAAAGAGCTCAGTAGATACATACTGATAAAGCTGACAACAACAACAGAAAAAAGCACAGTTATAAATTTATTCTGTGAGTCTTTTCTTTGCTGTTCTCGCCAGGGCAGTAAATTTATATGTGGCATGATGAAAAGCTCCTTAATGCCAGTCCTGTGGCTATTGCAAACTGAGTTCGGTGACGCTGCAGCATATTCCGATCCACTTTTGCGGAGATTTCAATGTTTGCAAATGGCTCAGCAACCACCGTATGGATTCCCAATTCTTCAATTAAAAGCCTGTCAAGGCCATCAATCATAGCTGTGCCACCCGTTAGAACAATATAGTCAACTTGCTCTTTACCACTGGTTGTTAAGAACATTTGTACTGCGCGT
Organism: Pseudoalteromonas sp. Cn5-37; assembly: GCF_021532495.1. Lineage (NCBI taxonomy): Bacteria > Pseudomonadati > Pseudomonadota > Gammaproteobacteria > Alteromonadales > Pseudoalteromonadaceae > Pseudoalteromonas > Pseudoalteromonas sp. Cn5-37. The sequence goes on along the minus strand of NZ_JAKGBA010000014.1, from coordinate 55,544 downwards.
CTTACTTGCTGCAATAGTGATGTTTGGAATGGCGCTAACACCTCAAAAGTATAATTTGGTGGTAAATCCCCAGTTGTTTTACCTATTTCAGCTTCATCAAAGCTCTTGTTGTAATATGCAACGATACTATTAGTATATTGATCGCCGCCAAATACTTGGTCACGGGTATAAATTGTTTCACCCTCTTGCACCACACTAACCAACATCAGAACAGCACCAATATCAACCACAGCGACACACTTATTGTAAGCATCGCTTGGCAACTGTTGATAGTAAACATCCATTACTCGGCTGAGGGCATAACTTTCTACATCGACCACTGCCGCTTTTAAGTTAGCTGTTTCAAGAGCACCTACACGAGCTTGCACACTTTCAGTTCGCGCTGCCGAAAGAAGTACATTAACTTTACTTGGATCCGCTTCGTTAATAGCCAGTTTTTCGAAATCGATATTAACTTCGTCGAGGGGGTAAGGAATTAAGCTGTCTGCTTCAATAGCAATTTGTGACTCAAGTTCAGCATCAGTTAATGATACATCCATAAAAATTACTTTTGTGATCACGGTTTGCCCAGACACTGCAACAGCAGCGCGTTGTACGGATTTAGGTATTTTTCTTTTTAATTTCGCGATAACATTACCTATTGCTTCTATGTCTTGAATAGAACGTTCAGACATAGCGCCTTTAGGCATAGGTTCAATAGCTAGTGCTTCAAGCCGCAAACCAGCGTCTGTCTCCTGCAATAACACTGCCTTTATACAGTGTGATCCGATGTCGATCCCTACCATCATAGATGAAGGCTTTTTAAATAGCTGACTTAGCATGTTTGCAACTTGGCCTTTGTTTTAATAATAAACAAGTTATAATTTTTATCTGAAAAAATATTATTCATTTTTTAATCAATATATACTAGCAGTCTCCGATTCTAATTGGGAGTCCATTTAGGGAAAATATAAGTGATTTTATTAAAGCGAACTTTACAATTTATTATCATCTGCTCATTCTTAGGACTAATCACTTTAGTTGGTCTATACTATTACGTTAAACCCGACATTCCTAGCGTTCAGGTTTTAAAAGACGTTCAGTTACAGACACCTATGCAAGTTTTCTCACGAGATGGCTTATTGATCAATCAATTTGGTGAAAAACGCCGCATTCCAGTAACAATAGATCAAATACCCCAACCATTAATCGATGCAATATTAGCAACAGAAGATAATCGCTTTTATGAACATATTGGCATTGATCCAATTGGTATAGTTCGCTCAGCCATTGTACTCATATCTACCGGTGAAAAGAAACAAGGCGCAAGTACGATAACCATGCAGCTTGCCCGTAACTTCTTCTTAACCCGAGAAAAAGCATATATCCGTAAAGTTAAAGAGATCTTCATAGCTCTTCACATTGAAAGTATTTTAACTAAGGACGAAATTCTCGAATTATACTTAAACAAAATCGAATTGGGTAATCGCGCCTTTGGTATTGGTGCAGCTGCGCAAGTTTACTATGGCAAAGATTTAAACGAGTTAACTTTAGCGCAAATGGCGATGATTGCAGGCCTACCTAAAGCACCTTCTGCACTTAACCCTATTCGTAACCCAGTTCGCGCAAAGGCACGTCGCAACGTTGTACTAGGCCGTATGTATACCGAAAAGTATATTACACAGAGTGAATACGAAGAGGCTATTAACGCACCTATTACTGCAAAATTTCACGGCGCAGAAATTGAAGTCTATGCCCCGTATATTTCAGAGATGGTTCGTGCTGAAATGGTAGCTCGTTATGGTCACGAGCGCGCCTATAATACTGGTTTTAAAGTTTACACCAGCGTTGACTCTAACATTCAACAGGCAGCTCAAGATGCGATTGTTGATAACCTACACGCTTACGATATGCGTCATGGCTTCCGTGGTGCTGCGGCTCAGTTATGGGACAGCGAAAATGAAAGCCCTCTTAGCCAAGAAGAGATCTTATCTAAATTAAAAGATGTCAAAGAATTTGGTCCGTTATTAGCAGGTGTTGTCACCAACGTCGCTGAACAATCAATTGATGTGCTATTAAAAAGCGGTGAACAAGTCACTGTTGAGTGGGATGGTCTAAAATGGGCGCGTAAATATATTACGCGTTACCGTCAAAGCTTTGCACCAAAAACAGCTACCGAAATTTTATCAGCGGGAGCGCAAATTTGGCTGCGTAAAAATGCAGATGAAAGCTATATCCTTAGCCAAGTACCAGAAGCATCGAGCGCACTTGTTTCACTTGATCCGCAAGATGGTCGTATTAAAGCGATTGTCGGTGGTTATAGCTTTGAACAAAGCCAATACAATCGCGCAGTTCAAGCAAAACGCCAAGTAGGCTCAAACATTAAGCCATTTATTTATTCAGCGGCACTTGAGAATGGCTATACGCTTGCTTCTATTTTGAATGATGCGCCAATTAATCAATGGGATAAAAGCCAAGGTGTGGCATGGCGCCCTAAGAACAGCCCAGCGGTTTATAATGGTCCTATACGTATTCGCAGAGCACTCGCACAATCGAAGAACGTAATCTCGGTGCGCCTATTACGTGGTGTTGGCCTTGAGCGTACAGCCGATCATTTGCTTAAGTTTGGCTTTTTGAATAACGATATTAACCGCAGTGAATCACTCGCACTCGGTAGCGCTTCAATCACTCCACTTGAACTAGCCCGCGGTATGAGTACATTCGCCAATGGCGGTCATTTGATAACCCCTTACTTTATCTCTGAGATTCAGGATTCGGCGGGTACTGTTTTATTTAAAACAGAGCCTGAACTTGCTTGTGATGCGCCTAAGCAAACTGTAACCCCTGAGTTTGCATCTCTTAACCAGAATCAACAGAGTTTTACTGAAGCAGAGATAACGAACACACCTCGCTGTGCGCCTCGTATCATTTCTAAGCAAAATGCATTTTTAATTTCGCAAGCTATGCACAGCGCAATTTGGGGTGGTGGCAGCTGGACTCACAAAACAGGCTGGAGTGGTACAGGTTGGCGTGCACAGGCGCTTGACCGTCGTGATTTAGCTGGTAAAACAGGTACCACTAATGATTCGGTAGATACTTGGTTTAGCGGCTTTAATCGCAATGTAATGACTTCGGTCTGGGTTGGTTTTGATAACCCTGGAAAAGCGCTAGGCCGCTCGACTTACAATAGTAACCTCGATAAATCGCAAATATCAGGTGCAGAATCCGGCGCTAAAACCGCGCAACCTGCATGGGTCGACTTTATGCGTGCAGCCCTTGATGGAATGCCAGAAGCACCTATTGAGCTTCCTGAAGGTTTAGTATCGGTTCGAATCGACTTAGCAACAGGTCTATTGAGTCACAAAAATGATTACACCAGTCGTTTTGAATACTTCATTAAAGGCACTGCACCAACTAAGTACGTACTCGATCAACCAACAGACGTATTTGAAGAAAAGCTCAGCACAGAGGAAGAGTTGTTCTAAATAACTAAGTTGCTATAAGACATAAAAAAGCGCCCTTGGGGCGCTTTTTGCTTAGCTATTTAAACTAAGATCAGCAAAATTACTTTAGGTTATTTACCAGCCAATATAGGTCTGAGTGCACCCCAGCGGCAGTGACTTCTTTACCCGCTCCTGGACCCTGGATCACCAATGCATTATCTGTATACCACTGTGAATTGATCACAAAGATGTTATCGCCCGGTTTAAGGCTTGCTAGTACATCATCTTTGCCAACATTGACTAAACCAACTTGAGCCTGAACCTTACCATCTACGAGTGTTATAGCACCGGTGTAGCGCACCACTTTATCTTCCGCCGCAGCTTGGGCTGCTTTTTCTGTCATGAATTCATCAAGTAGCTGTTTGTTTGCAAGGAAATCTTGCCAGCTTCCTGATGCAAGCTGTTCAGGCATCAGAGGTGTTAAAGCAATATCATCAAGCTCTAAATCAAGGCCTAAGTCACGCGCTAAAATTAGCAGTTTGCGCTGCATATCACGGCCAGATAAATCTTCACGAGGATCTGGCTCTGTATAGCCCATTTGCTGAGCTTGAAGCACTAAATCTGAAAACGGCACACTGCCATCATAACTGCTACATAACCAAGATAAAGTACCCGAGAATACCCCTTCAATGCGGTTAATGCTGTCTCCGCTATTTTGCAAATCAGCTAAAGCAAAGTTAATCGGTAAACCTGCACCCACACTGGTGTTATAACGCCACAGCAAGCTTCGCTCAGCCAAATTAGTGCGTAGGTTTTGATACCAACCATTCGCAGCAGTACCCGCATATTTGTTTGCACTGATCAAATGACAGTTAAGTTCAACAAAATCAGGATACAACTGGCTAAATGCCTCACTGGCAGTGATATCAATCACCACTTTGTGCTCATAATCTAGTTCATTGATACGTGCTAATAACTCAGCTTTGTCGTAGCTTTGCGCTTCGTTATGCCACTGCTCTTGCCATGTTTCAGTATTTAAACCACTGGCACTAAAAAGCATTTGTTTAGAGCGTAAAAGAGCAACTACTTTTACTTTGTACTGAGCAGATAAACGCGCAAACTGAGCTTGTAGTTGCGATAAGAACACTTCGCCCACATTACCAAGGCCAGCAACGATAATGGCCAACTCTTGACCTTTGTTTACCAGCTTGTCATGTAGAAGAGTTAAAACATCACTATCAATTGCCTGATCGTTTAAGATCAACACATAGTTATCGTCTTGTTGTACAAAACGAGGATGAATACTTTGCTCTTTTAAAAGCGCTGTGGCTTGCTCTGTTAGCGCAGATACATCAGCGGTTGGGGCAACCACTGCACAACCACTTAAATTAGACTCGACAATATTAGCACGGCCCGCTAAGTGGCTGACAACTTGGTGAGTGCTTTGACCTGGCACTAACAAGTAAGTATCGCCCTCTTTAGTAAAGTGGTGCAGGCTGTGTTGAATTAACTGACTAAGCTCACCGACTTCACCACTGCTTAGTTTATCAACCCGTAATAAATCGATGTTATCTAAGGTCGTAATAAAACGTTTTGCTTTACTATAACCTTCTTTTACTACCTCGGTTGGCGTTGCATCACAATCAAAGCTACTTCTTACCACTAATTTAATTTCTGAGTCTTTTAACGGCGACAAAGTTTTTGCATGCAATACTGGGTTACCTAAACGCGCTAATAAGTTAGCTTGTTCGCGGCATACCTTGGCGTACTTAACCGCATTTTTAACTTTACGAGGGTCAGTACTAAATACCCCTTGTGTATCTGTCCAGATAGACACTTGCTTGGCAAAAGTATAACTCGCTAACAAAGTGGCGCTGTAATCACTGCCATTACGGCCTAATGTCACCGTATTACCTTGGCAATCTGCAGCTATAAAACCCGTTACTACGTTGATATGTGTTCTGCTAATCACATCACTGCATTGCTGTTGGTTTTTTTGATGTAAAAGCTGACCATCATTTAGAGTAAATAACTGCCTTGCATCAACATCTTGCGAATCGACACCTAACTGATTTAGATAAGCGGCCAATAACCGCGCCGACCACACTTCACCATGAGCAAGTAAAGGGGCTTCAAGTAACTGCTGCTGACTAATTAATTCATTTAATACAGCAAGTTCATCTTTTAACTGTGCCAACGCCTGTTGTTTATTCTGCCCTATAAGTAGCTGCTCAATAAGCGCACGTTGATTGTTATCAATAAGCAATAGAATATCGCTAACAGCTTGGCTATCTTGCTGCTGGTAACTTTGCCAAAGCTTTACCAGGGTATCGGTTGTTTTACCCGATGCCGACACAACGACGCAATCGCCCTGCTCAGTATTAGCAAGAACGATGTTCGCTACCGCATGATAACGATCTGCCGAGCTTAAGCTTGAGCCACCAAATTTATGAACAATATTTACCATTTTTCTACCACAATGCCGTATGTGCTGGCGTTAACTTAAATGACGCGTTTTGTTGTGTATCTTGCTGTGCTTGCTTAGCTTCAGCTTTTGTAACTTGCACTCCTTGACCTGGCTTAACTAAATTGAAAACACGGTCTAAATCAGCAATGAGATCTTTTACGTCTTCAATGCCTACAGAAATACGGATCAAGGTATCGCCCACACCAGCTTCAAGACGCGCTTTAGGCTCCATGCCTGCGTGGGTCATTGTTGCAGGGTGACAAATCAAACTTTCTACCCCACCTAACGACTCAGCAAGGCTAAAGTCTTTAAGGCTTGTTAAAAACGCAGCAGCATCGTTGATGTCGCCTTTAATATCAAAGCTCACCATGCCACCAAAACCGCGTTGCTGTGCTTTAGCAAGCTCATGTTGTGGGTGAGAAGCAAGGCCAGGGTAATAAACTTGGCTCACATAAGGAGAGCTTTCTAAATACTCAGCAATGGCAAAGGCATTTTCTTGGTGCTGCTTTAGGCGTACATTTAAAGTACGTAAACCACGAAGCGTTAAGTAGCTGTCAAATGGTGCACCAGTAATACCGATATTATTCGCCCACCAAGCAAGCTCGTCGCCTAGCTCTTGCGTTGCAGCAATCACTGCACCGCCCACTACATCAGAGTGACCATTGATGTATTTAGTGGTTGAGTGCACAACAATATCAACACCAAACTCAATTGGGTTTTGTAATGCAGGTGATAAGAAGGTGTTATCAGCCGCAACCAAAGCACCACACTGCTTAGCAATACTAGTGATTGCTTTAATATCTGTTAAACGCAAGATTGGGTTACTTGGCGTTTCAATCCAAATCAACTTAGGTTTAATCGCTAAAATTTCTTGGAGATTTTCAGATTTAGTTAAATCCAAAACTTTTAGTTTTAACAGGCCACGCTTTTCAAGCGAGGTGAATAAACGATAACTACCGCCATAACAGTCATGTGGGATCACTAACGTGTCGTCACTGTTTAATAGCTGAGTGGCTAAATGCACAGCAGACATACCTGTTGCAGTGATAATACCTTTAGCACCACCTTCAAGTTCAGCTAAGGTTTCAGCTAAGATATCGCGATTTGGATTACCGCTGCGACCATAGTCATACTGGCGCTTAGTATCAAAATCAGCAAACGAATAGGTGGTTGATAAGTATAAAGGAGGCACAACCGCACCATGATGTTTATCGGCTTCAATGCCGTGACGAACAGCAATCGTCGCTTTATTTTTTTCGCTCATTTCATCACCTATTCTTTAATTGGATGTTTAGACGTCTAAAAGGTTAGATGATCAAATATGAGAAGTCAAAGCATTTATCGCTTACACATAGAAGTTTATACATTTACACCACTAGATGGCCAAATAACTAGTATTTGACTATCTTTTTTAAAGAGATAGAATTTCCGCATCTTGCGCTGTGAATAAGGCGTAAATCACTGACAACCGAGGCAACGAAACAACTTATGGCTAAATGGAACGGTGAATACATTCACCCATATGCAGAACACGGTAAAAAATCAGAACAAGTAAAAAAGATTACCGTATCAATCCCACTTAACGTATTAAAAGTATTAACTGACGAGCGTACACGCCGCCAGATCAATAACCTGCGTCATGCGACGAACAGTGAGTTATTGTGTGAAGCTTTCTTACATGCTTTTACAGGTCAACCATTACCAAATGATGACGACCTACGTAAAGACAACCCTGAAAAGGTACCTGAAGAAGTTAAAAGAATTATGCAAGAAATGGGATTAGATATCCCAGTGCTTGATTCAGAATAAGTATTTCGGCCATCGGATCACCGCCGATAATCGCAGATATAAAAAAACTCAGCCTAGGCTGAGTTTTTTATTGAGCGTTATACCTAAGGCTAATTAAGTTTAACGCATGTAATCTTCTGGCATATCGATTTGCGCCACACCCGACTCTACTGCCGCTTCAGCAACAGCACGTGCAATACGTGGTAATAAACGCGGATCCATAGGCTTAGGAATGATGTACTCGGCACCAAACTCAAGTGACTCAACGCCAGCCGCTTTTAATACTTCACTTGGTACAGGCTCTTTCGCGATGCCACGAATAGCATGAACTGCAGCAATTTTCATTTCATCATTAATTGCCGTTGCACGAACATCTAACGCGCCACGGAAAATGAATGGGAAACAAAGCACGTTATTTACTTGGTTAGGGAAATCTGAACGACCCGTTGCCATAATTAAATCGTTACGCGCGCTGTGTGCAACTTCTGGAGCAATCTCAGGATCTGGGTTTGAACATGCAAACACAACTGGCTTGTCTGCCATCAGTTTAAGATCGTCTGCATTTAACAGGTTAGGACCTGATACACCAACGAATACATCAGCATCAGCAATAACATCTTGTAATGTACGCTTATCGGTATTGTTAGCAAATAATTGCTTATACTCGTTTAAGTCATCACGACGTGTATGGATCACACCTTTACGGTCAAGCATATAAATGTGTTCACGCAGTGCGCCACACTTAATTAAAAGCTCCATACAAGCAACAGCAGCAGCACCAGCACCTAAACATACGATGATAGCATCTTCGATATCTTTGCCTTGCACTTCAAGGGCGTTAAGCATACCAGCAGCTGTAACAATAGCGGTACCATGTTGGTCATCGTGGAAAACGGGAATATCACAGCGCTCGATAAGCGCTTTTTCGATTTCAAAACATTCTGGTGCTTTAATATCTTCTAGGTTGATACCACCAAACGTATCAGCGATGTTAGCAACCGTATTAATGAAATCTTCTGTTGTGCGGTGTTTAACTTCAATATCAATTGAGTCAAGGCCAGCAAAACGTTTGAATAGTAAGGCTTTACCTTCCATTACAGGTTTTGATGCAAGCGGACCTAAGTTACCTAAACCTAAAATTGCGGTACCGTTTGAAATAACTGCAACCATGTTGCCTTTGCCTGTGTATTTATAGGCGTTTGCTGGATCAGCAGCAATTTCACGGACTGGTTCAGCCACACCTGGGCTATAAGCTAAAGCGAGATCGTTAACCGTTTCGGCTGGCTTGGTTAGTTCAACACTAATTTTACCTGGAACGGGGTGAGCGTGGTAATGTAATGCTTGTTCACGAAAATCTGACATAACGCGATAGTATCCTGCAAAAAGTTAAAAAGTGAGAGAGCTTGCATCAATACGATACCTGTAATGTATAAAAATTCCAAGTATTATCAGGTCTATCCTGTTATATGCTATATCGCTTAATTTTAAAGGATTTCCCAACAATTTCTTTGCATAGTTGCGATTAATCAGACATAAAAATTCATCTATTTATGACCTTTTAAGCACGTGTTGTTGTATTTTATACGCACGTACACTGCAATTAGCCGAAATTAGCCCAAAACAGCTATTTCAACGAAGTTCACAGCATTTACTAACAAAGTTATTTAAATTTATTATTTTTAATAACTTTTATGAAAGTTTATACAACAAAGAATATAGCCAAGGGGTGGCACTTTGTCTGCAAAAATAGCGACATAATGGGCATAACAGCCAGAAATAGTTATGCAAGATACATAAGTGAAGATGATAAGTAAGTGGCAGCGTTAATAATGAGTTTTGTGAATTTTAGGCATAAAAAAAGCACCCTAAGGTGCTTTTTTTAACTAAACAGCAGAGATTACTTCTTGCTGCTAAGTGCACCGAAGCGCTTGTTGAAACGATCAACACGGCCGCCAGTGTCTAAAATCTTTTGCTTACCAGTGTAAAACGGGTGACACTCAGAACATACGTCTAAGTGGATGTCTTTACAAAGAGTTGAGCTAGTTTCGAATTTGTTACCACATGAACAAGTTGCAGTGATAGCTTCGTACTTAGGGTGAATACCTTCTTTCATAGGGAACCTCTAGTTAAGGCCGTATCGCTCTCCAAACCCGAAGTCTGGCACCATACGCAGTTAATACAATTAATAGGCCGCGTATTTTATAGCTCAAGAAGCCTTACGACAAGCTTTAAATACATCTTTCGCTAAAAAAATAACCAAGTGGTCTGTTGTTCAGTATTTGTTGGTAGGTTTTTAACTGCAATTTTAGTACATTATCTTTCTATCTTTGTTTCAGTTGAGTTGTTATGCACTTTGTAGAAGTTGCCATAAAAGTCCCTTTACAGCGTACCTTCGATTATAAAGTTGAACAGCTGCTGCATAGCCCTGAGTTAAAGCCAGGTATGCGAGTTCGCGTGCCATTTGGTAGTCAAAAAAAGGTTGCCGTGGTACTGGCTCTTAAAACATCAACCGATGTTCCCGCTGACAAAATCAAGCCGATTATTGATGTTATAGACGACACGCCAGTGTTATCTGAGCAACATTTAGCGTTACTTAAATTCACAGCACGCTACTACTGTTACCCATTGGGAGAAACCATTCATACAGCACTTCCGGCGGCTTTAAGGCAAGGCGAATGCCCAGATAAAACCAGCATTAATATGGTTGAATTAACTGATAAAGGGGCAAAACTGCCGTCATTAAAAGCAAAAACTCAGTTAAGTTTATTAAAACAGCTAGCCGAGTCGGGCAAGTCATCGGTCACAGAATTAAAAGCGCTCGGATTTACCAAAAAAACCATCGACAGTCTGCTCGATAAAGAACTGATCACTCAGTTTATTGAACATGATAACCAATGGCAGCAACGCGCGCCGACTGTTGGTAGCAAGCCGGTGCTTAATAAAGAGCAAGCTGTTGCCTGCACCAGCATTAACCAAGCTCGTGGCTTTACCAGCTTTTTGCTTGAAGGGGTTACCGGCAGTGGTAAAACCGAAGTGTATTTGCAATGCCTAGAAGAAGTACTGAAAAAAGGTCAGCAAGCCTTAGTATTAGTGCCTGAAATTGGCTTAACACCACAAACAGTCAACCGTTTTCGTCGTCGCTTTCCTGATACACCAATTATGCTATGGCACTCAGCCCTAACAGATAACGAACGCTTACAGACCTGGCGTTTTTGTGAAAAAGGCAGCTGCGCTATAGTGATCGGCACACGTTCGAGTATTTTCTTGCCCTTTTTATCTCTTGGCATGATCATAGTTGATGAAGAGCACGACAGTTCGTTTAAGCAACAAGATACACTTCGCTATCATGCTAGAGACCTAGCCGCTTATAGGGCATACCAGCATAATATTCCTCTGGTTTTAGGTAGTGCCACACCAGCACTTGAGACCTTACATAAAGCAATTAATAACAAATATCAGCTGTTGAGCCTCACTGAACGGGCCCAAACCAGTACTGATAACCAGTTCCAATTAATGGACATGAAAGGTCAGCCTGAGCAAGCAGGGATTGCCCATGCCAGCCTTGCCTATATGCGCCAGCATTTAGAACGTGGTAAGCAAGTGATGGTGTTTTTAAACCGTCGTGGTTTTTCGCCTACCCTCATATGCCATGAGTGCGGTTGGCTAAGTGAGTGCTCACGTTGCAGCACCAGTGCAACCTTTCATAAAGCCATTGGCCAGATGATTTGTCACCACTGTGGTGAACAACACCAAGTGCCTCATCAATGCCCTGATTGTGGCAGTACGCAGATTTTTCCAAATGGCAAAGGCACTGAACAAATCGAAGAGTTTTTAACACAAACCTTCCCTGACATTCCGATTAGTCGTATCGACCGAGATTCAACTCGTCGTAAAGGCAGCTTAGAAAAAGCCCTTGATGATATTAACCAAGGCGGTGCGCGCATCTTAGTTGGCACGCAAATGTTGGCAAAAGGCCACCACTTTGCCGATGTTAGCCTTGTTTTAATCCTAGATGTCGACAGTGGATTATATTCGTGTGACTTTCGCGCCACTGAACATTTAGCGCAACTTGTTACGCAAGTGGCAGGCCGTGCAGGTCGCAGTGGTGAACCTGGGCAAGTATTATTACAAACTCACTTTCCTGAGCACCCGCTACTGCAAGACTTAGTTAATAATGGTTACCAAGATTTTGCCCGTTACGCACTGACAGAACGAGAAGACGCGCAACTTCCACCAATCACAAATATGGCTATGGTGCGTGCCGAAGGACATAACATAAATCAAGTGATGGATTTTTTAACTGATTTGGTTCCTGTCCAGAACGTATCTGGTATACAATTGCTCGGTCCGATACCCGCACCACTAGAACGTGTGGCAGGTAAATATCGCTTTCAGTTACATATTCAGGCGCAGGAACGCTCCCACTTACACCAATATTTAGCGCAAATGGTCGACTATATAAGTACCAGTAAATTAGCGCAAAAGGTGCGTTGGAGCTTAGATGTCGATCCTATAGATATGATTTAAAGGCCAATTAAGAGTCATGGCACAGCACGATTACATAAATAAAAAACCAGCAAATCGAAATAATAAAAAACAAGCCCCGGCGAAAAAGCCTTTCCCTATTATTCTTGTTTTAATTGCGCTTATCTTAGTAGGCGGGTTTGGTTACGGCCTATGGTATATCAAACATAATGCTGATCCTGAGTTAGTAGAGCAGCAAGCAAATCCTACTAAAAAAGAAGAAGTAGTTATTCCACCACCTAAGACACCTGAATTTATCAAAGAGATTAAAGAGCACGAAGTTCAGGTTGAAGTAAAAGAGATTGAACAAAAAGGCCCGTATGTCATGCAATGCGGCTCTTTTAGAACATTAGAGCAAGCACAAACATTAAAAGCTAAAATCGCTTTTGCCGGCTTAGTTGCCGAAGTTAAGAAAACTGAGGGCAGCAATGGTATTTGGTATAAAGTGCGCTTAGGCCCATACGAAACCAAACGTTTAGCTGAAAGTGACAAGAATAAACTTAAACGCATCAAAATAATGGGCTGCGGAATTTGGCTTTGGACTTGATTTTAGTTCATTCACCCATATAAACACCTCATCAATCGCTTTTTACGAGCGGCCTTGCCGCTCGATGATGAGGAATAATCATGACCACTATTGTAAGTGTACGCCGCGACGACAAGGTCGTTATTGGTGGCGACGGCCAAGTTTCACTTGGTAACACCGTAATGAAGGGCAACGCCCGCAAAGTTCGACGTCTTTATAACGGCAAAGTAATCGCTGGTTTCGCTGGCGGTACTGCTGATGCCTTCACCCTTTTCGAACGATTTGAAAGCAAACTAGAAATGCACCAAGGCAACTTAACCAAGGCTGCCGTTGAAATGGCCAAAGATTGGCGTAGTGATCGTGCACTTAGAAAGCTCGAAGCACTATTAGCAGTCGCAGACGAAACTGCTTCATTAATTATCACAGGTAACGGTGATGTTGTGCAGCCAGAAAACGACCTAATTGCGATTGGCAGTGGTGGTAACTTCGCACAATCAGCAGCCACAGCGCTACTAGAAAACACCGACCTAAGTGCACGTGACATTGTAGAGAAAAGCCTAACGATTGCAGGCAACATCTGCGTATTCACGAATAATTTCCAAACTATTGAAGAATTGTAATAGGAACTGCCATGTCTGAGATGACGCCAAGAGAAATCGTTCACGAGCTTGATCAACATATTATTGGCCAAGCTAAAGCTAAAAAAGCAGTTTCAATCGCGCTACGTAATCGCTGGCGCCGTATGCAACTGAGCGAAGATTTACGTAGTGAAGTAACACCAAAAAACATTTTAATGATTGGCCCTACTGGTGTGGGTAAAACTGAAATTGCTCGCCGCCTAGCTAAACTTGCTAATGCGCCTTTTATTAAAGTTGAAGCAACAAAGTTCACCGAAGTGGGCTATGTTGGTAAAGAAGTTGAAACGATCATCCGCGATTTAGTTGATATCTCAATTAAAATGACGCGTGAACAGCAAACCAAAAAATTCAAACATCGCGCTGAAGAAGCGGCAGAAGAGCGTATTTTAGATGCTCTTTTACCACCAGCACGCGATACCTTTGGTGAGTCAAAAACAGAAGAGAACTCTTCTACTCGTCAATCTTTCCGTAAAAAATTACGTGAAGGTCAGTTAGACGATAAAGAAATTGATATCGATGTTGCTCAAGCTCAACCTAATGTTGAGATCATGGCTCCTCCTGGTATGGAAGAAATGACCAACCAGCTTCAGAGCATGTTCCAAAACATGGGTGGCGATAAGCGCAGCAAGCGTAAGCTAAAAATCAAAGAAGCATTTAAGCTATTAGTTGAAGAAGAAGCAGCAAAGCTTGTTAACCCTGAAGAGTTAAAAGAGCAAGCTATCTTCGCAGTAGAGCAAAACGGTATCGTGTTTATCGATGAGATCGATAAAATCTGTAAACGTGGTGAAGCATCTGGCCCAGATGTTAGCCGTGAAGGTGTACAACGCGACTTACTACCATTGATCGAAGGTTCAACAGTAAGCACTAAGCACGGTATGGTTAAAACTGACCACATGTTGTTTATCGCATCTGGTGCATTCCAAATGGCTAAACCATCAGACATGATCCCAGAGCTACAAGGTCGTTTACCAATTCGCGTTGAGCTTGAAGCACTAAGTGCTGATGACTTTAAACGTATCTTAACTGAACCTCATGCTTCATTAACTGAGCAACAACGTGAGCTGTTAAAAACAGAGCAAGTTGACGTTGAGTTTACTGATGATGCCATTGAACGTATCGCGAAAGCGGCTTGGCAAGTAAATGAGAAAACCGAAAACATCGGTGCCCGTCGCTTGCACACAGTGATGGAAAAACTAATGGAAGAAATTTCATTTGATGCTTCAGAAAAAGCAGGTTCAACACTAACAATTGATGCTAATTACGTTGAGCAGCATTTAGGTGCACTTGTTGAAGATGAAGACTTAAGTCGCTTCATTCTTTAATCAACAAATTAGCGTTATAATTAAAAGCCTCCAGTTGGAGGCTTTTTAGTTTATAAATCGTAGATTCGAGGCTGACATGAAAGAAGTCACTAAAGTGCATTATCACAGCGTTAGCAAAGTATTAGATGTTCATTTTGATGATCAGACTATTGCTCAATTTAGTGCTGAATTTTTGCGTGTTCACTCACCTTCTGCTGAAGTACAAGGTCATGGCAATGAACCAATGAAAATCGTACTTGGTAAGCAACAAGTAGGAATTAACAAGATTGAGCCGGTTGGTCATTATGCGATTCGACTGGTGTTTAGCGATAATCATAATAGCGGTTTATTCAGCTGGCACTATTTAAGTGAGCTACAATCTAACCATAATGAGCTTTGGCAACAATACCAAACAAGGGTCACTGAGCACGAAGCAAGTAAAGACAGCGTGCCTATTAAGTTTGTGCCTTAATACCTATCAAAATGCCTCGATAAAGCACACCTAAAAACAAAAAAGCGCGATGACAACACCGTCACCGCGCCTTTGTCTATATATAAAGTATCAAGTAATTATTAAACTTTAAACTTATCGATTGCTTGATAAAGCACACGCGCTTGCTCTGATACTTCTTCGCTAGTTTGCGCATTAGTCGCTGCGTGACCCGATGCCTCTTGGGCGATATCACGAATACGAACCACGTTTTTATTCACCTCAGAAGCCACTTGGCTTTGCTCATCAATCGCTGTGGCAATGTGAGTGCTCATATCCATAATGGTTTGTACATCTTCGGTGATAGAACGAAGTAACTCACCGGCTTTACTTGCCTGTGCTGCACTTTCGCCACCTTGCGTACGACATTGCTGCATAATGCTCACCACTTCTTGCGTACGCCCTTGTAAGGTCGAAATGATGCTCTCGATCTCTTGTGTTGAATCTTGAGTACGCTGCGCAAGTGAGCGAACTTCATCTGCTACTACCGCAAAGCCACGGCCTTGTTCACCAGCACGCGCCGCTTCAATAGCCGCATTGAGTGCCAGTAAGTTTGTTTGCTCAGCAATGCCACGAATAACATCCAGTACAGAGCCAATCGTTTCAGCGTCTTTTTCTAATTGCGACACCACACTTGACGCATTACCGAGTGAGTCTGATAAGTGATTAATTTGCACTACCGTTGATTCAACCTCAGAACGACCTTGCTGCGCACTTAAGTTAGTCGACTCTGCTTTTTTCGCTGCTGCTTCAGTATTGTGAGAGATATCTTGGATCGTCGCCTGCATTTCTGTTGCAGCAGTAGCAACCATATCAGCTTCATGAAGTTGCTCTTGCATACCAGAGCTAGTTGCCGCTGTCGTTTCAGATAAATGCTCTGTTGCCACATTGAGTGTGCCTAGAGCGGTATTGACTTCGTAAATTAGCTTTTTAAAGTCACTAATCAAGCTATTAAAGTCAACTGTCATCGTGGTGATTTCATCTTTACCTGACTGCTCAATAGACATACTTAAATCATTACTGCGACGTATTTCATTAATCGTGTGATATACACGCTCAATAGGCATAATGATTGAACGACTAGTAAAATAGACTAACAGCATGACCAAAACGCTGGCGACAATGAAAACAAGCAACGCAATGAGTTGCGCTCGCTCGGCGCTAGACTCAACAAAAGCTTTAGTTTCCGTTGTTAATTGATTAACAATTGCATCGCTCTTTTCTACACTTCGCTTCATTTCACCTAGTGCACCTGAGTCTAGATCTAATCCTAGAGTCACCTGTGCATCGACAAGCGCTTTGAATTTAACTTGGTAAGTAGCCAAGTTACTAAGTAATTGCTTCTCATAGCCAGTTTCAAATCCTGCATTTTTAATTTCAGACTGAAAATTACTGACTAAATCATCAAATTTAGCCAGATACTTCAAATCAAATCGCAGCATAAAGTCTTTCTCTGCGCGACGAAGCTGCAGCATCAAGGTTAATAGCTGATAGTTTTCACGTTCACTGAGTAAGGTTTCAACTTGATGCACGGCTCCACGTAGCTCACCATACAACGCATCTTTAGGATGCAAACCAATTTTCTTTTGCAACACAACAACTTCATTAAAGTCATCGTAATACAATTTCGCTAAGCTTCTAAATTCATCAAGTTTTGCTGACTCCATTGATAAGTCATTAACTAGCTCGTCAAGACGTGCCATTTTAACTTTAAGCTGTGCATACTCTTTTTCAAAAAGCTCAAGACTTTCGACATCTTTATAAAACAAAAAGTTTTTTTCATGCTTGCGCATTGCAAGTTCATGAATATCAAGCTCCTCCGCATTTTGAATTGTTTCATTGAGTTTTAGCATCATGCGCGACTCAAGGATAATTACACACAGCATCACAATCATTGCAAGACCAACAACGAGCGCGTTTAATTGCAAACGACGCTTTATAGTTAAGTTTTGTAATACATTCATTCAAAGTGCCCTATAGAAACATGCATTTAAGAGTATAGCTAAACTATCTAAAGCAGCTAATAAAAAGTGATTAAACTTGTCGCACATTTTCTAATATTAGGAAGGTTTAAACAATTAGTTTTTGTTCTAAATCAACCTGTTGCCACAGGTATTTATGGAGCTGATCCACCTTTTCCCATTGCTTTTTTCTTATCCACTCAACCAAAGGTGCTGGATCGCTTGGGAAGTTGAGTTTTTTATTCTGTGGAGATTGCAGCCAATCATCCATCGCATTGGGGTTTAAATAACTCATCACATGAGCTGCCCCCATCGACAATAAAGTCTGTGCATTAATACCTTGCTCAAATTGTTTACCTAGCGGTTTTAACAATAATTTTTTACCAAGTTGTAATGCTTCACTTGCAAGTTCGAATCCAGCATTACCAATCACGCCACCCGCATTAGCAAGATCATTTAGAAACCCAACGCGTGATGGTGCTCGCAGATGGATATTACCAATTGAACAATCCTTAGCATCCGGGTGATAACAATAAAACTCTCTTTCAGGAAAATCTTTTAAGTACTCGACCACATTGTTAAGATTTTCGAATGGCAGATACACCAACACCTTATTTTCAACCATCACTGGGTTATCGTGATGATGAGTAGCAATAAATGGAGGGATAATATTTTCAGCATAAGGTTGCCAATGTACGCCTAAATAAACACTGGCTGGCGCATAGTTACGGATCAGCGCACGGCGAAAGAAAGCGCGGCCAAACATCGGCACTTTATCAGATAAAAATGCCGCTTGATGACTCATGCCAATTACCGGAATATTTTGTTGTTTAGCAGCCCATGCTGTAATTGGCTCAAAGTCATTAAATACCAAATCATAATGACGTAAATCAAGGCCTTTTATATCTTTAATTAGTTGTAGTGGACGTGCATTTTTCAATGTTTTAAAGCTATCAACCTGCCCCGATTTACTGGTAAACGACAAACCTCGAAAAACTCGGTAATCAGCAAAATCATCCATATCAAAGTAGTCTTGCTCTTTTCGACCAGAGAACACATAGTCAACATCGACTCCTAAAGCCCTAAACGTGCTAGCCATCACACGCGCACGCGTTATGTGCCCATTGCCTGTCCCTTGAATACCGTACAAAATTCTCATATAGACTCCACCACCATCACAGCTAATACTGCACAACTAGATCCCATTACTGCACCAATAACCACATCAGCGGGGTAATGCACACCAATAATCACTCTAGATGCAGCGACCCCTGATGCCCAAACCAACCACAAACCGGCAAATTCAGGTAAATACATAGTTAAAATTGTCGCCACTACAAATGCTCCCGCACTATGCCCCGATGGCAAACTAAACCTATCACTCGGCACTAAATAAGCGCCTTGTACTAAGCAATCACAAGGCCTTACCCGAGCAATTCGCTTTTTAACTAAAAAATAAATGGGTCGCTCAATGACAAAACCTACCAGTAGACTCATTGCAAGTTGTTGAAAATGCGCTTGCTCCGTAAACCACCAAAAGCTCAAAAATAGTGCAACATAAAGACCGCCATCACCACTTTTTGAAAAGCCAATGGCTGATCGCCTTAACCACACTGGCGAAGCATCATTAAACACACTTAAGAACAGCTGTTCGTCCACCTTTGCCAATTTTGTAAGTATGTTGTTTGCCATGGTGAGCTCCTTGTCATACTTTGCGTCTAATTTTTATACTCACCTCAGCTTAGGCGCTAAAAATAACAATTAAGTGACGCTTTTGAGACACTAATGTTGCGGTGACAAAATTCCTTTGATTTAAACCAATAATCCGCTATTAAGTCGTTGTTATTGAGTTGTATCAGGGTATACTGAGTACTAAACAGACAGTCTCTTTAGAGGATGAAAAAATGGATTACAGCACTTCTGATTTATGCGACCACTTTGCAGATGTGGTTGATGTGCTCGAACCAATGTTTATCAATTTTGGTGGACGCCCAAGCTTTAGTGGTCGAGTAAAAACCGTTAAATGCTTTGAAAATAACGAGCTGATCCGCGAAATTTTATCAACCGATGGCACCGACAGCGTGTTATTGATTGACGGTGGTGGTTCAACCCGACGTGCCCTAATTGATATTGAGCTGGCTGAAATCGCATTAGAAAACAACTGGCAAGGCATTATCGTTTACGGTGCTATTCGTCATGTTGATGAACTTGAAGAGCTAGACTTAGGCATTCAAGCAATTGCCTCTATTCCTGTTGCTGCCGATAGTGAAGGTGCAGGTGAAGACGGCATAGGCGTTAACTTCGCAGGCGTTTCTTTCTTTGATGACGACTTTGTTTACGCTGATAGCACCGGTATTATATTATCTGCTGAAGAATTAGAGTTAGAAATAATAGAAGACTAATCTCGGTGACAAACTACCTTAAAATTTATGATGAAGCGGCGGTAAAGCACTTATGTGTCCGCCGCGCTAACGAACTCAAAGCTTGGCAAGCCCTTGCCCTTCTCGACACTCAAGTTAACGCCCCACAAGCACTCATCGATGCAAAACAATTCGGTATTCGTTATGTCTTAGTTGGCGTATGTGAAGATATTGGCCCTCGTGCCAACTTAGGTAATGGTGGCTCAGGACAAGCGTGGCAAGCATTTTTAAAGCGCTTTTTAAACCAATCGCATAACCAGTTTTTA
This sequence comes from Pseudoalteromonas sp. Cn5-37, assembly GCF_021532495.1. Classification (NCBI taxonomy): domain Bacteria; kingdom Pseudomonadati; phylum Pseudomonadota; class Gammaproteobacteria; order Alteromonadales; family Pseudoalteromonadaceae; genus Pseudoalteromonas; species Pseudoalteromonas sp. Cn5-37. The sequence continues at coordinate 35,741 of NZ_JAKGBA010000014.1, read as the reverse complement.
AACCACGAGCGTGTGTTGCTACTCGGCGAAGTGGCCCTTGATGACTTAAACCAACAAGCTGCTGACCTTGATAATAAAAACGACGCCGACTTAGCCAAACTACGTGAATTGTGCGCTGATATAGACACCCGCGTTGAGCAAGTGCTTGCAATGATCTTTACAGCTGGTCTTGAACCAATTGTAATCGGTGGCGGCCATAACAACTGCTTAGGTATTTTGCGTGCCCTTAGTAAGCAAGATGGTAAACCAGTAAATGCTATTAACTTAGACCCTCATGCTGATTTTAGAGAATGCGAAGGGCGTCATAGTGGCAATGGCTTTAGATATGCGTACAGCGAGAATCACCTTGCTGATTACCATGTGATAGGTTTACACGAATTTAAAAATAACCAAGCGATTATGGATGCCCTGACAAACGCAAACTTCACGTTTGATAGTTACCAAGACATTCAAGTACGTCGTAAAGTTGATTTATCTTCAGCATGTCAACACGCACTAGCTCAGTTTGATAATGCCTCGCTTGGCGTAGAAGTAGACTTAGACAGTATTTCGTTAATGCCAGTTAGCGCATACACCAACTGTGGTTTTAATGTGAGTGATGCAGAACACTTTGTGCATTTAGCTGCCAGCCAAGCAACAGCCCGCTACTTACATTTATGTGAAGGCGCACCATCACAACACCCGGTTAGTTTAGAAACAGGTATGAACGATGCAGGCCAAATAATCACAGCTTTAGTAAACGCCTACCTGCAAGCCAGAGAGTCTTCTTAACTTGCATTAGGCGCTATTCTTACTGAAACGTCTACTTTGCGAATAAATTCACACCTGCTGCAAACAAGGTGATTTATTCGCCAAGATTTAACGATGGTAATAGCTCATCTTCAAACCAATCGCTGATTAAACGTTTGTCGTAGTAATAAGCTTCATCGCGCCCTGTTTTCATGCGGTCCATAAAGCCCATATCTTTAAGCTTTACGTCTTTTGCTTCACTAATCACTTTACCGTCTTTATCAGTAATTGAATAATTAAGGTCAATACGTGGGAAATAAATTGGCTTGATAATGCGCAGTTCATTCATCGTTCCAAAACGCACATCACCAGCAAGGTCAAGCTCTGTTACTTCCACATTGAAGGTGTAGCCATCAGGTAACTGTTCAGCAAGCTTGTTAAAGTGCTTCTCAAAGCTCTTTGCCACGTTTTTATGAAATGCACCTTTTGGTGAGTTATTTCCGGGGCGCACATCACGGTAATCGTTAAAGTCATGCCATTTAACCTTAGCCTCCCCTGCGTGAGCAAAAGCAGGTAGTGCAATAACCATTACTAAGGCCATTTTCTTTACAATTTTCATCTTTATCTCCACTTAACAGGAATAGCTTTTGATTAAAATTTAGCAGCTGACAATTAACTATAGCTTAATAACTCAACGCTTGGATGTAACCAATATGGTGCAAAATGTAATCAAAAACAAGACACTGATATTTCTATGAAAGAAGTTTAATCACATTTTATTCATGTAATTTAACGCGAAATGTGATGAAATAAGGCTAATTCAACCAGGTATAGTTCATGGATATTTTATGACCATTTTAGTCACCGGCGGAGCCGGGTACATCGGTTCTCACACCGTTTTAGAGTTACTACAACAAGGCACAGACGTTGTTGTACTTGATAATTTAAGCAATTCATCAAATGAGTCATTGGCTCGCGTAAAACAAATCACCGGCAAAGACGTCACGTTTTATCAAGGTGATATTTTAGATAGAGCCTGTTTAGACAAAATCTTCAGTGAACACACGATTGATAGTGTTATTCACTTCGCTGGTTTAAAAGCGGTTGGTGAATCGGTTGTAAAACCTATCGAGTATTATCAAAACAACGTACAAGGTACACTGACTCTGGTTGATGCTATGCGTGATGCTGGCGTGTTTAAGTTAGTATTTAGCTCATCAGCAACCGTATACGGTGACCCAGCAAGCTTACCAATTCGCGAAGACTTCCCAGTTGGCGGCACGACTAACCCGTATGGCACATCAAAGCTTATGGTAGAGATGATGCTGCAAGATATCGCGAAATCCGATGAACGCTTTGCCTTTGTTATCTTACGTTACTTTAACCCTGTAGGCGCACATGAGTCTGGCCTTATTGGTGAAGACCCTAATGGTATTCCTAACAACTTATTACCTTATATTTCGCAAGTTGCTGTGGGTAAACTAGAAAAGCTTGGTGTGTTTGGGGATGACTACGATACTGTAGATGGTACAGGTGTTCGTGACTATATCCACGTTGTCGATTTAGCATTAGGTCACTTAAAAGCACTGAACCGAATTGCAAGTGATACAGGTGCGCACGTATTTAACCTAGGCACAGGTAATGGTTATTCAGTACTGCAGATGGTTACCGCTTTTGAGAAAGCCAGCGGTCAAGCCGTACCTTACCAAATTTCGCCGCGTCGAGCGGGCGATATTGCAGCTTGCTACGCAGCTCCAGAAAAAGCATTAAAAGAACTTGGCTGGCAAGCAGAGCGTGGCATCGATGAGATGATGCAAGATACATGGCGCTGGCAAAGCAATAACCCGAACGGTTACAAATAGTCAGAAGAATTAAAAGGCACTTACAAATAAGTGCCTTTTTACTGGCTACTTTATAAAATCCTGCGTTTCAAAATAAACTATTTGGCTGTACTCACAGTCATTAAAGCCACTTGATAATTGCGTAAATGTTGGCACGTTTACTTCTACCTGCAAACGCTCAGCTTCACACCCTCTTACTAAAGCAATGGCGTCAAATGACGGGCTGGCCTGTATTTGATGTACCAATATTTGTATTCCTTGTTCATTTGTCGCTTTATTTATTCTTTGCCAGCGCGGTTGCGACACGTGCTGAGTCGATGACAGTGCTCGTTTATATACAAGAGAAACAAACTTAAAGTTTTCATCCTTTAGCCATTTTTTACCGCCTCGTTCAAAATGACCGAAGAATAATTGGCTGGGCACACTCAATGTCTGCCCAGCAATTAACTTATTCAAGTCAAACTTAGCAGGCAATAGAGTGATCATAGAGTTTAAATACTGAGGAGTTGAATCACTTTCTTGCACAGTAAGCCAACGAATTAGTTCTTTCTCATAGCGAGTTTCTACACGATAAATTAATTGGTAATCATGCGGGGCGTGGTACAAAGGAAGGTGGCTGGCATAGAGCTCAACGCCATCGGTGAACAACACCATGCCATGCATACCAACTCGGCTATGCGCATGAAAATGCTTAACCTCTTTTGCTATGCTTTTAAAACTGACAATTAAACAGCAAAGTAACAACAGAACAGCGAAATTTGCTTTCATTTTTTAATACCTTTTATTTAACACGAACAATCGCTTTACCGATATTCTTCCCTTCGAACAATCCCTCAAGCGCGCTTGGTAAATTTTCAAAGCCATTAATTTCGGTTGTTTTAAATTGGATCTCTCCTGCTTTTAACCACGGCAAAATATGATTAATCATTTCAGGCATACGGTGAGTAAAGTCTCTTGCTAAAATCCCTTGAATTGTCGCTCGTTTATAAAGTAATTGATGAAGAAAGCGAGGGCCTAGTTCGGGGTTGTCAAGCGAGCCATCGTACTGCGAGATTTGCCCGCAAATCACTACACGAGCACGCAAGTTTAAGCTGCTCAACACCGCATCAGTGTTCATCCCGCCAACATTATCAAAATAAACATCAACACCACCAAGCTCCATCAACCTTTCGTGCAACTGTTGGGCTGAGTCAAATTGCTTATAGTTAAGCGCATAAGCGACCCCGAGCTTTTCTAACCAAGTACATTTTTCTTCAGATCCAGCTAAGGCAATAACACGACAACCATTTTTTATAGCAAACTGAGTAACTAACGAACCCACGGCTCCAGCAGCACCTGAAACGACAACCGTCTCGCCGGCTTTTGGTTTACCTGCTTCCATTAAACCAAACCAAGCTGTTCGCCCAGGCATACCTAAAACACCTAGTGCCGTTCTTACATCGGCATCATTAGGGTTTAAGGCTTGTATTTCATTGGCATGGACAACTGCATGAGTTTGCCAACCTGAATAAGCGCTTACCCAATCACCTTGCTTAAATCGCTCGCTGTTTGACTTTAAAACCTGAGCAACAACCGCAGCCCCTTGCACTGTATTTAATGCATGAGGTTGCTCCCAATTCGGCTTAGCAGCCTGTTGAATACGCATATATGGATCGACAGAAATGTACTTTGCCTCTAGCAGCACTTCGTTTTTAGCCAATGTCGGCGAAATTACAGATTCTCGCAATGCATAATGCTGCTCACTGACACGTCCATCAGGGCGCTTAACATAAAACCACTGCTTAAGATTGTAAGACGTCATCGCTCTCTCATTTAATGAAATTTAATAACGAAATTATTGCACTTAAACAATTAACCATTAAGCTATTAAAACTATCTATACGTTTCCATATTGGAATTAGAGGCAAACTTGGATACAGAAGATTTACGAAAGTTTTTGGTCATCGCAAAGCACAATAACTTACAGCAAGCATCTGCAACATTAAATGTCACACCTGGTGCGCTTTCGAAGGTCATAAAACGGCTCGAAATTAAGCTAAATACACAACTATTTAAGCGAATTGGTCGAAATATAAAACTAAATCAGCAAGGTGAAAAATTTCGCCATTATGCGCTTAATTTGGTTCATGAGGCTGATCAAGCTATCAGCGAGTTTAATGGAAGCACGAAAAATACGGTTGTTAACTTATCCGGCCCCTCTTTGCTGCTACAGCATTACCTGCCTTTTTTATTATCGCAATTTAATGAGCAAGGTTTTCAATTTAATATTGATACAAGTTGGGAAGGTCAAGCCATTGAACAGGTTGCCAGCGGCCATGCCCATTTAGCTTTAGTTACCGAAGTGGCATTAAATGAAAGCACACTGCAAAGTGACTTTGAACGTATATATTTAGGCACAACTACTTTCAAAGTTGTAGCTGCGCACTCGCATCCATTATTCGAACAGTTTAGTAAGGGTTCACTCACCAACAGAGAGCTTTTTCAATTTAGTTTTGCTTGTCCGAGTATTTCACCCTTTTGTGGCGTAACTAGGGGTGTCGGCTCAGATGGTTGGCGAGATGACAAAGTACCTAGAACCATAAGTTATCGCTGCAACGATTTCAGCACCTTGCTGTCACTCGTCAAACAAGGGATTGCATTAGCATACGTCCCTGATTTTATTGCAAACGATCCAGCCCTCAAAGTCATCGATGTATTAGACTGTAACTACACTTGCCAAGAGCGCCTCGAGCTGGTTTACAAACCAAGTTTAGCTACTGGCTGGTTAAATCAATTCGCAGCAAAAGTGAGAGCCGCACATCAGCGCATTGCTTGAATGCTCTCAAGTGCTACAGCTAGCTGTGTTTTTAATTTTTTATAGCGTATATAAACAGCCAGCACGATAATACCATTAATACCAAGCTGGATAAGCCATAGGCTGTATGTTTTAAACATAACCATATTAAACAAGGCAGCGATTAACAAAGCGCACCAAAGCACAACGCAGCCAATAAAACTCACATGCCAGTAATGAACTTGGTGCTTCAGCTGATTCTCTTTAAAATTAAGCATTGCATTAACGTCTAGTGTTTCTGCTCGCCACAGCTTTCGCCTTAAACGGTATGACCAAATTCCAAAACCTAGAGGAATAGGCACTAATAGCGCAAACATAATGGTTTCATAGGTATTTTTTGCTTCAAACAACATGGCGTAAATACAAAATACGGTTACCACAACACCTAAAAATGAGTCGATTAACCCTTTTAGCTTTAACTTAGTTCGCGACTTTTGCGTTTGTGCTATTAACGCTGCACTATCCACTTTCGGCGTTGCCTGCACGAATGCCTGCTGCCACTTAGCTAATTGATCATCTGCTTCGAATTTATCCACTTTATTTACTCCATTAGGCTCGCAATTTGCTGTCTTGCTCTACTGGCACGTTTAGCAACAGCATCTTCAGACAGTCCCAGCGTTTGAGCTATCTCACTTTGATTAAACCCTTCAAGCTGTAAAGCAAGCACCTGCCGATATTTCAGCGTTAATTTACGAAGGGCAGCCATTAAATCTAAACTGTCGTCTGGTGACTTATGCGCACTTAAGGCTTGGGTGTAATCAATACTTTCAGAGCTTGCCACCTCTTTGCGGTTTTGCTCTTTTATCACATGATCAACCGCTTTATTGTGAGCTATTCGGGCAATATAGGTTTTTATGCTGGCATCGCCCCGAAAGGCAACATCGGGTGATGAGTCATTACTTTCAAAAGCGCGCCAAACAGCCAGCGACATCTCTTGAATTAGCTCATCTTGTAGCGCTTGATTGATCTCGTAGGTTGCAGCAACACGCGCCAACAGCGGCGCGTATTCATTCAGCAATGTGTTTATTTGAACATCAGCTTTCACTGTACTTCCATGTTTTTATTATTATTTGAACAAACGATTATAGGCACAAAAGTAGGTACATGCTAATACCGGCCCTACCAACAACATAGGTAAAAGACTATAAGGGGCAGCAAAGGTAACGAGCATATTAATCAAACAAAGCATGCTTAATGGTTTAATCACCTTTAGTGCCGTTGTAATGCCTTCTTTAACAGCTGCACTAAGCGAAGCATTGTTTAAAAGTAACAGAGGTACCACAAACATAAGCAACATATTTACAGGAACAATTGATACAAACATGACCCCTACGCGCCAGCGCTCAACATCAACAAACTGACCTGACAATAAAGCCGATAACTGCTCACTACCAATCAAAGTACTCCCAACAGCAAATTGCACCAGCGCCAGTAAAATACCAACAACTGACCACACGGCAACTCGCCCCCACTTCATCCATGTTGCATTGTGCTTAAATGAAAAGCCTTGCTGATTATTCAGGTTAAACAACAATGGCCACACCGTCGCCATTAACATAGGCGCTAACCATTTTGATACAGTTAAACCTGTAGGTGCAGGTAATAGCTGCACTAAGCCTGGCACAATAGCGAACAGCGTCATAAGTAAAAAAAGTTTAAACGGTGCTTTTTTAAATAACCCCCACCCTTCTTTTAACCAAACAGCAGCATCACTAAATGGTGCATTTGTTGAATCAAGTTTTAGCGTATTCACAGTTGATGTTGTAGTCGTCATAAGTTTGTCCTTTTCGTAAAAATAGATACATAAGACACTGCCTATCGCTACCACCTAATAGGAACAACTTCGTGTCATTTGCAGCTATAGACGAGACAAACACAGAAAACCTGACAAAATATTTTTAAAAAATTAAAAAATAATTTTATTTCGTTGAACTTTAAAGATAAAAAAGAGGTGGAACAATAGTGGAACGCAGCTGCTTGAGATAGATTTAAGCTTTGATTTTTGGTTTTTGGTTTTTTACAGCAAGAAAATGGTGGCCCCTCCCAGACTTGAACTGGGGACCTAACGATTATGAGTCGTGTGCTCTAACCAACTGAGCTAAGGGGCCATTGTATTAGCGAAAGCTAAATTTTTTGATGCGTTTAACAGGTTTAACTGACTAAAGCGGGATGCAGTATAAAAAGTTTTTGCAACCTTGTCACTAGCAAAACCCTTTATTTTAACAATCACTAAATTAACTGCTCAAATAGTAAACTCTTTGTTTTTACAACGACCTTAAAGCATTGCCGATTCGTTTCTATTCTCCGACATTGTTCTAGATCAAATAGCTAACTTGCTAAACTCGTTAAAATAGCCGCTCAATCAATTGCGGAGTGCTGACTGTGATAAATTTACCAAGCTGGGATCAATCTCTGATCAACAAGTACAATATTTCTGGGCCACGATATACATCTTACCCAACAGCATTGTCTTTAGCTGATGGTTATAAGCAACAAGATATGATTAACGCGATTGCGGCATCGAAAAGCCGTTCTTTATCGCTGTATATCCATATCCCTTTTTGCAGTCAGCTTTGTTATTACTGTGGTTGTAATAAGGTGATCACTCGTCATCAATCTAAAGCCGATTTATACCTAGATAACTTAGCGCTTGAAATTGCTGAGCAAGCAACACTTTTTGCCGATTATAACGTTGAGCAACTGCATTTAGGGGGTGGTACGCCAACGTTCTTATCGGCAGAGCAAATGAGCCGTTTAATGGCATTGGTTGAGCAGCATTTTAATTTTGCTGATGATGCCGAGCGCGGTATTGAGATTGACCCTCGTTCTTTAGCTGATGGCATGCTAGTTCACCTACGTCAGCTTGGCTTCAATCGTGTCTCGTTTGGTATTCAGGATTTCAATGATGATGTGCAGCTGGCAGTTAATCGCCCACAAAGCGTGCAATCTGTAAAAGGTTTAATAAGTGAGGCTCGTGAACTTGGCTTTAAGTCTATTAATGCAGATATGATTTACGGTTTGCCACTGCAAACACCAGAGAGTTTTAAAGAGACGATTGCGCAGCTGATAGAGTTAAACCCTGATCGCGTGTCGGTATTTAACTATGCCCACTTACCAGATAGATTCGCTGCTCAGCGTAAAATTAAAGACGCTGACTTACCATCTGCTGGCGACAAGCTCACTATGTTCAAAAATACCCTTGAGCAGATGTTAGCGGCGGGTTATCAGTTTATTGGTATGGACCACTTTGCCCGTAAAGACAATGAACTAGCAATTGCACAAAACGCAGGTCAATTACACCGTAATTTCCAAGGTTACACAACGCATGGCCAATGTGACTTATTAGGTTTGGGTGTGTCATCTATTTCGCAAATAGGCAATGCCATTTTACAAAACGAAAAAGAGTTAAAGCACTATTACAAAGCCGTGCAAGAAGGCTATGGCAGTGCAATCTGTAAAGGTGTTGCTTTAACTGATGACGATACGTTACGTGCCGCAGTGATCAAACAATTGATCTGCCAGTTTGAGCTGGATATTCCAGCAATCGAAAAACAGTTTAATATTAACTTTGCCAGCTACTTCTGCGAGGCACTACAGGCACTCGACCCATTACTAGCTGATGGCTTGGTGTCTGTTAGCCAAGATAAGATCACAGTAACAGCTCGCGGTAATTTATTTATTCGTATTATTTGTATGTGCTTTGATGCGCACCTACAACAACAAATCAAGCAAACTCGTTTCTCACGAGTTATCTAGCCCAACAAAAAGCAGAGCCTAGGCTCTGCTTTTTATTTTGTTTAATTCAACGATACGTCAACTTAATTGAATACTACGTTTTCGCTGCCTGGAGCGGCTTTAAACTCTTCAATTATACGTGCGCAATCTGCTTTAATTTCATCGCTATGCTGCTCTTCAGCACGCCAGCGAGCAGTGTCCATTTTAAAAATCTCTTTTTTAGAGTATTTCTTACGGGCATCGTGCGTTGGCATATCTTTTACGACTTCGTACATTTTAAATATGCCTGGGTAGCGCTCACTTAGCTCAAACTCTTCAGCAAAGCTATATTGAGAGATCAGCACCCAAATACGTAAGCAGCCTTCTGAGAACTCACATTGCTCTTCATTCATTGCACGGGCAATTAAATGAATGCTATCGGCTAACTTTGCATTACGCTTTGCTTTTGATGCCGCTAGCTTTTGCTCCTGCTCAGCTTGCTTCTTGGCAATAAGCTTATTTTGCTCTTTTAGTTTATACAGAAGTTGTCCTGCATAAAACGCAAGCCCTGCGATAATTGCCGCACCAATTACGATGGCAATAATCAAGGTTGTGCTCATCGCTTATCCTCATCTTCGTCATCAAACCATTCGTTGGCTAAATCATCAGATAAGTACTTATCGAAGTCAGATTCACCTTCATCGTACGAATCATCTTCAAAGTCATCTTCGTACTCGTCTTCATCTTCAATGCCTAATAACTCGCAAAGTGCTTGGTGGCGAGCAATACGGCTATTGAAGTACTTAGCGTCTTTACCTGTTAATAACTCACCGCGCTCATGACGCTCAACCAGCTTAAGTAGACGCTCGTCATTCTCTAGCGCTTCTAACTCTTGCTCTGGCGTTAATTCAGGCTCAGCCACTTTCTTAAGCTCAACCATAGGCTTTAAGTTGCGTTTCATTTCAACTTTCGGCTCAGCCTTAGGCGCAACTAAAGAAACTGGCTTTTTACTACCAACACGCTTATCTTTCGGTTGATTGTTCGCTGCAGTGTTTTCTGCACTGTGTGCATCAGGTGCATTTCGAGACCCAGGTTTAGCACCTTTGGTCTTTTTAACTCGCTGCTCTTTTAACGCGCGCATCTCTCTAAGCTTTTCTTTGCTTAGACGTACAGGACCATTCGATGGAATTTTACGCGACTTTTTCTTTCTACTCATATCTTGATCATCTCACTTAAGAGGTTGTGCACAACGCCTTTGTGGCATTGTAATGCTGGCATAACCAGAAGAATTCGATGTGCGGATGTGGTTGGTCAACTTGACGAACTGCGCACTTTTCATACTTTTAGTACAAACGGTGGCTATTGTAACAGGACAAATAAAAAGGCGGTAGAGAAAACATCTCTACCGCCTACTAATCTGAGCGCCAATTATCTGGACACTTCTCCCTTCGACTTTTTAGTCTTTATTATTTTTATTATTATTGTTTATCCATTTTGTTATTGTTTTAACCTTCCGTGTAGCATTCCATTTTGTTTTTATTATTAAACTTCCATGAGCTTTTATTATTCTCGGTCAATCCTGACACTTTTTTGTTATTTCCTTTAGGACACCTAACTAGTGTCAACCCCTAAAGATTTGCCGCAGTTACTTTCCTTATTACATTGTCCATGTTGTTTTTGCTGTCTCAGCGACAGTGGTTAATTTACTTATTAATAAAATTGTTACAACTAATTTATATAATTTTTCTTACAGATGACTTATTGCAACATTGTCATTTTAATTAATAACAAAGACTTAGCAAAAATAGTGAAATAAAAATAAGACTTGGCTTACAGCTAGATATGGTCAATGTCTCACAAGGGAGTGGGAAATTTCGACATACGTTAGGTACAAAAAAAGCAGCTTGCGCTGCTTTTTCAAACTCTTTACATACTACTGCGGAGCATTTCTTTCCGCAATCATACTTTAGTGTAAGCCACCTAAGTATTTTGAAAGTACTTCGATGTCTTTGTCTGTTAGCTTTTTAGCGATGTCTTGCATCATACCGTTTAAGTCGTTATTACGCGTACCATCACGGAATTTTTCAAGTTGTGACTTGATGTATTCTGGATGTTGGAACGAAATTTTCGGGAATTTAGCTAGTGATGTACCGTTACCACGAGGACCGTGACACGCAGCACATGCTGGAATACCACGCTCTGCATCACCGGCTTTATAAAGCTGCTGACCTACTTCTACTACATCTTTAGGTGTTGCACCTTCAGACATATTTAAAGAAGAGAAGTAAGCTGCTAGGTCTTTCATGTCTTGATCGCTAAGCGGCATAGCCATACCACTCATTACTGGATCCATACGACCTTCTTTGCCGCCAGATGTCATACCTAATTTAAACTCTTGTAATTGTTTATAGATATAATCTGCGTGTTGGCCTGCAATTTTAGGGTAGATATTAACCGGTGCATTACCGTCTGGGCCGTGACAAGCCGCACACGTTGCCGATTTCTCTTTACCTGCGTTTACATCGCCATCAAATGCTGTTGCGTTGCTTGCTGACAACGTACCAAGCAATATAGTTAAAGATAGTGCTATTTTTTTCATGGTGAATTCTCTGTTTCCGACCCTGTATCATCTACAATATGGATGTTGTGATTTCTACATTCTACACGATAATAAATTCTCTGGCACGTTTTCTGCCCACATTAAGCTCATAATTTATAGGGATTTGACTTAGATTAAGTTTACACCTAGTAATTTTCCTAATTTAAAGCCAATTTAGCACGCTTAAATACGCTTTTGAATGCTGCTTTAATAGTATAAAATACGTGCCTTAAGTGGAAATTAGCCACTGTTTGTTATTTTTTATAAAAGACTAGGAGAGCCTGTGCTCAAATCTCGTATCAAATACAATACTGCGTCCTTTGTTACCAGCGCACCTGATATCTCACGCTTACCTGCTGATACGGGGATTGAAGTCGCGTTTGCTGGTCGCTCTAATGCGGGTAAATCAAGTGCTTTAAACACGTTAACTGATCAAAAGTTAGCGCGTACTTCTAAAACACCTGGTCGTACTCAGCTGATCAATACCTTTGAACTTGATGCCGATAAGCGCCTTATTGACTTGCCGGGCTATGGTTTTGCGAAAGTGCCTATCGAAATGAAAAAGAAATGGCAAAAGTCGCTAGGTGAATATTTACAAAAACGTCAAAGCTTAAAAGGTATCGTTGTTTTGATGGATATTCGCCACCCGTTAAAAGATTTAGACCGTGACTTAATCGACTGGGCGGTGGGCAGCGAAATTCCAGTGCTGGCACTATTAACTAAAGCTGACAAGCTAAAACAAGGCGCGCGTAAAGCTCAAGTTTTACAAGTTCGTCGTGAGTTAAGTAGTTTAGATGGTGATATTACAGTTCACGCCTTTTCTTCACTAAAAGGCACCGGCTTACCTGAAGTTGCTAAAAAGCTCGATGAGTGGTTTTTAGGCCCTATTGAAGCGCAAGCACCTGAGTCTGACGAACAACCAGAAGACTAAGTGCTTAGGCCAAGTAATAACGCTTGGCTAATGATTCTATATAATAGCCCTGCTCATCTGAGCAGGCTATTTCAGCCCACTGATAATAAACATTTCTCGATACCCTCGCAGCCAAGCCATGTGCTAATTGAAGATAAGGCACACTGACACCTTCAAACTCTCTCAGTAATAGTGGTTGCTTTGCTGATACCAACCAAGCGCGCTGTAAATTATCGACACAACATAGAGCAAGGCCTTGCTCTGTCTCTTCAAAACGCCAATCAACAATAATAAAAGGCACATCAATCACAGTGATGGCCATTTTCTCGACGGGTGTTTTTAAAAAATAACTATCTGCCTCTTTGCAAAGCACAGAGGCAAAGAGTTTAACCATTGCCTCGCGTTTTATTTCACTGCTGGCATAAAACCACCGCCCTTGCGCATCAATCGTTATTGGCACTTGCCCACAGTTTTGTGGCTGCCATTGATCAAAAGGTTTATTAGGCGTCTGAAGAGCGGCTTGTAAGTCAGCAAGTGATTGCATTATTTTTCTTTATCTAGCGTCAAAGAAAATGTTACAGGAACCGCTGTTGCAATTGATGGTAAGCCCGCAAGCTTTTGTAACTCACTAATACCTTCTGTTACTTTGAAGTCACTTGCATTAATAATAACTGGCGTAAAAGATGACACGCTAATATCGCCCTTTGCTGACATATTAGCTAGAACATCAATCGTTAGCTCTTTCTTGTTGCCATGAAAGTCTAATTCAGCTTTTAACCCTTTCAGCACATGTTGACCTGGTTTCAGTGTTGATAATGCTTTACTTAAATCAGCAGTTAACACAGCATTAGGAAATTTAGCTGTTTCAAATAACAACTTTGTCATGCGCTCATTGCGGATAGGGATCAGAGTTTCAACCGATGTCAGGTCGATCATCAACTTAAATTGACCTTGTTCGTTGAGTGTACCCGACACGTTTTTGAAATGATGTGCTTCTGCAATAGAGTTCTTTTTAATAGATACAAAGCTTACGTTACTTTGCTCATTATTAACTTGCCAATTTGCGCTGGCTAAAGGGGCAACTAAAATACTCGATAATGAAAAGGCAGCTATTGCCAAAGATTTAAACATAACGCATTCCTTCGAAAGTAAATAAGAATCACTTTGATGGTATCACTTGCGTGTATTTGTGCAATGAATTGTATGATAAGAAAAGAAAAAGCGACTCACTCAACAAGGAGTGAGTCGTTATAGCAAACTGGGGAGAAGCTATCAATACGTTGCATCCTTTCAGATGCATCATCAACAGGATGTCCTACAGGATGAGGACGGCGCGGACTTTATCAAATACCAGATTAAAAATAAATTGCTTAACCGCAGAAAAAACACAAATTGATAAACATATAACGAAACACTAAAACCATCTTTTCCTGCTTACTTTAATTTAACATTACAGAGAACCCAAATTTAAGGTAAGGTGAATTAAAAGCGCACTAAAATCAGGCTTTTTTAAGGCTTGTTGGTGATAAATATTGAAGTAGAAGAGTAAAAGGTATGAAAAAAATCCCGTTAATTTTATTTGTTACCTTACTTTTTTTGTTGAGCCCTTGGTGCAATGCCAAAAAAACAACTACCCAATATCCAGTTGTTTTAGTTCATGGGCTAATGGGATTCGATAACCTGCTCGGAATCGATTACTTCTACAATATCGCTACAATTCTGGAAAAAGATGGTACTTTAGTCTTCACACCTGCCGTTTCTGCTATCAACAGTTCAGAAGTCCGAGGCGAGCAATTACTCACACAAATAGAATCAATCTTAGCTCTGACTAGTGCTAAAAAAGTAAACTTGATTGGTCACAGTCAAGGTGCGCAAACTGCACGCTATGTTGCATCTATCAGGCCTGATCTAATTGCCTCAGTTACCAGTGTAGGCGGTGCAAATTATGGCAGTGGCATTATTGATCTTATTAATAAAGAGCTAACACCCGGCTCTCAAGCAGAATATACAACTCGATTAGTATTCGATGCATTCGGTGGTGTTATTTCGTTATTATCAGGCAATAGTCAATTACCGCAAAATACACTCGGTGCAATAAATAGTTTAAGCACACAAGGAGCAGCAACATTTAATCAAAAGTACCCCGAAGGCTTGCCCAAAAACGAGTGCGAACAAGGTAATATGCTTGCAAGCAATGGCGTATACTACTTTTCTTGGAGCGGCACAGAAACACTCACTAATATCTTAGATTTAAGTGACTTATCCATGTTATTTGGCTCATTATTTATCTTAGGTCACAGTGACGGCCTCATTTCACGCTGTAGTAGCCATTTAGGGCATGTGATCAAAGATGATTACAAAATGAATCATCTCGATGAGATTAACCAATTTATTGGTTTACATAGTTTTCGTGAAGTTGATCCAGTTGAACTTTACCGTAGCCACGTGACAAGGCTACAGAAACTAGGGTTATAAAAGCGGTGTTGTATCGTGAAGCCTACCAGAGGGAGAGCACAGCTTTACGCTTACTGATGTTCCAAACGCCATTGTTTAAGCCATGACATCATACCAACACTACTCAATGGGTAATTAAAATAATAGCCCTGTGCAGCATAGGTTTTAAGCGACTTTACAAACTTAAGTTGCTCTAGAGTTTCAACTCCTTCACAAATCACTTTTGCATTATTTTGATTGTGCATATCGACCATGCCCGAAACGAGGCTTCGAATTTGACTTTGATGAGCAAAATCAGCGGTAAGTGAAGCCGCCACTTTAATATACTCAACATTAAGATTCGGAAGCTTAGCTAGCCAAATAGGTGTGTCACCAAAACCATCTATACATAATTTGATACCAATACTATTGAGCCTTGCAACCATCGCTTTACCTTGATCATCTAAACTCATAAATAAATCGAGCGGGCACTCGATAATTAAATCACCCGGCTCTAGTCGATGCTCAGCCATGATACGGTCAACAAACTCAATAAATTCTTCGTGCAGCATCTCAGGGCCAAACACATTTATACTAAGAGGTAATTCAATACCTTCCATTCGTAGTGCCATAGCAAGTTCTGCTGCACGCTCAATAACAAAAGCTGCAACAGGATAGCTTAGGCCTGCAACACGTATATCATCTATAAATTTATTCGCAGAAAGAATCCCTTGCTTAGGATGCTGCCAACGTAACAGCAATTCTAAAAATTCGATTTGCTCATCGCTATTACGAATAACTGGCTGAAAATACAACTCTAGTTCACTTGCAAAATCAAGGTGTGCTAACTCACGTAGTCGTGCTTGCTGCTCCAATTGCTCAATCATCATTTGTGGATGATAAGGCACAATCGCTTTGTCTGGATTTGAATCAAGCGCTAGATTGGCAAACGAAATGAAGTTTTCAAAGCTGTATTCAGGCTCATCACAAACTACATAACTGGCACGAACTTTAACTTCAATGGTGCAATTGGCAACATTAAATGGCTTTAAAGTAACATGGCGAATTTGACTAATTAGTTGCTCATGAAGGTGCTTTTGTTCCTCTAATGAACAAATAAACGCAAAGTTTAAGCCCCCTAAATGCGCCAACTTTTCGGCTTTGCCTGAATTACCCACTATATTAAGAACATTATCAACATTGAGCTGCTGTTTAATTCGGGTTGCTGATTGCGCTAATAACAAATCACCAAAGTCTCGACCTATGTGTTGGTTTACATCGTTAAAACCTTCAAGGCGAAGCATCACTAACGCGCAGTTGGCATCATTCTCCTCGGTCCAAGCAATAAAGCTATTTTTTAAGGCGTTGCGATCGGGTAAGCCTGTAAGAGGTGTCGCATCTAACTCGTCAGTGTGAAGTGGCTCAACGACCACTTGCTCTTCTTCAGGTTCTTCATAGTTAAAAAAGCCTGATATACACAAAATAACGACAGAAAAAACAAGCCAGTAAAGAGCAGTATGTAACAATAAATGAGCTGAATAAAGTACTGTTAATACAATCGCAGCAACAACTGAAATAATGATTGCTAGCCAATTAGTTGTGCGAAATGCCTGCCACAAATGAAAACAAACACTTGCACTTAACAATAGCACTAACCAAGGCATGCCAAGACTAAGAATTGCTAATCCAAGCACGCCATTGACGACTAAGCTCAGCCTTAAAATAGAATTTTGAGTAACACATAAGGCACAAATCATTGCCATAAGAACGCAACCAGCTAAAAACACTGGCACAACATCGCTACTTAAATTTGCAAGGCTCACACTACTACTTGCTAAGCTGGCAATCAAAGACATGTAAAAATACTACGTAAAAAAGACTTATCTAATTAAGTCTACCCAAAATCCACAGATTTAACAGTTTATTTACGCCAAATTGGTAACTTAATTGTGCTGGGTGGGTTATTTGCCAATGGGCAATATCAGCACGTGCGCCTACCTTTAACACACCACGATCATCAAGTCCTAAAGCACCTGCAGCGTTTCGTGTTACCCCTGCTAATGCTTGTTCTGGTGTCATCCGAAAAATAGTGCATGCCATGTTCATCATCAAATGCAATGAACATAAAGGCGAAGTACCCGGGTTGAAGTCAGTTGAAATAGCAATTGGAACTTGGTACTGCTGCAGTAGTTCAATTGGCGGATACTTTGTTTCACGTAAGAAGTAAAATGCACCTGGTAATAAAACTGCTGCAGTACCCGCTTTGGCCATTGCCTGAATACCAGCTTCATCTAAGTGTTCAATATGATCCGCAGATAAGCCATTAAATTCAGCAACAAGCTCTGCACCATGTTGATTAGATAACTGCTCAGCGTGCAACTTGACTGGTAAGTTGTGTTTTTTAGCCGCTTCAAACACACGGCGAGTTTGCTCATTACTAAAGCCAACGTTTTCACAAAAAGCATCAACTGCATCAGCTAAATCAGCTTCAACAACACGGTCAAGCATTTCACCGCACACCAGATCAATGTACTCATCGCTACGGCCTTTATATTCAGGTGGTAATGCATGCGCACCTAAAAACGTGGTTTTAACATCAACAGGGTGATTTTCACCGAGTAAACGTGCCACTTCGAGAAGTTTAATTTCGTTTTCGCAATCAAGACCGTAGCCAGATTTAATCTCTACCGTCGTCACACCTTCTGCGTATAATGCATTTAAGCGCTCTTTTGCACTGACAAATAAAACTTCGTGATCGGCTTCTCGCGTTGCACGTACGGTACTTGCAATACCGCCTCCGTTTGCAGCTATTTGCTCATAGCTTACACCTTGTAAACGCTGCTCAAATTCTTCTGCACGGCTACCCGCGAACACTAAGTGAGTGTGGCAATCAATTAACCCGGGGGTTAACCACTGCCCTTTTGCTGACAATGTTGGCGTAGCTAGCGCATCAAACTCTGGTAAATCGGCTTGCTCACCTAACCAAGCAATTTTGCCATCTTTAACAGCAATAGCTGCATTTTCAATAGCACCATAAGGTGCTTCGATGGCTGGGTCCATTGTGGCGATGTTGGCATCTGTGATCACTAAATCCCAGAAAGCTTGATCATTATTGGTTGTGTGCATTTTTCACCTACATTGATACTTGCGATAGGCCCATTACGAGACTAAGTTTAAATTTGCTTAAAGTTTATCAACTCACCTTGTATATACAAGATAATTATGTCACCTTCAAACATACTGTTTACTCACCACATATACACGCATAATGAGAGTTCCTAAATTTGCGCAAATAAAAGAGTTCATTCTGGAAAATATTCGTTCTGGAGCTTGGCAAGAAAATCACCGAGTGCCCTCTGAAAATGAGCTTACCAACCAGTTTAAAGTTAGTCGTATGACTGCAAGACGAGCACTCAGTGAATTAACCGATGCAGGTATATTAACCCGTAGCCAAGGCCTAGGTACTTTTGTGGCTAGCTTTAAGTCACAATCATCTTTATTAGAAATTAAAAATATTGCTGATGAGGTAAAAGCGCGAAGTAACCATTATAGCTGTACCATTTTAGTAATGGAGTCTATAAGCGCTATAGCACCAATTGCGATTGCTTTGGGTGTCGAGGTCGACAGCCATGTTTACAGAAGTGTGATTGTACACAATGAAAACGAGCAACCTCTGCAAGTTGAAGAACGCTTTGTGAACCCCGCTCTTGCTAAAGATTACTTACAGCAGGATTTCCATAGCCTAACGCCTCATGAATACTTATCGCAAAACGCCCCGCTCACCGAGGCACGCCATACAGTCGAAGCGATTATGCCCAACCAAGAAATGTGCGAATGGCTGAACCTTTATAACGAAGAGCCATGCTTACAAGTGATCCGCCGAACTTGGTCATCACAAGGTATTGTGAGCTTTGCCCGTTTAGTATCACCAGGCAGTAAATACCGATTAGGCGGCCACCTTACTTTTAAAAAATAACTAAATGGACATTTGATAACGAAAACTCAGTGACTCAATCGCTGAGCCATCAATAAGGCGCTCGCCTTTATCATGACTAGTAAAAGTCGGTGGCTGGTTGCCCTGCTCAGCACATTTTTGTTGGTAGTAATCTGCTTTTGTAGGATGTGCCGGATTAACCACATTATAAATACTGCTCGCGTTTGACCAATTTTCAAGTACTGAAAAAATCGCCGCTATCACATCTTGCTGCTGAACCATGTTTACCACTTGCTGACTTGAGCTAGTCAGTTCTTTACCGGCAACAAACCTACCCGGATCGCGCCCAGGCCCTACAAGACCAGCCAAGCGCAATACTTTACCACCAGCACTTAGCACTAACTGTTCAGCATCATATAGCTGCTGTTGACGTGCTGATTGGCAAATAATTTCTGTAGTTTCGTCATATTGACCATTGTTAGATGGATAAACTCCTGTCGAAGAACATAAAATAAAGCCTTTACAATTTAGTTGCTTAGCAAGTTCAAGCCCTGCTTGCAAAGTCGCTAAATAGTTACTTTCTGAGCTACGACTACGCGGTGGAATAGCGCAGACCCACCAAGCATTTTCAAGCGACAGCTCATGCTTGAGCATATCACCTTCAAGTATAAACTGGCGCTGAAAGTCATATTCGTGCTCGCCACCGCGATGTGTTCCCTGTACTTGCCATGCTAATTTATTTGCCTCAACACAAAGTGCATTTCCAAGCCAGCCAGCACCTAAAACAACCAGTTTATTATTTTCAGTACTCATTTACTCAACTGCCCCTTAGTATTTATTATTAACCTTCGCTTAACAGTGTAGCGATTTAGGTGCAAATATGATTAGATAGATAACTCTAACCTATAATAAAAACGCGTGCACTATGTTAAACAACCTCTCTTTACGTAAAAAAATACTTCTGCTCATTGGCGGGACGATAAGTGTGCTACTAATCATCGCGTCTAGCTTTTTTGTAAACCATATTGCTGATCTTTCACGTCATGCAATTCAACGCGAAGCCGACAGCTATTTGCAAAGTGAGCGACTGTCAATGCAGGCCTATTTTGCCAAATACGGCAAAGTTGTCGAAACCTTTGTAACAAACCCGCATTTAGTTAACTGGTTCGATAACTGGACTCAGCGCGATCAAAGCTTAGATAGTCAGCCTGGTTACAGCAGCATTAATCAAGATTTTGTTCGTATTAGTGGTAACGATGATAACATTTTATCAGCCTTCTTTGCTTCTGCGACCACAGGTGAGTACTTCAAAGAAAACGAGCGTACAGCCACTTATAATGGCCAACCATATTACGCTTACAAACGTGGTTGGTGGCAAGATGCATTAAAAATTAATAAGTTGTATGTTGGCCCTATTTCTGTTGATTTAACCACAGGTATCGCCTCTGCAGTTGTACAACAGCCTGTTTATAAACAAAACAAGCTTATTGGTTTTGGTGGTGTTGATTTACAGCTTAATAATATCAACGACATGGTTGAAGCTATTCGATTTGATGGCCAAGGCTTTGGCTTTTTACTCGACAGTAACCAGAAAGTAGTGCACTTTTCAAAACGAACTGGACATAAACTATCTATCACAGACGAAGGCCCTAATGGCAAAGAAGGCTTAGATGCTCTCGAAAAGCAATTTAACGACACCTCGGGCTTTAGCGAATTAAACCGCGCGATGAAAAGCCAAAAAGAGGGTAGCAGCTTTGTCACATTCAAAGGCGAGCAATATTACGTTGTATACAATCGCCTTGAATTAGAAAGCCCTTACCTTGATTGGTATGTGGGTATTTTAATTCCGACCAGTATGATTGATGAGCCAGTAAATGATGCGGTGATGACAACCACAACATCCGTGATCATCATTCTTGCGATTATTATTGCGATGATCTTCTGGGCCACGCAAATGATCACCAAGCCGCTGACTAAACTCACTTACATCATGCGTGATATCGCATCAGGTGATGGCGATCTAACACAAAAAATCGAGATAAAAAGTCAGGATGAAGTAGGACAGCTTGCTCATCACATGAATACTTTCATCGATAAATTACGTGCAATGATGCTGAATACTGCAGCACAAGCTGAGCAATTAAGCCAAGCCGCTGCCCAATTGAAAACCGTATCGCAAAAAACCAATGATGAAATTCAGCAAGAAAAGCAACAAGTTGATAGCGTAAGTGCGGCAGTAACCGAAATGGCGTCTACAGTGATGGAAATCTCGCGTAATGCCCAGCACACCAATAATGCCGCTGAAGAAGTGCAAACCATTACCGCAGATGGCACTAAGCGCTCAACTCAAGCTCAGTCAGTCATGACCGCTCTTGCAAGTCACATTGGTGAAGCGTCTAAAGTCGTTGCGGGTCTTGAACAAGAAAGTGGCAATATCGGCGCGGTGGTTGATGTTATCAACTCAATCGCTGAGCAAACTAACTTACTGGCACTTAACGCAGCGATAGAAGCAGCCCGTGCTGGTGAGCAAGGCCGAGGTTTCGCAGTTGTTGCTGATGAGGTTCGTTCACTAGCAAGCAGAACGCAAGAGTCAACAGATGATATTCGCAATATGATCAGCCGTTTACAGCAAATTGCCCAACAAGCATCAACCATGATGCAGCAAGGTCAAGAGCGTGCTGAAGGCTCAGTTGAGCAAACACAAATTGTATTGCAAGCATTGCAAGATATCGCGCAATCTGTGACAAATGTACAAGATCAAAGTCATCAAATTGCGACTTCGACAGAGCAGCAAACTGTGGTTGCAGAAGATATTAACAATAGCTTGGCAGCGATTAATCACTTAGTGAATAGCACTGCGGATCATGCCCATGAATTGGCGGATGAAGCACGTGATTTGAATGAGTTAGCAGAGTCTCTAAATAAGACAGTAAATCAATTTAAGTTATAAAGATAAATTGCTGAAGTAGTTAAAAACCCGATGTCACCTGAAGATGACATCGGGTTTTTATCGTCAGCCTTCCCTGTTAATCGTGGCGCAACCGCTTTCGCGTGTTCCATAAATTCGTGCCACTGTTGCTTGTTCCATAAAGCAACTCCATTATTGGTCAATCCTTGTTTTGATTGCGTTTGTACTTGTTCCATATAGTCTCCTCCTTACGCTAGCTTCATCCGTTTGGGCTCCAAGCCTAAGCTTAATCCTTGCTGTCATCTCCATTCACCTTATCCATAAAGCGTTGCCATTGTGCGCTACTCCATAACGCCTTGTTACTTCCTTGTTGTCCTTTGTGCTTAGTTACATTATCCATACTGTAAACTCCTTGCGGTTTATCGTCCGTTACTCCTACAGCCCTTCCTTGCTGTGCTCCATTACCCATCCTTGTAGATTAATGCGGTGATTATCGCTTAGCGATGATATACACAGCATGAATCAAACCTGGAATATACCCTAATAGAGTTAAAAGAATATTAATCCAGAACTGCGCACCTAAACCTACCTGTAAAAATACGCCGAGAGGTGGAATTAAAACCGATAAAATAATACGTATTAAATCCATGACTCACTCCTTGAAAAAGATAAGCCCAGCCAAAGCTGGGCTATATAGGGCTTGCTATTATTCAGCAACAATCGTTAATTCATCGATTACTTTGCGAACATCTTCAGCGTTTTCAGCAATGCTTACCGCTAATTGCTTTTCTGCATCAGACTCAACAGTACCTTTTAGTGTTACTACACCGTTGTCGGTATCAACATCGATATCTGTACCACCTACTTCTGAGTTAAATAAATAACGTGTGGTGATTACAGTACTGATTTTTGCATCGGTTAAGTCGCTTTCTGCAGAATCAGCTTTGTCTGATTTCATGTGCTTAGCTTTCATGTTTTTAACAACCGTTAATTTGTTATCAACAGAGCTAACACCGTCTAGGCTAAGAACCAACTCTTCAGCAAGCTCTTTATCTAATTCGCTATCAACTTTACCTGTAAGTACAACCTTGCCATTCGTTACATCAGTGTTGATGTCAAAGTTGTTAAGGTTTGTGTTCATAAGAAGCACAGTTTCCGCCTTACCATCAATCCAAGCATCTTTACTTTCATTTTCCCAGCTGCTTGCCTGAGCTGACATGCTAGTTGCACCAATTACTAAAGCCGCAATCATAGATTTGTTAAAAGTGTTCATAATCTTTCTCCTTTTGATTAAAGACACTTTTACTAATGCGACTATGATGCCAACTATTTACTTGTTTATTTTCAGTGATTTAAAAATTCATTCAGCGATGATTTATATTCATTTCGGTAAAGATTTACAAGCTGCTCGGTAAGAAGTTCACGATGTTGCAAAAATAACCATTTAGTTGCTGATTTTATTAATCTGTGGTTAATTTAACGAAATTGCTTATTCGCCTAAAAAGACAACCTCATGATTTATATAGAAATAAAATCTGGCCTAAGCTTTGCTTTGTAATTAATAACTAAAGAATCACCTTTAAAATCACAACAGGGAACTACCATGGCCGTTAAACTTGAAGATCGCCCAATCGATCAAGTAAGAGAAGAAGTCATTGATCAACTCATTTATAACTACAGTCATGCTGTTATTTCAGCCGAAGCATTTGAACGCCGCCTAGATCAAGCAATGGCAGCTACCAGCAACGAAGTACTGATTGAACTGGTTGCTGATTTAGATCTGAAAGCGGATATTGACTACAAGTCGCATAAGCATGCGCAATTTAAACCTCACTACAGCCACAGCAGCGACAACGAAAGCCTGCAGCTACGCAGTATTCTGGGCTCAAATGAGCGCAGCGGCCAATGGGTAGTACCAAAAGAAATTCACCTAACAAACTGCTTAGGTTCAATTGAACTCGACTTTAGCGAAGCGATTTTCCAACATCAGCATGTCACTATTTACGTGAACTGTATTTTAGGTAACGATGAAATCTACGTGCCAGAACATGTAAATGTGGTATCTAAATTATTTAGCGTGATTGGTAGTGTAGAGAATAAATCAGTTGCCTTAAACAAAGGCCAAGGCCCAACCATCACTATTGAAGGTAATGTATGGCTAGGCTCAGTCGAGATTTCAGTTAAACGTACCATGAAAGAAAAGTTCATCAGCTTCGCCAACAGCCTAAAAGCCAGTTGGAAAGAGATGAATAAGATGCAGTAAAGTTACGAGGTGCGGTTATGCAATGTAAGTCGTCATTTATGGCGACAAGATATTACATACGTTTCATCAATGACGCGCTAAAGCACGACCTACAAGAATGCGCGCGAAATAAATTTCACGCCTACATCAAACGTGGGAACGGCTTTAGCCGTGAATAAAGTAAAGCTGTTCGGCGTTAAAACGCCTCCTACATCACATTTTACGTCGTAGGCGTCACGCTTGCTTGGCGCGTCTTATATGCAACGCCATTCCATCAACCTATGTCTGACCTACAAACAACACTGCTCGGCTCAAAACTGACAGCTGAAAGCTGACAGCTCCCTCACAAGTCATTATTCCTTTCACTTGGAATATCACTAAAATACTCTACAAACTCAACTTCAAAACCTGCAGGGTCGATGAAATATACATTTTTACGGTAAGGGTTTTCTGGGCCGTGTTTATCAACTTCATAACCAGCCGAAACCAGGCGTTCAACTACTGCATTAATATCGTTTGTCACATAGGCAAAATGAGCAAGGCCTACTTGGTGGCCGGCTAAATCACGGTTTTCAGCTTCACCGTTATCGCTTAATGCAAGATATTGGTAATCATCACCAAAGTGCAGCCATTTACGCGGTTTGCCCGACCATTTGCTGTCACCTTGGCTTCGCACACGCCAGTGCGGGAATGCGGCTTTATAAAAGTGCAGCATGGCATCAACATTACTTACAACAAGGTTTACGTGCTCTAAATACATGGTAGTTTTCCTTTTTATTTTTAAACTGCCACCAAGATAAAACCTCAAGTTAAGTTTAGGTAAAGCGTTTTTTCAAATAAAAAAGCCCCACAAACGTGAGGCTTCAAAAATTGAGTAGTTATTGATGAATCAGCTACCAGCAACCTGCATTTGTTCAATCAATACAGAGCCTGTTTGAATACCACCACGACGCTCGATATCGCCACCTAAGCCCACAACGGCCTTAAACATATCTTTTAAGTTACCAGCAATTGTGATTTCACTGACTGGGTATTGGATTTCACCATTCTCAACCCAGAAGCCAGCTGCGCCACGTGAGTAATCGCCCGTTACCGTGTTCACACCTTGGCCCATAAGTTCAGTTACTAATAAGCCTGTGCCCATGGTTTTTAATAGCGCTTTTAAATCGGCATGGGTTTGTTCAACTAGCCAGTTATGAATACCACCAGCATGACCCGTTGGTGCCATAGACAGTTTGCGTGCCGCATAGCTTGCTAATAGGTATGTTTGCAGTTCACCACCTTGAATAATTTCACGGTCTACAGTTTTTAAACCTTCAGCATCAAACGGTGAAGACGCTAAACCTTTTAATAAATGCGGGCGCTCAGAGATATTCACACAATCGCTGAATACTTTTGTACCTAAACTATCAAGCAAGAAGCTTGATTTACGATAAAGCGCACCGCCACCAATCGCCGACACTAAATGGCCGAATAATGAGTTCGCAATATCAGCTCTAAAGATTACAGGCACTTTCATAGTGCCGAGCTTTTGGCTATTCAGTTTAGCCAAGGTTTCAGTTGCTGCTTCAAGGCCCACTTTTGCAGCGTCATTTAAATCATCTTTATGGCGCGCGATAGTGTAAGCCGAGTCGCGCTGCATTTGCTCGCCATCTTTACCAATCACCATCGTGCTAATGCTATGACGCGTACGCGGGTAACCTGCAATCATGCCATGGCTGTTACCATAAACACGTAAACCTTGATGAGAAGAAAAACTCGCACCATCTGAGTTTACAATGCGCTCATCGGCGTTCAACGCCGCTTGCTCTGCTTGATGACAAAACTCAACACCTTGCTCTGGGCTAACTTCCCACGGGTGGTATAAATCTAAATCTTGCGGCGCAAATTCAAGTAACTCTTTATCAGCGATACCATTAAATGGGTCGTCAGAGGTGAACTTTGCAATATCAATGGCTTTTTCGACCACTGTACGTAATGTTTTTGGGTTTAAGTCAGCCGTTGAAGCAGACCCTTTGTTATTACCCACATAAACACTGATACCTAAGCCACCGTCTTGGTTAAACTCTATTGTTTCAACTTCGCCCATGCGCGTACTGACAGACAAACCTGACGTGCTCGACATCGCCGCTTCGGCTGCTGTTGCACCCAATTTTTTTGCATGCTCTAGCACTTCGCTTACTGCGTCTTTCACTTCAGAAATGTGTTGATAAATAGGATCTTTCATCTTGTGTGTCCTAGGTTCTGATATTTTTTATAGTGTAACGAATGCTAACACACTGCGAGACCTGCATCAGCTAATATTAATCATTAACTAAATGGCGTATAATAGCGAATAGTTAAGTTTACTGAATGAGCATCCTTATGGCGAAGAAGAAAAAGCCACTTATCGAAGAAGAAATTATTTACGTATCAAAAAGCGAATTAAAACGTGAAGCCATGCAATATCATGGTCTGGGTGCTGAAATTGCAAAAATGCCGAAAAAGCAACGCGATCGTTTACCGCTTAATCACGATTTAAAAGAAGCCCTTGTTGTTTCTGATAAAGTAAGTGATAAGAGCGATGCTTACCGTCGTAACTTAAACTACATCGCAAAAGTATTACGTACCACAGAAAACGTTGATGAAATCCAAGCGATGATCGACATCATGCTTAATAAAAACAATCAAGCCGATGTTTTGATGAACAAAATCGAAACCCTGCGTGATGATTTAATTAAACAAGGTGACGACCTGATCAATTCAACAATTGATCAATACCCTTCTCTTGAGCGTCAAAAAATGCGCCAATTAGTGCGCAGCGCCGCAAAAGAAGTAAAAGCAGAAAAACCAGCAAAGAATTACAAAGAATTATTCCAGTATCTAAAAGATGCGATTATGCTTTGATTTCTTCGCGCGAAATAAATTTCACGCCTACATCAAACCGTAGGCGTCACGCTTGCTTAGCGCGACTTGAACATCACACAATACAAAAACATCGCGCGAAATAAATTTCACGCCTACATCAAACGTAGGCGTCACGCTTGCTTGGCGCATCTTAAACATCACACAATACAAAAACACCGCGCGAAATAAATTTCACGCCTACAACCAAATACAATTCCAAAACGGGTAATCGCCAACGTGTTTAACTAATCTTGCGCGTAGAGGGTTTGCGACTACATATCGAGCTTGATGTATTAGGTCGTTTTCATCTCTGATTTGATGATCATAAAAATTACTTTGCCAGACTACGACTTTACGCCCCTTCCTCTTACGAATAGACATGGTCACCATGCTTTTATACAGCTTAATTACTGCTGATAAGTTTTGCTGAGAGCGAAGTTGAAATATCCAATGTAAATGGTCAGGCATGAGGACAAAGCAGATTGTCTCTACTTTATCTTCTAAATAGTAAATTGCTTTGGCAGCATCAACTGCATATAGGTAGTTGGCAAATATGGGTACTCGATTCTCACAACAAAGAGTTACTGAATAATAGCAATTTGAATGTGAGGTACGCCCTTTAAGCCTCTTCCTTGACGAAAACATAAACCTATCAATCCTGAAGGTAAAACCTGATCTTAGAACTTAAAAACACACCTAGCCAATTTACACCAAAAATGTTTGAACCTCACAATACACAACCATCGCGCGAAATAAATTTCACGCCTACATCAAACCGTAGGCGTCACGCTTGCTTGGCGCGTTTTAAACACCACACAAAACGCAACCACCGCGCGAAATAAATTTCACGCCTACATCAAACCGTAGGCGTCACGCTTGCTTGGCGCGTATTGAACATCAAACAATACTCGACCATCGCGCGAAATAAATTTCACGCCTACATCAACCGTAGGCGTCACGCTTGCTTGGCGCGTTTTAAACACCACACAACACGCAACCACCGCGCGAAATAAATTTCACGCCTACATCAAACATAGGCGTCACGCTTGCTTGGCGCGTATTGAACATCACGCAATACTCAACCATCGCGCGAAATAAATTTCACGCCTACAACACCGTAGGCGTCACGCTTGCTTGGCGCGTGTTGAACACCACTTAATACACAACCATCGCGCGAAATAAATTTCACGCCTACAACACCGTAGGCGTCACGCTTGCTTGGCGCGTGTTGAACACCACTTAATACACAACCATCGCGTGACATAAATTTCACGTCTACATCAAATGTCGGCTTAAAGCTGACAGCTCCAAACAAAAAAGGCTCTGAGCGTTCACTCAGAGCCTTTTTTAAAATCGATAATCAATTACCAGATTTTTACGCGATCTTCTGGTTTGATATACATTTTGTCACCTTCTTTCACATCAAATGCCTGATAGAATTCTGGCATGTTTGAAAGAATACCGATTACGCGGTAATGGCTTGGTGAATGAGGGTCTGTCATTAGGCGGTTACGTAACTCTTCGTCACGATATTTACGACGCCAAATTTGCGACCAACCCATGAAGAAACGCTGATCACCTGTGTAACCATCAATAATAGGCGCTTTTTCATCACCAAGTGATAACTGGTATGCTGTATAAGCAACTGTTAAGCCACCTAAGTCACCAATGTTTTCACCTAATGTAAGCTGACCATTTACGCTAGCATCTTCAAATGGTTTGTACTCGTTATATTGAGCAACTAGCTGACCCGTGCGCTCTTCAAACTGTTTAAGGTCTGATTCGCTCCACCAGTTACGTAAGTTACCGTCACCATCGTACTTCGCGCCTTGATCATCAAAACCGTGACCTAATTCGTGGCCGATTACCGCACCGATTGCACCGTAGTTAACAGCATCGTCAGCTTCTAGGTTAAAGAATGGCGGTTGTAAGATAGCCGCAGGGAATACGATTTCGTTGTTCACAGGATTATAGTAAGCGTTTACTGTTTGAGGTGTCATGTGCCACTCTGAACGGTCAACTGGCTTACCTAGTTTTGCAGTCATGTCTGCATATTCCCACTCGCTGTGGCGAATGTAGTTACCTACTAAGTCATCACCTTTAACTTCAAGTGCTGAGTAATCTTTCCATTTATCTGGGTAACCGATTTTTGGTGTGAACTTATCAAGCTTTTCTTTAGCCGCAATTTTTGTTTCAGGGCTCATCCACTCAAGGTTTTCAATCGCAACTGCATAACCTTTGATTACGTTATCTACTAACTCTTCCATGCGCGCTTTCGCTTCAGGCGGGAAGTTTTCTTTAACGTATACTTTACCTAGAATTTCACCTAGTACACCGTTTGATGCATCAACCGCTTTTTTCCAAAGTGGAGATTGCTCTGTAACACCGCGAAGTGTTGTGCTGTAGAAATCAAAGTTAAGGTCTACTAGCTCTTTATCTAATAGGTGAGCATAGTTGCTAACAAAGTGGAACTTAAGGTAGTTCTGCCACGTTGCTAAGTCTGTATCGTTGTAGATACCAGCAAATTTTTCTAGGTAGCTAGGTTGGCGAATGATTACATCATCAATTTTGATACCTGATGCATCAAGGTAAGCTGCAAAGTCAAAGTCGCCTGTAAGTTTGTTTGCATCTGCAATGCTCATCTTATTGTAAGATTTAGTTGCATCACGGCTTTCAACACGGCTCCACTGTGCATCAGCAATGCTTGTTTCAAGATCGATAATTGCTTTAGCCGCAGACTCTGCATCAGCAACACCGGCCTTGCTTAAGATAGCTGTTACGTATGCTTGGTAAGCTTCACGAATTTTTGTGAATTTTTCTTCATCTTTTAAGTAGTAGTCGCGATCTGGCAAACCTAAACCAGACTGATAAACATACATCGCGTTTTCGCTAGAGTTTTTCGCGTCGTTGTTTACGTACCAACCAAACGGTAAACTACCACCTTTAATGCGAAGTTCAGCCATTAAAGCAACAAGATCTGACTTGTTTTTCACTGCATCAACGCTTTCTAGCACTGGTGTTAATGGCTTGATACCTGCCGCTTCACGACCTGCTTCGTCCATGTAGCTGTTGTAGAATGCAGCTAATTTAGCTTCATCAGAGCCTGGCTTAACGTCTTTATTTGCCGCTGCTTTTTCTAGCACTTCTTTCATCGCTTTTTGCGAATCATCGTAAAGCTGAGTGAATGAACCGTAGTTTGATTTATCACCTGGAATTTCTGTTTTCTCTAACCATTCGCCGTTTACGTGATAGTAAAAGTCATCTTGTGCGCGAACAGATTTGTCCATGTTCGCCAGTTCAATGCCAGAGTTTAAAGGTGCTTTTGCTTCAGTGACGGTCGCAGTTGCTGGTGCTTTAGTTTCTTGTTCTTTTTCACCACAACCAACAAGACCGAGCGCAAGTGCAATACTTGCCGCGGTAAGTGTTACTTTTTTCATGAGGTTCCCGTACCAATTTAATTTATAAAGTATTTATCGAAAAACGAGTAAACCATACCAACAGTTAGTTTTTCGCTGTTTCCATAATAAACCTCTCGAGCAAAACAACAAAATCGAATATGTAACAATTCTTATCAAAACAAGATAAGCCGCATTTTTGAGCGATGAGAGTGGGAGGTTAAGTGGTTAGTGGTTGCATTGTAGGCGCGATTTTATATCGCGCAATGTTTCTATGACTCACAAAGAGGATAAGAGGCGCTGCGCTTAAGAGAATACAAAAAAGCATTATTATCACTTCCTCATTCTTTTCTCATTCACTGCTCTTTGTGCAATTTTTTCACGCGAAATAAATTTCACGCCTACATCAATCGTAGGCGTCACGCTTGCTTGGCGCGTCTTACATTCAACACCAAGATTGCAAATTAATAAAGAACCCGCAAACAACACCGCTCGGCCAGAAACTGACAGCTGAAAGCTGACGGCTGTTACTGCTTGTACTTCTGTTTTATCTTTTCGATGATCTCAACATTGGCGGCTGGGAAGCTGTATTCATCAAGCTCGCTAAGTGCGACCCATTTGCCTTGTTGGCCTTCTGCGCCATGGGCTGTGCCTGTGAAATCATCAACAATGTGCACATCTAAGCGTACGCATTTATCACCGTAGTCATGTTCGATAACCATTAGCTCTTCACTGCCATTTACGGTTAGGTTTACTTCTTCTAATAGCTCGCGCTGTAGCGCAGTAAATACGCTTTCGCCCTGCTCTACTTTACCACCTGGGAATTCCCATAAGCCGCCTTGGTGTTTGTCGTCTGGGCGTTTACAAATAAATAATTGCTGATCTTTATAAATAACACCAACTGCAACATGCACTACTTTTTTAGTCATTTGTTGTTTCCTTAATCATAAAAAAAGCGACGCAAGCGTCGCTTTTTATCACCGTGTTTTGGTTATTTTAATTTACCGCAACACTGCTTATATTTATTACCTGAACCACAAGGACACGGCTCGTTACGGCCTACTTTAGGTTCTGCGCGTTGTGTAACTACAGCACCTTCTGGTGTTTCGCCACCGATGTGCTCAGCTTCTTCGTGTTGGTATTCACGTGGCGCATTTTCGCTACGACGATGTTGCTCTTCAACTTTTTCAACATCTTCTTCAGCGCGAACTTGTACTTTACTTAAAATACCCACAACGTCGACTTTTAAGTTCTCAAGCATTTCAGAGAATAGCTCAAACGACTCGCGCTTGTACTCTTGCTTAGGATTCTTCTGTGCGTAACCACGTAAGTGGATACCTTGACGAAGGTGATCCATCGCTGCCAAGTGATCTTTCCAATGTTGGTCTAGGCTTTGTAGCATAATCGCTTTTTCGAATTGACGTAGTACAGACTCACCTACCATCTCTTCTTTTTGCTTGTATGCTTGCTCAACCGCTTCTTCGATACGCTCACGAAGCTTCTCTTCGTATAATTTGCTATCGTCAGCTAGCCATTGTGAAATTGGCAGCTCGATTAAGAAGTCTTGTTTTAAACGCTCTTCAAGACCTGGGATATCCCACATTTCAGCAAGGCTTTGCGGTGCAATGAATTGGTCAATCACACCATTTAACACATCGCCGCGAATTGCAGTGATAGTTTCTGAAATATCGCCTTCTTCAAGTAGCTCGTTACGTTGCGAGTAAACAACACGACGTTGGTCATTTGCTACATCATCGTACTCAAGTAATTGTTTACGAACGTCGAAGTTACGTGCTTCAACTTTACGCTGCGCGTTTTCGATTGCGCGGTTAACCCAAGGGTGCTCAATTGCTTCACCGCGTTGCATACCTAGTTTACGCATCATGTTAGTCATGCGCTCACCAGCGAAGATACGCATTAGCGCGTCGTCCATTGATAAATAGAAACGGCTTGAACCGGCATCACCTTGACGACCAGAACGACCACGTAGCTGGTTATCGATACGACGAGATTCGTGACGCTCAGTACCAATGATGTGTAAACCACCCGCTTCGATTACTGCATCGTGACGTTTTTGCCACTCATCTTTAATCGCTTTGATTTGTTCATCAGTTGGG
This sequence comes from Pseudoalteromonas sp. Cn5-37, assembly GCF_021532495.1. NCBI lineage: Bacteria > Pseudomonadati > Pseudomonadota > Gammaproteobacteria > Alteromonadales > Pseudoalteromonadaceae > Pseudoalteromonas > Pseudoalteromonas sp. Cn5-37. The sequence goes on along the minus strand of NZ_JAKGBA010000014.1, from coordinate 3,200 downwards.
CTTTCTAGCTTTTCAACTTCGCTGTTCCAGTTACCACCTAACACGATATCAGTACCACGACCGGCCATGTTAGTAGCAATAGTTACTGTGCCAGGTAAACCGGCATCGGCAACAATGTCTGCTTCTTGCGCGTGGAACTTAGCATTAAGTACGTTGTGCTTAATTTTTTCTTTACGTAAGAACTGCGATAAGTACTCTGAACTTTCGATAGAAATAGTACCCACAAGTACCGGTTGACCACGTTCTTGACAATCTTTGATATCAGCAAGAATTGCTTCGTACTTTTCTTCTTGTGTTAGGTACACAAGGTCAGCACGATCGTCACGGATCATCGGTTTGTTAGTTGGCATTACTACTGTGTCTAGACCATAGATAGACTGGAACTCGAACGCTTCTGTGTCTGCTGTACCTGTCATACCCGCTAGAGTGTCGTATAAACGGAAGTAGTTTTGGAACGTGATTGATGCCAATGTTTGGTTTTCGTTTTGAATGCGTACACCTTCTTTTGCTTCAACAGCTTGGTGTAAACCTTCTGACCAACGACGACCTTCCATTGTACGGCCAGTGTGCTCATCAACAATGATAACTTCGTTTTCTTTAACAACGTAATCAACGTCTTTTTGATAAAGCTTGTGAGCACGAAGTGCCGCATACACATGGCTTAATAATGTGATGCTTGAAGCTGAGTAAAGTGAATCACCTTCTTGAATTAAGCCGCGCTCAATTAGTAGCTCTTCAACTTTAATTTGACCACGCTCTGTAAGGTGAACTTGCTTAGACTTTTCATCGATCGTGTAATCGCCGTCGCCTTCAACGCCTTCTTCATCTTCTTTTTCTTGAAGCTCTAGGTCAGGCACAATTTTGTTGATTTCGATGTAAAGCTCAGAGCTGTCTTCAGCTGGGCCTGAGATAATCAGCGGCGTACGCGCTTCATCGATTAGGATTGAATCCACCTCATCCACTACGGCGTAGTAAAGTGGGCGTTGTACACGCTCTTCAATGCTAAATGCCATGTTATCGCGCAGATAATCAAAGCCAAATTCGTTATTAGTACCGTAAGTAATGTCAGCAGCGTAAGCGATTTTCTTCTGCTGTGGCATCATGCCAGGTACGTTACAGCCTACTGTTAGGCCTAAGAACTCAAATAATGGGCGGTTAGTTTCGGCGTCACGTTTTGCAAGGTAGTCATTCACGGTAATTACGTGAACACCTTTACCTGTTAAACCACGAAGGTAGGCAGGTAATGTTGCTGTTAGTGTTTTACCTTCACCGGTACGCATTTCTGCGATGCGACCTTGGTGTAAAACCATACCACCTAGTAGCTGTACGTCGAAGTGACGCATGCCATTTACACGCTTAGATGCTTCACGTACCACAGCAAATGCTTCTGGTAAAATGTCATCTAGGCTTTGTCCGTTATCGTAACGCTCTCTAAATTCAGCTGTTTTTGCTTTTAAATCTTCATCAGAAAGCGCTTCTAATTGCTTTTCAAGCGCATTAATTAGAGCGACCGTCTTTCTTAGGTTTTTAATAGTGCGGTCATTGCGACTACCAAAAATCTTGGTAAATAAATTAGATATCATGATAAAACCGTTACAATATATTCTTTGTTAGCTAGTCATTAGCTAACCCACTTTCTTCAATTGATAATTAATATGCGCTTATGCTCATGATGTAGGGCATATTAATTAACAATTTATCAGTACGCTGTTCAAAACACCGCTTATTTCGTGCGCTATCATACCAGAGTCTGCGCAACATCAAACCTTCTGTTTATGAAGATATGGATTTTCAGCAAGAAAATTTAAAAATCAGCCATAATCTTTGATCTAACCCCATAAAAAGGGTGAAAACAAGATTACTGAATAGATATGGCGACAATAAGAATAAAATCAAGATCAGGGGAGTAAAAAGGCGATGCGATGGACGAAATTCGACTTTGTAAATGTAGGTGGTCATTTATGCCGACAATACATTACATCGCCTTCACCAATGACGCGCTAAAGCACGACCTACAAGATAACACGCGAAATAAATTTCACGCCTACATCAAAGACATTTAATCGCACAAAGAGGATAAGAGACGCTGCGCTTAAAAGAAAACAAAAAAGCACATTATCGCTTTCTCATTCTTTTCTCATTCACTTCTCTTTGTGCAAATGTTCTTTATTAATGAGACTGAATTCAGGGGCTGCCAGAGAATTAACGCAATACCAAAGAACAATGCCGTTCTACTCAAAACTGACAGCTGAAAGCTGACGGCTTTATTTCTTCCGCCCATGTTGTGCTAAACGCTCTAACTTAGCTTTTAAAGATGGAGGGGCATCTGCGGCAATGGCGCTGAGGTAATCAGCTGTTTGTTCGCTCATTTGACGTTTAGAAACAGGCTTTTCTTCTGGCTTATTTGTTGCAGATAAGCGCTGCGTAGCCTGTGGGTTTGCGGTAATTTTAATTTGCCCAAGCTCTACCATACCAGCGGCACGAAAATGCGAAAGCATATCCATTTTTAAGTAATTTAAACGCAGTGCTATCGGTGCCGAAACAGCTTCTATCATCAAAGTACCATCACGGTAATTACTTACCCGGCATTTTTTTGAAAGCGTTTCACCTAAGAAGTCATCAAGAATGGTTTGTTGAGAAGACAAGCCTTGGGTTTTACCAGCATAAGATGCCAAGCGACCACTCAAGCCCGCCATAATATCGCCAACAGCTTTTGGCGCGTATCTATCTTTTGCCATTAATCGTCTACCTAAAAGGTTAATCACCACAAAGAGAATATACCACCTACGTAAATATGAAGCTATTAGGTTCGGGGAACGAGATACAAGATGCGGTTTTGTACAAAGTGGTCATTTATGGCGTCAAGCTATTACGTATCTCTCATCAATGATGCGCTAAAGCACGATCTACAAGAAAGCGCGCAAAATAAATTTCACGCCTACATCAAAGACATCTAATAGCACAAAGAGGGTAAGAGGCACTTCGCTGAAGAGGAAGAAAAAAATGATCCCGTGGTTCCCTCATTTTCTTCTCATTCACTTCTCTTTGTAAAAATATTTTCGGCACTGAAGTACCTTATATGGACTCCTCCTATTGCACAATACCCTTCGTTAATTTTGTCAGACTGCGTGCTTATATGCGGGCTCATAATGAGGAGCTACCTCGGCCCTTTGATGTATTCGCGCCCTTGTGCCTCTTCT
>NZ_JAKGBA010000013.1:0-91003 GCF_021532495.1 Pseudoalteromonas sp. Cn5-37 | reverse complement strand
ACAATCGCCAACTGGTTGAAGCGATGATCAAAGTGAAGGCGCTAAATAAGATCAACACCCTTGGTCTGCCTAAATATCAGTAAGTTAAGTGAGTTTATTAGAGAGCTGCATTTGATCAACAAGGCCTATATATCTATAAAATTGATGCTAATTTGTCTGATGAAGAAATAGCAAAAGCTAAAAATCTTACACGGTTTATTAATCTTGAGTAAGAACGCTGTTGAATTATCATTTGTTTATGTATTCTAAATGATGGTTGTTCTAGTTTTAATTGTAAAATAATTTATTTTCAATAAGATAGCTGTTATTGTCGGAGTTTTATAGCAAATTAAATGAAGGAATATTGCTTGAAATATGTTTTAGCTTTTTGTTTTTTCTGTAGTGTTTATTCTTACGCGACAGGAGTTGATAACTATCGGCTACCCCAAGAAATTACTCTAGATTCACAAGTCGTCAATTTAGAATTAGATCCATCAAAACCTACCTTTAGTGGCACCACAATTTTATCGTTAGAGATTTCTTCACCAACAGATACTATTAGCTACCACAGCCATGGTTTAAATATTCAGTCTGTGGAACTTTTGACGGATGAATTATCAACAAACTTACCGGTCGAAACAGCAAATAACTATGACATTGTTAAGCATAAGCTAGATCACAACGTTAGTGGTCAGGCAAAGTTAGCCATCAAGTTTATTGGAAAATTCTCTAATCATGGGCAGGGCCTATTTGTGCAGACAAGTGGTGCCGAGGCAGATTATATTTTCTCACAATTTCAGCCAATGCTTGCTAGGCGAGTCTTCCCTAGTTTAAATGAACCAGATAAAAAAACATTATTTCAGTTTACCTTAACCATCCCTTCAAATTTAACTGCGCTTCACAATACACGTGCTCTTTCTACAAAAATTGATTCAAATAAAAAAACGATTAAGTTTGAAGAAACGTCTGTAATTCCGACAGATGTTTTAGCCATCGCTGTAGGCAAGTTTGATAGCAAGGAAATGGAGGAAACTAAATACAAGAGTACTTTGTTTTCGCCACAAGGTTTACAGTATCAATATCATGAAGAATTGCCTCTATTAATCAATAACATAATTGATTATTTGTCAGGCTACTTGGGTAAGCCTTTTCCTTACGACAAATTAGATTTCTTCATCGCACCGTTTGACTCTTCAGCGGCAATGGAAAATGTTGGTTTAATTGCACTTAGCCCAAAAAAAATTCCTTCGGCCGGAGCAAGTAGCTACGATATGTGTGAGTTTCGAAAACTCGTTGCACATGAAATTGCACATATGTGGTTTGGTAACGATATCACTATGCAGTGGTATGACGATTATTGGATGAACGAGTCTTTTAGCGAGTTTTTTGCAGCAGAAGTAGTGACTCATTTTTATCCCACAGAAGCACAGTGTACTTATACGCCACAATCAAGCTCATTAGAAAGTGACAACGACATGCATCGAGCTGTAATTACTGAAGTGAAAGTAGCTTCAGAGCAAGATGGAACAGGTCAACTTGTTTACAGTAAGGGCTTTTCTATACTGGCTATGCTTGAGCAGGCAATGGGGGAGGATGAATTTAAAGAATCAATTCGCGAGTATGTGAAGACTTTTCAAGGCACAGTTATGTCATTTGATAGCTTTAAACGCTATATCCCTAAAAACCTAGTAGGAATGGTCTCCTCATTTTTACAACAGCCATCATATCCATTAGTGACCTTGTATCGTAAAGATGATGCACTTTACTTAAAGCAAGATAACTTCTTTAGGCAAAATAAATTGTGGAGTATTCCGCTTACATTAAAAATTTATAATGTTGGCAATGAGGTTTCTTATAAAAATGTTTTGTTAAATACTCAAACAATGTTATTGAGTGACGTTTCGCCTTCATCGCAGGTTTTTATAGACACCAAAGGTGTGGGTTACTTTAGGTATATTGATAAAACAGATAATGCTGAATTCCCACTTCATTTGCTCAGTGATGCGGAAAAGCTGTCTTATATGGAAAATAATGATGCATTGGCAAGCGCAGCACTCATTGATTATATGGATTATGTTGATACGCTAGTACTAACGCTAAATAGTTTACCTACAGACAGTGTTGAATCCTTCAAAGCATTGAATAGTCTTATAGACTCGTTTATTGAGTTTGTACCAAGCGATTTAAAAGCGCCCTACAGCAGTTATTTACAAGCAAACTTACCAAAAATTATTGATTGGCAAACTGTATTAAACAAAGAGAATGGTGGGACTTGGCTTTCGTTTTATGGTGTTTATTTGAAATCTGACAGTGCAATTGCCTTTGCTAAAGGAAAAATAAAACAAGGTAAAGTTATTGATTTGCCGGCACGCAGTTCCGTGCTGCAAGTAGCCGCCGCAAACTCTACAGACAGTGAATATTTAGCGCTTTTAGCAATGTTCAATAGTGGTGACATGACATTTAAAGAAGATGTTTTGGACTCAATTGGCTACACATTAAAAGAGGAGCAAATTAAAGCGTTTTATGAGTTACTGCTCAGTGATTCAACTACTGAGTTTGTTATTGATTACCGTTTCCAGTTTCCGGCATTTTTTGCAGAAAATAGAGAGTTTGTTGCTGCATATTTTTCAAAAAATAAAGGTCGTATTTTAAAGCGGATTCCAAAAGAAGGTACTCAATGGGTTGTTTATAATTTCATGACCGCTTGTTCAAATGAAGAAAGTAAATTGATACAAGATACTTTTGAGGGATGGAAAAACATAGATGGTTTATCAAGTAAGTTAGAGGTTATTTTAAATAAGGTTGAAGAGTGTGCTAGGAGCTCAAAAGCGAAAGTGAAAAACTTAGAGCAAAGGATTAATGGTAAAGCTTAAAAATTTCCAAAGCTAAATAACTCTGAACAGTTAGAGTGAGTTAATTGGTTTAATAATCAACGCCTATTATATTTAATTGGGTATATTTCACCAGCTCAATATGAAACAGGCTACTATGAAATTTAAATGAGTTAGGTAAAGTGGCCTGACTTAAACAAACTGGTATCCGGTGAGCTTGGGGCGATTCACTTGGCTTATAGGCCAAGTAAAGCGCCGTTTCTTTTTATTTATTTCACTAATTACAGTGCATAATGTGTAGATAGAGGAAGAAGGAGTCATTAGACTTCTCCTTTCTCTGTAAGCTTTTGACGAGCAATGAGCCACTCGTCGATTTCCTTAACTAGAAAGCCAATTGAACGTGCCCCTAGAGAAATAGCTCGGGGGAAATCAGGATCTTCTCTCCATCTCCACAGAGTACTTTTACTTATATTGAGTTGTTCAGTGAGTTGCTTTGGACGAATAATTTCATTTTTGATGGGCATAGCATAACCTCTATTAATTATTTCTTGCACTCATTTGCAAGAATAGAAACAGCATATAAGATTTCAAAAGTATTTATTGGGGATCATTAGGTAAATGAGATCTATTTCACAATAATAATTAATTTTATTTGGTTATTATCTCTAGCTATCGATGTAGGGGGCAAAATAATTGTCTTATGCGACATAAGTATTGCCTTCTGTGGCATTGGAGTTGCCTTGTGTGGCAAGCTATGTAAGTTGAAAAGAAAGGCTCATTATTTTTAACTAACCCTGCTTTACTGAATAAATTAAATAGAGAACAAGTTGATTTTATTACTTTGCAGCACGTAATCGAAATATTTAATACATTATCATCAAAAAGGGTAATTCCTTCAGGAACTGTAGGGTTAATAAAAAGAGAGCTTAATTCAGTCAAAATAGGAACGGCTAGCAAAGAAACAATTGTTGCAATAATTGAAAGCGCTAGTTCAACTAATGAAGAGTGGGTTAATGAGCTGTTCAGCGTGATAGAAAAGGTCAAAGAGGAAAAGCTCTTATCGATACAGCTGTGAATTCGCAGAGAAGTAAATATGAAAGATTGCAAATTGTCACCATCAAAATCGTGCTTTATATATAAGGTATTAGAAATCCACTTTACTGAGAAATTACGTATTTGAGATCATTATTTCTCAGCTAATAGCTTTATAGCCAATAGCTTACTGAGAATTACGTGCTTGAGATCATTATTTTTCAGTAAAAACTTAGCTAATGGCGTTATTGCCACCGTCTTTACTCAGATATTTGGTGGACGAGATCATTATTTTTCAGTAAAAACTTAGCTAATGGCGTTATTGCCACCAGCTTTACTCAGGTATTTGGTGGATGAAATCATTATTTCTCAGTAAAAATTACAGCTAATGGCGTTATTGCCACCGGCTTTACTCAGGTATTTGGTGGATGAGATCATTATTTCTAAGTAAAAACTCAGCTAATGGCGTTATTGCCACCGGCTTTACTCAGGTATTTGATGGATAAGATCATTATATCTCAGTAAAAATCTTAGCTAATGGCCTTATAGCCAGTAGCTTACTGAGAAATTACGTGCTTGAGATCATTGTTTTTCAGTAAAAACTTAGCTAGTGGCGTTATTACCACCGGCTTGATTCATGTATTTGGTGGATGAGATCATTATTTCTAAGTAAAAACTCAGCTAATGGCGTTATTGCCACCGGCTTTACTCAGGTATTTGATGGATGAGATCATTATATCTCAGTAAAAATCTTAGCTAATGGCCTTATAGCCAGTAGCTTACTGAGAAATTACGTGCTTGAGATCATTGTTTTTCAGTAAAAACTTAGCTAATGGCGTTATTACCACCGGCTTGATTCATGCATTTGGTGGATGAGATCATTTTTTCTCAGTAAAAATCTCAGCTAATGGCTTTATAGCCAGTAGCTTATTGCAAAATTATGTGTCTGAGATCATTTGAATTATAAGGATAACAGTAGTTGAAATCGTATCATGGCTATTTAAGGAACTCTCAGATCGAGTCGGAGCTAATATACCTCTGAAAGTATAATTAGATCCGATTATAGGGTTTTAATTTTATTCGATAGGTTGATCTGCTGCTAAATTAAGCTCAGCTTCATCACGCAATTTATCCAAAAAATCAGACCACCGTTGCATCATAGCTCGTCGAGCGCTTAAATATTGTGCATGATTATATGAACGAGATGTTTGATTTCCGATATTATGAGCTAATTGTATTTCAATGTGATTAAAGTCTTCTTCTTGCTCATTAAGTAAAGTTGAAGCGACCCCTCGGAACCCATGAGCCACAATGTCTTCTGATGAATATCCTAATGCTTTCAACCTATTATTAATTACATTTTTACTAAAAGGTTGAGAGCGATTCATTTCTGAAGGGAAAACGTATTTAGAATAACTCGTATATTTATAAAGTGTTTTAAATTTTGAAAATGTTTGTATTGAAAGCGGAACAATATGCTCTTTGTTAGTTTTCATATCTTCAGCTGGTATTAGAATGTACTGTTCGTCAAAAATTACGTGTTTCCATTGTAAGCAACGTAGTTCTGAAGGACGTAAGAATAAGTGAGGTAATAATTTTAGCGCTTCTTGGGGGCAAAATGTACCTAAAGTGTTATTTTCGATTTTTAAAATTAACTGCCCAAGCTTTTGAGGATCTGTAATTCCTGCATGGTGCTTCACTTTAGGCATTTTACCTGTAAGCTGAATATAGTCTAAATTAATCAGAGGGTTATGCTCTGTAATTTCATTTGTAATAGCATAACGAAATATTCGATTAAGCATAGATAGCATCGGGGAGACTTTTCTCTTTGTGTCAGCATCAACTAATTGCTTAATAACTTTAATCAAATGCTGCTTTTTTATTTGATGTACTTGTAGTTTACAGAGATCTTTCAAGTCATTTTCTAGCCATCTTTTCAGCTTTTTGTAATTGCTTTCGCTCCATTCCGCCTTATTTATATTTAGCCAACCTTGTGCGATTTTCCCAAAATTTAAGTTTTCATCTGAGCTTTCATACTTTTTGATTTTTCTTTCGAGTGAGGGATCAATGCCTTCGATAAGATGAAGCCTCATTTCATCAGCTTTGGATCTGGCCATTTTGAGGGAGATCTTGGGGTATCTTCCTAATGAAATTTCTTTATGTTTATTTGCATACTTGTATTTGTATCTCCAGAGCTTTGAGCCAGTGCTTTTTACTAGTAAATACAAGTTGTTACCATCATATTTTTTTGTCTGTTTTTGCCCTTCAGGACATTTCAGCGCTTTAATTCTTTCATTTGTTAGATTCATTTCTAATACCCAAATTAATTTAAGTTGGGGTATTTTATTTAGAAATCAGATCTTTCCAGAGCGTGATGTATGTGAGATACCCCACATTATCACTCAAAACCTTTGAAATTTTATGAGTGCTCATAATGCTTAATGAATACACTCAAACTATAAAAAAACCCGCAAAGCAATGCTTTGCGGGCCTTATAAAGCTTTATGAACACTTATGAGTTCATGGTGGGGATGATTACATCATGCCGCCCATACCACCCATACCGCCCATGCCGCCCATATCTGGAGCAGCTGGCTCATCTTTCGGGATTTCAGCAACCATTGCTTCAGTTGTGATCATAAGACCCGCGATTGAAGCTGCGTACTGTAGTGCAGAACGCGTTACTTTAGTTGGGTCTAAGATACCCATTTCGATCATGTCGTTGTACTCGCCTGATGCTGCGTTGTAACCGTAGTTACCTTCACCGCCTTTTACTGAGTTAACAACAACAGATGCTTCGTCACCTGCGTTAGTTACGATTTGACGAAGTGGTGCTTCCATCGCACGTAGTGCAACTTTGATACCGTGGCTTTGGTCTTCGTTGTCGCCAGCAAGTTCAACAAGTTTGCTTGCTACGCGAACTAGTGCAACACCACCACCAGGTACAACACCTTCTTCAACCGCTGCGCGAGTTGCGTGTAGTGCATCTTCAACGCGGTCTTTCTTCTCTTTCATTTCGATTTCAGTTGCTGCGCCAACTTTGATTACTGCAACACCGCCAGCTAGTTTAGCCATACGCTCTTGTAGTTTCTCTTTATCGTAGTCAGACGTCGCTTCTTCGATTTGTGCTTTGATTTGTGCAACACGACCATTGATGCCGTCTTCTTCGCCTGCACCGTCGATGATTGTTGTATCATCTTTAGTGATCACAACGCGCTTCGCTGTACCTAGGTCTTCGATTGTCGCTTTCTCTAGCTCTAAACCGATTTCTTCAGAAATAACAGTACCACCTGTTAATACTGCGATGTCTTGTAGCATTGCTTTACGACGGTCGCCAAAACCAGGTGCTTTAACCGCAGATACTTTAACGATACCGCGCATGTTGTTTACAACAAGTGTTGCAAGTGCTTCACCTTCAAGGTCTTCAGCAATGATAAGTAGTGGCTTGCTAGCTTTAGCAACAGCTTCTAATGTAGGTAGTAGCTCACGGATGTTAGATACTTTTTTGTCTACAAGTAGAATGAATGGGTTGTCTAGCTCTACAGCGCCTTTTTCAGCGTTGTTGATGAAATATGGAGAAAGGTAACCGCGGTCAAACTGCATACCTTCAACTACGTCTAGTTCGTTTTCTAACGACTGACCTTCTTCAACAGTGATAACGCCTGAATCACGGCCTACTTTTTCCATTGCTTCTGCAATGATGTCACCGATTTCTTTATCAGAGTTAGCAGAAATAGTACCTACTTGTGCAATTGCTTTAGTGTCTGCACATGGAACAGACAGTGCTTTAAGCTCTTCAACTGCTGCAGTAACTGCTTTGTCGATACCACGCTTAAGGTCCATTGGGTTCATACCCGCTGCAACTGCTTTTAAGCCTTCGTTTACGATAGCTTGCGCTAATACTGTTGCAGTTGTTGTACCGTCACCTGCAGCGTCATTCGCTTTAGACGCTACTTCTTTAACCATTTGTGCGCCCATGTTTTCGAACTTGTCTTCAAGCTCGATTTCTTTTGCAACAGATACACCGTCTTTAGTGATCACTGGCGCGCCGAATGATTTGTCTAATACAACGTTACGGCCTTTAGGACCTAAAGTTACTTTTACTGCGTTTGCTAAAATGTTTACGCCAGTTAGCATTTTGCCACGTGCGTCACCTGCAAAAAGTACTTCTTTTGCTGCCATGATTAAATTCCTCTTAAATTCTGTAAACGGGTTGCTAAACGAAAAGTAGGATTAGCCTACAATGCCTAGAATGTTATCTTCACGCATGATCAGGTACTCTTGACCTTCGATCTTTTCAGCTTTTTCAACATAAGAGCCGAACAGCACAGTGTCACCGGCTTTAACTTCTAATGCTCTTACTTCACCGTTGTCTAAAACACGGCCATTACCAACAGCGATAACTTCTCCGCGAGTTGATTTTTCAGCTGCAGAGCCAGTTAATACAATACCGCCAGCAGACTTAGTTTCTTCTTCTAGACGCTTAACGATGACGCGATCATGTAAAGGACGAATGTTCATTTATTTAGTTCTCCTAACAGTTTCTGAACAGTACAGAAAAAATCTTGTGTTATTGCAGGGGAGTGCTAAGCCACCCGTTGCGTTTCATTGCATTCATTAATGGGGGTGGCTTAAAAAAATCCAAGTAAAAAAATTAAAAAATTTTAATCTTTTCGCTCAAATTCACCATCAATAGTTGTAGGTTGATGGTTTGGTTCTTCATGAGTGGTTGTTTTACTATGATATTGGAAGTGTGCAGAGCCTTGATTTGCCTGCGAACTCATGCGCACGGTCGCTTGACTAGCAAGGCCTGCAGCCAGTTTGTTGCGGATTGCTGGCGTAAGTAGTAAAAAGCCAAAAAAGTCAGTCATGATGCCTGGTGTCATTAATAAAACACCGGCGATAATGACACATAATCCAGTAAATAATTCTTTTGCAGGCATTTGCCCTTGTGCCATTTGTAATTGCACGTTTTGAATTGCGCCCATACCTTGCTGCTTCACTAATTTCGCACCGACAATCGCGGTCACAATTACAAGCGCTATGGTGGCAAAACCGCCGATCACTTCACTCACTTGGATGAGTAACGCGATCTCCACAATCGGCACTAAAATAAATAACAAAAACAAAAATCTAAACATAACGCTCTCTAAAAAATGTCATTCTCTTTCGAGTCAGTGAAATATAAATTGGGGTGAGCAGGTCATTTTTCAAGACGGAACCTAGGATCACCTTGCTCGCTACACATTATAGTTACTATCGGCTACTATGGTGCGACTCACGTAATCAAATAAAGGTTCCTTATGACTACGCATTTTCGACTTATTTTTACGACTTGTGCAAATGAGGCTGAAGCCCGTCAGTTGGCACAACATCTAGTTAAAGAAAAGCTAGCTGCTTGTGTGAACATTTTGCCTACTATTGAATCTATTTACATGTGGGAAGGCGAGGTGACTCAAGCTATTGAAAGTAAGTTACTGATCAAAACTAAGTCAGAAAAAATGAATGAGGTGATCCAAACTATCAAGAAATTGCATAGTTATGAGGTGCCTGAAATTCAGGTCGTTGATGTGGCTACGGGCAATTTAGCCTATTTTAATTGGATGGATGAGGTACTTAATTAATGCGATCGTTCCTTTTATTACTTTGTGCATTGTGGCTTATGCCAGCAAGCGCGAGTAATAACAATTTACTTGGAAATCTACTACAACCTGCGGAGCAAACATTTCTCCCTGTTGATCAGGCTTTTGTTTTCGATTTTGACCAGCAAGGCAAAACCTTATTTATTGGCTGGGATATTGCGCCTGATTATTACCTTTATAAAAAGAAAGTCGAAATTATTGCCAAAGGCGCAGATATTGAAGTTCTTGATCTTGGCAAGGGCGTGATTATTGAAGATGAGTTTTTTGGTAAGACCGAGGTATTCTTTGATTCGTTAAGTGTGGTTTCTAAGCTCAGTAACGTCACAGAAGGTGCGGTTGTTAAAGTGCGTTTTCAAGGCTGTGCCGAGGCGGGATTATGTTATCCGCCAGAAGTTAGAACCATTCCTTTATCTGTGATTGCAGGTGAGCAAGTATCACAGGCTGCAGATGCGGGGAACGCATTGGCTGCATTAACACAAGCAGCCGATACTAATGAAGCGTCATCAGCCCCTTCTCAAGAAGTTTCAAAACCAGCTGGTGAGCAGTCATATACCGATAAGCTTGCATCGCAAGGTTTACTAACTAACCTAGTAATCTTCTTTTTAGTGGGTGTTGGTCTTGCCTTTACACCATGCGTATTCCCAATGTTTCCGATTTTGTCGAGCCTTATAGCGGGTCAGCAGAATTTATCGACTAAAAAAGCGTTCTCGCTGTCGTTTGTATATGTACAAGGTATGGCCGTTACTTACGCAGCGCTGGGCTTAGTGGTTGCATCATTAGGTGGGCAAGTACAAGGGTATTTACAGCATCCTACTGTACTAATTAGCTTTAGTATCTTATTTGTATTATTAGCAATGTCGATGTTTGGCTGGTACGAAATCAAATTACCTAGCAGCATGATGAATAAACTCACTCAGGTTAGTAACCAGCAAAAAGGCGGCAACTATGTTGGCGTATTTATGATGGGTGTACTGTCTGGTTTGATTGCCTCACCGTGTACAACAGCACCATTGTCTGCTGCTTTACTTTATGTGGCGCAAAGTGGTGACTATCTTGTCGGTGGTTTAACACTTTATGTGCTCAGTTTAGGCATGGGCTTACCGTTATTATTACTGGGGACTTCTGGCGGTAAATTATTACCAAAAGCCGGTGGTTGGATGGAGCAAGTGAAAACCCTATTCGGCTTCATCATGCTGGTCGTGCCGCTTATTCTGTTAGAGCGTATTGTTAATATTGAAATCATCTGGTTAATGGCGGGTTTATTAGCACTTGCTACAGCGCTTTATTTACATCATTGGCAAAGTAGTCAATCACAAGGCAAGCTAAAAACAGCATTGTGGTTTGCTGCAACCTTATTGGTTGTGACTGGGGCGAGTTTAACTAAAAATTATTTTTGGCCTAGTAAAGCGGTAGTTGCTGAAGCTGCTGTACAAACACATGGTTTTAGACAAGTTGCTAATCTAAGTGAATTAAAAGAAGAAATTGCACAGGCAAGTAGCGAAGGGCGCTTAGTGATGGTCGACTTATATGCCGACTGGTGTGTTGCCTGTAAAGAGTTTGAGCACTACACGTTTCCTGATGCTAAAGTGCAAGAGCAGTTTGCTCACTTTGAATTAATTCAAATCGATTTAACAGAAAGCGATGCAAAAACAATTGAGCTAATGGAAGAATACACGGTATTTGGGTTGCCGAGCATTTTGTTCTTTGATAGCCAAGGTAATGAGCTTTTAGAGCAACGTGTAACAGGCTTTTTAAATGCCAAAGACTTTGCAGAACATTTAGCAAAAGTTCGAAATACCGCTAAATAAACGCAAACGTGCAAGAAAATAGCAAAACGCCACTCATCTGAGTGGCGTTTTTGTATCTGCATCGTAAAAAATACTTATTTTAAGTGAAAAATAGCAAATTCACTGATTGAAGCTCAATTTATCAACAGGAAAACAGCTGGAATGACCCTGTTGTGTGCCTTGCTATGCTTGACTTTACCACGAATGGGGAGTGATTAGACCAGTATTTTGCTGCTATTTACGTCGAAATATCTATAATAGGTGGTTAACGTGAGAAATAGTTGCTATTTTACATCAGCACGCTTAGGTTAAGCGTGGGTTTATGATGAATATGGTTAAACTGCTTACTTATAGGATATATCGCGTATTATGGCTGCAAAATTCAAACTTTTAGTTCTAAATGGGCCAAATTTAAACATGCTTGGCAAGCGTGAACCAGAAAAGTACGGTACTCAATCTCTTGATGAGATTATAGCTGAACTTAGCCTGGTTGCTGCCGGTCTCAATGTTGATTTAACGCATTTCCAAAGTAACAGTGAAGCTGCATTAATAGAACGCATTCACGATGCATGGCAAATGGTTGATGCAATAATTATCAATCCTGCTGCATTTACGCATACAAGCGTAGCCTTACGGGATGCATTACTCAGTGTAAACATTCCCTTTTACGAGGTGCATTTAAGTAATGTGCATGCTCGAGAAGCATTCCGTCATCATTCGTATTTTTCGGATGTGGCACAAGGCGCCATTATTGGATTAGGAGCAATGGGTTATAAGGTGGCACTTGAAGCTGCTGTTAGCCGGTTGCAAAACACACATTAATTTTTTAAATAACTAACAGGCGGGTCGTTCAATGGATATTCGCAAGATCAAAAAACTTATCGAACTAGTAGAAGAATCTGGTATTGCTGAATTAGAAATCACTGAAGGTGAAGAGTCAGTACGCATCAATCGTAACAACATGTCTGCAGCACCTGCAATACAGTATGCACCACAGCAGTTTGCAGCACCTGCACCAGCAGCGGCTCCAGCTCCAGCTCCAGTAGCAGAGGCACCAGCAGCAGAAGCGGCTGCTCCAGCTGCACCGACTGGCCATCAAGTTAAATCTCCTATGGTTGGTTCATTCTACTCAGCGGCTTCTCCAGAAGCAGCACCATACGTAGAAGTAGGTTCTAAAGTAAATGTTGGCGATACGTTATGTATCGTTGAAGCAATGAAGATGATGAACCAAATCGAATCTGATAAAGCAGGCACAGTAAAAGCTATCTTAGTTGAAAATGGCGAGCCAGTAGAATTCGATCAACCTTTATTCATTATTGAATAATAGCGCAACAAAAGGCCAACTCTATGTTAGATAAAGTAGTCATTGCAAACCGAGGTGAAATTGCACTTCGCGTACTGCGCGCCTGCAAAGAGCTTGGGATCAAAACTGTTGCTGTGCATTCAACGGCAGACCGTGATCTTAAGCACGTGTTACTGGCAGACGAAACAATTTGTATTGGTAAACCAGCAGCCACTGAAAGTTACTTAGATATTCCGCGCATTATTGCTGCGGCAGAAGTAACAGACGCAGTTGCTATCCACCCAGGTTATGGTTTCCTTTCTGAAAATGCAGACTTTGCTGATCAAGTTGAGCAAAGTGGCTTTGTATTTATCGGTCCTAAAGGCGACACGATTCGTTTAATGGGTGATAAAGTTTCTGCAATCGAAGCGATGCGTAAAGCCGGTGTACCTTGTGTACCAGGTTCTGATGGCCCATTAACGGCAGACAGTGAGCGCAACATTCAAATCGCTAAGCGTATTGGTTACCCTGTAATCATTAAAGCAGCAGGCGGCGGCGGTGGTCGTGGTATGCGTGTTGTTCGCAGCGAAAAAGAACTGATTGATTCAATCGCTCTTACTCAGCAAGAAGCAAAGCAGTTCTTCGGTAATGGTATGGTTTACATGGAAAAATTCCTTGAAAACCCACGTCACATCGAAGTTCAAGTACTTGCTGATGGCCAAGGCAATGCAGTTCACTTAGGTGAGCGTGATTGTTCAATGCAACGTCGTCACCAAAAAGTTGTTGAAGAAGCGCCAGCACCAGGTATCACAGCTGAAATGCGTAAGTTCATCGGTGACCGTTGTACTCGTGCATGTATCGAAATTGGTTATCGCGGTGCAGGTACGTTCGAATTCTTATACGAAAACGGCGAGTTCTATTTCATCGAAATGAATACCCGTATTCAGGTTGAGCACCCAGTAACAGAAATGGTTACTGGCGTTGACTTAATCAAAGAGCAGCTAAAAATTGCAGCTGGCCAACCATTATCATTCACACAAGAAGATGTGGTTATTCGTGGTCATGCAATTGAGTGCCGTATTAATGCGGAAGACCCAGACACCTTTATTCCATCACCAGGTAAAATCACGCGATTCCACCCTGCTGGCGGTTTAGGTATTCGTTGGGACAGCCATATCTACGCAGATTACACAGTACCACCTCATTACGATTCAATGATTGGTAAGCTGATCTGTTATGGTGAAAACCGTGATGTAGCTATTGCTCGTTCACGCAATGCGTTAAACGAATTAGTGATCGATGGCATCAAGACCAACACACCACTGCACAAGAAAATCTTGGCAGATGAGAACTTCCAAAACGGTGGTACAAACATCCACTACCTTGAGAAGAAACTAGGTCTGTAAACAAAATTCTGTTTAAGCTAAAAAGCCGGCAACTTTGCCGGCTTTTTTTTGTCAAATTAGTCATAAGAGTGATTCTCGCCTTACAAAATTATTCTGGTATGATTAACAAAGTAATGTGTTTTTAGTTTTTCATGAGGTAATAATGACCGACAGTGTTGGTTTTCCACTCGCTGATGAAGCAGCAACGGTTAATATGGGTAAGCAACTTGCAACCTTAATGGAGCAAGGAGCAGTCATCTACTTACATGGTGATTTAGGTGCCGGTAAAACGACATTAACCCGTGGTATCGTGCAAGGTTTCGGTCATCAAGGTAAGGTTAAGAGTCCAACTTATACACTGGTTGAGCCTTACCAATTAGCCAAAGCTGATGTCTATCACTTTGATTTATATCGCTTAGGTGATCCTGAAGAACTTGAATATATGGGAATTCGTGACTATTTTTCACCACAGGCCATTTGTGTTGTGGAATGGCCTGAAAAAGGCGGCGAATTTATTCCAACACCAGATCTTGATATCACCCTACGCTATGAAGGCGAGGCGCGTGCTATTACAATTAATAGCTTAACCGAGCGTGGTAAGGCTATTGTTCAGCAACTTACGAGCGCGCAAGAATAAACATATAAAAATAAAGGTGTATTAGTAAAAATGGGTCGTTGTACGTTTAAACTATTAACTACTTTGATGTTATTGGTTGTTAGCCAGATTGCGCTTGCACAAAATACCATTAATAGCGTACGAGTGTGGCCCTCACCTGACAGCACTCGAGTGGTCTTTGATTTAAACGATAAGCCTGATTTCAGCTATTTCATGCTGAAAAACCCAGCTCGTTTAGTCATTGATTTAAAAAATACCGACAAACTAGATAGCTTGCCAGCTATTCCTCAAAAGCATCAGATTGTTTCCAAACTGCGTTACTCAAAACCAAAAGACAGCAAAAGTGTGCGTTTTGTCTTTGAGCTAGCCCGTGCCAGTAAACCTGCTGTATTTGCTTTACTACCAACCGATCCCTACAAGCATCGTTTAGTGGTTGACCTTGTTGATAAAACACCGAAGGCAGAACCTGTTGCTTCGACCAATACCAGTGTGAAAAAACGCGAACTTAATCAAGAGCGCGATATTGTTATTGCCATTGATGCAGGTCATGGTGGTGAAGACCCCGGTTCAATTGGTCCATCAGGCACTTATGAAAAAGATATTACGCTACAAATAGCGAAGCGCTTAGAGCGAATGATAGATGCTGAAAAAGGCATGATTTCGCGTATGGTGCGCCGCAGTGACTACTTTGTAAATTTAAACACCCGTACTAGCATAGCTCGTAAGAAAAAAGCTGACTTCTTTGTGTCGATTCATGCGGATGCCTTTACTAGTCCACAACCAAACGGTGCCTCAGTGTGGGTGCTATCACTACGCCGTGCAAATTCAGAAATTGGTAAATGGATTGAGGATAAAGAAAAACACTCAGAGCTTTTAGGTGGTGCAGCTGGGGTATTAAAAGATACTGCAAGCGAAAAATATTTAGCACAAGCACTGCTAGATATGTCGATGGATCACTCGATGAAAACAGGTTTTAGTGTCGCAGAAGAAGTGGTTAGCGAATTACGAAAAGTGGCTAAAATGCATAAGAAACGCCCACAAGCGGCGAGCCTTGCGGTATTGAAATCACCCGATATTCCGTCTATTTTGGTCGAAACAGGGTTTATTTCGAATCCGCGTGAAGAGCGAATGCTAAAAACGGCGCAGCATCAGGAGCGCTTAGCTAAAGCAATTTTCACCTCGATTAAAAATTACTACATGAAGAATCCACCAGATGACTCACTATTTGCTAAGTTAAAGTCGCAGTTTCCGACTAAACACAAAGTTCGCCCTGGTGAATCGTTAAGTATTTTAGCAAGCAGATACAACACCTCGGTGAGTAAGCTAAAAACGGCCAACAACTTAAAATCGAATACCTTATTTATTGGTCAAGAGCTTGATATTCCTCAAAGCTAGTCAATTTTCGTGTTAGGAACACTATGAGTATAGAAATACTACCCGCGCGATTGGCTAACCAAATTGCTGCGGGTGAAGTGGTTGAACGCCCAGCATCCGTTGTTAAAGAGCTGGTAGAAAACAGTTTAGATGCTGGCGCAACGCGCATTCAAATAGATATTGAGCGTGGTGGGCATAAGCTAATTCGTATCCGCGATAATGGCTCTGGCATTAATAAAGATGAACTAACATTAGCCTTGTCGCGCCATGCTACGAGTAAGCTTAAGTCACTCGATGATCTTGAGAACATTTGCTCACTGGGTTTTCGTGGTGAAGCGTTAGCATCAATTAGTTCTGTTTCTCGCTTAACTTTAAGCTCAAAGCCAAAGCAGCAAGAGGCTGCATGGCAAGCGTTTGCTGAAGGCCGCGATATGGCGGTGCAGGTTAAGCCAACCGCACACCCTGATGGTACCACCATTGAGGTGAAAGACTTATTCTTTAATACCCCTGCGCGCCGTAAATTTCTTCGCACCGAGAAAACCGAGTTTTCACATATTGATGAGCTCATAAAGCGTATTGCGCTGAGTCGTTTTGATGTCTCTATCACCCTGACTCATAATGGCAAGGTCGTGCGTCAATACCGTGCTAAACCAAACCCTGAGCAAGCGATAAGCCGTGTTGCACAAGTGGCGGGTAAAGCATTTAGTGAACAGGGGCTGCATATTCAGTCAGGTGAAGCAGGTTTGATGTTGCGAGGTTGGGTATTGCCCGTGGGCTCAACGAATAGCACGCAATATACCTATGTGAATAATCGCATGATGCGCGATAAACTCATTTTACATGCAATCCGCCAAGCCTTTGAAGAAGTCGCAGGCTCTGAAGAGCTACCCGGTTTTGTCATTTATATTGATATTGACCCACGTCAGGTCGATGTAAACGTGCACCCAGCAAAACATGAAGTGCGTTTTCATCAAGGCCGTTTAGTGCATGACTTTATCCTGCAGGCAATAAAACAAGTGGTGGTGCCGCTTCAGCACGAAGCTGGTTTTACAGAGCATAATGACACTGCTTTTCAGCATGCTCCGTTTGATGAGGCGCACTCAAGCAGCACACAGCCAAGTTTTACTCAATCAGCGCCAACAGAGCAGTATGATTACCCTAAATCTGAATTACAGCCGACACGTTCAGTGAGTTATTCTGGGGCAACTGGAGCAGGGCGCTCTGGCGGTGGTTTTAGTAGTGACAGCCGGGGCCGCAGTAAAACATCTCACCAAGATGTCAATGCATTTTATCAAGGGATCAGCGAGCAACATGCTGCGCATTTTGACCAAGTACGCCCAGAGCCAAGTGTTACAGCACCGGTTGTAGAGCAAGCAAAACTTGCCAAGCTTATTCATGTACGAGAAGGCGAGTGCGTATTTAGTGAAGACAACCAACTCTTTGCTGCGCACTTTAAGCATGCAATAGCACTCGACTGGCAAGCGCACGTAGAGCAAGCAGGTAGCCTTGATGGCAAAGCCTTATTGTTACCTGTGCGAGTAAATGCAAGTGCTGATGATATTAGCGCGTTAAATGCTCAGCAGTCGTGGTTTACCTTACTTGGTTTTGATTTAGTAATAGAAAAACAGTTTGTGATGGTTAAAAAGCTTCCGCCTTGCGTGTATTTACTTGATGTAAGTGATGCTATTGAGCGGCTTATTGCTGGCTGTAAAGCCTCACCAAGTTCACTCGATGAATGGTTAGCTTGGTTAACTCAACAAATACCAACACGTTATTACGCAAGCCAAGCCTTTATGGAGCAAGTGGCTCGGTTAGAAAATAATCCACAAACTATGCAACTTTTACGTCAAAAAGCAGTTAAAATAGAACTATCTCAGTTTTTAAACTAAGCAAGGTATTTAGGCTTGAATAACTTACCCGTCATTTTTTTAATGGGACCAACCGCTGCAGGGAAAACAGATTTAGCAATTTCGCTGTGTGAGTATTTAAACACAGAAATAATCAGTGTTGATTCAGCATTAGTCTATAAAGATATGGACATCGGCACGGCAAAGCCAAATGCCGAAGAGCTTGCTCGTGCGCCGCATCACTTAATTGATATTATCGACCCAGCAGAAAGTTATTCAGTGGCAGATTTTCGCCGTGATGCAATTGAAAAGATTGATCTATTTCATCAGCAAGGTAAAGTACCTGTATTGGTTGGCGGTACAATGATGTATTTTAAGTCGCTTATTGATGGCTTATCACCGCTACCAGAGGCATCACCTGAAGTACGTGCTGAACTCGAAAAAGAAGCAGCACAGTTTGGTTGGCCACATTTGCATAAAGAACTTGTGAAAATCGATCCTGATGCAGCGAAAAAAATGAGCGAAAATGATTCGCAAAGAATTAATCGTGCATTAGAAGTGTATCGTATAACAGGTAAAACAATGACTGAGCTGCAAAAACAAAAGCAGCCTGAGCTTCCTTATACTTTCTATCAATTTGCCATTGCACCTGATGATCGCAGTGAATTACATCAGCGAATTGAGAAAAGGTTTAAAATAATGCTCGATCAGGGGTTTGAAAATGAAGTTTCATCCCTATATAAACGTAAGGATTTACACCCAGACCTACCTTCGATTCGTTGTGTGGGTTATAGACAAATGTGGGATTACATTGCTGGCGAAATTGACTATGATGAAATGGTCTTTCGTGGTATTGCAGCCACACGGCAGTTAGCCAAGCGACAACTGACTTGGTTAAGAGGTTGGCCTGAAGTAATTTGGTTGACTACGGGTGATGAAGAAAACTTGCAACGTGTAGTAAGTTCGCTAAGCTAGTAGTAGCTGAAAGTTTTTTAGCTTTGTTAAATTAGTTCAGCTACTTAATTATAATAACACCTAGAACGAAGGAAAATAACATGGCAAAAGGCCAGTCGTTACAAGACCCATTTTTAAATGCGTTACGTCGTGAGCGCATTCCAGTATCAATCTTTTTGGTTAATGGCATTAAATTGCAGGGTAAAATCCAGTCATTTGACCAATTTGTTATTTTACTTGAAAACACCGTAAATCAAATGGTGTATAAACACGCTATTTCAACTGTTGTTCCAGCGCGTTCTGTTAACTTCCAAGGCGTTCAAGGAAGTGATGATTCAGAAGAGCAAGAATCTGGAAATTTTTAAACTTAGGAGCGTAATGCTTGTTTGACCGTTATGAAGCCGGCGAACAGGCAGTTTTAGTTCATATCGACTTACCTAAAGAGGGAGATCGCGAAGATCTTCACGAATTAGAGTTGTTGGTATCTTCTGCTGGTGTTAGTAGTTTGGCGATTGTGCAAGGCAGTCGTCAAGCACCGCATCCGAAACTTTTCGTCGGGACCGGAAAAGCAGAAGAAATCGCTGAAACTGTCAAAATCCACAATGCAGATGTCATTATTTTCAACCATCAACTTAGCCCGTCACAGGAACGCAATTTAGAGCGCGTTTGCCAGTGCCGCGTTCTTGATCGTACGAGTTTGATCTTAGATATTTTTGCGCAGCGAGCGCGAACTCACGAAGGTAAACTTCAGGTTGAGTTAGCTCAGTTACGCCATATTTCTACTCGCTTGATCCGTGGTTGGACCCACCTTGAAAGACAAAAAGGCGGGATAGGGTTACGTGGTCCGGGTGAAACCCAGCTCGAAACCGATAGACGATTACTGCGCGCAAGAATTAAAAATATTCGTGCCCGTTTAGATAAAGTTGCTGTTCAACGTGAGCAGGGGCGACGTGCGCGTACGCGAAATGAAATTCCAACTGTGTCACTAGTAGGTTATACCAATGCGGGTAAATCAACGTTATTTAACCGTATTACTGACTCAGATGTGTATGCTGCTGATCAGCTATTCGCAACCCTAGATCCAACCTTACGTAAGTTAGATATAGGCGATATAGGTCCAATTATTTTAGCGGATACGGTAGGTTTCATTCGTCACTTACCTCATGACCTTGTTGCAGCATTTAAAGCGACCTTAACAGAAACCCGTGAAGCTGATTTACAGTTGCATGTTATCGATGTGGCAGACCCTCGTCGAAAAGAAAATATTGAGCAAGTACAGTCTGTTTTAAAAGAAATCGAAGCAGATGAAGTGCCGCAATTATTGGTTTATAACAAAATTGATGCGCTAGATGACGTTGCGCCACGTATAGATAGAAACGACGAAGGTCAACCGGTACGAGTCTGGTTGTCGGCGCGCACTGGCGTTGGCTGTGAACTGCTAAGTGAGGCAATTAATGAGTTACTTGCCAAGAAGATGTTTGCTGATGAGCTAAAATTACCACCACAACATGGTCGTATTCGTGCAGCATTATTCAACTTAAACGCAGTTCATCAAGAACGTTTTGATGAGCAAGGAAACTGGTTGTTATCGGTACGCTTGCCAATGGCAGAATGGAATCGCTTGAAAAAAGAGATGGGACAAGACCTCGACTCTTTTGTAGTGACTGATTAAAAATCGCCAGCATTTGTCTTTTTTAGTATGAGAAATGCTGTAGATTTGATAGATTTAACCTAATTCATTTAGATAACAATGGAGTATAGCTATGGCCTGGAATGAACCGGGTAATAATGGCAATGATAAAGATCCGTGGAATAATAAAGGCGGAAAAGATCAAGGCCCACCTGATTTAGACGAGGTAATGCGTAAATTCGGCAACAAGTTTGGCGGTTTATTTGGTGGTAATAAGCCAGGTAAAAACGGCGGCGGACTTGGTGGCGCAGGCATTTCTTTCATCCTTATCATTGCCGTCATTGTATGGGCATTAAGTGGTATTTACACGGTAAAAGAAGCCGAGCGCGGTATTGTTTTACAATTTGGACAATACAATCGCATTGCAGAACCTGGCTTACGTTGGAAAATGACCTTCATTGAACGCGTGATCCCTGTAGATATTGAAGCGGTTCGCTCGTTATCTGCAAAAGGTTTCATGCTGACAGAAGACGAGAACGTGGTAAATGTAGAGTTTGAAGTACAATACCGTGTTATCGATCCACACCTATACAAGTTTAGCGTAACCGACGCAGATGGCAGCTTGAAACAAGCGCTTGATAGTGCTCTTCGTTATGTGATTGGTCATGTAAAAATGGACCAAGTGCTAACAACTGGTCGTGAGTTAGTGCGCCAACAAACGTGGGATGAACTAAACAAAATCATTGAGCCTTACAACTTGGGTATTATCGTAAGCGATGTGAACTTTAAAGATTCACGTCCGCCGGGTGAAGTAAAAGACGCGTTTGATGATGCTATTGCTGCACAAGAAGATGAAGAACGCTTTATCCGTGAAGCTGAAGCTTACGCTCGTGAAATTGAGCCTCGTGCCCGTGGTCAAGTTACGCGTATGACACAAGAAGCAGAAGCGTACCGTGAGCGTATTACTTTAGAAGCGCAAGGTGAAGTAGCACGTTTTGAAAAACTGTTACCTGAGTACCAAGCTGCGAAAGAAGTAACCCGTAAGCGCTTATATATCGATGCGATGGAAGAAGTGCTAGGTAACAGCTCTAAAGTGTTAGTTGATGTAGAGGGCGGTAATAATATGATGTATCTACCGCTTGATAAAATCATGGAAAAGCAAGGTACAGCAACGCGTGTTGCGCTACCAAGCTCAAGTGATATTCAAGATCTTCGCAATAAGTTAAATCCATCACGTAACAGCACGGTTAATTCAAGTAATGATCGTTTCGCAACTGACCGTTTTAATGAGGGGAGATAAGTAAGATGAAAAATTTTAGTTTAGTAATACTTGCCCTTGCAGTTGTGCTGTCTTTTTCTGCGATTTTTGTTGTACAAGAAGGCGAAAAAGCAATTGTCTTATTATTCAGCAAAGTTGAAAAAGACAGTGACGATAACGCCGTAGTATATGGCCCAGGTTTACACTTAAAAGTACCTTTCTTTAGCCAAGTACGTCGCTTAGATGCACGAATTCAAACGCTAGATGGTGAAGCTGACCGCTTTGTTACTAGTGAGAAAAAAGACTTAATCGTTGATTCTTATGTGAAGTGGCGCATTAATGACTTTAGTGCATTTTACCTACGTGCCCGTGGTGATAAGCAATATGCTGAAACACTGCTTAAGCAAAAGGTGAACAATGGACTTCGTACTAATTTCGGTTCTCGTACAATCAAAGAGATTGTCTCTGGCGAGCGTAGTGAATTGATGGAAGAAGCGTTAGTTCAAGCGTCTGAAAGTGCGCAAGAGCTAGGTATTGAAGTACTTGACGTACGTGTTAAGCAAATTAACTTACCACAAGAAGTGAGTAGCTCAATCTTCCAGCGTATGCGTGCTGAGCGTACTGCAGTAGCTAAAGAGCACCGTTCAGAAGGTCAAGAAAAAGCTGAGACAATTCGCGCAGAAGTAGACCGCCGTGTAACCGTAATGCTTGCAGATGCTGAACGTAATGCTCGTACAGTACGTGGTCAAGGTGATGCTGATGCTGCTGCTATCTATGCTAATGCATATAACAAAGACGCTGAATTCTTTGGTTTTATGCGCAGCCTAGAAGCATACAAAAATACCTTTAAAGATAAACAAGACGTGATGGTAATTTCACCTGATAGCGACTTCTTTAATTATATGAAAGGTACAAAAGTACAGTAAGTAATACTCGTATGATCAAAAGCCCCGCAATTTGTGGGGCTTTTTTGTCTCTGTAAGTGATTAATTTTTATTCTTAACAATTTTATAAACCTCTGTTCTGCATGTAGTTGTTTAAGTAATTGAGAAGATAAAAATTCAGGCGCAGAAAAAATAAGCTAAACGGGGTGATCTTTCACCTCGTTTTCTGATAAAATCTCGTCCTAATTTTTTCTAAGTGAATTTGCAATGGGTAAAAACGTTGTTGTACTAGGCACCCAATGGGGTGACGAAGGTAAGGGTAAGGTAGTTGACCTCCTTACAGACAAAGCATCTTTAGTAGTTCGTTATCAAGGTGGTCATAACGCAGGCCATACTCTGGTAATCAACGGTGAAAAGACGGTTTTACACCTTATTCCATCGGGTGTATTACGTGACAATGTTAAGTGTGTGATCGGTAATGGTGTTGTTTTATCACCAGAAGCATTAATGAAAGAAATTGGCATGCTAGAAGAGCGTGGCGTACCAGTACGTGAGCGCTTATTAATCAGCGAAGCATGTCCATTAATTTTACCTTTCCACATTGCATTAGATTTAGCCCGTGAAAAAGCACGTGGCGATAAGCCAATTGGCACTACAGGTCGTGGTATCGGTCCAGCTTATGAAGATAAAGTTGCACGTCGTGGTTTACGTGTAGGTGACTTATTCAATCCTGAACAGTTTGCTAGCAAGCTTAAAGAAGTATTGGAATACCATAACTTCACTTTAGAGCATTACTACAAAGCTGAACCAGTTGACTTCCAAAAGACATTTGACGATGCAATGGCTATCGCAGATATCTTAAAAGCAATGGTTGTTGATGTTACTGAGCTTCTTGACCAAACGCGTTTAGCGGGCGACAACATCTTATTTGAAGGTGCGCAAGGTACATTACTTGATATCGACCACGGTACTTACCCGTACGTAACATCATCAAACACAACAGCTGGTGGTGTAGCGACTGGTGCTGGTTTTGGTCCATTACACCTTGATTACGTGTTAGGTATTATCAAAGCTTACACTACACGTGTAGGTTCTGGTCCATTCCCTACAGAGCTTTACGACGGTCTTGATAAGCAAGATCCAGTTGGTAAGCACTTAGGTGATAAAGGTCATGAGTTCGGTGCGACGACAGGTCGTTTACGCCGTACAGGTTGGTTAGACGCAGTGGCAATGCGCCGTGCAGTGCAAATCAACAGCATCTCAGGTTTCTGTTTAACTAAACTAGACGTTTTAGACGGTTTAGAAACATTAAAAATCTGTACTGGTTACCAGTTAGAAGATGGCACAGTAACGAACGTTACACCATTAGCAGCTGAAGGTTACGAGAAAGTAACACCAGTATACGAAGAGATGCCAGGCTGGTCAGAAAACACAGTAGGTGCTACGTCAGTTGATCAATTACCGCAAGCGGCACTTGATTACATCAAACGTATTGAAGAAATCACTGGTGTTCCAGTTGATATCATCTCTACTGGCCCAGACCGTGTAGAAACTATGGTATTACGCAGCCCATTTGCATAATCGTCATAGTGACTGAAAAAGCTGCTTCGGCAGCTTTTTTTGTGCCTAAAATTCACTTGGTATAATATTTGTATATTATTTGCTAAGACTGACTTTATTTAAGTGATTTTGATGCGTGTTTTTTTGCCTTTAACATTACTCTTCTCAAGCCTGAGTATGGCTGAAGAGCCTATCACAGCTGTGCCTCTTTACACAGAGAGCGAGTTAATAGGCTTGATCAATAAAAATACACACCTAGCACGCGTAAAGGCAGATGATTGCCAGTTAGTGCAAGATATCGAAGCGCGAGCCAATAAAATGGCACTGCCATCGTATCAGTTCTTGTATGGCGATATGCTAGCTTATGCGGTGTGTGTAGACCGTAATGTAGAGTTAGGGGTTTATTATATGCGTCAAGCTGCCCAGCAAGGGCTTGGTGCGGCATTAGAGCAACTAGGTCGCTACTATGATGTAGGCCAGTTAGTGCAGCAAGATAAAGCAATGGCGGTGACCTATTTACGAGAAGCATCAGCTCAAGGTAACCTAAAGGCACAAATGCGTTTGGTTAATCTATTTAATCAAGGTTATGGCAGCCCACGAGATTATGAAGACGCCTACCGTTGGTTATTTCATTCAATGGTTGCCGATAAAGCAACTCACAAGAAAGTCGAAAATTTACTCGCTAAGCTTGCCGAAAAAATGCCAGACAGCGTCGTTGCACGCGCCCGTTTACCTATGTAGGCAAATACAAATACATATAAAAAAGGCCAGCTAATGCTGGCCTTACTGTTATTTCTCTTCTTTATTTTCTTTCGGTTTGCCGTTGTTCGGGTCTTTTAGCACCGATAGTTTAGGCGGTTGAAGTGCCACAATACGTTCACCTACTTGTGGAGGTTTTTCCATATTTGTAGTGAACGGGCGAATTTTAATAGGCGTATCGTCATCATCGCTTTTTTCACCATTTAAAATAAATAATGGGATTGCTTCGCTATTAACTTCTTTATATTGATCCCAACTAAACTCTTCAGAAATACGCGTCGCACTAACTTTGCCGCCTTTGGCAATTAAGCTGCTTAAACGGGCATAAGCGCCATTGTCGCCAAACAGAATTTGTCGTGACAAGAAGGTCGCACTGTCTTTATTCGCTTTTGCATGGTTAGTCGAAGAGCGCAAAGAAAATACATTCTTTTCGTCGAACAAATGCGAGAAGTATTGTACGCCTAATGCATTGTGATGGCGGTTCGGTGAAAGCGCGAGTACGCTACGAATTGTTGTTAATGGTAAATACCGCTCCGCATGCTCTGACTGCGGATTACCATAGTAACAAGGTAAGCCATCCATGCGTGCCATTTTACAGTTTTCCCATGCAGGATCAGATAAGTGCACCGGAATATTTTGATCTTTTAAGCCGCAAGCAATAGCACGGGCTACATGGTTTGCGCCAATAATTAAAATAGTATTTGGCGCAGGCTGGCGTACTTTTAATAACTTTGCTAACGGTGTTGCTGTAAGGCTTTGCAGTACTACAGTAATAATAATTACAGTAAATATAAGTGGCACTATTTTTTCAGCATCGGCAATGCCAGCTTCGACCATACTTAGAGCAAATACAGAGCCCACCGCAGCGGCAACGATACCCCGTGGTGCAATCCACGACAGAACTAAGCGAGACTTAAGTGGTAAATCAGTTTTAAAGGTCGATATTGCAATACAGGCTGGGCGAGCCACAAAAAGCACGATGGCTAAGAAAATAAACACATCGCTATGTAACATCATTAAATCTGATAGCTGTAGTCGGGCTGCAAGTAAGATGAACAGTGATGAAATTAAGATCATCGAAAGGTCTTCTTTAAATTCAAGCACAGAGTCAATTTCGAGATCATCTTGGTTAGCAAGCCAAATACCAAACACGGTAACAGCGAGGAGGCCAGATTCATGGCTTAGGTGGTTCGAAACCGTAAAGCTAATCAGTACTAAGGCTAAAATGCCAAACTTGTGTAACTCAAATGGTAGCCATTCTCGGCGTATCAGCAATGTGGTAAGCCAACCTGCAACGACACCAATGGTTAAACCAACTCCCAGGGTTTTAAAGAGCGCGATAATGGTATGACTCAGTACTTCGCCTTGACCTACAAGCATGACAGCTTCAAATACTAGTACTGCGAATAATGCACCTATAGGGTCTATAACAATACCTTCCCAACGCAAGATGCGGTCAATATCTTGAGTAGGTCTCATAGAGTTTAACAGCGGCGCAATAACTGTAGGTCCAGTTACAACAAGCACCGCTCCAAGTACTGCAGCAACTCGCCAGTTCAGCTCTAAAATCCAATAAGCGCTGAAGCTGATTACTAAACAAGTCGTGAGCATTCCTATAGAGCAGAGGTTACGAACTACCTTACCAATCCCTTTTAACTCTCTGAAGTGTAAGGTTAGTGAACCCTCAAATAAGATCACCGCCACACTTAAAGAAACTACAGGGAAGAGTAAATCACCCAGTAGAGCGTCAGGTTCTAGTACGCCACTAAATGGCCCTAAAACTAAACCTGTTAGTAGTAAAAATAAAATAGCGGGTACGCGAAACGCCCATGCGACCCACTGTGCTAATACTGAGCACAATGCGATCCCTGCTATATAAATTGCTGACATAGAATAAATTATCCTTTTGTTACTACTGTTCAAAAAAGGTCGAATCACATTATTTATGATGTAATGCAATCTTCAATTAGACCTTTGAAATAAAATTGCCTGCTTATTAAAGCTTACTCATCACTATAGACACAAGCAAACTTGATGCTTCAAATACGATTTTAGTCGTTATTACTACTTTTTGGGGTTATATCTAAAACAAAAGTCAGGTTTGCAGAGAAAAAATCATTAGGGCTAACATATGGTGATCTAACTTATTGTTAAAAAGTATTTATTTTTCCTATTTATGGCAAGTATAAAAGCTGTGATTACTTTTCGCCCTTGATCTTTACCCCTAATTTCCCGTATTATATTTCGTGTTCAAACAATTTGATATCTAAATGTTTATCGGTGTTGCTACAGTTTTCTAGAGCTTTACCTCTAAATAATCAATTGCTTGTAACAATTTTAGTGTTTTATACACTTTGTTTTCTAATTAAATAGAAATGAGCTTTCCCGTGTTCAGTGTGTATTTATTACGTGTTGAATAGAATATAAGTTCATTATCTGGTCAATGTTTAGTTCCCATCGTGGCAGCTAAATCTCGGTCATACAATCTACACCCTATCTGTTGGTGTACCAGATTGTATAGGCTCTATGTATGTTGTTATTAATAAAAGCCTCACACAGCTTTTTACAGCGATACATAAACAACACTTATCTCTTTTTATCAACTTATGGTTTATAACCGTTTGGTCTACTGACTGAATAAAAGTTGTGCTATATCTAATCGCAGTACTTGCGTGGCGTAGTCGTGTGCATAGATAAGTTGTTTGGCAAAGTGATAATAGTCAGTGCGTTTAGTAAAGCTAAACGCGAGTCTTTTAATCAGTGGCAAATTGGCACTGAACAGATAGTAAAATGGAAAGTTGAACAGTTATGCAAAAGTTAAATTGGCGACGTATAGTACTAAAAGTAGGTAGCGCATTAATCGCACCCGAACAAGACGGGTGTCGCTCACGTTATTTACTGACCATTGCACAGTTCATCGTTCGCTGTCGAGCGCAAGGTATCGAAGTTATTTTAGTATCATCGGGTTCGGTAGCTGCTGGTTCGCATTTATTCCCTGAACAAGAAAAGCGTTCAGTGACGATGAAAAAAGCAATGGCTGCTGCCGGTCAGACAGAAATGATGGCGATGTGGGATCGTTTCTTTGATTTCCCATCAGCACAGATTTTATTAACTCATGGTGACTTACGTGACCGTGAGCGTTATACCAGTATTCGTGAAACAGTTTTCACCTTACTGGAGCATGGTGTATTACCTATCATTAATGAGAATGACACGGTAACAACTGATGATTTAAAAGTTGGCGACAATGATAACTTGTCGGCAATGGTAGCCGCGGCGGCGGACGCAGATGCATTGATGATTTTTTCGGATGTTGATGGTCTTTATGACAAAAATCCGAATTTACATGAAGATGCAGTGCTATTACCAGAAATTGATAGCATCGATGAATCAATTTACGCCATGGCCGGTTGTGCAACCAGTGCCGTTGGTACAGGTGGTATGAAAACGAAAATCGAAGCGGCTGAAAAAGCCACTTCACATGGTATTACAACCTTTATTTTAAATGGTTTTAAAGAAGAGACATTTAACCGACTGCTTGCGGGTGACAACCCAGGTACTATCTTCACACCATATGAAAAACCAATGCAAGAAGCAGTGCATTGGATGACTCATACAGCTAACGAGCAGGGTGAGGTTGTCGTTGAAGGTTCATTCGATGAATCATTAAAAGATGAAGACGGTTGTATTCGTAGCGATGAAATCGTTGCAGTACACGGAGAATTTGGCGTAGGCGATACCATTTTAGTTCGTAGTGATGATGGTACGCGTCTAGCAAAAGCAACAGCGAACTACAGTAGCTGTTTATTGAATTTTATTGCTGACAACGAGCAAAGTGAATTTAGCGAAAAAATGCAAGATTCAATCGGCCCAGTTGTTTCAGAGAAAGATATCGCATTATTGGAGAAGTCATGAGTTTAATTACGGATATTTCGAGTCAAGCTGCAAAAGCTGCAACCCAGTTAGCTTTACTTGATACTGCTACTAAGAATCAAGTGTTAACTGAGATGGCAGAGGCGTTACGCGAAAGCAAAGCGTTTATCATCAAAGAGAACGAAAGCGATTTAGCGGCAGCACGTGATAATAACCTTGCTGCGTCTATGATTGACCGTTTAACGCTTAACGATGAACGCATTGAAGCAATGGCTGAAGGCATCGAAGTCATTGTTAGTCTTGATGATCCTGTTGGTCAATTACGTGAAATTTCAGAGCGTCCAAACGGTATTAAGATCAGCAAGATGCGCGTACCACTTGGTGTTGTGTGTATGATTTATGAAGCACGCCCGAATGTGACGGCTGATGCCGGTGCGTTATGCTTTAAATCGGGCAATGGTGTTATTTTACGAGGTGGTAAAGAAGCACTTCGCAGCTCGCAAGCAATCGCAAGTGTAATGCACAAAGTACTTGAAAAGCATGGTTTACCTGCTGCGTTGATTTCAGTGATCCCAGATCCAGACCGTGGTCTGCTCATGGAGCTGATGCAACAGCGTGACACTATTGATTTAATCATTCCGCGTGGTGGTGAAGGTTTAATTAATTTTGTAACAGAAAACAGTACTATTCCAGTGATCCAACACTTTAAAGGTGTATGTCACCTTTATGTAGATAAAGACGCTGATCTGAACGTAGCAGTCAATTTACTATTAAATGGTAAAACCCAGCGTACAGGTGTGTGTAATGCCCTAGAAGGTTTAGTGGTTCATCAAGATATCGCTGATGAGTTTTTAAACCTATGTGCAGTTGTTCTTCGTCAAGAAGGCGTTAAAGTAAATGCAGATGCGAAAGCTGCCGAGTACTTTGATAATGCAACAGTACTTGCTGACGACGAGTTTGGTGAAGAGTACTTAGATTTAGAAGTCGCAATTAAAGTTGTACCTGACTTTGCCGGTGCCATTGATCATATTGCTAAGTTTGGTTCAAACCACACTGAAGTGATTTGTACTAAAGACCAAGCTGCGGCGCAGTTATTCCAACGCAGTGTGGATGCATCTGTGGTAATGGTTAATGCATCATCGCGTTTTTCTGATGGTTCACAGTTAGGTTTAGGTGCCGAGATTGGCATTGCGACAACTAAGCTACATGCTTACGGTCCAATGGGTCTTGAGTCACTTACAACTGAAAAATACTTAGTGAATGGCGAAGGCCAAATTCGTGAGTAATCACTAAAAAGTAATTGCTTTAAAAAGCCGGGCTTTGCTCGGTTTTTTTGTGTCTAAAACAAATAAAATGAATCGAAATATGAATATGAGTTTTTTTAGATATTTAATTTGGCAGATTGCCTAAAGAGAGGTAGGAAAGTGGTGGAGCTAAGCAGGATCGAACTGCTGACCTCCTGCGTGCAAGGCAGGCGCTCTCCCAGCTGAGCTATAGCCCCACATTCCTAAATACAGGATGCTTAAGTCTTGCGTCTCAAGCGGGGTGAACTTTAAATATTTTTGCATTTGTGGTCAAGTATTTTTTTTAAATGTTTGAATTTTTACTCTGTAGTTTTATTTTTGGTAGACTAAAGCGCATTCACTGTTTAAGGCTTATCCAATAATGAAAAAAATAGCATGGCTTTTGGTTGTTTTACTTGCCGGTTGCGCAAGCCAAGAAGAAGCGCCTCCTTTTGAAATCAATAATAAACAGTTTTACGAAAAGAATGACGAGCAAGGCAATAAAATCTTTGCCTATGTGGTGTCAGTTAAAGCACAGGGCAGACGCCCGATTAATCTCGATAAGCCAATGACACGCCGGCAGTTTAAAGATTTTGCCGAGCAAGAAGTATTTGAAGAGTCGAGCAACTTAAAACTTATGCTCGAAGACCAAGCGGTTGAATTATTAAATGAAGAGCTTAAAGAGCGACAATACTGCGACGATAAACACGTTATTGACGAAGTATTATGGCGTGATTTAAGTGTGCAATTACGAGGACGTTGTTTGTAAATGTATGCAGATAAAAGCAAGTTAGCTGCTACGCTAGCTCAATTAGATATTAATTATGATGTGATTGAGCATCCACCATTACACGGCAGCTTAGATGCCGATAAGTTTATGCTCGATAGACCGGGCACTCGATTAAAAAACCTGTTTTTACGAGATAATGAAGGTAAGCGCCACTTTTTAGTGATCACTGCTCACGATAAGCAGCTCGACTTAAAAGCCATTGCTCAGCAGCAGGGGTTATCTCGCTTAGGGTTTGCATCTGATGAGCGGTTAGCGCGTTATCTTAAAGTGCCACCGGGCTGTGTTTCTATGTTGGCACTGTTAAACGATAAGCAAAATAATGTCACTCTTTGGCTAGACCAAGAAATTTGGTTTAACGAGCTTTTTCATTGTCACCCTTTTGAAAATACTGCCACTTGGCTAATGAAAAAAGAGGACTTAGAGCTGTTTTTTGAAAGTACTGGGCATCAACCACGTATTGTATTTCTACCTGCCAAATAAACTAAGCTTAAACCTACTAAGCAGACTAAAAGTAGCACGGTCATAAAGGCAACTTGGCCGTGTTGCTGATATACCAGCCCTGGCAATAATGAACCTAATGCGCCACCGCTATAATAAAACGAGACATAACCGCCATTGGTGACACTTGCAGGTGCGCTGCTGATTTTATTTACAAGTGGAGCGGCACTTGAGTGGATAACAAACATTGCACCGCAAAAGCCAGTAAAAGCAATAACAAAAAGTAATAACTGTTGGCTCATCAATAGCACCATCGTCAGGCTATAGAATACAAAAACCCAGGTTAATAAACGCCAAGGTGTTGATGACTTTCGTAACAGCCAAGGTGTGGCTATGGAAGCCAGCGCGCCTAACAAGTAGCCGCTGTAAACCAGTCCGATGTCTCGGGTGTTAGTGATAGCAAAACTGTCTTGCAGAATGAAAGGTAAATAATTTAACAGTGCCGCAAAACAAAAGAACATACAAAACACCGCTCCGTAGAGCTTTAATACCAACGGATTTTTTAATTGCTTTAGATACAACAGCGGCGACTTTGCAGCATGAATACTCGCGCCTTTACCTGATTTAGGAATGGCGAGTGCAAATAGTACTAACCCAAGCGTAATCACATAATAAAAACTTTGCCAGCTCAAAAAGTCAGTAAACAAGGCGGCGAGCATACGTCCGAAGTAGCCACCAACAATGGTGCTGCCAATGTAAAGCGTCATGTTACGTTGTAATTGGTCAGCCTGAAAAGTCACACCAATATAACTGGTCATGGCAGTGAGCGCTGCGGGTAGGGTGATCCCTTGTATAAAACGAACCAGTAATAGCAACTCAAAGCTTGGTGCTAAAGTAAAAGCGATACAGCTGATTGCTAACACAAACATGGCAATCTTTAAAATTGTGAGTGGGTTTCGCTTAGCTAAAAACAAGCCATACACTAAAGGAGCAATGGCTAGTGGCAACATAGTTGCGGTCATTAAGCTACCAGCAGTGGCTGGCGATACAGAAAAATGACTGGCAAATAATCCAAGTAAGGGTTGTGGGGCGTATAAAACAAAGAAAATAAACACAGAGCAAAGTAACAAATGTCGCAGCTGCATTTTTAGCTCCCAAGAGGAAAAGCCCTAGCTTATCGGGTACAGGTTTTTTTACAAGTTCAAAGGCGACTAAAATGATAAATCTTGCGTTAAATCAATATGTCATGATTTCATCGCGTGTTAATCTCACATCAATATACTCGATTGCTGTGAATCAAGTGGGCTCAGTACTGTTATTTGTTGGCAGAGCTGATTAAAATAACCCTAATACGCATTAATAAATTGGAATTTCGTCATGGGTTCATTACAAGATCAATTACTCAAGGCTGGTCTTACTACGGCACATAAAGCTAAAGTAGCCAAAACAGAAAAGCGCAAACAGCAAAAGAAGAAAAAGAAAGGTGCGACGAGTAATCCTAGCGATCTGCAAAAACATATTGAACAAACTAAGCTTGAGCAGCAGAAAAAAGCCGACGAGCTTAATAAAGCGCGTTTAGAAGAGCAAAAGCAACGTGAGCAAGTAGCGCGCGTTAAACAGATTTTAGAGCATCACAACCAAGATGAAATCCGTGGTGATCGCACATTTAACTTCACTTATCAAAATAAAGTGAAAGAGCTCGAAGTAAATGAAAAAACACAAAAGGCCCTAGCTGGTGGCCGATTAGCAATTTGTGTTTTAGAAGGCCAATTTTTTGTACTGGAAGACGAACCAGCACGAAAAGTCGCTGAAGTCAGCGAAGACTACATAGTGTTCCATGTTGAGCCTGAAGATAAGCAAAAGGATGAAGATGATCCGTATGCTGATTTTGAAGTACCTGATGATTTAATTTGGTAGTGACTGTTTCTATTGCCGTTACAATTTTCGGGTGCAATATTGTTAAATCATGGTCTACACTAAAGAAAATGTTTAATAACCCGTCAAAAAAGAGAAAATAGATATGAGCAAGATCACGAAAATTTTATGTGGGGCTGGCATTGCAATGGCTGCAAGCCTATCTTTCAACACTATGGCTGCGGATGGTGCAACACTATACACAGCTAAGCTTTGCCAAACTTGCCACGGTGCAGAAGGTAAAGCGCCTATCATGCCTCAGTACCCTAAATTAAATGGTCAAAATAAAGAGTACTTACTAGCACAAATGAAAGACATTAAGTCAGGTGCGCGTAGCAACGGTATGGCTGCTGCGATGAAAGCAATGGTTGCAAACGTATCTGAAGAAGAAATGGCTGCAATTGCTGATTACTTATCACAAGTAAAATAAACACCATTTTAGCGTGAAAAGGCCACATCAATTGATGTGGCCTTTTTGTATCACCTATTGATCATCTATTAATAGTAATTTAGACTTCTATACATCTATTTGTGCAGTGTCACATATACAAGGTTTTCCATGTTTGACTTACCAAAACTCGATTTAAAAAATAAAGTATCTGAACAAGAATGGCAGCTTCGTGTTGATTTAGCTGCATGTTACCGTTTAGTAGAGCACTTTCGGTGGGGGGATTTAATTTATACCCACCTATCGGCACGTTTACCGGGCACAGATCACTATTTAGTTAATGCATTTGGTCTTAGTTTTGATGAAGTGACGGCATCAAACCTTGTAAAGGTGGATTTAGCTGGCAATATTCTTGATGACACGCCATTTAAAATTAATCCGGCTGGTTTCACTATTCACAGCGCTATTCATGAAGTTCGTGATGACGCTCACTGTGTTATTCATTTACACACAAAAGAAACCATTGCCGTTGCAACGCAAGAAAAAGGCCTATTGCCACTTAGCCAATACTCAATGTTCTCATTGCCATCATTGTCTTATCATGGCTACGAAGGGTTAGCGGTAAACAGTGATGAGAAAAAGCGTCTACAAGATGATTTAGGCACCACTAATCACATGTTATTGGTTAATCACGGTGGCTTAACTGTTGGCCCAACGGTGGGGGATGCCTTTATGCGCTTTTATGATTTGCAGCGCGCCTGTGAAATCCAATTGGCTATTCAAGCCAGTGGTCAAACGGCAATCCCGGTACCACAACCTATTATCGATAATATTTATAATCAAGCGAATGTCGTGCATAGCGGCAGCACCGGTGGTCAGTTAGCTTGGCCAGCCATGTTGCGTAAAGCTTATCGTCTTGATCCTAGTTTTGCTCAGTAAGGAGTAACCATGAAAGTTAATCGCGTCGAAGTGTTCGATATTCATTGTCCAGACAGACCTGCTTGGACACCTGTTTTTGTGCGTATTCACACCGATGAAGGTATTAGCGGTGTGGGTGAAGCGGGTCTGGCTTATGATTTAGGTCATAGTGCAGCTGCGGCAATGATCAAAGAAATGGCTGATGCCTTTTTAATTGGTCATGACCCATTTCAAACAGAAAAACTGTGGTCACGAATGCTGCGCGAAAGCTTTTGGGGTTTAGGTGGCGGTCCTGTTGTGTATGCAGCAATGAGCGCCATTGATACTGCACTTTGGGATATTAAAGGTAAAGCATTAGGCTTGCCTGTTTACCAACTATTAGGTGGTAAAGTTAACGATAAGCTACGTACTTATGCATCACAATTACAGTTTGACTGGGACAGCGAATTTAAAGCGCTTGTTCACCCAGAAGAATACGCAGAAGCAGCGCTTAAGGCGATGGCTGAAGGGTATGATGCGGTAAAAGTTGACCCAATCCAGTACGATAAAAACGGCAATACTTATTACGATCGCACTAACATTATTTCTCGTGCAGAAATGAAATTATATCGTGCGCGTATGCAGGCTATTCGTGAAGCAGTCGGTGACGAAGTTGACATTATTTTTGAGTGTCACAGTTTACCAGGCGCAACATCAGCAATTCAAATTGGTGAAATAGCTGAAGAGTTCGATTGTATGTATTACGAAGAGCCTGTGAATTACTTAAATCATTCATTACACGCAAAAGTTGCTGACAAAGTAGCGGTGCCAATTGCAGGTGGTGAACGTTTGTATAACCGCTGGGGGGTGCGTCCATACTTAGAAGATCAAAGTATTGATGTGCTACAGCCAGACTTAGGCTTGTGTGGTGGTTTCACTGAAACTAAGAAAGTGTGTGATTATGCTGATATCTTTGATGTGCGTATTCAAGCTCACGTGTGTGGCGGCCCAGTAGCAACTGCAGCTTCGTTACACTTAGAAACTGCGATTCCTAACTTCTTAATTCACGAGCATCACACCTACGCGATTAAGAAATGGAACCGTGAATTGTGTATACAAGATCCACAACCTAAAAATGGTTTCTTCCAAGTATCAGAAGAGCCAGGTATCGGTATTGAATTAAATGATGAAGTCGTTATGCGATCTCAACGTGTTGAGATTAAGTAATATTCACCAACATATTATAAAAAAAGCCCGCAAGGGCTTTTTTTATATCTACTTTTTAGCTTTGAATTAATCAACTGGTTTGCATTTCACCAAAGGAAGAGGCTCGGTCGCTTTACTATCTAAATGGCGCACAAAGCATATTTGGTTTTTAATAAGTAGCTCAAAGCGTTCTGGCATTGACAGTTGCTTGCCCATTATAAGGTTACCTTGCCCATCCATTACATTCATACTGTCAGTGACAAGCACACTGGTATTCATAAAAGCATCATCAGCAACAGCAATTGGCTTGCTGTGCATCAACCTTGCGATGCCTTGCGATATTAGTTCACTTTGCGGCTCAGTAAGCCGTGCATGTTGCAATTTAGGTGTAGGCTCTTGGCTTTGAGCACTACAGCCTAGTAAGGTCAAAAGCATTAATAAGCTAGCTAATTGAACTCTCATGATTCGCTCCTATTGCTTCAATATTTTACTTTGTTGAAGCAAGGTTGAAGTTCGTATATCACGTACTTGCGGCGTATCGTTATAAGTAGCAGGTGCAAAGCCTTGCTCACTGACTGTTGAAGTAGCTACTGGACAGCGTCCATTCTCTCGATAGCTAAGTGCAGCACTGAGCATTGCTTCATTTTCATCGCCTAGTTGGTGAGTGAAATCATCAGCAATTGCACAGCCTGGGATTTTTACAGGTTGAAATTCACTATCGTTGCTGTTTTGTGGTGAAAAACCATCAGCATACTCACCAAACCCTTTATTATTGACGCCAGTAAATTGAATACTGAAGTATGTGGTATCGCAATTATCAGTTGGATAAAAACCATAGGGTTTACCGCAAGTTGTTTCGCCTATTTGAATTACTTCTATATTAGCGCCCCTAAGGCCATTGATCACAGCTTCACTTGCTGAGCAGGTGCTGTCTGTTGTAAGCACGAAGACTCGCTCTAAATTTAGAGATGGTAACGAAGTACCAGGCGTAATCGCAGGATTGTCTGCAAAACCTAAAAACTCATTAGTAAACTGAACAGGCTCTAAGCGCTCCCCAGTAATAGGGTTAAAAGTTGGGTGTTGATCATTAAAAATAGTCTGTTCAAATATTTTGCCACTGGTATTACTCTCGCCTGCCACCATATAAGCAACCTGACTTGCCATTTGAAGGAACCCGCCTGGGTTGTAACGCATATCAATAATTAAATCTTTAACATTACTTGCTGCTAAGCTGTTAAATGCGTCGTACAGAGGTTTTTCTGCAACTGCATTATGGCGATTAAACTGGAAATAACCCACTTCACCATCCGCAAATGTTTTAACGTTACTAACTGCTTGGCCAGTAATAGTTTGTGCAGTCATGCTCACTTCACGAATTTCACTGGTATTTATATCTTGAAATACAAATGAAGTAACTTTGCCGGACTCAGATGGAAATAGGCCTGCATTCAATATATCAACCTCTGCTTGGGTCGTTGCATTTACAAAGTCGACACCATCCACTTCGATTACTTCTAATCCTCGGCCAAGATTCAAGTTTGATGCAGGAGAGTTTGGCTCAGTATAGGAAATAATGCCTTGGCGGGGGGCGCCCGCACTTATCAATCTAAGTTTGAAACCATAACCAAAAGATTGCCCTGATTGGCTTTGAGCTTGCCATTCAGCTGTGGGTAAACTACTGTGGAAATTATCTTTTTTAGCACCTGAATCTGTAGTGTTTTCAGTTTTTAATAAAGCGAAATAATTTAATACCCCTTCAGTTAGCGCAGGGTCTCGATCAACTATTTCGTCATACCACAGATAAGTTTCATGACTCCAAGCTCGTAACCAATGCTTCTCATTGAGTGCTTGGCATTGTTGATCAAATTTGCTTGATGGCTCAAATACACCTTGAGTCCAAGTGATGTCTTCACTAGCAATTACGTCTGAATCTGAACTGCCGGAACCACCGCAACCAACTAAAATCAGTGAGCAAATAAAGGCACTACTTGCCATAGGTTTTTTTAAAGCATTAAACATAAAACAGAGTTCCAGATAAATTAACTTATTTGAATATAGCTAGTTTTTAAGCAATTAGATAGATTTCGTAGGCGTTTTTATAGCTAAGTTGATGCCATAAACTCGGCAGCGAGCACAGTGAGTGATAGTGTTGCCAGCAGTTTTCGTAACTGGTATTTATTTGGCATACAGGAAAGTTACTGGCAAACATAACGCGATGCTCACCAAAGTACTTAACTAAATTATTAACCAGCCATAGGTGTTTGTTTGTGGCAATTTGTGTGAACTCCAACCCTGAGAACTTTATCGCGATATTATCGCAGCGGCTGAGTTTAATGATTGCTTCAAGCCATCTTTGCTCATCACTAATAAAGCCTAAATGATTAATCACCACACGTAGTGATGGTAGTGCTGTGCAATACTTAATAAGCTGCTCAGTTACCTGTATGTTTTCAATTTCAAACTGTGCTTCAAAGTGTAAGTTTTCGGCTGCGATAAAAGCTAGATTATCTAGGCAGTGGGGAGTTAATAAGCGCCTAGCTTCATCACCTTCTGTTATATCGCGAATACCAACTAAAGATGGATGTTCTAACTTATTGAGTGACGCTTCAAATTGCTTGGGAGATGCGTCAATCGGGCTGTAGCTGATTGCGCGATACGGAATGTCGTCTAAATGCGTTGCAAGCCAATTGAGCTCATTAATTGGTGCTTGATTATCAAAGCCAGCTTCAATATGCACCAAGGCTTCTAGTTGAAATGGACAAGCAGCTTTAAGTTCAGAAGCGACAATTTGCTTTTTAATTTTATCTAGATTTGGCCAAGCGGGGGGATTACTACCTTGTAGCCAAGTGTATTGACCCTCAGTGAGGTTAAAAAAGTGCACATGAGGGTCAATAATTTTGTCGCTCATTGCGTGGTGTATCCACCATCAATACTTTGTAAGCTGCCAGTAATAAAGCTCGCTTCTGGGCTTATTAAAAAATTAACCAAAGCAGCAATTTCTTCGGGTTGCCCTAAACGGCCTAACGGCTGCAGCGCGGCTTCTTCAGCAACAATCTCTGCTTTATCTGCACCACTGCGCTGACAGTAGGCATCAATCGCATTATGAAACAGTGGTGTTTCTATTGTACCTGGGCACACAGCGTTAGCACGAATGTTAAACGCGGCATAATCCAGCGCTGTCGTTTTTGCCATTGAAGCCAGTGCATGCTTGGTCAGGTTATAAGCAAACGAGTTTGGTTTGCCGATAATTGCCTGATCAGAGGCAACCACTACAATACTGCCGCCTTGCTGACTTTTCATGC
This sequence comes from Pseudoalteromonas sp. Cn5-37, assembly GCF_021532495.1. Classification (NCBI taxonomy): domain Bacteria; kingdom Pseudomonadati; phylum Pseudomonadota; class Gammaproteobacteria; order Alteromonadales; family Pseudoalteromonadaceae; genus Pseudoalteromonas; species Pseudoalteromonas sp. Cn5-37. The sequence continues at coordinate 52,092 of NZ_JAKGBA010000013.1, read as the reverse complement.
TAGGTAATACAGCTTGAATTGCGGCATAGGCACCTTTCACATTGAGCGCAAATAGGGCATCAAACGTTGCTTCGTCGGTATTTTCAATGTTGGCACTTAAATGACGACCTGCATTAGAAATTAAAGCATCGACACGACCCTCTTCTGCAACAATATCGGTGATAGCCGACTTCACTTGCTGAGTATCACTGACATCACAGTGGCGATAATTGCCCTCTGATGGGGTAATATCTAAGTTATAAACTGTGTAGGCTTCACGCTCTAAACGCTCGACTATCGCTTTGCCAATACCTTTACTGCCACCGGTGACAATTGCAACGTTTGTCATTATTTACCCTTAGTGGCTATGGCCACAACCGCCTTCACCGTGCACGTGGCCGTGAGATAATTCTTCAGCTGTCGCTTGGCGAACATTAATTACTTCAACGTCAAATGTCAGCGTTTTACCTGCAAATGGATGGTTTAAGTCACAATCTGCATTGAAACGACCTACTTTAACGATAGTTACTTGGTGACGACCTTGATTTGAATGAACGATAGCAGTCATACCTGGCTTCCACACTTTTGTGTTACCTTGTAAGTGCTTAAGTGGAATACGTTGAATTAGGTTATCAACGCGTTCGCCGTAAGATTCGCTAGGCTCAAGTGTTACGCTAAAATTATCGCCAGCCGCTTTACCTTCAAGGGCTTTCTCAAGACCAGGAAGCATGCCTTCAGTACCATGGATATATGAAAGTGGCTCGCCATCTTTACTTGATTCGATTTGCTCGCCTGCTTCACTAAGTGTGTAGTGAAACTCAACCGCTGCGTCTTTACTGATCTGCATGTTATTTCTCTTTAGAATTTAAATATAGGCACTGATTTTACGCTAACCACAAGTGCTGAGCAATCAAGGCTTTTTCAATGAGCTTTCAATCCCTGACAGCATGGTTTCAGTTGCTGGCACTTGTGGCTCAGTTGGCTTAGCTTGTGGTAAGTGTAATGTTAAAATAGTACCGGGTTTTAAAATGCTGGTAGCGCTGAGCTTATTCCACGTTGCAATATCTTTATGCGGTACATCATAAAGTTGGCTAATACTCCAAATTGAGTCTCCAGGTTTAACCTTATAGTCGATAGCGATTGTAGAAATGACTTCTTCATGTTGCTCAAGGTAGGGACTGATATTGTAATCAACCAATAATGATTCCGGCATGGTTTGTGGTTGTGATAAGCGCAATTGCTCACCTACCTTAATCAAATTTGTTGTTTTATCGTTGAGAGTTTTTAGATCTTTTACAGACATGTTAAAACGCCTTGAAATACTGTAAAGGGTATCGTCTTTTTGTACTGTGTATTCTCCAGCAAAATTGTTGCGAAACAGTTTGCTTTGTAACAGCGTACGGCGCTCTATTGGCAGAAGTAAAGTATGTGGGCCATTCGGGGAACTTTGGTTTTTTAAATACCCTGGATTTAATTTATGGAGCTGATTATGGCCGATGCCAGATAAATTAGCGATCACTGAAAAATCAAATTGTTGGCCTACATCAAACTCTGTGGTGAGTGCTTTATTCGCTAATTTCGGGCGTTTTAAACCTTTTTCTGGGTGCTTTAGTAAATAGCTAAGCGCCAAAAGTTTAGGAATATATTCAGCGGTTTCTTTTGGTAACGATAACGACCAATAATCAGTTTTCTTGCCAAGCTTTTTATTTTTTTCGATCGCTTTTTTAACGCGTCCTTCACCACTGTTATAGGCGGCAAGGGCATGCAGCCAATCACCATCAAAGCGTTTATGTAAGTAACTTAAATAAGCTAATGCGGCATCGGTTGAAGCAAGTATGTCTTGGCGGCCGTCATACCATTGGTCGCTTTGCACACCAAAATGATAAGCTGTCGCGCCGACTAGCTGCCAAACACCTACCGCTTGCTCTGATGATCGTATTGTTGGTCTAAAATCACTTTCAACAAAGGGTAATAAGGCCAATTCCATCGGTAGCTTTTGTTGTTCGATGCGTGTGACGATATGGTACAAATAGGGTGCAGCACGTTTATTCACTTTAATTAGGTAATTGGGTTGTTTTAAATACCATTTTACTCGTGCAGATGTATGTTTATTGGTTTGAAATACCAGCGTTAAATTGTTGGCGATATGCTGCCATAGATCTTTCGCGCGAGGCTTTGCTAGTGGAATATTATTGACTGCTATGGGCGCAGCAATAGGGCGAGGTTCGACAGCCGTTGAATCGACAAACTCACTAGGTGCTTGTTGGGTTGTTAAATCGGGCTCGTAATGGCTAAAAATCTCCGGCCTTGCCCGTTGCTGTTCTGTTTCTTGCTGAGTTAGTTGGCATCCTTGTAAGCCAATAAACAAGCTCAGCAAAAGTAAATATTTCAAACTTACTTGAGCCATATAATAAAATCCTTTTACTATTTTAGCCCTATTTTGACAACTTGCCCTGTTTAAGTCCAGCTTCTAAAAACATAGAAAACGCTCTTTCACCCACTTCATCTAGCTGGTATTGCTGTTTTATCTCAGTAGGAAAAAGCGGAATTAATTCACTAACGGGCTTATCTGGTGAGGAGTTTGTCATCTCTTGAATGGTTTTTAAAAACCTTAAAGGGAGTGCAAGTTCAGCAGGTGTCAGTGGCTTACCGTGACCCGGTAAAATAGTTGTCAGTGTGGTATTTTTTTGAATATCTTGCAGCGCACTTATCCAGCTAGAAAACGAGCCATGTCCTGGGTAGGGTAAGCTGTCGACTATATCGCCACCCAATAGCACGCGACCTTGATCGGCACTAAGGGTCAGATCACCCTTAGTATGCGCTTGGTAGGGTGTAATAACGATGGGGTAGTTACCAAGGTCTAGCTGTGTTGATTCAGTAATGTTAATAGCTGGTGGGTTCAGGGTGAGCTCTCGCCAGCGAAATAAGCGTTTTTTAGCAAGTTCTAGTTTGTCGCGCCAAACTGCTTGCTGATTTTTAGGTTGATTGGCAAGGCGTTGATAGCTCAGTTCTATGCTTTTTTCATAACCATCTAATTTATCAGTCAATGCTTGCTGCATTGCAACAAACTCAGTCGCTACTTGCTGATGTACGATGAGCTTAGCTTCAGGGAACTCAGCCTGTAAAACGGCCAAGCCTAGTAGATGATCATCATGATAATGACTCGCCACTAAATAACATAATGGTGTTTTTAAGCGTTTTTTTAGCTGCTCTGCGAGCTTTTCTACTTCGGCAAAGTTCCCACTGGCATCAAACATTAAGGCACATTCTTTACCCTCTATCAGCACTTGATTCGAATCGTAAAAACGCAGCTTATTTTGTTGTTGTAGAAATTGGATTTCGGGAGTGATGCTATGCCAGCTAACGCTTGCTTTGGCGCTATTGCTTACGAAAAGACAGATTAAAAAAGCACAAAATCGCATGGTGTTTCGCTCGAATAGGTGTCAGTGCTGTTGATTGTAAACAAAAAAAGCGCCAGATGCGCTTTTTTCTAAATACTAAGGTGTTGGCTGAGCTTATCTATTAAGCTGTCATGTTGTTGCTCTTGTTCTGCTTGTTGCGATTTTACTTCAAGCAATTCATGACTTAGATGCAATGCTGCCATCAGCAACGCTTTTTGGTCATTGCGAACCGATGAGCGTTGTTTCATTTGCTCCACTAAGTCATTCAAATTTTGTGCAGCAGCAACTAGGGCATGCTCTTGCCCAGGAGGGCAAGAAAACTCATGTTCTTTACCTAGTAGCTCTACGGTGACCCGCTGACTTTGTGGGCTGCTCATTAGCTAGCCTGTTGAACGCTTTGTAATTTCTCAAGCAGTCCAGTCAATGTGCTACTTGTATCTTTTTGTTTTTCTTCGTTTTCGAGTACTTCTAGTTGCAGAGTTTCGTTCTCATCTAAAAGCTTCGCGGTTTGTTCTTGTAAGCTTTTAACTTCACTTTCAAGTTCGCTGTTGCGAAGGATTAACTTGTCGATCAGTTGTTCGAGTTGGGAAAGAGTTTCGTTATTCATAAATGCGCTCATAAAACTGTGATTATTGTCATGCAAATGTAAAGGAAAGTGTCTTGATATGCCAGCATTTACGGCCGTTTTAGAGGATTTTTATTTATTATTAAGGTGTAATTCAGCGTAGCGGCTTTTTTATTCATTTATGATTCACCAAAGCGCCAGATGCTAGGATCATTTTCTGTTTATCATGTACAATATGGCTATTCATTTTTAATGCAGTTTTGCATTTGGCGACTTATAAATATGCTTAGTTATCGACACTCTTTTCATGCAGGTAACCCTGCTGATGTTCTAAAACATCTTGTTCTAGCTGAAGTTCTTAAATACCAAACAATTAAAGACAAACCACTTGATTATGTGGACACCCACTCAGGTGCTGGCTTTTTTGAACTTGCAGGCAGTGATGCACAAAAAACACAAGAGTATTTAGATGGGATTGCTAAGCTTTGGCGGCACAACAGTGAGCATGATGCACTTAATGAGTATGTTGAGCTGATTAAATCATTTAATTCAAATGGTAATTTAGATTTTTACCCAGGTTCGCCAAAAATTGCAGAGCACTTTTTACGTCGCCAAGATAACGGTTGGTTCTTTGAGTTGCATCCACGTGACTTACAGTTACTGCAAGACAACATGAAAGGTAAGCGTTCTATTCGCGTACGTGGTGAAAACGGCTTTCAAGGCTTAATTGGTTTATTACCACCAGCATCACGTCGAGCTTGCGTGCTTATTGACCCTCCTTACGAAATAAAAAACGATTACGATACGGTCGTTAATACTCTTGTTAAGGCGCATAAACGCTTTGCTACGGGGACGTACATGATTTGGTATCCGGTTGTAGACCGTGAACGAATTGACAGAATGGAGGCGGGTTTAATCGCATCGGGTATGCGTAACATTCAGCTTTTCGAGCTTGCAACAGAGGCCGATACCGACGTTCATGGTATGACTGCATCGGGTATGATAGTGATCAACCCGCCATGGAAATTAAAGCAAACGATGGATGCTGTATTACCAGAACTTGTTTCCATACTAAGCGATAGCAGTGGTTTTTATCGCAGTGAACAATTAGTTGAAGAGTAATATCTTCAATACAAAAACGCCCAGCAATTGCTGGGCGTTGTTAATTTAACTGTTGTTAATTCATATAAGTCGCTGCGAAGGTCGCAAGTGGCTCATCACTATCATCTAACAAGGTTAACTGCTCACCATTGATTGAGTACTTAGCCGTGGCTGCAAGTGCTGCCGACATGGCCGCTTCAATATCCATTTGTGATACACACATTTTTTTGGTGCTTGCTAATGGCTTGAATGTGAGCGCCTGCTCATTAACCTCGTAACTGCCTGAGAAGTTATTACAACCTAAGTGACCATTGGTTGAACCATCGTCTTTGAACTGTACGAAAGGTTCTTTATTTTCAACGGTGATAGCCTCACCACTGATGGTAACTGCTTTCCAATAGGTATTGGTCAAAGTCACGTCTGGCTTTTTCGCTGATACTTTAGTCACCGTTACCTTGTACAGATCGCCAGCGGCATCTTCGGCAAATGGATTATTGTGAGTGGTGCTGATGTAAAGTAATTTACCTTGATTCTCAATGCGTGCACTTACACTGTAGCGGTGACGGTCAGCAATTTTGCTTTCGTCATATTCAAGTGCTACATCATATGGTGGTGCACCATCTAATTGGATTTCTTGTTCGCTAATTACTTCAGCCTTGACATCCATTTTAGAAACATCAGCGAGCTGTACTTTTAATACTGAACCCGGAGGTAGCATACTACGATCTAAATAGGTGATTTGAGTATTCAGGGTTTTCATTGATGATTGCTCAGCTTGTGGTGCACTAGAGTCTTCACCACAGCCTGTTAAAACCAAGCTGCTCCCTAAGATCATTAAACTGCATAGAGAAGCGCGTTTGAAAGATGAAAAGGTATCCGAAGCCATGATTATTTTCCTTGCGTTTAGGGTTATGCATCATATTTAATTGCCTAGCATAAAGTTCGCTGTCTTAATCATAGCTTAATTAACAAAAAATGGGCACTAAGCCCATTTTCGTAATAACGAATCGCTTTAAGAACATAAAGCGCATAAGAATAAACGTTATTTTTTCACGTATTTGGTAAGAATAACAATACGTTGACCATCAACACGGCCTTCAATGTGTTCTGGGTTGCTCGTTAAGCCAATGTTTCTTACTGCTGTGCCACGCTTAGCAACAAGGCTGCTGCCTTTCACATCAAGATCTTTAATAAGTGTCACTGTATCACCCGCCTGCAGCACAACACCATTACTGTCGATGTGTTTAATGTCGTCATCTTCAGCTAGCGCTGTTTGCGCCCATTTTAATGTGTCTTCTTCAAGATAAATCATATCGAGTGCATCTTGTGCCCAGCCGTTATCAGTAGTTAAGCGTTTCAGCATGCGGTAAGCGACAACTTGTACCGCTGGAGTTTGACTCCACATACTGTCATTCAAACAGTGCCAATGGTTTGCAATTAAATCAGCATTGTTTTCGATTTGATCTTTACAAGTTTGGCAGACATAAATGCATTTATCAGAATGAGCCTCTGTAACAGGCGGCACTTCGTATACAGATAGGTTATCTGTAGCGGCACAAAGTTCACATTGGTTATTACTGCGTTCGATTAGGGCTTGTTCAATGCTCATAGGAGGCTCTTTTAAGTTTACAAGGTAAGAAAAACAGCGCGCATTATAGCAAAAGAGGGACTGAAGCGGAATATCCCTAGTTATTATAGGGGTATAGTTTTTGTGTATTTATTGATTATGGCATCTAAGCTGCCAGAATTTTTAAGTTCTTTGATTGCTGCATTTATTTTTGGTAACAATGATTGATGTTCACTGCGCAGGCGAATTTTTAGGTTGCCTAGCGAGTGTAATGCGCCAAAACTGATATCAGCATCAAATTGCTCAGCCCAATATAATGCTGGCAGTTTATCTATTATGACGACCTCAATTCGGTGTATTTTTAGTGCCTGAATGAGTTGTTGGTCAGAGTGAAAATCAACCCGTTTAAAGCGGTTATCGTCATAATAGTAATAGCCTAAAACAGTCCCTACGGGTTGATTACGAATACTGTTGAGTTGCTGCCATTGAGCCACCGAGCTTTTTAAACTCACGAGATACTCCTCAACTGCAAACAGGGTGTCTGAGTAACTAAATTTTCGGTTTTGTTTTTCTGTCTGGCTCAGCCACTCGGGGCTTATGACATCAAAATCAATATTCCCTTGGTGAAGGTATTTGACGGTTCGTTTTGCAGGAAGCTCGACATGCTTTACTTGAACATCAGCAAGCTGCATAACTTGCTTGATCAGTTCGGGGAGGATCCCTGGATTGCTTTTGTCATCAATATAATAAGGATAGTAGTTCCCAGAGCCGGTTACATTATATTTCAGTACAGGCTGCTGCTCAGCCAAAACTGCTTGAGTAAGAAAAAGTAACAGTAAGAAAATCGAGTTAGAGAAGCGCAATGGTCTGATTGAATTCGTTTTCATGTACCTAGTTTGGTTGGGTTTTTGTTTTTTAGCAAGGCAAACATCTTTCACTATACTTATAACAATAGTAATGTGGAGTTAGCCACATTTTAGTGAGAAGTTGAATGTCAGAATTAAGTATGGAAGGTAATAAAAGTCAGAGCATGACTCAGTATATAGCCCGGCAGCCAATATTTAATGCTGATAGAAGTTTATATGCTTACGAATTATTGTATAGAGAATCGAGCGATAATGTCTTTCCGGTAGGAACGAGTGATGGCCAAGCAACGGGGCGGCTGTTTTTTAACGCGTTAATGTTGATGGGACTCGAGAAGCTAACAGGTTTTCAACCTGCGTTTATCAATCTATCGACTGACGCTATTTTGGATGACTTTCCTAAGCTGTTGCAGCCACGCAGTGCGGTTATCGAAATAGTGGAGCGGGCTACTAGCATTCCAAAAGTAGTGAACCGCGTTAAACAATTAAAACAAGAAGGCTATTTGTTCGCGCTTGATGATTATGATGGCACAGAGAAATGGCAAGATATTTTGCCTTTGATGGATTTTATTAAGCTTGAAGTTACGCAGCCGATTATCAAAACCAACATGATGATCAAAAAGCTTAAACGTAGCTTTCCAAAAACCACTATCATAGTGGAGCGCATTGAAAATTATGAGGACTTTCAACAACTAAAAGCAGCAGGTTGCGACCTGTTTCAGGGCTACTTTTTTGCCAAGCCGGAGCTTTTGAGTTTTGGTAATGTTGAACCATCAAAAATTGCTGTGCTTGAATTACTTAACTGTACTGCGCAAACAGATTTAAATTTTGATGCAATTCAACAACGTGTTGCTAAAGATATTGGCCTTACTGCACGCATTTTAAAATTAGTTAATGCGCGTATAAGTAATAGCCGGCAAACAATTCGTTCGATTTCACAAGCGGTTATTTACCTTGGTGAAGATGCGATTAGACAATTTGTGCGGGTATTAGCGCTAAGCGAATTAGGCAATGACAAACCGCAAGAGCTGACCAAACTTGGTTTAACAAGAGCTAAATTTATTGCTTTGATGCTTGAACCCGGCGGTAAAGACCTAGCTGAACAAGGTTATTTAGTCGGCTTACTCTCTGTTTTAGACGCTATTTTAGATATGGAGCTTAATATCATTGCCAAAGAGTTTTCATTGGGTAGTGAGCTTTCGAGTGCACTGTTAAACTTTAATGGCATGCAAGGGGCGAGCTTACAACTTGCTAAAGCAATGGAAGAAGAGCAGTGGCACACAGCCCTTGAACTACTCAAGATGATCCGCCCAGCCTCAAAAATGGATGTGGTTTTTCAAGCTATGTATGATGCCCGCGCATACGCAGATGAAGTATTCGCAAGCTTATCATCGGTTACAGACTAAGAGCGCAGAGTTCGTTATGATGCAGACTCTAAGTATTAAAAAGGTTTGTAACTAATGCGTGTTGTTTTTCCTATACTGGCTATTTTAATTGCCTTACTGCTACTTATTCCCGGTGTAACCCAGCCAGTGCTCACCCTTGAAGGAAAAATTGATAAATCTAAGCTTGCCAAAACAGGTATTGAAATGATTGCCGATGAAGGCGATCGCAATACCCGTAGCGTGTTAATGATGGCATCAAGCATGCTGGGGCTTGATAAGCTTGAAGGAGAAATCGATGCCTACAAAAAAACACGCAGCATTTGGGGCACCGTGAATGAGCTTGCTAATAACAAAAACTACCTTGTTGCCGCGCTTGTAGCAGTGTTCTCGATTGTCATTCCCACCTTAAAACTCCTGATGCAATTGCTTTATTGTTTCTTACCAGTGAATAGGTTTAAGTATTTGCTCGGTCAACTCATACAAGGCCTAAGTAAATGGAGCATGGTCGATGTGTTTGTGATTGCATTGATCGTGTCTTATTTAGCAGGTAATGCCGATGGGCAAATGGGCGAGTTGATAAAAATGCATGCTGAATTGGGTGATGGATTTTGGTATTTTACAGGTTATTGCTTGTTTGCTATTGCTGCCAGCTGTAGCATAAAAATAGATAAACCCTTGTCGAGTTCGTAAATTTCGGGCTACAATTTGGGCACTTAATTTTTAAGGTATGATGATGACGCGACTTTCAAGCTACTTATTGATAGCTATGATGCTGCTCACTTTTGTGGGTCAGTCAGTTGCGTCTGTTGCTATGGTATGTGATATGCCACATGCCAGCATGCAAATGGATCATCATGCTAATATGAATGCTGACAGCGACATGAGTGATATGGATTGTTGCCATGAAGACGTATTGGATAACAGCGATTGTGCGTGTCCGTTCAATGCCTGTACAGCTCACTCACTCCTGCCGTTAAATGATTTAGTTGTTAAATCAATAAAGCAATCAGAAAAAGTCACCATGTTAGGCGCCAGCCAGCTTAGTTTTCACGTCAGTTCTTTATATCGTCCACCTATTACTGCTTAAGCAGGATAGGTCTGTCTAAAATTCAGTAAAACGCTGAAATACACCTCATTCTGCACCCAAAATCTATTGTTTTTTAACCATTTTTAAGATTTTTGGAGCATGTGATGATTCACAGCAAATTGATTAAGGCGCTTTCTCTAGGCGCAGTATTGATAACCTCAAGTTTAGTGAAAGCAGAGCCGTTGGCACTCAATCAGGTGATTGATTATGCATTGACTCACGAGCCTTGGTTACAGGCAAATAAATACCAGCAACAGGCGATAGAAGCGCAAAGCATTGCGGCAGGTACCTTGCCGGATCCAGTGTTAACCGTTGGACTTATGAACTTACCAACCGATGGCTTTGCCTTTGACCAAGAGGGTATGACGCAATTCAAAGTGGGCTTGTCACAACAATTTAGCCGAGGTGATAGTCTTGCCTTACAGCAACAAGCTTTAAAACAATCGGCTGAGCAATACCCTTGGCTTAGAGCAGACCGCCAAGCACAGGTTAAAGCTATTGTTAGCGAAGCATGGCTAAATGCCTATCGCGCACAAAAAAGCATTCAACTGATCAACCAAGATAAAGCCTTATTTAATCAACTTATTGATATTACAGAAGCAAGCTATGCCAATACACTTGGTGCGACTCGCCAGCAGGATATTATTCGCGCTCAGCTAGAGCTGACTCGGCTTGAAGATAAGCTGGTGATGTTAGAGCAACAGTTTGATAGTGCCAAAAAGCGACTAGCACAATGGCTACCTATTGAAATGTTAAACGGTGCCGTGAGCGATGAAAATACCAAGGTGACCGCAGTCATGGCTTATCAAGAGCTTGCACCATCGGGGGTGACTGAAGTGTTGATGAGTCACCCGGCAATTATTGCTATTGATCATGCAATGCGTGCTAAAAACACTCAAGTGCAAGTGGCTAAAGAGGCGTATAAGCCGCAATTTGGTATGAACCTAGGCTATGGCTATCGTGATGATACCCCGATGGGTGACTTTCGCGCTGACTTATTCTCTATTGGGGTGAGTATTGATTTACCGCTGTTTACTGATAATCGTCAAGATCAACAAGTTAATGCCGCAATAGCTAATGCCGAGGCGGTAAAAACCAACAAGCTTATTACCCTGCAAAAACTGCAAGGTCAGTATTTTAAAGAGCTTAGCCAGTTGAGCCGACTTGCCAAGCGCAAAGCGCTGTATCAACAGCAGCTATTACCGCAAATGGCAGAGCAAGCTGAGGCGACATTAAATGCTTACACCAGTGATGATGGTGACTTTTCAGAAGTGATGCGTGCTCGCATTAGCGAACTTAACGCAAAAATTGATGCGTTGAATATCGAAATTGATAAACAAATAACCCTCGCTCGCCTTAATTATTACGCAGCAGCAAAAGATAACCAAATAAATGCAGCACAAAGCCAAGGAGCTAGCAATGAATAACACAGTGAAATTAGTTATCGCTTTGGCGGTAGGTGCAGCATTGGCAACGGCTGTAAATAAATTGGCTGAGCCAGAGCATGCACAAATGCCAAGCGCTGAGAAAAAGCCGCTATATTGGGTGGCGCCCATGGACAGTAATTACCGCCGTGATGAACCGGGTTTATCACCAATGGGTATGGAATTAGTGCCCGTTTATGAGGAGCAAAGTAGCGCTGAAGACAGCCCGGGTACTGTGAGGATCTCACCTGCAGTCGTTAATAACTTAGGGGTAAGAACAGCACCCGTAAGGTTTAAATCATTACAAACGACGGTTGGTACGGTTGGCTATGTGCAATACGACCAAGACCAACTCGTGCATATTCACCCTCGTGTCGAAGGGTGGATAGAAACCTTATATGTAAAAGCTGCAGGTGACCAAGTTAAGCAAGGCGAGCCACTTTATACCTTGTATTCTCCACAGCTAGTAAATGCGCAAGAAGAGCTTCTGCTTGCCCTTAAACGTAACAATGCAGTGCTTATACGTGCGGCAAAAGCCCGCTTAGCCTCACTGAATGTTTCCGACGATTTTATTACCCGATTAGAGCAAAGCCAAAAGGTCAGACAGAACATTACCTTTTATGCCAAGCAAAGTGGCGTATTGGATGAGCTAAATATCCGCGAAGGTTTCTTTGTGAAACCAGGCACAACCATGATGAGTATTGCTCACCTAGAAGAAGTATGGGTTGAGGCTGAAGTTTTTGAGCGTCAAGCCGGGCTTATTCATAAAGGCTTGCCAGTGACGATGAGCTTAGACTACTTACCGGGCAAACGCTGGCAAGGCAAGGTCGATTATATTTATCCAACCCTTGATGAGAAAAACCGTACCCTGCGCGTGCGTTTACGCTTTGCTAACCAAGATGGCTTATTAAAACCGAATATGTTTGCTGAAGTGAGCATTACTACTAAGCCAACTGAGCCGCAATTAGTGATAGCCAAAGAAGCGGTGATCCGCACCGGTAGCCAAGACCGTGTCGTGATTGATTTAGGTGAAGGGCGCTTTAAGTCAGTGGCTGTGACGCTAGGCCGTAGTGATAATCATGATGTCGAAATTTTATCAGGCTTATTGAAAGACGATATCGTTGTGGTTTCAGCGCAGTTCTTAATAGATTCCGAATCAAGTAAGAGTTCTGACTTTATGCGTATGCAAGAACCAGATAGCGAGAGCGCAATGGTGAATGGCGTGATCAACAGCATTGATCGCGAAGCCCGTACTGCCGTGATTAGTCGCGAAGCCATCCCTAAGTGGGGGCGCGGGGCTGCAACTATGGAGTTTCACTTTTCGCCACGCATCGATATGTCTAGTTTACAAAGCGATGATGAAGTGCATTTTACCTTTAAATTGGTGGACGGTGAGTTTGTGATTTTTGACATCATGACCATGAGCCACCCTATGCAAGGAGAGATGCAATGATAGCTGCCGTGATCCGTTGGTCAGTCGGTAATCGCTTCTTTGTATTACTGCTGTCTTTAATGTTGGCAGGTTTTGGGATGTTTTCTTTAAAGAATACCCCAGTTGATGCCTTGCCTGACTTATCTGATATACAGGTTATTGTAAAAACATCTTACCCAGGACAAGCGCCACAAGTGGTGCAAGACCAAGTAACGTTTCCTATCACTACTGCCATGTTGTCGGTGCCGGGTGCTGAAACGGTAAGGGGTTTTTCGTTTTTTGGTGACTCTTATGTATACGTTATTTTCAACGAAGACACCGACCTTTACTGGGCCCGTAGTCGGGTGCAAGAATATTTGAGTCAAGTAAGTGCTCGCTTACCGGATTCAGCGAGGCCTGAACTTGGCCCTGATGCAACAGGGGTGGGTTGGATTTACTTGTATGCGCTGGTGGATAAAACCGGTAAGCACGATATTAGCCAGCTACGAAGCTTGCAAGATTGGTTTTTAAAGTTTGAGCTGCAAACGGTGCCGGGCGTATCAGAAGTAGCGTCTGTTGGCGGTATGGTTAAGCAGTATCAGGTTAATGTCGACCCCGATAAATTGCGTGCTTATGGTATTCCGCTAAGTTTAATTCAAACAGCAATTAAGCAAGGTAACCAAGAGCGTGGTGCTTCAGTGCTCGAAATGGCTGAAGCTGAATACATGGTATCAAGCACAGGTTACATCAAAAGTGTCGCAGATTTAGAAGCCATTCCGCTGGGTACTAATGCCAATGGCACGCCACTGCAATTACGTGATGTGGCTGATATAAAACTTGGGCCGCAAATGCGCCGTGGTATTGCCGAACTAAACGGCAAGGGTGAAGTAACCGGTGGGGTGGTAGTGATGCGCTTTGGAGAAAACGCCGAAGCAACCATCAAACTAGTAAAAGAAAAACTAGAGTCGCTCAAAAAAGGCCTGCCTGAGGGAGTTGAAATCATCCCTGTGTACGACCGCTCAAACCTTATTACCCAAGCCCTTGATAACTTAAGCTCAAAGTTAATTGAAGAGTTAATCGTCGTGGCCTTAGTGTGTGTAGTGTTTTTATTCCATATACGCTCATCGATCGTAGCCATTATCACACTGCCAATGGGTATTTTAACGGCTTTTGTGGTGATGTATTGGCAAGGTATAAACGCCAATATCATGTCGCTTGGCGGGATAGCGATTGCCATTGGTGCAATGACCGATGGCGCTATCGTGATGATAGAAAATATGCATAAGCATATGGAGAAAACACCACTGACCGACGAAAATCGTTGGCAAGTGGTGATGGACTCAGCCGCAGAAGTCGGGCCCGCGTTATTCTTTAGTTTATTGATTATCACTGTCAGCTTTATGCCGGTGTTTATTCTTGAAGCACAAGAAGGACGCATGTTCTCGCCACTGGCTTACACAAAGACTTATGCGATGGCAGCTTCGGCTGGTTTAGCGATTACACTGGTGCCAGTATTAATGGGCTACTTTATTCGCGGTAAGGTTATTTCGGAGCAGAAAAACCCTGTAAACCGCTTATTGGTGGCAGCCTATAAACCCTTGTTAAATGCTGTATTAAAAGCGCCGAAAACAACACTGGTACTGGCATTAGTGTTGGCTGCTATCGGCTTTTACCCGGTTAATAAAATTGGTAGTGAGTTTATTCCTCCCCTTGATGAGGGCGACTTAATGTACATGCCAACGACTTACCCGGGTATTTCAATAGGTAAGGCCCGTGAAATCTTACAGCAGACCGATAAGCTAATTGCCAGTGTGCCAGAGGTTGCGTCGGTATTTGGTAAGGTAGGTCGTGCAGACACTGCCACAGATCCTGCGCCGCTTACCATGATCGAAACCTTTATTCAGTTAAAGCCAAAGTCACAGTGGCGCGAGGGTATGACAACCGAGAAACTGAAAAAAGAGCTTGATAATCTGGTTAAGTTCCCGGGGCTTACTAATGCGTGGGTTATGCCAATTAAAACGCGAATCGACATGCTTGCCACTGGTATTAAAACGCCTGTGGGGATCAAAGTAGCAGGGCCAAAGCTGAGTGAAATTCAAAAAATCGGTGAGCAAATTGAAGTCATCCTAAAAGATTTACCGGGCACAGCGTCGGTTTACTCAGAGCGTGTTGCCGGTGGTCGCTACATCAAAGTTGATATCAACCGTGAAAAAGCAGCACGGTACGGTTTGAACATTGCTGATGTGCAACAGGTAGTTGCCACCGCTATCGGTGGTATGAATGTGACCGAAACGGTTGAAGGGCAAGAGCGTTACCCAGTTAACTTGCGCTACCCGCAAGATTATCGCGACTCGCCAGAAGAGCTTAAGTTGTTACCGATAGTGACACCAAACGGACAGCGTATCGCATTGGCTGATGTTGCCCATGTCTTTATCGAAGATGGCCCGCCGGGTATTAAAAGTGAAAATGCACGTATTAATGGCTGGAGCTTAATCGACATTGAAGGCAGTGATATCGGCAGTTATGTTGAGCGTGCGCAACAAGCGCTGCATGAGCAACTCGAGCTACCTGCTGGTTACTCAATTACGTGGGCGGGGCAATATGAATACATGGAGCGCGCAAAAGCTAAACTCAGTTACGTGTTGCCACTTACCTTGGCAATTATTGTGGTGCTGTTATACCTCAATTTTAGAAGCTTTATTGAGGTGGCAATGATCATGCTAACCTTACCGCTTGCAATGATAGGCGGTATTTGGCTGATGTACCTTGAAGGCTTTAACTTCTCGGTTGCAGTTGGGGTTGGTTTTATTGCCTTAGCTGGAGTTGCTGTGGAAATTGGCGTGATCATGCTGGTTTATCTCAACCAAGCTTATCAAGATGCTAAAGCGCAATCAGCACAGTTCACGGTTACAGAGCTGCGCCAAGCAATCATCAATGGTGCAGGCCTTCGGGTTAGACCAGTGATGATGACAGTTGCCACTATTATCATAGGGTTACTGCCAGTGCTTTATGGCACTGGAACGGGTAGTGAAGTGATGAGCCGAATAGCCGCGCCTATGGTCGGCGGGATGCTCAGTGCCATAGTTTTAACGCTACTTGTGTTACCTGCGCTTTATTTTATATGGCGTAAACGCGACCTATAAATTTTACAGCCAGTGTGTAACTTGTACGCTTTTACTGGCTGCAAGTTACACATTTTATTTTTAAATTGTTGATATTTATTGTTTTTGTTGCTGGTGTGATTTATGCAAAGTCATATTAAATTGATTTTAATAAGGAATGCACATGCAAGTTAAAACAATACAACAAGTTTATGATTGGACAGTGTTATTTCATACTCAAATGGCAGCCAATTTCCACAGTGTTAAAGACTTACTGGACGAGCATAATCAAATGCTGGTGGATTATTACCTGCAATATGAGAAGAAACTAGCAGAAGATCTCGTTGGCTTTAAAGCCATTACAGAAATAAACACGCTTGATACCTATTGCTATGAGTATTTTGCTGAAAACCCAGAGCTAATTACTTTTAACGATATCAGCACAGATCAGCAAATTGATGAAAAGGCGATTCAGGTTTACTTAACCACGCAACACCAAAAAGTCATCGACTTATACGAGTACTTGGTATCGCGAGCTGATACAGAGCAAAGCAAAGAAAAGCTCGAACGTTTACTTGAGCTTGAACATCAAGGCCTTAAGCAAATGATGCAAAGCTCTAACCGCCATATGGATATGTAATCGATTAATCTATTAATCAGCTTAATGAAAATCGAGTAAGAAGCCGACTTTTTTAAGGTATTTTTGTTCTTGCTGTAAGTCAGCTAAAAGCAAGGTATGTTCTTTAAGCCACTTATTGTGAAACTTTAAGAACATACTATTTTGCTTGGCTGTTACCTCAAGTTTAAAACCTTGATCGGTAATACGCTTTTGATTTAGCAGTACTGCTAAGCGCAAAATCACAATAAGTTGCAATATTTCATAATGCTGCATGGTATGCAGTGTAGGAAACTCTTCTAAACGGATCTTTTTCCGATAAAAACGGATCATGCAACTAAGCAAGGTTTGTTGTTGCTGCGTAAAGCCAGGTAATTGGCTATTCGCCACGATATACGCGCTGTGCTTATGTATCCCTGATGAATTAACTCCTAAGCCAATTTCATGCAGCTGCGCAGCCCAATCCAATAAATTTATGTGATCTGAGTCGGTCAGATGCCATGTCTCTCTTACTTGTTCAAACAGCCACTTTGCAGTTGTCGAGACACGATTAGCATGCTCTTTATCTATGGCGTTACGTTCAGATAAATTCTCTATGGTATTTGTGCGAATATCCTTATGGGCGAGCTTTTGCTGCATTTCGTGAAGTAAGCCTTCACGCAGTGAAAAATCGCTGTACTGCATCGCTTCGATTTTAAACAGCCTAAATACCGCAATTAAAATAGCTAAACCGCCACAAATACTCACTTGCCGCTCAGGCGTAAGACCTTCAATTTGCAGCGCTTGTACTTGTTTTGCAGCAATAAACTGGGTTTTTAGTTCTAATAATCGCTCTAAAGTAATTAGCTCTTGCTCTGCATCGTTGGCATTGATCATGGCAAGGATAGATTTAATTGTGCCAGATGTTCCCACCACAGATTGCCAGCCAGCCGATAAGTAATTAGCAAAAATCACTTCGAGTTCTTGTTCTGCGCGAACTTCTGCTTTAGCGAAGCGCTTAGCAGTGATTTGTCCATCTGCAAAATACTGCTTGGTATAACTAACACAGCCCATGTTGCGACTAGCAAGTAACTTGTGCTTAAAGTGTTTACCAATGATGAGTTCAGTACTGCCGCCACCGATATCAATAACTAAGCGGTTTTCATCGTGATGAATATAATGGGCAACACCTTGGTAAATTAAACGTGCTTCTTCTTGCCCTGATATAACTTCAATCGGGTAAGGAAACACCTTACTTGCTTGCGTTAAGAACGAATGAATATTTTTCGCGCGGCGTAATGTGTAAGTTGCCGCCACTTTGACATTCTCAAGGGGAAAGTCCTGTAAGGTAGTAGCAAACTGCTTAAGAATCGCCAGCGCGCGCTCTATAGCTTCTTGGCTTAAGTGATTTTTATCATCTAAACCATCAGCTAAATAAACGCGCTGCTTTTCTTTGTGTAAGATTTGCAAAGAGCCATCGACCTCTCTTGCCACCACTAAATGAAAACTGTTTGAGCCTAAATCAACGGCAGCAATTGAGGGATAATCATTCATTATTATAGTAACTTTCCCATTTCTTAAGGTGGTCATAAATGGCAATTTGCGAGCGAATTTTTTTACGATTACCACGGCGCACATAGCTGTTTTTTTGTTCGCTATCGATTATGCGCGCTTTTGATCTATCTTTAAACTGTAGCTCAAGAATATCAATAATAAGCTGTTTTAATTTTTCATCATAAATCGGTGTGGCGACTTCAACACGGTGATCAAGATTTCGGGTCATCCAATCCGCTGATGAAATATACACTTTTTCGTCGCCATTATTATGAAACACCATCACCCGAGGGTGCTCTAAAAAGCGGTCAACGATACTGATGATACGAATATTATCGTTAACGGCAGAGGGCACTAACGAACACATGCCACGCACAATAATGCGAATTTTTACGCCGCGTCTTGCGGCAAAGTAGAGGTGATCAACCAGCTCTTTATCAACAAGGTTGTTTATTTTTAGCGTAATTTTGCCAGCCTTACCATGCTCTACATTGGTTATTTCAGCATCAATTAGCGACATAATAGTTTGTCGTGCGTTGACTGGTGATAGCATCAAGTGATCAAACTGAAATGGTTTATAGCTACTTTCGATGAATCTAAAAACGCTATCGCACTCTTCGCTAATACCTTCATGCCTGGTAAATAAACTAAAGTCAGTATAGATTTTGGCGGTTTTCTCATGGAAGTTACCCGTGCCTATATGGGCATATTTCACTATGTTGTTCTTTTCTTTACGGTGAATAACGCATAACTTACTGTGCACTTTCAATGCAGGAATACCAAAAATTACTTTAACACCAGCATTACTCAGGGTCTTTGCCCATTCAATATTGTTTTGTTCATCAAAGCGGGCTTTCAGCTCAACCATAACGGTGACGTGTTTGCCATTTTTTGCCGCATTAATTAGCGTAGAAACAAGGCGAGATTGACTCGCAACGCGATAAATATTGACCTTAATCTGAGTTACATCTGGGTCAAAAGCAGCTTGGCGCACAAACTCAAGTAAATGATTAAAGGTGTGATAAGGGTAATACAGTAAAACATCTTGCTCAGAGATGGCATCAAACACACTTGAGTGATTGTTAAAAGCCGTGCTTTGTAATGCAGGCAGTGGTTTGTTTTCTAAATACTGACGACCAACATTCGGAAACGCAATAAAATCGCGGAAATTACGGTAACGACCGCCGGGGATCAACGCATCATGTTGACTAATATTAAGACGCTTTTTCATCACTTTAAGCATTTCAGCTGGCATGCTCTCGTCATAAACAAGGCGCACAGGCTCAGCAGAAATACGTTGCTTAAGACCCTTTGACATTTTATCAAGCAAGCCTTCTTCTAGCTCATCATCCAAATTGTATTCGGCATCACGGGTGAGTTTGATGGCGTAACATTGAATATCATCAAAACTAAAAAAGCTGCTAAACACATCGCGAATAAAGTAGGCGATGATGTCATCTAGCATCACGATGGTTTTGTGACGGCGTGTTTTCTCTGGTGGCAAAATAACAAAGCGAGATACGCGGTCAGTAGGCACTTCCATCATGGCATAATGACTTTTTTGATTGGTCATCTCGACGAACAAATAGGTCATGGTGTCGTTGATTTGATCTGAGTAGTCTTTCTTTTCAGAGAGTAAAATCGGCAATATGTGTTGTAGCACATTGTCGTGGAAGAATTTTTTCAGCCAACTCAAATGAAATTCAGACAACTCTTCTGGTTGTTCAACATGAATATTATGCTCGTTTAAGTCATTTAAAATATCTTTATGAATTTGGTTAAACTTTTTACCAAGCTGGAGCACTTTACTTTGGATCTGATGAAGTAATATTTCGTCTTCTTCAAAGTTCGCATCAGGAATTTTATTAAGTAATATGCGGCGTTTTACATCGGCAACACGAACACGGAAAAACTCATCCATGTTGTTTGAGTAAATACCTAAAAAGCGCATGCGCTCAATAATCGGGTTCGATTTGTCTTTGGCTTCTTGCAGCACGCGTTCATTAAAAGACAGCCAACTTAGCTCTTTGGCAAAGTAATTAACGGCTTGAGAAGAAGAATGTGATGCGTTCATCTGGTTTTCCAACGTTTATAGCTAGTTAGAATATAGAGGATGCAGATGACGTTTATATGACGTATTTATCACTTTTATGACATACATGTCAGTTTTGTGACATGTATGTCATTAATTTTAAAGCTTAGTTTAAGTTTAAATATCCCTATAAACTTGCTTGTTATGCGTCCTCAATATCAACAATTAGGTCTGTGGTAATAGACTCAAGTGCGCTGATCACTTCGTCTTTGTTCATGCCTATTGGCAAAGCAACGGTCGCAACAGCACTAAAAATTGGCACGCCCCAGTTAGGTGCACTTTGTTGTTTTGAATTTAGGTGAGTGATATTCGCTCCTTTGTGGCGAATAACGCTGGCTAGCTCTTGTACAATGCCTGGTCTGTCGTTACCAGTAATCACGAAGTTAATTTCCTCAGACGGAACATCAGGCAAGGTATCAGTTCCACGTTCAATTCGAACTTCAAGATAAGGTAAGCTGTGAAGAGCATCTTGTAATTCTTGCAAATGTTCTTCGGGTACTGCGGCTTCGATAATTCCGGCAAAATGACCTGCAAGGTGGCTCAAATTACTTGTCAGCCAGTTACCATGATGGTTTAAAATTGTGGCAGAAATATCTTCAACTAGGCCGGGTTTGTCTGGCCCTAAAATAGTAATTACTAACTGCTTCATACTTAAATCTCTATAAAAAAGCCTCAGAAAAATGCAATAAAAGGGAGGAGGCGTTGGTTAAAAATGATTCTTATTGTTGAAAAAAATAAGTCTCATTGAGTATTGATGCTGTTTTAATGTTTGTCCAATTTTTTCACTGTAGTTATAAAAAATTAGTTATAACAATTTGTTAGCTTGATTGTGGTACTGTAATAAAAGTGCTCCACAATGACTTATTTTGGTCATTTTTTAACTTCAAAATACGTCCCTGAAATACTTGCTTTATTACACTGAATTATGACGTTTGTAACATTACTGTCATCTTGGTGAAATATAATTCGCGCAACGTTAAGTTTTAAGGGTGTTTTGATGACTTCCAATCCGAATAAACCTACCTTTCATACGGATAGAAGCCGTCTATTTAAAGACAGGTTTGCCAAGTGGGGTATTTCCGCGGGTGGCGTAATGGTGCTTGTAGCACTGCTACTCATATTCTTTTACCTTCTTTATGTTGTTCAACCTATTTTTGAATCAGCAAAAGTAGAAACACGTAATAGTGTAAAACTACAAAATGCGTCAGAAGTTGTTGGCCTTGGCATTGAAGAGCAAACAGAAGTTGCCTTTTTACTCGGTGAAAAAGGTAATGTGGACTTTTACAATGTTGAAAAAGAGCAATTTGGTAAAAAGATCACCACTCTTAATACAGAATTACCAAGCGATGTAAGCAGTTTTGCAAGCTCTGCACCATTTCAGGGGCAATACGCATACGGCCTAGAGAATGGCTCTGTTGTTGTGGTTGCGCCAAAATTCTTAGTGACATTCCCGAACAACCAACGCCAATTAACACCGCGTTTAGATTACCCGTTGGGTGATATGGCGCTTGAGGTTGACGATCAAGGTGCGGCAATCACTAAATTTGCATTTAGCCACTACGAAGATAAAACAGCTGTTGTTGCTTTAACCGCTGACAAGCGCGTTTTATTTAGCAGCTTTGTGGGTGAAGAAAACATGTTCACCGGCGAAGTTGAGTGGGTTGTTGAGCGTACAGAACTTGATATCGAAGGCCGTGTTGATGAGCTATTAATTTCACCTGATACAACACGTACATTCGTGCGTTCAGCAAATCAAATTTACGTATATGATACCCGTTACCCTTCTGAAGTTGAGCAAATCCAACTGCTTGCAGCGAACGAAGAAAACGCGAACCTAGTTTCAACTCAGCTATTAGCGGGTGCCAACTCACTGATGCTTGCTAACGATAATGGCGAAGTATCACAGTGGTTTGAAGTAAACACTGAAAATGGCCGTGAGTTCCAAAAGATTCGTGCATTTGAAACCAGCAAGCAATCGAAACTAAATATTTTTACTGAGTTCTATCGTCGTACCTTCTTCACAGCGGGTGCTAACGGTGAGCTTGGTATTTATTACACAACCAGTGATGCAAAACTGTGGCAAGGTAAAGTAAGCGAAGGTCCAATTCAAAACTTTGCTATTTCACCACGTTCAAATGCGGCACTGATTCTTGCTGATGACGCGTTAAAAGTGATTGAAATCCATAACGAGCACCCAGAAGTAACCTGGTCTGCATTATGGCAAGAAGTGTGGTACGAAGGCTATCCAGAGCCGGGTTATATCTGGCAGTCAACGTCTGCGAGTGATGACTTTGAATCTAAGTTCTCGTTAGTGCCAATTTCATTCGGTACGATTAAAGCTGCAATGTACGCAATGTTATTTGCGGTACCCATTGCGCTTTCAGCGGCAATTTACACGGCGTACTTTATGTCGAGTGAATTACGTAAAGTGGTTAAGCCGACTGTAGAAATTATGGAAGCATTACCAACGGTAATCTTAGGTTTCTTAGCTGGTCTTTGGTTAGCACCATTAATTGAAGAACATTTACCAGCGATTGTCGGATTATTGGTGTTGCTGCCAATTGGTATCTTATTAACTGCATTCGGCTGGAACAAACTACCGGCGTCAATTCGTCACCGTATTCCTGAAGGTTCGCATTCAATTTTACTTATCCCAGTGGTTATCTTTATTGGCTGGTTATCGTTTGCGATGAGTAACTCAATTGAGCTTTGGATGTTTGACGGTAATGTGCGTCAGTACCTAACCAATGAATTAGGTATGACATTCGACCAACGTAACTCACTAGTTGTTGGTATTGCGATGGGCTTTGCTGTTATCCCAACTATCTTCTCAATTGCTGAAGATGCGGTATTCAGTGTTCCTAAGCACTTATCAAACGGTTCATTAGCACTTGGTGCAACGCAATGGCAAACATTGGTTCGCGTAGTACTACTAACAGCAAGCCCGGGTATCTTCTCAGCAGTAATGATGGGCCTAGGTCGTGCGGTCGGTGAAACAATGATTGTACTAATGGCAACAGGTAATACACCTATTATGGACTGGAGTATCTTCCAGGGTATGAGAACACTTGCAGCGAATATCGCGGTAGAAATGCCAGAGTCTGAGGTAGGTAGCTCGCATTATCGCATCCTATTCTTAGCAGCATTTGTATTATTCATATTCACATTCGTTTTCAACACAGTGGCTGAGTTTGTTCGTCAGCAACTGCGTGAAAAATATAGTTCAATGTAGGTGGAGAGACACGACATGGTAAAGCAGTGGTTTAAGTCTGGTTCTCCTTGGATTTGGATGACCGGCGGTGCGGTAAGCATCAGTTTAATCTCGGTTCTTGGCTTACTAGCCATGATTGCTTGGAAAGGTTTAAGCTTTTTCTGGCCATCAGAAGTAGTGCAATTTGAGCTGCAAGGCTCTGTTGCAAAACAAACAGTGATCGGTGAAATTTATGACCGTGAACTAGTTGCAAAATCACGTATTGAGGCGACGGGCGTTGATTTATCTCATTACGACAAAGAGCAGCTAGAGCGCTTACTGATCAAAACCGGTAACCGTGAGTATGTTGATCTCGATTTCCGTTGGGTACTAGAGACAGACATTACATCGCGTACTGCGCCAGCAGAGCTTGCAGTATTCGAACGTAGCAAAAACGGTAACTTTTACGGTTATGTTGAGCAGGTTATTAAAGACGGTGAAGTTATCACAGATAACAAAATCGATGTGCTTTATGATCTTGTAGAGCGTGCTGTTGACCTAAATGACCAAGCGTTAGACTTACAAAATGGTGATATTGGTCATATTAACTATGAACTTGAGCGTTTACGCTTAAAAGAAAAAGCATACCAGCTTGATAACGAACTAACCGATGAGCGTGTTGCTGAGCTTGCACAAACTCGTGCTGAGTTACGTGCTGAATACACAGTGTTAGAAAAACAGTTATTCGCGCTTCGTAAAGAAGCAAAGCGTGACCAAGTAACTGTGAGAGACATGCGCGGTGAAGTGGTTACTTTACCTCTGTATCAAGTTCTTGATGTGTGGTTCCCTAATGACATGGGCTTCTTTGCTAAGCTTGGTCACTATTTTGTACAACTTGGTAAGTTTGTAGCGGATGACCCACGTGAAGCAAACACTGAAGGTGGTGTATTCCCGGCAATTTTCGGTACTGTATTCATGGTATTACTAATGGCAGTGATTGTGACGCCATTTGGTGTGGTTGCAGCGATTTACTTGCATGAATACGCAGCAAAAAATGCCGTAACTAAGATGATCCGTATCGCGGTAATCAACCTTGCGGGTGTACCTTCGATTGTATACGGTGTATTTGGTCTAGGTTTCTTTGTATACATGCTCGGTGGCAGCATTGACCAATTATTCTACCCTGAGTCGTCGCCAAGCCCAGTATTTGGTACGCCAGGTGTGATTTGGTCTGCATTAACGCTAGCAATTTTAACGCTGCCTGTTGTTATTGTTTCGACAGAAGAAGGTTTATCACGTATACCAAGTACGGTTCGTCATGGTTCATTAGCACTTGGCGCAACAAAAGCAGAAACGCTATGGCGTATCATCATTCCGATGGCAAGCCCTGCGATTATGACAGGTTTAATCTTAGCGGTTGCACGTGCAGCCGGTGAAGTAGCACCACTCATGCTTGTTGGTGTTGTTAAGATGGCACCAACACTGCCTCTTGACGGTAACTTCCCATACATACATTTAGATAGAAAATTTATGCACTTAGGTTTCCATATTTACGATGTTGGTTTCCAAAGCCCTAACGTAGAAGCGGCTCGTCCGCTGGTATATGCCACGGCATTCTTACTGGTATCAGTAATTATCGCCCTGAATATCACCGCGATTGGTATTCGTAACCACTTACGCGAAAAGTTTAGAGCTCTTGAGCATTAATACAGAATTTTTATAGGTAGACAGAGATGATTACAGTTGCACCACAAGTAAACCAAGCGAAAAGCGCGGCAAAGCTAGATTTAGATAACCTAACTGCAGAGCAAACAGCGTTAGAGATTAAAAACTTAGATCTATACTACGGTGATAAACAAGCGCTTAGCGGCGTAAATATGAACATCCCAAAAGGTCAGGTAACAGCATTTATCGGTCCATCGGGTTGTGGTAAATCAACACTTTTACGTTGTATCAACCGTATGAACGACCTTGTTGATAGCTGTCGTATTGATGGTGAGATCTTACTACATGGTCACAATATCTATGATAAGAATGTAGATGTTGCTGCACTACGAAGAAATGTCGGGATGGTATTCCAACGTCCTAATCCATTTCCAAAATCAATCTACGAAAATGTCGTTTATGGCCTACGCTTACAAGGTATTAAAGAAAAGCGTAAACTAGACGAAGTGGTTGAACAATCTTTACGTGGCGCGGCGTTATGGGATGAAGTTAAAGACCGTTTACACGATAGTGCATTTGGCCTATCGGGTGGTCAGCAACAGCGTCTTGTAATTGCTCGCTCAATTGCTATCGAGCCTGAAGTACTACTTCTGGATGAGCCTACATCGGCACTAGATCCAATTTCTACTTTAGTTATCGAAGAGCTAATTAACGACTTAAAGAATAAGTTTACCGTGGTAATCGTTACTCACAACATGCAACAGGCTGCTCGTGTATCAGACCAAACTGCGTTTATGTACATGGGTGAGTTGATTGAGTATTCAGATACCAATACGTTATTTACAACACCAAGCAAGAAGAAAACAGAAGACTACATTACAGGCCGTTACGGTTAGTTAATAAAGTTACTTGGTACCGTAAACGAAATTTATAGAGGTAGACAATGGAACATAATATCAATAAACACATTTCGGGCCGCTTTAATGAAGAGCTTGAAAATGTGCGTAACCATGTATTAAACATGGGTGGTTTAGTTGAACAACAACTAAACAGTGCACTGGATGCTGTTAGCAATGGTGATGCAGATCTTGCACAGAAAGTTCGTGAAAACGACTATAAAGTAAATGCAATGGAAGTGAACATCGACGAAGAATGTACACGCATTATTGCTCGTCGTCAGCCGGCAGCGAGTGACTTACGTCTTGTCATTGCCATTGCAAAAACAATTGCCGATTTAGAGCGTATTGGTGATGAAGCTGAGCGTATTGCTAAAGTTGCGCTAGACTCATTCACTAAAGATCAGCAAGACTTACTGGTAAACATTGAAAACATGGGGCGTCTAGTATCAAAAATGCTTCATGATGTACTTGATGCATTTGCACGTATGGATGTGCAATGTGCGTTTGAAGTACATAAAGAAGACGCTAAAGTTGATCGTGAATACGAAGCAATTACCCGTCAAATTATGACATATATGATGGAAGATCCACGCTCAATCCCGAAAATTATGGATTTAGTGTGGTCAGTACGTTCATTAGAGCGTATTGGCGATCGCTGCCAAAATATTGCTGAATACATCATCTATTTTGTTAACGGTAAAGATATTCGTCATACATCTCAAGCAGATATAGAAAAGTCGCTGTAATTAAGCCGCTACTTTTCATTACTAAATCGAGCGGCCCTAGGGCCGCTTTGTGTTTTATTGCTGATGTAAGGCAGAAAAAGCGTTCACAATCGAACACAATGCTGTAAAATTCGCAGCTGCCAAAGCATACTAATTTATAAAGGGTCAGTTATGCCTACAAATGCATTTTTAGGGGTTTTTGCTAAATCACCTATTAAGCCTATGGAAGATCACATTAAGAAAGTACATCAAGCAAGTAAAGCATTGATCCCTTTCTTTAATCACGTGTTTAAAGAAGAATGGCAAGAAGCGGAAGAAATCCGTTTAAACATTCGTAATTTAGAGCGTGAAGCTGATGAAATGAAACGTAACATCCGCCTTCAACTACCTCGTGGCTTATTTATGCCAGTTGAGCGTACCGATTTGCTAGAGCTTGTTACTCAACAAGACAAAATTGCTAACAAAGCAAAAGATATCGCAGGTCGTGTAGTTGGTCGTGAGATGATCATACCTACCGAAATCCAAACAGATTTCCTTGCTTATGTAACTCGTTGTGTTGATGCGACTAAACAAGCGTCAAAAGCAATCAATGAGCTAGATGAGCTGCTTGAAACGGGCTTCAAAGGTCGCGAAGTGACTTTAGTTGAAAAAATGCTCGTTGAATTGGACGCTATTGAACAAGACACGGATGACATGCAGATCAAAATTCGCCGTCAATTGCGCGCCATCGAAAATGAACTTAACCCAGTCGACGTGATGTTTTTATACAAGATCATTGAGTGGGTGGGCGAGCTTGCAGATATTGCAGAGCGCGTAGGTTCTCGTCTTGAGCTGATGTTAGCTCGTTAATTAAAAATCAGTTCAAACACGAAAAAAATTAAAGGTTCACACAATGGATATCATTGCAAATTACGGCACGTTATTGGTTTTAACTGCCGCCGCAGTCGGTTTCTTTATGGCTTATGGTATTGGTGCAAATGACGTTGCCAATGCAATGGGTACATCAGTAGGCTCAAAAGCACTTACAATTAAACAAGCAATCATCATCGCGATGGTGTTTGAATTCGCTGGCGCATACCTTGCCGGTGGTGAGGTTACATCTACAATCCGTAAAGGGATTATCGATGCCACGCCATTTATGGACATACCTGAGTTAATGATACTCGGTATGATTGCCGCATTATTCGCTGCAGGTAGCTGGTTATTAATTGCCTCTTTCTTAGGCTGGCCAGTATCTACGACTCACTCAATCATTGGTGCCATCATTGGTTTCGCATTGGTTGCAGTAGGTAGTGAAGCAATCCAATGGAACAAGGTAATGGGTATCGTAGGTAGCTGGATTGTTACCCCTGCTATCTCTGGTTTTATTGCTTATTTGATTTTCATGAGTGCGCAAAAGCTAATTTTTGACACTGATGCACCACTTAAAAATGCTAAGCGTTACGTGCCTATCTATATGGGTCTAGCGGGCTTCATCATGTCACTTGTAACAATCAAGAAAGGCTTGAAGCATATCGGTATTAACTTAGGTGCTGTTGAAGGTTATGCGCTTTCTATCGCGATTGCTGTTGTAGTTGCTATCATCGGTAAGATTGCGATTGCTCGCCTTAAAATCGATCCTAAAGCTGATAAGAAAATGCAGTTCAACAACGTTGAGAAAGTGTTCGCAGTACTTATGGTACTAACAGCATGTTGTATGGCATTCGCACACGGTTCAAACGACGTTGCTAACGCGATTGGTCCATTAGCTGCTGTTGTAAACATTGTTGAGCACAACGGTGAAATCGCTAAGAAAGCGGCTATCGCATGGTGGATTTTACCACTAGGTGGTTTAGGTATTGTTGCTGGTCTTGCTATCTTAGGTAAGAAGGTAATTAAGACCATCGGTGAAGGTATCACCCACTTAACACCAAGCCGTGGTTTTGCTGCTGAACTTGCTGCTGCTTCAACAGTTGTTATCGCATCAGGTACTGGTTTACCTATTTCTACTACGCAAACACTTGTAGGTGCGGTACTAGGTGTTGGTATGGCACGCGGTATTGCGGCTCTTAACATGGGTGTTGTAAGAAACATTGTAGTTTCTTGGGTAATTACATTGCCAGTTGGCGCAGCCCTTGCTATTGTTATTTTCTATGTACTGAGAACTGCCTTCGGGGTATAAAAAGTACTAAAAGACTTTTAGCTTGAAAAGATCTCAATGCCTTAGGTATTGGGGTCTTTTTATTTGCAGGTAGAGAATGAATAACTTACCAAGTATTAAACAACTACAGTATTTATTAGCAGTCCACCAACATCAACACTTTGGCCGCGCAGCAAGCGCCTGTTTTATTGGTCAATCAACCTTAAGTAGTGCAATTCAAAACTTAGAAGAAACCTTAGGTTGCCAGCTTATTGAGCGCGAAAATCGCAGCCTAATGTTTACCGCAATTGGTGAAGAGGTTGTCGAAAAAGCACGTAAGATTATTGACGACACCCTTAGCCTTAAAGAGCTGACAAAGAGTTTTTTAACGCCTTTGAGCGGCACACTCACGCTTGGTGTTATCCCGACGATTGCCAGCTTTATTGCTGCGCCTTTATATCATTTCTGCAAACAGACCTTTACCGAGTTAGAGTTAGTCTTGGTTGAAGACACCAGTGACAAGCTACTCGATAAACTTGAGCATGGCCAAATTGATATGGCATTGCTCGCGTTACCGTATGACACTGAAAAGTTTCATACACAAGTACTTGCTAAAGATCACTTCAGCCTAGTGCATCATAAAGATTATACTCCCGCAGATGGTGTGGAAGATTTTAATCTTTTACCGGATGCGAGTGTGTTCTTACTAGAACGTGAGCACTGCATGACTGGCCATGCACTAAGTGCTTGCCACTTGAATCGCTCAAGTTGTATTAACCCATTTGAAGCGGCAAGCTTACATACGCTATTAAGTATGGTTGAACACCAGCTTGGTGTTACTTTTTTACCACAAATGGCTATCAATGCAGGCATTTTAGATAAAAAAGAGATGGTCGCAACACCATCGCAAAATGATGCATACCGAGATATTGGTATCGTGTGGCGTAAAACCACGGGCCGGATCAGAGACTTTAGGCTATTTAGCCAGCAGCTAGAGCTGTTTCTCAATAAGCAATGTAGCTTAGACGGTCAATGAACAAAAAACCCCAAATAAAAATATTTGGGGTTTTTTATTATTTAAGCAAACTATTTTTTTCCTTCCCTCGACTAACATAATAACAAAACCATTAAAGGCAGATCAGATGACGAGGCTAGTTTGTTTTTTCAATCACTTGAAACACTAATTGCTAAAGCGCAACAGGGTAATAAACGGGCGTGGTTGAAATTAGTCAAGCAGCACGAAACACAGGTATATAACTATTGCCTAAGGATGTTAAGTCACCCTGATGATGCAATGGATTTAATGCAAGAAGTGTTTATTTCTGTTTATAAAAGCTTACCGAGCTTTCGTGGTGAATCGAGTTTCAATACTTGGCTCTATCAAATTGTGCACCGGCGCAGTGTTGAATATTATCGTCGTCGTAAGCTGCATCAAGGTTTAGATGGTATACCTGAAGAAAGCTGCGAGCATAGTGAGTTAGAAACCAATCAACTGCAATCTGAGCAGCATCATGAACTCAAAGCAATGATGAACAATTTACCCTGGGAGCAACGCTTGGTGGTGGAGTTAAAGTTTTTTCAGCACTGTACATTTGAAGAAATCGCTGAGCAATTAGGTATTTCGACCAATACAGCTAAATCAAGACTATACAGTGCTCTAGGCAAGTTAAAAGTGCATTTGGAGGCCGTAGATGGCTAATTTAGATTCATTATTTACCGCATGGTTAGAGGGCGAAAGCCTCACTGAAGAGCAAATTGCGTTGCTACAAGCCAATGCTGAGTATGCATCAATGATGAACAATGCAATGCAGTGGCAACAACAAAGTCAACATTATGAAACGGTACCCGTACCAAATTGGGATCGAGAGTCTACGATGCCCAAAGTACAAAAACAAAGTCTGTTTTTTGGTGCTGGGGTGTGGGCAGTGGCTGCGTCAATAGTATTTTGCGCGTGGGTTTTTGTTAGTAATCCGCAGCAAGGAAACCAGCAGTTACTAGAGCAAGTGGCTAAGCAAACTAATTTATTAGAGTCACAACAAAAGCAAATTGATCAGTTACAAAATATCATTACTGCGCAAAACGAAGTGCAGCAACAGCAGATGTACCAACTGGCCAAAGAAGCGATTAAAACCGGGCGAGTAGAGCGCCAAGAAGATATTGCCAGCGTGCTGGCTTATATCAAAACACAGCGTGCCCAAGACCAAGCATACTTACGTATGCAGTTAAATGATTTAGCAGAGCAAGTGGAAGGCGGACCATTGCCAACCGTTGCCAACAATTTGGAGTATTAAGATGTCAAAATACAAATTAACTACGGCTGCATTATTGCTTTGCGCAGCAGTAAGTGTGCAAGCACAAGCAAATGATGAATTGGATAAAATTCAGCGTGAAGTCGGGATTATGGAAAAGATTCTCTCAGCGGCGTTAAAACAAGATACTGATAACAAGGTAAGGAATGTCTCTTCGAGTTATTTGCAGCATCAAGGCGTGGTGTTTAGTTTTGATGTACGAGGCAGTTCACGCTGGTCTACAGTGTTTGCCTCTGTGCCCGATGCGCCGTTGCCACCAATGCCTGATATTGATTTTGAAGAACTCACTGAAATAGAAGTACTAGGCGAGCATGTGCAAGTGATCAGCGATGCGGTGGTAGTGAAAACGCAAGAAGCCTACCAACAAGCTATGGAAGTGATGCGCGAAAGTGCAGAGCGAGTACGTGAAGTGGCTGAGCAAGAGCGCGATGTAAGCCGTGAAATTCGTGATCTTGAACGTGAAAAGCGCGACCTTGAATTTGATCGTCGTCACGATAAAGATGCCAAAGAGCAAGAGCTCGAAAAACGTAAACAAGCATTACAAGCATCGATTAAAGAGCTTGAAAAGCAACAGCTAAAGTTATCACAAAAGCAGCAGCAAATGCGCAAAGAGTTAGCTGAGAAAAAACAAGCCCGCGTAAAAGAGCAAAAGCAACAGCTAGCAGCCCTAGCACAGCAAGTAGATAAAAGCTTATCTCTGACTCTATGTGATTATGGTAGCGGTTTAAGAAGCCTGCCTAACGATGAACATGTGAGCTTTATCATCCGTGGTGTTAGCGAAGGTAAAACTGAACAAGTAAAAGTGTTTAAAAAGTCTGACATTAAAAAGTGTGTGGTTGGCGATATAAAAGCTGCGCAATTACTCGAAAAAGCATCAACTTATAGTTTTTAAATTCTCCCAACTAAAAAAGCAGCCTAAAGAGGCTGCTTTTCATTCATTGAAAATGGTTTTAAGTCGGGTAAAAACAACAAGTAAACCCACACGACTAAGTTAAAGTAAGGTACTAAACCTAACCCTGTAAAGGTTTTTACCGGATACCCTTTTAAGCTCGCATTACGGTAACATTGATACGCTATCCCTAGATTTACAATCAGCAACAAAACGATTAGTTGTGTCATCACTTTTCTCCATTATACCGCCAATACATGGACTTAACGATGTTAAGTTATGCTTAGTATGTTTAATATAATAAGTAATGTCATGTTTATTATAGATAATCACCATAAAAACACGACATTTAACCTTGCTGTGGATTTAAGTATAGATGAGTATTGTCAGTATGGAAGCAAAATTTCTTAGAAAAAATGTTTAAAAATGTATCAAGCTTTGCTCTAAATAGGCTAGATAATTGTTAGTTAAACAGATTATTTTCAGATATTTTTTTAAGTTCAGCCGTTATTTTTTCAACAGGCATCGGGCGAGCAATGAAGTAACCTTGCCCATAATCTACGCCGATATCTTTTAGCGCTAAAAATATCTCTTGATTTTCAACATATTCAGCAACAGAGCGTTTATCAAGGGAACGGCTAATATCATTAATTGCTTTTACCAGCGCTAAATCGATTGGGTCGTTCAGCATGTCGCGAACAAATGAACCATCAATTTTTACATGTTGAGCCGGTAATTGTTTAAGGTAGTTGAAGGTACTAAAGCCTGTACCAAAGTCATCAATTGAGAAGTGACACCCTAAGCCGTTCAAACGCTCGATCATGGCACGGGTTGCAACGAGGTTATTAATACTCGCAGACTCTGTGATCTCAAAAATGATACGTGTTGGTTCAACAGCATATTCTTTTAAGCTCGACTCTATATGAGGCAGTAAGCGTTCATCTAAAAACGACTGTGCTGATAAGTTAATTGCTATTTGATTGAGCTCCGGGTACTCGGCAACACTCTTAATTGCATTACGAATAACACATTGATCCATTAAAAATGTATCGTTTAGAAGTTCAAGAGCTGGGATAAATTGATTTGGGTAAACAATTTCATCGTTTAATTTTAAGCGTAATAGCGCTTCAAAATAGGCAACATGGCCGCGCTTAAAGTCCCAAATAGGCTGATAGTGAAGTTCGATAGCATCGTGCTGTAATGCCTGACGAATACTGTGCCCCCACTCTAAACCCGCTTGTAAGCTATTGTGGCTGGAGTCTTCTTTAGAGTAGCAATGAACGAGGTTACGTCCTAAGCTTTTTGCTACATAAAGAGCGATATCAGCTTGTTTTAAGCATTCACTTGGATCGTTATTTTGCTCAGTGATTTGTGTTAAACCAATTGAACAGCTAATTGAGTACTCTTGGCCTTCTGAATGAAAACGGTGTTTTTCAATCGCCATGCAAATGCTTTCTGCAACCAAGTGTGCATCGAGTAGGTTCGTATTTTTTAAGATCACGGCGAATTCATCACCACCGATGCGGCACACTAAGTGCTCATCACTGATATTCGCTGTAAATAACTGAGCAACTTCTTTTAGAACGATGTCGCCTTGTTGGTGACCTTTACTGTCGTTGATGATTTTAAAGTGATCTAAGTCGATATAAATCAGCGCATGCTCGGTATCGTTACTGGTGTACTTGGCCTTACAAATACGTTGTAATTGTTGGTCAAAGTAATAACGGTTATGCAGCTCTGTGAGCGTATCGTGCAAGGCTAAATGACGAAGTTGTAGCTCTGCCTGTTTACGCTCATGAATGTTATCGATAGTGGCGGTAATAGTCGCTGAGTTTTGGCTATTTTTTATTAGTTGTAAGCGACATTCAACCCAAATGGCATTACCATTTTTATGTTTTAGCTGGATCTCGACCTGTTGCTGTTGCTCACCACCAAGCAAAATACGCTGAATGGTATCTTGTAGCTTTGTTTTGCACTCCGGTAAGCAAAAGTCTGTTAGTGACTTTGCTAAACTAGATTTAATGCCATAGCCCGTTAAATGCTCCCAAGCTGGGTTAATAAAGCGAATATTACCCTCTTGGTTAAACTCAAGTACCACCGTATTTAGGTGTAATAAAATACGTTGGTGGGCAGAAAACAGCTCTTTATAACGGCTTTGACTTTGGCTTAGTTGTTCTACTTTTTGTGCAAACTCTGCGTAGCTCACCATGAAATCTTCACGACGAGCAGCGTGGTCACACACTTTGCTTAATAAAGAGTGATCGTAAGGGGCGCGAATAAAATCAGTAACGCCAGAAAGTAACAACTGCTCCGCGTAATCTGCATCATTGTTATCAATGATGGTTACAATCGCCTGTTTTGGGTTGTGTTGTAATATTTCGCTAATTAACCCAGCTGCGGTATCAGAATGAGACTCGGTGGCGTCAATCAATACAATGGCAAATTTTTGTTGTAAAAAAGTAGCTAGCGTCGCTTTTGTAGACGTGGTGTGAGTAATAGCAAAACTGAGTTTAAGCTGCTCGCTAATATCTTTTGCTTTGCGACTATCGGTTTCAAGTAGCAATAAATTGAGGCGGCTACTTTTTTCAAGATGGGTTGATAACACGTTGGCTAACATTTGCGGCAGCATATCTTGGCGTTCAAATGGCAATACGGCATCAATGCCATAGCTGCGAGCCGTGGTTTCGGCTATACGTTCACAATAAATTGGTGGAGTAAGTAAAATAGGTGTGTTTTTTGGTGTTTTTAATAACCCTGAACGGATCATGCGCGAAAAACGCCAACCATCAATCTTACCAACCTCAAGACCGGTAATGATAATATCCACTGGGTGGCTTTTAAGAATTTTTAGCGCATCTTGAGAGTCACTGGCTTCGATAAACGTGAAGACATTAAGTTTGTTTAATGTGGTCTTAATTGTTTCACGCTCAGCAACGCTTGCGTTTAAAATTAGCAGTTTCAACTGCTTTGCCATGGCGCTACTACCTCTTACCTAACCCATGTTTATTGAATAGGCTAGAATAATGACATTTTGCCTAATCTACAAGCAAACTTTACCTAAAAGCGGTTAATAAGCACTTAAGTGTGTAAACCTGTAAACGGCCATTCACTTGGTCTAGGGCTTTGCTTGAGGTAGTAGGCGTATCAGAGTA
Source organism: Pseudoalteromonas sp. Cn5-37 (assembly GCF_021532495.1). Taxonomy (NCBI): domain Bacteria; kingdom Pseudomonadati; phylum Pseudomonadota; class Gammaproteobacteria; order Alteromonadales; family Pseudoalteromonadaceae; genus Pseudoalteromonas; species Pseudoalteromonas sp. Cn5-37. Next base: position 17,019 of record NZ_JAKGBA010000013.1, on the reverse strand, counting down.
AACTTGGCGCGTTTTTATTAATGAGAGATATGCTCTATGCGCGTAGCTGATTTTAGCTTTGACCTTCCTGATGAATTAATTGCTCGTTTTCCGAAAGCAGATCGAACTAGCAGTCGTTTACTGACGCTTGATGGCCCATCAGGGCAAGTTGAGCATAAAGTATTTAGTGATATTTTATCGCTCGTTAATGAAAATGACTTATTAGTTTTTAATAACACCAAAGTGATCCCTGCTCGCATGTTTGGGCAAAAAGAATCAGGCGGTAAGCTTGAGGTGTTAGTAGAGCGTGTACTTGACGAACACCGTGTGCTTGCGCATGTACGAGCTAGTAAATCGCCAAAACCAGGCTCAAAAATCATTCTAGAAGGTAAAGCAGAAGCAACCATGGTTGCGCGTCATGGCGAGCTTTTTGAGCTTGAATTTGCCAAAGACGAAAATGTACTCGATATCCTAAACGACATCGGTCATATGCCATTACCACCTTATATTGACCGCCCTGATAATGAGTCAGATCGTGAGCGTTATCAAACTGTTTATGGTGAAAAGCCAGGTGCCGTAGCCGCGCCAACAGCTGGCCTGCATTTTGATGATAAATTAATGGCAGCCTTAAAAGACAAGGGCATTAACATGGCCTTTGTGACCTTGCACGTGGGCGCGGGCACATTCCAGCCTGTGCGCGTTGACTCAGTTGATGAGCATGTTATGCACTCAGAGTACATCGAAGTACCAGATGAAGTGGTTAAAGCGGTAGCCGAAACGAAAGCAAAAGGTGGTCGTGTAATCGCTGTAGGGACTACATCAGTCCGCTCATTAGAGTCAGCAGCTAAAGTGCACGGCGGCAAACTAGATACTTACTTTGGCGATACCGATATCTTTATTTATCCGGGTTATCAGTTCAATGTGGTTGATGCCATGGTGACAAACTTCCATTTACCTGAATCAACCTTAATCATGTTAGTAAGTGCCTTTGCAGGCCAAGAGAACATAATGGGTGCTTACCATACGGCTATTGAGCAGAAGTATCGCTTCTTTAGTTATGGTGATGCGATGTTCTTAACGCGCAAATAACGTTAAAAAGCCCAGTTTTTGAACTGGGCTTTTTATTTTCGAATTTAGCTCAATTAATAGTAATAAACCTGCAAACAGGGTAGAATCGAGCGGTTAAATTATAGCTTGTTGGACTGTTTTTCCGACACTGAGGATAATATGAAATTTGAATTAGACCGCACTGACGGTAAAGCGCGCCGCGGCCGCTTGATTTTTGAACGTGGTGTTGTAGAAACGCCAGCATTTATGCCGGTAGGTACTTACGGTACTGTAAAAGGTATGACGCCTGACGAAGTGAAAGATACTGGTGCACAAATTTGCCTAGGTAACACTTTCCACTTAATGCTGCGTCCTGGTACAGAAATCATTAAGCAGCACGGTGACTTACACGACTTTATGAATTGGGATCGTCCAATCCTAACTGATTCAGGCGGTTTCCAAGTATTCAGCTTAGGCGCAATGCGTAAAATCACAGAAGAAGGCGTGATGTTCAGCTCACCAGTTAATGGTGAAAAAATCATGCTTTCGCCAGAAAAAGCGATGCAAGTTCAGCGTGATCTAGGCTCTGACATCGTAATGATTTTTGACGAATGTACGCCATACCCAGCGACAGAAAAAGAAGCGAAAGACTCTATGGAGTTATCACTTCGTTGGGCTAAACGCTCAAAAGAAGGTCATGGTGATAACCCAGCTGCGCTGTTTGGTATTATCCAAGGTGGTATGTACCCTGAGCTTCGTGCACAATCGCAAAAAGGCCTAGAAGAAATTGGCTTTGATGGTTATGCATTAGGTGGTTTATCGGTTGGTGAGCCGAAAAACGAGATGATCAACATTCTTGACCACTGTGCTTACAAAATGCCTGAAGACAAGCCTCGTTACTTAATGGGCGTTGGTAAACCAGAAGACTTAGTTGAAGCGGTTCGCCGTGGTATCGATATGTTTGACTGTGTAATGCCTACGCGTAACGCACGTAACGGTCATTTATTCGTAACTGGCGGCATTGTTAAAATCCGTAATGCAGTACATAAAACAGACACCGGTCCATTGGATCCTGAGTGTGATTGTCATACGTGTAAAAACTATTCACGTGCATACTTGCATCATCTTGATAAATGTAATGAAATCTTAGGCGCACGTCTAAACACGATTCACAACTTACGTTATTATCAACGCGTGATGGAAGGCTTACGTAATGCCATCAGTAATGGCAAACTAGACGAATTTGTTGCAGATTTTTATGCACGCCGCGGCCAAGAAGTGCCAGAGCTTGCAGATACATCAGATTAAATTTTTAGAAAAATTAAAGAGGAAGTGAAATGAGTTTATTCATCTCAAACGCCCACGCAAGTGCGGCAGGTGCAGCACCAGCAGGTGGTGGCATGGAAATGCTAATCATGTTGGGTATTTTCGGTCTGGTATTTTATTTCTTAATCTACCGTCCACAAGCTAAGCGTGTAAAAGAGCATAAAGCCCTAATGAGCGCAATGGCGAAAGGCGACGAAGTACTAACGCAAGGTGGTTTAGTAGGTAAGATTGCTAAAATCGCTGATGACAAAGACTTCATCGTGATTTCATTAAACGACCAAGCAGAAGTAACAGTACAAAAATCAGCTGTTTCTGCAGTATTGCCAAAAGGCACTATGAAGTCGCTATAACAATAAAAATAAGGACTCACACGTGTTAAACAAGTTTCCATTATGGAAGTATTTACTTGTTCTTGTAGTGTTAGTCGTTGGTATTTTATATGCCTCTCCTAATTTGTATGGCCGAGACCCGGCCATACAAGTATCGGGCACTAAAGGTACTGATGCTGACCTCAGCGTACTCGATAAAGTAAATGCGACTCTCAAAGAACATAACGTTACTGTTAAATCAAGCAAACTTGAAGATGGACAAATCCTCGTTCGTTTTAAGAATGTTGAAGACCAACTAAAAGCGCAAGATCTACTGCGTGATTCCCTTAGTGAAGATTATATCTCTGCAATCAATATGGCGCCTGCTCAACCAGAGTGGTTAAAGTCACTGGGTGGTAACCCAATGAAACTAGGCCTAGATTTAAGCGGTGGTGTTCACTTTACTATGGAAATCGACATGGCGACGGCGGTTGATACTCAGCTTGAGCAAATGGAACAAGATTTCAAAAGTGACTTACGTGAAGAAAAACTACGTTATCGCACTATTCGCCGTGTAGCGAACAGCGAGCGATTACGTGTTGAAATGCGTAACGAAGAAGATAAAGACGCAGCTGAGCGTTTCTTATCAACTCGTTACCCATTAAACGTTTACGTTGATGATAGCAGCAGCGACAATGCTTTTTATGCCAGCATGAGCGAGCAAAAGCTAAAAGAAATTCGTGACTACGCTATCAAGCAAAACGAAACGATTATCCGTAACCGTATTAACCAAATCGGTGTTGCAGAGCCTAACGTACAGCGTCAAGGTGCTGAGCGTATCATCGTGCAACTTCCGGGTGTACAAGATACAGCGCGTGCTAAAGAGATTCTGGGTGCAACAGCAACTCTAGAATTCCGCGAAGTTGACGAAAACGCAGATGCAAGTGCAGCGCTTCAAGGCCGTTTACCGCCTGGTACAGAAATGATCATGGCGCGTGAAGGTTACCCAGTGGTTCTAAAGCAGCGCATCATTCTTGAAGGTAGCCACATCACTGGCGCGCAATCAGGTATGGATGAGTATCAACGTCCACAAGTTAGTATTACGCTAGATAGCAAAGGTGGCGCAAAAATGAATGCGTTCACTAAGCGTGCTATCGGTAAACGCATGGCTACAGTATTTATCGAATACAAGCCATCAGGTAAAACAGATGAAAACGGTAAAGCACTTCCGCCAATTAAAGTTGAAGAAGTGATTAACGTGGCGACCATTCAAGCGCGTCTTGACCGTTCATTCCGTATTACAGGTATCGATAACCCAGCTGAAGCACATAACCTTAGCCTATTACTTCGTGCTGGTGCACTGGTTGCGCCAATTCAAATCGTTGAAGAGCGCACGGTAGGTCCAAGCCTAGGTCAAGAGAACATCGAAGCGGGTATGACTGCCGTTGTGCTTGGTTTCGTGTTTGTACTGGTATTTATGCTTATTTACTACAAAGGTTTCGGCATGGTGGCGAATATCGCTCTGGGTGCCAACCTAGTATTAATTGTTGGTGTGATGTCGCTTATTCCGGGTGCTGCGTTAACGTTACCGGGTATTGCAGGTATCGTATTAACCGTAGGTATGGCGGTTGATGCCAATGTACTTATCTTCGAACGTATTCGTGAAGAACTTGCTGATGGCCGTAGTCCACAACAAGCCGTTCATTTTGGTTACGACAGCGCGTTTAGCACCATTTTAGATGCTAACATCACAACGCTTATCGCAGCAGTGATTCTATTTGCAGTGGGTACAGGTCCTATTGCTGGTTTCGCAGTAACGCTAGCGATTGGTATTATCACCTCTATGTTTACAGCCATTGTTGGTACCCGTGCGGTAATCAACTTGTTCATTGGCGGTAAGCGTATTGATAAGTTGTCGATTTAGGAGTCAGCATGCAAATTTTAAAACTCGGTGGTAAAACACTCCCGTTTATGAAGTTAAGAAAGTTTGCCATGACATTATCAACTTTGTTGATTTTGGCTTCTTTCGTGTCGTTTTTTACTAAAGGCTTAAATTTTGGTCTCGACTTCACTGGCGGTACCGCTGTTGAGGTAGGCTTTACACAAGCACCTGATCTTAAAGAAGTACGTGATGCAATCACTGAAAGTGGCTTTGAAGATTTCTCAGTGCAACTGTTTGGCTCAAGTAAAGAAATTCTAGTGCGTCTTGCTCCGCAAGGTGCTGGCGTAAAAGCAGAAGTAATTGGCAACCAAATCATTACGGCATTACAAAAAGTTGAGTCGACAGTAGAAATGCGTCGTATCGAATTTGTTGGCCCAAGTGTTGGTGAAGATCTAAAAGAGCAGGGTGGCCTTGCCATGTTAACTGCGCTTATCTGTATCTTAATTTACGTTGCGTTTCGTTTTGAATGGCGTTTTGCGGTAGGTGCTGTATCAGCACTATTACACGACGTTATCATCACACTAGGCTTATTCTCTGTACTTGGCCTAGAGTTTGACTTAACGATTCTTGCGGCGATTTTGGCGGTAATAGGTTACTCACTCAACGATACCATCGTTGTATCTGACCGTATCCGTGAAAACTTCCGTAAAGTGCGCATTGATGACACGATTGAAATTATCGATATTTCATTAACGCAAACGTTAAACCGTACCCTAGTAACATCAATCACCACTATCCTAGTATTGATTGCGTTATTTGGCTGGGGTGGTCAAACGATCCACGGTTTCGCAACCGCATTACTATTTGGTGTGTTCATCGGTACTTATTCATCTGTTTATGTTGCTTCAGCTGTAGCAATTGCAATGGGTGTAAGTAAAGAAGACTTAATTCCTGAAGTAATTGAAAAAGAAGGCGCGGATCTCGATCCTATGCCTTAATCAGTGATACAAAAAGAAACCGCCCTAGGGCGGTTTTTTTATTTTTAAACTTACTCTGCCTGATACTACTTGGCCTTATAACTACTTAACACCGCCTCCATAATCTGCTCAATTGCCACTCCCGCATAGAGTTGGCTGATGTAATATTTATATTCATTACAAAATGACTCGTTCTCAATAATTGAGCCGAAAATGCTCGGTTGCTCAAGAAAAGCAAGTGGTGAAATGCGTGATGCATGAGCAGCCTGCTGTAATGTTTCAGCCATATCATCGATAACCTCTAAAGGCTGACCTTGTTGAGACGAATGCGTGTCGCTGTATAAGCACCAAGCTGCAATTACTAAATTAGCAATCGCACCATTCCCACCAATTTTAAGGTTCTCTACTATCGTAGGTACTAAAAAGGTGGAGACTTTACTTGCGCTTTGAGAACAAATTCGTGCAAGGCTATCCTTGATGTTAGGGTTTGCAAATCGAGCTATCAGTGTTCGCTTATAATCACTTAGATCAATACCAGGTACGTCATCTAAAATCGGTGTTACTTCGTTATCCATGAAGTTACTTACCACTGTAGCAAATAAGGGATCTGAAATTGTTTGCTCTATGGTTTGATAGCCACGCAAAGATCCGAGTATTCCCATAACAGTATGGCTTGCATTTAATAAGCGAATTTTCATGGTTTCATAAGGCGTTACATCATTGACTATTTGCGCACCTACTTTCTCCCAAGCTGGGCGTTGTTGACAAAATTTATCCTCGATGACCCATTGGTGAAAAGGCTCACACGTGACAGGCCATGAATCAATCACTCCCAGCTGTTCTGCTAGAGCAATATCTTTATCTGTGGTTGCAGGCGTAATACGGTCGACCATTGCATTAGGGAAGCTAACTTGATTTGCGACCCAATCAGCAAGCTCTGAGTCATATGAACTAATGTAAGTAACTAACATTTTTCGTATGACATCACCGTTGTGTTGAACATTATCACAAGACTGAACTGTAAACGGTTTTTGACCACTCTTTCTGCGGCGATCTAAAGCAGCAGCAAGGTAGCCAAAAATCAGCTTTGGCTTGTTTGGGTTTGCTAAGTCATGTTGTATATCGGGGTTTGAAAAATCGAACTCGCCGGTTGATGGATCATAGTTATAACCCCCTTCGGTTATTGTTAATGAAACAATCTGGGTTTCCTCAGCGGCCATTTTATTTATAACAGCTTCTGGATCATCTGGCGCTAAGAGAAAATCGGTTAAACAGCCAATTATTTGCGTATCAGTTTTGCCATTTGGGTGCTTTACCAATAGTGAGTACAGATAATCTTGTGCTTCTAAAGATTGTTTTATAGCCCGATCAGCCTCGCGTAAGCCTATACCGCAAATGCCCCAACTTAGATCGCCAGTATGGTTGATGTAGTTATCAGTATAGAAAGCTTGATGAGAGCGGTGAAACCCGCCCACACCAACATGGACAATCCCAGCTTTTAGTGATTGTCGGTTATAACGCGGCACTGATATAGATGTAGGAAAAGAGCTCAGTGTTGAGTTATTTAAAGAAAGTGCGCTCATGTTTTGCCCCCGAGCAGTTAAACGGCTGAAAATTGTTTTTTACGCTGCATAGCCCAATACGCACTCGCGAAGTAAATGATGGTACAAGCGAATCCACTATTGAAAAATAACGTTCTATTGTGTTCATAGGAAGCAACATCTGGTGAGTTGAACATGGCATTTGCTGCTAGCACCACAGTAACACCTAGACTTAACCAAGCAACCGCAGTGAGTACTTTGGTTAACAGGCGCTGATCAAGAATAAATGCTGGCTCATTGGCTGCTTGTTCGGCGTGAAATCTTTCTACTTTTTTATCAAAATTAGCTAGCTCTGCTTCTTCTTCAGGATACTTCTGCGCAGCGCCATTGCGTTTTGCTAATAAAATATATACGACAATACTGAATACCCAAGTTGGTAAGAAAAGGTAGTAGAATGGGATTATATTGATCGCGTTTAGTGTAAATCCGAACACTAGGCCAAGTGCCCACGCAATAACAGCCGCAGAGCTATGCTCAAGCTTTTTGTAGGTGACCCAATAACGAGTTAGACCTATCTTTGGAAATAAAAAATGTTCAGCAAAAACGATAGCGCCAACAGGTACGACTAAAAGTCCTGCGTATGTAAGAAGTGGCAGTAGCTTAGTAAATACAAATGGAAAGCAAGCAATTAAAACAGTAACAATGCCCACTAAAAATGTCGTTCTGGTACGCGAAAGGTTACTAAATATAGCTTGTGCAGCAAGACCAGCTCGGTATAAGTTTGCATTTGCTGTAGTCCAACCTGCTACAATAACAATAACTAACCCAGATAACCCAAGTGCATGGAACGCAACATCGCCAGGATCTAGCTCAGTAATCGACTTTTTCACCAAAACTGCTGTACCCGCACCCATAATACCTGCAGAGATCCAAGCGATATAGTGACCAAATAACATACCGGCTGATGTGCATAAGCCATAGCTTTTTTTCTTCGCGTAACGCAGCAGAGCCATGTCTATTAAACCAAAGTGAGTGATGGTGTTTGCTGCCCAAGAGAAACCAATGACTTCTAATAGTCCTATGCCTGGCTCACCATTGGCATCTAACCCAGTCCATACAGAGACACTGCCAATGTGCATGAAGTCTCCCCAACTCGAGACAGAGGTTTCACCAATGACCGAATTGGCAAGTTCAGGCATGAGTACTAATGGACCGCTGATGAACATAACAAATAACCACGGAGCACAAATACCTGAGAATTGCGATACAGCGTTAAAACCATACATAGCAACCAATACAACGATAATGCCTACGGCAAGAACGACCATGACAAACCATGCGTTTGTTGGATACCAATTTAATTGCGCGGGAATATCAAGTGCAAAGCGAACAGCCGTTGCAGAAACGGTGATCATAGCAGCAGAAATAACCGTAAAGATTATGACGTTCGCCCAGTTATATAACCGGGTCATTGAGTTTCCTGCTATTTTTTGAAGGTAAGTATATAGACTCAGGCGTGTTTCAACAGCAATTGGGGTGGTGATTAGTGTCCAGCTTAGCACGGCGAGAATATTACCAATTAGCAAGCCAAGCAAAATATCCGTCATGGTTGCGCCAAGTGCGACAAAGGTTGCGCCAAATACAAATTCAGTAGCAGCAACATGCTCTCCTGCGTATAAACCTAAAAAATGTCTCCATCCTTTGAGCTTATGTTTTGCAATAGGTAATTGCTCTTCTTCTATATGGTTTAGGTCTTTATGATTAGTATTCATAAGTAACGATCCCAGTACTTTTTAGCCATGCTGATTTGTAAGCAAATAGCTTAACTGCATCTTTATTTGTGTGTTCATTGTTTAACACTAAAACTTTTTATTAGATAAATAGAAAATTTCAAAAATCAACACGCCCATGATTGTTGTCATTGAGTATTTACATAAAGTAAATCTTCCTGTTTGGGCAAGTGGGTTGCACGTGGGCATAATCCTATTTTGGTTGCTGTTTGTCAATGTTAATGAATCAGTCTATTTAATCGGCTGATTGTCATTAATAAGTCGAAGTAATTGCTCTTGTTCTGGAATTAAAGCTTCATCAAATCAATCTTGATAAAGTTGTTATTTTTTAGTTGGTTATGCGGGTGTTTAATTTTTCCTGAAATGGTGTTCATATGAAAGAGGATTAGTTTTATCCATTTTAATTTCTCTTTCACAGATTCTAATTTCTTTTAATTAGAATTTGAGCTCTATTTTTTGATGTTGACAAATATATTCTGCATTAGGAATATGCTCATGTTTATGTCATTTGCTCTTTCCTGGGCGTTGAATACTAAGATGTTGATCAGCTAGGGCAAATTAAAATGGAGAACACGCATATGAACACAAATCAACAACCAAAGTTTTGTCGTACATGGAAAGGGGAAAGTGAACGCTATTTAAACGTCGCTCGGCTTAAATCTATCGCAGCCATTATGTTGCTGTATTCTCAGTCAGGTTATGCAGATGAAAGTTTTGATGTTCACAGCCATCTAAGTGGCGGTTGGTTAGGGGCAAGAGATAAGCTAGCAGAGCAAGGTGTGGATGTTCGCTTAGGCTACTTCAGTCAAACAGCTCATAACTTAAAAGGGGGAGAAAGTACAGAAACGGCTTATGCCGATCAGTTTTTTGCCGGTGGCTACTTTAATTTAGAAAAATTGCTTAATTGGTCGGGTGCCGAATTTAAGGTGGAGCTTACCAACCGTAATGGCGAGCTTATTAATGAAAAAGCAAACCTGCCAGTTTTGCTGCAGTCGCAACAAATTTATGGTCGTGGCAATGTAACGCGTTTAACTCAATTCTCTCTAACTCAGCATTTATTTGAAGATCAACTTAGCATTAAAGTGGGTCGAATTTACCCAAGTGCTGATTTTTTTGCCATGAGTTGTGCCTTTCAGCACCTAACATTTTGCAGTGGTGGCTCATCCAATTATTTGAGTAGTAGTTGGTATGGTGACCCCCTTAGTGCACTAGGCGTGCAACTAACATACAAAGTCACTGATAATTTGCTTTTTAAACTAGGCAGTTATGATGCAAACCCTGCAACCATGTCATTAAATCAAGGGTTAAAATTAACAACATCAGGGGAGGTTAACGGCACGACCTTGGTAGGTGAGTTGGAATATAAACGCCAATACAAGAATGGGTTAGATGGAGATTATCGATTTGGCGTTGTCCGCAGCAGTTTAGATAAAACTAAATTAGTCAATAATGCGGGTTACCCTGCTGGCACGACAAGTGATATGGTCGCTATAGAAGATACTGATAATGCATTTTATTTTAATATTGAACAACAGTTAACTCGAAATAGTTCTGGAGGTGGCTTACGTATCTTTGCGAGTATGATTCACGCAGATCAAAGTGTCAGCGCTATAGGCGAAGTTTTGGCTTTTGGCGGATATATTGATGCACCTTTAGTTAGTAGACCACACGACCGTATTGGTTTTGCAGTGGGCCGAAACAGTGTGAGTAATGAGCTTAATGATGCTCAGCGCTTTTATAACGCGAATTTTTCAGATGATGAAGTAATCGTAAGAGACCATGAGTACCCGATTGAGTTAAATTATAACTATGTTGTTACCCCAGCAATACAGTTAATGCCTAGTATTCAGTATATCATCGACCCTAATGGTGATAATGATGCTGAGAATGCATTGATTGCAGGTTTGCAGTTAAATTTAAATTTTTAGTTAAAGCTTAAACCGACGTTATTTGGCAGCGAGTGCACGACTTTTGTTGTGCCGCTGAGAAGGGCTTGCGGTTATTGTCTCTTTGTGAAATACATAGGCACCTCAGTAATATTTAACAAAATTTAGTAAGGTGTCTTGTTAGTTAAGAGTGTGAACCCTAAAATTGTTATTCATGACAGATTATGTATAGAATAGCCGCTGAATAGCTGATTTTTCTAATCATTTACCTCATTTATTGTTCAAACAGGCGTATAAAATGGCTTCAATTCCTAGCAATGATAATCAAAAATTAGAGGAAGCAGCGAGGGCTGGCTGGCTCTACTATGTTGCTGGTAAAACACAAGATGAAATAGCTAAGCAACTTAATACGTCTCGCCAATCTGCGCAAAGGCTTGTTGCTTTAGCAGTATCTCAAGGGTTAATAAAAGTACGATTAGAACATCCAATTCGACGCTGTATGGAGCTTGCTGATGCGCTACAAAATCGATACGGTTTACTTAGTTGTGAAGTGGTGCCTAGCGAGAGTAACGATATTAATTCTACCATTGGCTTGGCTCAAGCGGGTGCCGCAGAAATTGAAAGACAGCTAAAGCAGCGCCATGCAAAAATCATTGCGTTTGGTACTGGAAGAGTGTTGCGCGCATGCGCAGAAGAGCTACCTACGATGCAATGCCCACACCATCGTATTGTATCTTTAGTTGGAAATATTGCTCAGGATGGCTCAGCAAGTCGCTATGAAGTAGCTATTCATGTTGCAGAAAGGGTTGGTGCGCAACATTTCCCTATGCCAGTTCCAGTTATAGCAGAATCTGAAGCTGATAAAGCAGGTTGGCAGCAATTAACGCATGTTAAAAATGTACATCAACTGGCATCACAAGCGGATGTTTCATTTGTTGGTGTTGGAGATTTAGGAATAAATTCACCCCTTCATTTAGACGGCTTTGTTACTCGGCATGAACTAGCTGCGCTTGACGCTATTGGTGCAACAGGTGAAGTAATTAGCTGGATTTTCGATAGTGAAGGTCATCTCGTCGAATCAGAAATAAATAATCGCGTGACGAGTGCGGTACTTTCTCCATCAAATGATAAACGTGTTATTGGGATTGCTGCGGGTGACAGTAAAGTGCCAGCCATTGCAGGAGCGATCGAATCAGGAATGATCAATAGTCTCATTACAAATGAACTAACAGCAGAAGCACTGTTGCTGAGGTAAGTCTTGGTATGACTAAACTGACTAAATTGGTAACAAGTGACAGTTTTACAGCTGTTTATGATTTTTAAAAACGAGTCTAACTATACTCTCGGAGACATTATGAAACACCTGATGTTTAGCGTGTTTATACTTTTAATGCTCAGTGCTTGTGAAGATAAGCCAGAGCCAAAACAGACAGAAGTACAGCAAACACCTGAGGTAACACTTCAGCAGCAGTTCGACAGCTACCAAGGTTTAGCTTGGCAAGTTGTAGAGGCACTACAAAACCAATCAGCTGCTCAGCAATTACAAGACCTGACGTTCAAGTTAATTACTTCATCAACAGGTTTGTTTTTAAACCTAAAAGCACAATTGCCAGAGTGTGAGGCAAGTTTGCATGCGCTGGCAGACGCAACAGAGTTTCAACAACAAAGTGATGACGCAGATGCATTGCAGAATGAAATGACAATTAATGTAGATCCTGAACTACCTGAGTTTGCGGCGCCAAGCTGTTATCACGCACAGCAGTTATTACTTAATCCACTTGCAGTTTATAAATTAGCGCAACAAGCTGATTTAGCTACGAGTGATTACCAAAATGCTAAATTAAAAATGACTGATAGTTTTGCCCGCATTAAGCAACTTGAGCTCATCACCGCTATTGAGTAGTCTGCACTCGTCATAGCCTTGCCATAAAATTGTCATACAAGGTTGATAATTTACCCACCTATTTGTATTACTAACGTTAGGTGTAAGGTGAACGCACAACTACAGCAGATCTTAGATAACAGTGCAATTGAGACCTTGTTTCAACCTATCTTTGATATTTCTAATCAACATATTTTGGGCTATGAGGCATTAAGCCGCGGCCCAAAAGGGTCTGAATTAGAAATGCCGAGTGCATTATTCAGTGCAGCAATTGCTTGCCATAAGATCTCTGAATTGGAGCTACTTTGCCGCAGTAGAGCAATTGAGAACTTTGTGAAACTCAATTTACAAGGCAAGTTATTCTTAAATGTAAGCCCTAAAACCTTACTCGACCCTTGCCATCCTAAAGGTGAAACATTACACCTAGTTGAACACTTTGGCCTTGCAACTAACCGGGTCGTTATTGAGGTTACAGAACAAGAAAAAGTCGATGATGGTTTTTTATTGTTAAAAACCATTGCTCATTATCGTGAGTTAGGTTTTTCGATTGCTATTGATGACTTAGGGGCTGGCTATTCTGGCTTAAAGCAATGGTCTGAGTTATGTCCTGAGTTTGTAAAAATAGACCGCTACTTTATCGACCACTGCGATCAGAGTGTGGTTAAAAAAGAGTTTTTAAAGTCAATTATAGAGCTTGCAAAAGCCACCAATACGCAAGTTATCGCAGAAGGCATAGAACGGGCAGAGGAGCTTCGTTTACTCGAAAGCTTAGGTGTGCAACATGCACAAGGCTTTTTACTTGAAAGGCCGAGCTTACAGCCAAGTTACGAAATAAATATTCACTGCTTAAAGCACTTAGAGTCATCAGATAATAGCAATACTTTTGAGCAGTCTATGGCGATTGGTTGGTTGGCGGTCGAGCACGCCAGCATAGAAGCAACAACCCGCTGTAAAGATGCCCACAGTATCTTTGAGCAAGATAAAACGCTAACTAGTCTTGCCGTATTAGAGCACAATATTCCTGTTGGTTTATTACACCGAGATCAACTCACTGAAGTGTTTGCTGCTCCCTATGGCCATGCACTTTATGATAAGCAGCCAGTTACTTCTTTAATGGATAAACAGCCGTTAATCGTTGACGAAAACGAGTTACTCGATACGGTGAGTCAGCAAATTACCGAGTTTGAGTTTGATATTCGACGCCATATTGTGATCACTCGAAATGGTGAATACTTAGGTTTGGCGCCATTGCGTAATATCTTAAAACACATTACCGAAGAAAAAATCCGCCATGCACAACATGCCAACCCGCTGACTATGCTGCCGGGTAATGTTGCGATTAACGAAGCAATTGAGCTGAGACTTCGTAATAACTATCCGTTCTCACTCGCATACGTTGATTTAAACCACTTCAAACAATTCAATGACCTGTACGGTTATGCCAGTGGTGACAGCGTTATAAAATTACTTGCTGAAGTCATCGTCGAGGCCTGTAGCACTAGCAAAGGGTTTGTCGGGCACATTGGCGGTGATGACTTTATGGTGGTGTTTGATAAAAATGATGCAGAGCAAGTTTGCCATAACATTATTAGTAAGTTTGAGCTGCAGTCTCGGGCCTTTTTCACACCAGAACATATTGAGCAAGGGGGTTATTGGGCAAGCAATCGAGAAGGTAAAAAGCAGTTTGTGCCACTGCTTACATTATCAATCGGTTTAGTTAAGCCTGATTTAGAGCTATGTATTAACAGCCACCAAGTCGCAGCGCTGGCAACTGATGCGAAAAAAGAGGCCAAACGTTATCAGAGTAGCCACTTGTTTGTATGTAAACGTAGCCGGCCAGCCCCCGCAGTGGTACGTTTAAGCAGCCATAAAGATGAAGCGATATCTGCCCGCTCATGAAGAAATTTTAAGTTTGCTTAATTTTACTTGTGTCCCTGTTTAACTGGGTGTAGCTTAAAAAAAACACAATAAACAAAATAACAATGAAGCGACTATGTAGTGCAATCCTAGTATTGCTAAGCCTAGGATACAGCCTTACCACAGAAGCTAAAAATGTGGTCAATTTAGCGATTGAACAACGCCCACTTTATAAACGCGATTATTACCTTCATGAATTGCTGGCAGCGGCTTTACGCGCCAGTAATTATCAAGCAGAAATCAACGAAGTTCTGGTTCACCCTCATCAACAGCGCACTTTGCTGATGCTCGATGAAAAGCAGGCCGATGTGTTTTGGAGTATGACAAGCCCCGAGCGAGAACACCTTGCAATAGCAGTCAAAGTACCTCTGTTTAAAGGCTACATTGGTAAACGCGCATTACTCACTAAACGAGCGTTTCTACCGCGTTTTAAAGATGTAAATACGAAACAAGATTTAGCGCAGTTTAGTGCCATTCAAGGCCATGATTGGCCTGATACAAAAATCCTTGCGCAAAACGGCTTAACAGTCAGGCCACTGGCAAATTATCAGGCGATGTTTAACCTAGTGATCAGAGGGCGAGTTGATTATTTTCCGCGTTCGTTCATTGAAGTCATTTCTGAAATGGAACAAGTGAAAAGTGACGAACTTGTCATTGTGCCTAATCTTTATATTAGTTATCCAACGGCATTTTACTTTTTTGTCAGTAACCACAAGCCTGAATTGGCCGAAGCCCTGTTAAAAGGACTCAAGGTGATGAAAAGCACGGGCGAGTTTGAGCAATTATTTGCCAGTTACTTTGCTGAAGACTTGGCTAAGTTGCCATTTAAAGAAGGTGAAGTCATAGAGATAAAACTCGACAACGATTATTTTCAGCCACAAAAAAAGGAGCCGTAGCTCCTTTTTTGTATTACAACCGCTATTAGCGAAGTAGTGACTCAGTTAACACTGGGCGAATTTCACGAATGATCGCTTGAGTTAACTTAGGTGCACCACAGATAATGTTGCCGCTTTGGTTGTAGTTAATACCACCTGCGAAATCAACAACCATACCGCCCGCTTCTTTAACTAAAAGCTCACCTGCTGCTGTGTCCCATGGCTTAAGGCCAATTTCAAAGAAACCATCAACACGACCCGCAGCAACATATGCCATATCTAATGCCGCAGAACCTGCACGGCGGATATCAGCAGTGTGTACGAAAAGGGCTTTAAACGCTTCAGAGTATGCGTCTAAGTGGTGCTTTTGTTTGAATGGGAAACCAGTTGCAAGTACAGAACCTGCTAACTCGTTAGTTTTAGTTACGCGTAAACGCTTGCTGTTAAGCTGTGCGCCTTGACCACGTGATGCTGTGAATAATTCACCGCGAATTGGATCATAGATAACAGCTTGGTCTAAACGACCTTTAACTTTAAGTGCAATAGATACTGCGAAATGAGGGATACCCTTGATGAAGTTAGTTGTGCCATCAAGAGGGTCTACAATCCATTGGTAATCTGCATCTTTACCTTTATGCTCACCAAGCTCTTCACCTACGATAGTGTGTTCTGGGTAAGATTTTAAAATAGTGTCACGAATTGCGGCTTCAGCTTCTTTGTCGATGTTAGTCACTAAGTCGTTAGTGCCTTTTTGTTGTACATCAACTTTTGATAAGTCTTCACTTGCGCGAAGTAAAATTTTGCCTGCGTTACGCGCAGCGCGAACCGCAATGTTTAACATTGGATGCATAGCATTACCTTTGGGTTGTAAAAGAACGAATATATTTAAGCCGGCGTATTCTAGCGATTTCTAGCGTAAAGTAAACAATAAACTCGAATAAATTAGGTTGTTTTTTGTACGATTCTGATTTTGTTATTGATTTAATTTCAGAAGAAGTGGTTAGTCGTCAGAAGTTAGATATCGTTGAGCCGTCAGCCGTCAGCCGTCAGCCGTCAGCCGTCAGCCGTCAGCCGTCAGTTTGAAATTTGCATTCTGAAAAATTCGTGCCTATATAAAGTTTTTATACTTAAAAGGATGCAAGTATGAATTTTGAAAAATTAGAGGTATGGAAGCGTTCAGCAAGATTAAGTGCTGACATCTACAAAGAAACGACTGATCTGAATGATTTTGGCTTTCGCAATCAGCTCACACGTTCTGGTTTATCAATACCGAGTAACATCGCAGAAGGTATGGTGAGAGTCAGCAAAAAAGAGCGGGTACGTTTTTTAGATATATCAAGATCGTCAATAGCAGAAACACGAACGCAAATTTATATCGGAATTGAGATTAAATATATCGATGCCGCCATAGGTAGAGCTTGGGTGAGTGAAACGGAAGAGCTATCAAAAATGTTGACATCTCTTATGCATAAGATCGAAGCTGATTGATCTGACTCCATAAAAGTAGACACCTTTTTGGAGTCAGTAATCATGAAAGTAAAGTCACAGCGTAGATATTCCCTCGAATTTAAAATAAAAGTCGTTCAAGAGTCGTTAGACACCACAGATA
>NZ_JAKGBA010000012.1:0-91121 GCF_021532495.1 Pseudoalteromonas sp. Cn5-37 | reverse complement strand
AGGGCCGTTGAAGACTACAACGTTGATAGGCAGGATGTGGAAGTGGTGTGAGCCATTAAGCTAACCTGTACTAATTACCCGTGAGGCTTAACCATACAACGCCAAACGCGTTTTATGACAGCGTAACGAACAGAAGTTAAGTTACTAAAGTAGACAATTACTTGATATCAGAATTCCAGATTTATTAATTTGCTCAAAAGAGCGAATTAAACCAAATTTGCTTGGTGACAATAGCGTTTTGGACCCACCTGACCCCATGCCGAACTCAGTAGTGAAACGAAACAGCGCCGATGATAGTGTAGCAGCTGCTATGTGAAAGTAGGTCATCGCCAGGCTCCAAATAAGAGAAAGCCCGATTCGAAAGAGTCGGGCTTTTTTGCGTTTGTAGCTTTCAGCTAGGTAGGTTGGGTAGAGCGGAGCGAAACCCAACACAATCCATGTGAACCTCTTCATAACCCATGGTTAAAAATTCTTAAAATCTCTACTGGTCTAACAGGTTAGCGATCTCTAAAACGGCTTATTTCACCTTGCGCTAATTCGTCTTTTATTAATGAACTTTACCTCTTCATTGTGCATGACGAATTACCACGCTGTTGGGTTCTTTAGTACAGAGCCTCCCTCAGCAATAACCCCGTAGGAGACACTTCAGTGCCGATTTCAGACCATAACAAACACATTCATGGCTAAAGCCATACCTACAAGTACACTTTGCCTAGAGCCTCCGGCAGAAGAAGACGCAGCAACAAACCCCCACACCGCGCGGCTGAACGCTGACGGCTGAAAGCTCTGTGTTGGGTTTCGCTTCGCTCTACCCAACCTACGCCAGGCCTTTAAACTTTTCCCCTTGCTAACTAGCAATTCACGACCCAATTTACCCTTTGTTGCAATTTTAATCTTGGTTTAGTACCTGAGCTATGTAAAACTATTTGCGTTTTTAAACCACAATCAGGTGACATGAATGTCTCAAATAAAAGCTTGGAAACTTATTAGCCTGTTTTGTTTGGTAAGCTTGCTTATGGGCTGTGAGTCGAAAGAAGAGCAGCTGAAACAAACAATACAACAATCCATAGAAAAAGCTGAAGTTGAATTAAATCAACTCGGTACAGCGCTTGATAATGGCTCTTTGCGTAATGCGACGATACTTAAACAATACGGCAAGGTGCTTGCTGAGCAGCAACCGCAACTTTCTGAGATCGCCCGTGTAATTAGTCTTGATGCCACTCGTGAAGGGGCTATTTATTCAGGTCTTACACAACGCTTAGCAGATGTGAAGTCTACTTATCTAATACCACCCTATGAAGATACGCTTCATCAACTTGACCTCATTCGTGATGCTGCCAAACCGTCTTTATTTCAAGATGCGCTTACCGATCCTATCAATATGCTTGCTGATATGTCGCAGGGGTCACTAGCACGGGTTGGTGCAATTAGTGAAGCTGCTGAAGGCGAAAGTGTTGGTAACCAGTTAGTTGGCAACCCTAACTATGGGCAGTGGCAAACGAATAGCAGTGGTACCAGCTTTTGGGTTTGGTACGGTATGTATCGTATGTTGGGCGATGTATTCGACCGAGTTGAATATGGTCGCTGGAGTCGTCATAGAAAGTATAGCTATTACAATGATTATGGCCGTTATCGTTATTCGAGCCCTAAGCAGATTAAAGCACAACAAACGGTAGAGACACGAACTCGACAGTCTTATCAACGCCAAGGTAAACAATTCACTAGTCCGTATGCCAAGAAACGTAGTGGCGCATCAGGATTAAGCCGTAGCAGCTATACGCCGCCACGCACACGTAGTAGCTATGCTTCTAGCAGTAGTTACAGTAAAAGCTCTGGGTCATTACGTAACAGCTCGAGCAGAACATCACGTGGCATTAGCCGCGGTAAGTAGTGAAAAGAATAACCACCGGAGTTACAACACATGTATGAATTTAATGGAATAACAACTTGGTCGTTGCAAGCTTTAGCAATCGACTTTGCAATCATTATCGCTTTATTTGTCAGCCTAAAATTTATTAAGGGTTGGGTATCTAACTTACACGCTAATGATGAAATAACTGAGCGTGACAATTTTGCTTTTGGTATTAGCTTTGCGGCAGGACTTGCGGCACTTGCTATTGTTCTTAGTGGCGTGAGCAGCGGCGCATTTGCACCGACCTTACAACAAGAAGCATTACAAATGCTAGGTTATGGTGTGATGGCGATTGTGCTTATCAAGCTAGGTCACTTCTTCCAAGACAAAGTAGCGCTTCGTAAAGTGAGCCTGCATGACGAAATCGTAAAAGGTAATGCGACTGCTGCACTCATTGATTTTGGCCATATTGTTAGTGTGGCTATCGTTATTCGCTCAGCTTTATTTTGGGTTGCGACAGAAGGCTGGCATGGTATTCCAATTGTGATCGCAGCTTTTGCCATTGGCAGCATTGCGATGCTACTGATCAGTCAATATCGCGTGCAGTTATTCAAGCATACTAATCGCAGTGGTGATTGCTTACAGCAAGCGGTTATTGACGGTAACTTAGCAGTAGGTATTCGTTATGCTGGCTTTTTAGTGGGTAGTGCATTGGCATTAACTGCTGCATCAGGTATTGCTCCTTATGCGGCTGACAACATTGTTGCTAGTTTAGGATACTGGGCATTAAGTGCAGCAGTGAGTTTAGTGGCTTTCATTTTACTACACTTAGTGACTATCAAAATCATTCTATCTGGTTGTGATATTTCAGATGAAGTGAACCGCCAGAAGAACGTAGGTGTAGCAGCAATCTCTGCAGCAATCTCATTTGCGATTGGTTCGACTATGGCAACCTTGTTAGGTGCCTAATTAAGTGTCTACTACAACAAGCGCCCCAAGTAGAGCCAATCTACTTGGGCATGATTTCCTATTAATAACTGTTATGGCCGTACTCGCTGGGTGCGGCCTTATTTATGAGTACCTGCTATCTCATTATGCTGGTCGTGTCTTAGGCTCAGTCGAGAGTGCCATTTATGCCATGATCGGCACCATGATTGTCGCTATGGGTATCGGTGCTTTTTTAGCGCGATGGTTTAAAGATGCGTTTACTGCTTTCGCATGGCTAGAGAGTATTATTGCTTTGGTCGGCATGGGCTGTATTTTAGCGATAGCGAGCGTTATCGCTGTCAGTTATTCACTGCCGCATATCTTCTCCGAAATTTTTAACCTGCCAGCAGATACTGTACTTAATGGCTATGTATTTGAAAAGCTACAAGAGTGGTCACGTTTCTTACCTTATGTGTTTGGTCTATTACTTGGGCTATTAATTGGTATGGAGATCCCGTTGATTGCGCGTATTCGTCAGCAAGTTTATGGGCGCTTTTTAGAAAATAATGCGGGAACTATTTACGGAGCGGATTATATCGGTGCCGGTGTCGGTGCTGCGATTTGGGTGAGCATTATGCTTGCGATGCCAATTATGCAAGCAGCGGCTTGGACGGCGTTGTTTAATATTATTGCCGGTCTCGTGTTTTTATGGCGCTATCATCAACATGTTCGCTTCGCTAAGTTACTGTTAGTTTGCCATGTGCTGTTGTTGGTGTTTTTTGCGTTTGTGCTCGTGCTTGGCACCAGCTGGATGAAAAACCTAAGTAATGTTTTATACAAAGATAAAGTTATCTACTCGCAAGCAACTAAGTATCAGCACCTAGTTTTAACTGAGCGTTTGAGCCGCAGTCAGCCCAATGCAATTACCGATCTTTACCTCAATGGCCGTTTACAATTCTCAAGTGTGGATGAGCAAATTTATCATTCAATGCTTGTCTATCCTGCTATGTTGGCCTCAAATCGCCATGACCGCGTGTTGATCATCGGTGGCGGTGACGGGCTTGCATTACGTGATGTTTTGAAGTGGCCAGTAGAGCATGTCACTCTGGTTGACTTAGATGGTCAGCTGTTAAACTTATTTGGTAATGATGTTGGCGACTATGATGCGCCAGAGAAAATCAGAACACGTTTAACAGCGCTAAATAAACATTCTATGAGCGACCCTCGTGCTGATATTCGCATTGCAGATGCCTTTTTAGAGGTCGAAGCAATGCTGGCAAAAGGCGAGCGCTTTGACACTATTTTAATTGACCTGCCAGACCCTAATCACCCTGATCTCAATAAGATGTACAGTGACTATTTTTACAATCATGTACGTCAGTTATTGGCGCCTGACGGGGCTGTGGCCGTGCAATCAACATCCCCTTATCATGCGAAGAAAGCATTTTTGAGTATTGCTAAAACAATGAAAGCTGCGGGTTTTGGTTATGTTGAGCAATACCAACAAAATATTCCTTCGTTTGGTCAATGGGGTTGGACAATCGCGACTACCGCTGGAAAATCAGCAAGTCAGCGAATTCGTGAAACTAACGAATTACCCGTGCCATCTCGTTGGGTAAGCAAAGAATATTTATTGGCTTCTTTTGTGTTTCCGAATCATTTTTTTGAACAAGTAAACACGATTGAAGTCAATAGATTAGGTTCTGGAACCTTATATGATTATTACCGCCAAGCGTGGCAAGTTGAAACCGAATTGTACAAAAATTGATATTTTATAGTTGACATAATATGTCGGCTATGCAAATCTTAACTCAGACATAATATGTCAAAACGTAAAAAGGTGAGACATGGAATTAAATGAACTATCAATCAAACTGGCTTCTTTTGAAACAGAAGGTGTGAGCTTTGAGTCTTTCTTGATTGCCAACGAAGGTGAGCAAGATGTGTTACAAGTTATCGTCGATGGGAATGATGAGTTACCTATCTTTGTTACTCAAACAGAAGAGCAATTACTGTGTATTAGCTACCTGTTTGCTGAAAACGAAGTACAAGCAGATATGCGTAATGAGTTAAACGAAACGTTACTACGTTTAAATGTACCAATTCCATTAAGTGCATTTGCAAAAATTGATGATAAATACGCTATTTTTGGCGCGTTATCGGTTAATTCATCGTTTGATGATATTACCCATGAGTTGGTAACACTGGCAGACAATGCGATTGATGCACTTGAAGCCGTGACCATTTATTTAAACGATTAATTAGCAATTTCTGGAGTTAAGATTATGAGTATTTTAAAGAAACTATTTACAGCTGTACGTGGTGGCGCTCGTGAAGCAGGACAAGCAATTGTTGATGCAAACGGTATCCGTATCTTTGAACAAGAAATTGCTGATGCACAAAATGCCTTACAACGCGCTAAGAAAAGCCTGACCGAAGTAATGGCAAAAGAGATGCAAACGAAGCGTAAAATTAGCGCACTAGATGCATCAATTGCTGAACATGAAGCGTATGCAGGCCAAGCACTTGAAAAAGGTAACGAAGCTCTTGCATTAGAAATCGCTGAAAAAATCGGTGATTTTGAAGCTGAAAAAGCAGAGCACGAAGAAGTGTTAGCTGGTTTTAGTAACCACATTGTGCAACTAAAGCAGCAAGTTAAAGAAGCTGAAAAGTCGATTAAAGAAAACCAACGTCAATTAACAATGGTTAAAACGACTGAAAGTGTGCAGCAAGCAACAATGGCTGTAAACAGCACGCTAAATACGAACAGCTCATCAATGACATCAGCACGTGAGTCTCTAGAGCGTATTAAACAACGCCAGCAAGACCGCCAAGATCAGTTAGGTGCGGCTAAGCAATTAGAAGCAGACACTAATGGCGATGATTTAAAAGCGAAAATGGCTGAAGCGGGTATTGGTGATACCAACCCGAAAAGCGCAGATATTTTGGCGCGTATTAAAGCAAAACAAAATAGCTAATCAGTTAACGGAAAGACAAAAGGTAACCCACGCACTGGGTTACCTTTTTTGCTTCAACAAGGAGTCAGCCAATGTTTAACTTTTTCAAATCTAAAAAAGCCCCAGAGCGTCAGCTTACTGATCCAAGCCAATTACTCGTTGGTGATATGCTGACGGTGATTGATTCGTTCGCTTACCCAAGTTGGTTAAAAGGACAGACACTGCGTGTTATTGATGTGCAAACGTATCAGTACCAACGTAGTGCAGAGTATGAGTTGGTACTCGAGAGTGAATCTGGCCAAGTGGTGTTTTTGCAAATTGAATCAGATGACGGTGAGCAATGGGCAAACTTTGCGATCAAAATTCAACGCGACGATGTTGATGAGATTTTTACCCTTGATGAGTTCGCTCGTATTTTTGATGAAGACGAATTAACGGCAATTAATGTACAAAATAGCCCGGAGCGTTTTAGTCACTTTTTAGCATCGAGCTACAAACAATCAGAAGCACCTTATGTGTGTTATTTCCATAATAAGGACTACCGTAATAAGCCTTTACCTCGTTATGAAGACGAAGGTGGTGAGCCGTGTGAAATGATCTGTTTAAGCTCAGATGATGAATCGCATAGTTTAAATATTGAGATTTGGGAAGGCGGTGAAACAGAGGTATCACTGACGTTAACCAGACCAATTAGCGATATTGTTGACTTATTTCCTGGGGATGCCAAGTGAGTGATGCAAAAGCCAAATGGCAGCGTCAGGAGCAAGCCGTTAGAGCCACGCAAATGGCGTTTGATTTAAGCTCTGAAGTGCAAAAATCAATTAAGAAGCAAGCCATTGACCAAGAGCTTACGCCATCAGATATGATCCGTAAGATTTTGGAGCTCGACGTTAAGTCGAAAAAAACCAGACAACGCTTATCGTTTAACTTAAATGATGAAGAGATTGCTTTATTGGCTGAGCGTTTTGGCGTTGCAGCCGATGATAAGCGTGCTGTGAAGCAGCGCGTGGCTGAATTACTCATTGAACACAGTAAAAAAAGCTAAGGTTTTGCCTTTACTTCTTTAAGCCCTTACACTGAGACTAGATGTTTTAAAGAAGTGGCATGACTGTGGATATTATTTTACTTGCGTATTTAGTTATTTTTGCATTATTTGGCACTGCAGCAAGTTACTTTGTTCGCTACATTTATGCTTACTGGGTGCATAATACAATGCAGCTTAAATACATATATAAGGCCGGGATTTGTATCATCAGCGTGGTGATAGTATCCGGCCTTATTGCATTATTTACTTAATCTCGATTGCTTGGCACTGCTGTGAAATACACAGCGATTGTACAGGCAGAACTGGTGAGCAATCGTTAACAGTTAATGCTTGATCAGATGACTTCTCAGCCGCTGTAATTCGCTCTGCAAGTTGCTCTGCTTGCTCTTGTGTGTTGTTTAACGTTGAATAAACCACATAGCGACTTGGGCCACCACATGCTCGCTCACCAACTTCTAACACTTTACATTGAAAACTCGCAGTACAGCTATTATTGCTAACGATATCGTTCAGCTGATCGTTTAAATCACCTAGATCAACGCGTGCAGAGCTACCCGACGTTGTTGTTTCGCAACCGCTTAAAGCAATGCTTGCTAACACAGTTGTGGTGATGAAAAGTTTCTTGAAAGTCGATGAACGAACCATTATTGCTTATTCCTTAGTATACACTTGCCGCTGAGCCTTCGATTCTAACACAAGTATTCTCAGAACACTGCGCACCTGGTGCGGTTAGATGCTGACAAATACTCATCATGTCGTTTGCTGCGTTAAATTGCTTTTCAAGGGCGGTGATATCTTTTGCAAGTTTTTCAACCTCAGCAGTGTCAGCTGTTTTGGTTGAATAAACAATGAAGCTACTTGGGCCGCCACAAGCACGACTACCTACAGGTAATACTTTACATTGGCTGCTGTTGTCACAGCTTGGATCATCGATTAATTGTTTAAGTTGCTCATGGGCAGAGCTAATAGTGGCTTTATCTGGGGCTGCTTTGGTCACTTCCTCAGCGTTTTTTATTTCAACGGCTTTTGGTGCCTCGACAAGTTTATTGCTGGTTGCCGTTGATTCGGCTTGCTCATTAGTTGCAGCGTCCGAGCACGCAGTTAATAACACAGGAAATAAAATTGCCAATAGTGGATAGCGCATAACATACCTAAAAATCGTTGAATAAGTACTCACTATCATACACATTGCTCAAAGCGGAGCAATAAAAACGTTTGCTTTCAGTAAGTAGCTCTGTATTCACAGAGCTACAAAAAGATAAAAGTTTATACCACTTTACAATAAGCGGGTATTACAAACCACCTTGGGTTAGTTTGGCGGGGTTCAGTAACTCGCTCAGTTCTTCGCGCGAAATATCCGTATGCTCTGCAGCAACATCAATAATAGGGCGACCTTCTTGATAAGCTAATTTGGCAATTTTTGCTGCTTTGCTATAGCCGATCACCGGATTAAGCGCGGTAACTAGAATTGGGTTTTTAGCGAGCGCTTTATCAACATTGCTTTGGTTTACTTTAAAGCTGGCAATCGCTTTATCTGCCAGTGCTTCACTGCTATTCGCCAGCAGTTCGATACTTTGCAAAATGTTTAAGGCAATCACAGGCAGCATTACATTGAGCTCAAAGTTACCCGCTTGACCAGCTACTGTAATGGTAGCGTCATTGCCAATGACTTGTGCGCTGACCATAGCGGCCGCTTCAGGGATCACTGGATTTACTTTACCCGGCATAATTGATGAGCCCGGCTGTAAAGCCTCAAGCTCAATTTCACCAATCCCTGCAAGAGGGCCTGAGTTCATCCAGCGTAAGTCATTGGCTATTTTCATTTGTGCTACGGCAAGTACCTTTAGCTGACCTGACAGCGCAACAATGGCATCTTGTGAACCGATGTTATAAAAGAAGTTTTTGCTTGAGCTAAAGCGAATACCCACATTCTCACTCAAGTGTTGGCAAAACTCACCGGCAAACGCTGGATCGGCATTAATACCTGTACCAACTGCTGTGCCACCTTGTGCAAGTTCACAAACTCGCTCAAGAGCTTGGCGAATACCAGCCATTGCATGATCCACTTGTAACTGCCATGCCGCCAGTGTTTGTGCAAAACTCACCGGCATTGCATCCATTAAGTGAGTGCGACCAGTTTTCACAATATGGCCCACTTCGGCTTGTTTATTTTGTAGGCTTTGACTGAGTTTATCGAGTTTAGGAAACAGCTCATAAATGATGTTAATAGCGCTACTTACAGCAATCGCAGTAGGGATCACATCATTTGAGCTTTGTCCCATGTTCACATCATCATTGGGGTGAACGGTTTCGCCTGCAAATTGGCTCGCCAGCGTTGCAATGACTTCATTGGCATTCATATTTGAGCTAGTGCCTGAGCCTGTCTGAAATACATCAACAGGAAACTCTGAAAAATGTTTACCATCGATGACCTCTTGGCATGCTTGCTCAATGGCTTTGGCTTTACCTTGGTTCAAATGGCCTAAAGCAGCATTACTTTGAGCGGCAGCTTGCTTAATGTAGGCGAGGGCGGTGATAAATTGCTTAGGCATGGCTAAGCCACTAATTTGAAAATTGTTGATAGCGCGTTGCGTTTGAGCTTGATACAACGCATTCGCAGGGACTTGTAGCTCACCCATGCTATCTGATTCGGTTCTAAATTGGCTCATAAACACTCCTAAATCGGGTTAAATTCTTGGCTGAGAAGGCACGCTTCTCGCTCCAAACTGAAATACTTTTCAATACAGTTATGAGTTTTGTAGTAACGCTTTAGCGCAAGTTGCGGTTTATAAAGCTGAGCCAAACATTGTTTACGAATTGCATTATGCACTAATGAATCACACATCTTTTCAAGTAATTCATGAAAGGTGCGTCTTAGATACAGCTCTTGCAAAATAAAGTTGTGATGCTTTTCGTAATAGCGTGCAATGTTTAAACCAGCTTCAACATAGTTAGCAACAAGCGCAGGGGCATGTAACCCAGGTCTTTGGCAAACACATTTCATTTGCCGCTGATAATGGAGCATAGCATTGTGAGAGTGCATAGAAAAACCGATTAACTGTAATGATAATTGTTATCATTACAGTTAATCGGTTTTAGTGCAAGTCTTATATAATGAAGCTAAGACTGAATGGATTAACTGTGTGTGATTAATTGTAGCCGAGAATAAAAATCTGGTCTGTTTCATGTTTTTTCGGCGCCTGTACATTTTCTTTGTTACATTGAGAAAGAAGATCGATCACGGTTGCTCTGTCGTCACAACTTGTTAAGGCGGCTTTTTCGCTTTCAGCTCGTTCGCTGGCTGCAAGTGCTGCATCTACAGCGGTGTAGGGTGAGATATACATAATATTGCTCCTATTGATTAATTCACTTAAGAAATAGCATAAGCTGTACCAATATTGATCAATAAATTTAACTAGTTGAAAATAATGGTTTTATATTTTTAACTAATAAATTCACCGCGACTTTATTATTTATTTTTGCTTTACTGTTGTGCACTAATTACCAAACATGGTGCACTAATTTGTATGGATAAACCCTTCTCTCAAGCCTGTGAAAACAACAAATTACCTATTTTAAACGTATTAGAAGCGTTCTTTTCTGATGTGACGGACGTATTAGAAGTCGGCTCAGGTACTGGGCAACATAGTGTGCATTTTGCAACGCATTTAGCACATTTGCAGTGGCATTGTAGCGATCGCAAGGTTAATCACCCGGGGATTTTACAATGGCATCAAGAAGCTGATTTAACTAACTTGCATGCGCCACTCATACTCGACCTTAATGATCCTTGGCCGATTGAAACAGTGAATGCCATTTTCACTGCGAATACAATGCACATTATTAGCTGGTCACTGGTGGATCGCTTTTTCCAAGGTGTAGCAAAACACTTAGCGCCTAAAGGTAAATTGTGTATTTATGGACCATTCAAGTACCAAGGTAAGTATACCAGTGCCAGTAATGCTGAATTCGATGCGTTTTTAAAACAGCAAGATGCACATAGTGCAATCCGTGATTTTGAAGCGATTTGCCAACTTGCAGAGCAAGCTGGCTTAACCTTTGTTGAAGATGTGCAAATGCCAGCGAATAACCAATTATTGCTGTTTAAAAGGCAGTAAGCTTTCGCATTGGTCTTTATAGAGCGCTATATGTTGGCGTTCTCTAGTAATAAAATCACTAATGGCAGCTGCAAACTCAGTGTGTTGAATATGATGCAGTGAATAGGTATTTACGGGCTTAAAACCGCGACTTATTTTATGCTCACCTTGCGCGCCAGAATGGAACTGCTTAAGTTTGTTGGTAATACAGTACTCAATACCTTGGTAATAGCAAAGCTCAAAGTGCAAACTATCAAGCTCATAGTTCGTTCCCCAGTATCGACCATAAAAACAATTCTGATCTTTAAAACTGAGTGTGGCGGCAATCACCTCTCCTTGATACTTAGCGAACATTAACACCAGTTTGTCGGCCATGCTTTGCTGTAATAGCTCAAAAAAGGCGGTATTCAAATAACCATTGTGGCCCGAGCGCTTCAAATAGGTTTGGCGGTAAAAATGACTAAATTGCTGCATGTGCTGTTTGCTGATGTCAGCACCTTCGAGCCATTCTACGGTTATCTGTTGTTCAGTTATTTTTGCGCGTTCTTTTTTGAGCGATTTACGTTTTCTTGCGGTGAGTGAAGCTAAAAAGTCCTCAAAGTCATTATAGCCTTCATTAAACCACTGAAACTGCACGCCATGACGTTGCATTACGGTGTTGCTAGTTAATGCAGTCGCTTGTTGCTGGTGGCAAAAATTTATATGCCAACCTGACCAGTCTAATTGCGCTGCTGTTGCTGTGAGTATGTGCTGAATGTACGCATAGACTTCAGCGGGCTTATTGTGATTTATACTAATTCGTTGCCCTGCAATAGGTGTGAATGGTACGCCACACAGCCATTTGGGGTAATACTCTAAGCCATGTTGTTGATAGGCTTCAGCCCAAGCCCAGTCAAATACATATTCACCATAAGAGTGGTGTTTTAGATACCCGGGTAGTAAGGCTATAACCTGTTCTTGCTGGTAAATTGCTAGGTGCATGGGTTGCCAGCCCGACGCTTCACTCACACAGCCTGTTTGCTCTAAAGCCGTTAAAAAAGCGTGATCAGTAAAGGGTGTATCATCGAAAAATGACTGCCATAGAGTGGCATCAATCTCGCTTATTTGATTAAACCAGCGGTGGCTAAACTTACTCATTGTGCAGCCGATTCAATATCTTTGATAAAATCGTTGATATGCATAGCAAGCTTATCGAAATAAGGGTTAAACGTGAGTCGTGCAAAGGGCTTGTGCGCTTGTAAATTTTCGGCTGTGCGTTCACCCATCACAACGTCTTTTTGGTATTTGCAGGCTGTATAAAGCGTGTCGTCATCTAAGTAGCTGCCGCAATTGCGATACAATGCTGTGCGACCGTAGTAAGGGTTGCTGGGTTTATTAACAATACCAATATGTGACATTCCTTTGATTTTTTTACAGTCATCGGTGTTGCAGTCATCACGAATTATTTGGTAATCAACTGGAAAGCTAGCTGGGATGTTATTGTCATCACCATAGTATACAAGCCGATCAAGCAGGTTATTCTTGCGCGTTTTTGGGTCGTGCAGCTTAGTTAAAATTTTAAAGGTCGCTTGGTTATCTATTGTGGTGTCAACATCACTAAAGGTGCTAAATATCGCTACATTAGGGAGGTGGCGATGACGTAGCTCATCAAGGCTAATACGGCTCATTGCTTCGTGACTAGCTGAGGCTGCACTAAATGGAAACGACTCATACTTGGCAAAATCAAGGTCCGCGTCTTTATCAATCCAATTCACAAATGGAATCGCATCGACCCATTTCGCTAGCCAACCGTTTTTATTGTGTGGCTCGCTTGCGGGTGAAAACAACATAGCAGCCGTAATTTTATTATCGACTGGGCCTTGAGTTAAGTAATCAATAACCAGTGCAGCACCGGTTGAGTAGCCCCCTAATATCACCTGATCAAAGTCTTTTAATGTGCGCTCAATGGCATACACGCTAGCCTTTTGCCAATCATCGGCATCGATGTCTCTAAGTGCTGCAGGAGCGGTACCATGCCCAGGGAGTAAAATTGTGCGTACCGTATACCCTTGTTGATAATACACTTGTGCAAGGTCGTGATAGGTAAAGGGTGAGTCGGTTAAACCGTGGATCAAGAGCACCGCTTTACGGCTATCGGCCTGTTTGAGTTCAAATGGGCTTATTAAATCAGCAACAGTTGCGTTAGCTGGTCGAGCGCCTTGTGCAACAAGTTGCTGATAGGTGTCTGTGTAAACAGGGCATGGCAAATTAGCACGCGGGTTTTCGCTACTAATTTGCAGGTAAGCAGCGGTTAAATAGTCATTAAATGCTTGCTCGATATTATAGCTAAAGGTGCTATGAGTGCGTGGCAATGGCTCTCTAAACAGCCCTTCGCGCTTACTTTTCATCATCAGTTCTTGGTCTTCAAGCTGAGTAAGGCAGGTTTGTTGCTGCGCCATTAATGAGCTGCTAAATAGCCCACTGATGGCCCAAGAGATAGCAACTAAGTTGATGAATTTCATATTTTAAGCATCCTTATAAAGCCTGTTTTTAGCTTATCGAGTTATGTTTTATTTGCAAGCAAGGTGCGTCAAGCGAGCGGTAAATGACGCTTAGTGAACGCTTGTTTTAAAACCACTGTCGACTCGATGTTAGCAATACAATCAATACTACCTAATTTATGTTTCACAAAGCTTTCATAGCTTTCTAAGTCAGCGGCAACGATCTTCAGCAAGTAATCATAACTGCCTGAAATAACAGAGCACTCAAGCACATGTTCTAGCTTCTCAACCTGCTGTTCAAATTGCTCAGCAGCGGCAACAGAGTTCTGGTTTAAGCGAACAAAGGCATACACAGACACATTTAAATCAACGGCTTTAGGATTGATGGCAGCATGGTAACCACTGATCACATTTGCTGATTCGAGCTTTTTAATGCGGCGAAGGCAAGGGGTATCTGACAGGCTAACAGACTGGGCCAGCTCCGAGACAGAAGTTCTCGCATTATCCTGTAAAGCATTAAGTAATTGTTGGTCTTTTTTATCTAATTTCATTTTTATTTGAGTGATTTTCACTAATCTAGATGGATTCTAGTCTATATTTTGGCGATTAGCACTCATTGAACTCTGTTAACATTATCGCAATATAATTATTTTGGAATGAGCCTGTGACTGAGAACACCAAGGCATTTGATAGCTGGCTTCGCACCCGTTTTGTTGAGATCAACAGCGAATTAGAAGAACTATATTGGCAACAAGACGATAAAGCGAATGTAGAGGGTGTCGGTGAGCACCTTAAACGTCAATTAGAGCAAGAGGGTAATGAGCATATTCGTGCTTTACTGGCTGAGGGTAATACCGATGAAGGCTTTGATAGCGCCTTCGATTTATTAGGCAATGTTGGCTTGTATATGGCGGCATGCCGTCGACATGAAATCACTGAGCCTTCTCGTGAAACAAGTTCACCGCTTGTTGAAGCCTCTGCGTTGGCAATGCACATTGGTGCATCTATTGGTGTAACCCCGCGTTTTGCAACGGCGCATTTAACCACCCACAATAAAGCGGTTGATGGTTTGTATAAGCGCTTTACTGACCTTGAAGATGAGAAAATCTTTGTCGATTACAACACTAAGGGCATTTTAGCGTATAAGCGAGCGGCAGATGCTTTATTAAAAATTCAGCCATTAGGGATATCGCACCCTATCACGGCAGATTTACTGGCAGTAGCAAAACAAGCGCTGCTTGATGTGATTGAGTCGAACAATACGCTATACAACAAGCTCGATACAGATCGATTTTTCTATTGTGTACGTCCGTATTACAAGCCGTATCGAGTAGGTAAAGAGGTATATCGAGGTGCGAATGCCGGTGATTTTGCGGGCATTAATGTCATCGATTTATTACTTGGTCTTTGCTTTGCTAATGAACCTAGTTACTCGCAAATGCTGGTGGATAAATTCTTGTATATGATGCCTGAAGATCAGCAGATCCTGCGTGAAAGCATGCGTATGACAAGTATTATGGATGACTTCTTAGCCGCAGAAGCTGAGCGTGATAGCGAATGGTTACAAACTAACTTAAAGCTGTTCATTCAAGTGTGTAAACTGCATGGTGATACTGCCATTGGCCATCATAATCAATTGGTCAGTAAATATATTGCGCAGCCTTCACAGCAAATGCAGCAACAACATATGGATAAAGTCACTGCCAGTGGGCCGCCTTTGCATGTGTTACTAAACTCTCTAGAGCAATTGCGTGATCGCCGTGCGGCAGCAAAGCGGGATGATATTCGCACCCGTTTCGATGACTTAACTAAGTTAAAACAGTGGATTAAGTAATGAACAAAAACGATTTTGTAATTCCACAAGGCAGCTATTTGCTTAACCATTCTGTGGGGCGACCATTAAAATCTGCTGAGCAGCATTTTCATCAGCAGTTTTTTGCCGCTTGGCAAAATGAAAATAAAGAGCCATGGCAACAGTGGTTGCAAGGTGTAGAGGCGTTTACGAGTAGTCTCGCTAAATTATTTAACTCGCATAGTGAGTTGTTTTGTCCACAAGTTAACTTATCGAGTGGTTTAACCAAGCTTTTGATGTCGCACCCGCGACTGCAACAAGAAAATTGCAAAGTGTTGATGGCAGAAAGTGATTTTCCAAGCATGGGTTTTGCAATGCAAAAAGCTCTACCTGAAAGTGCTGAAATCGTGTTTATTGGTAAGCATGAAGACTTAACCGATGTTCAGGTTTGGCAGTCATATTTAGCGAAAAATGATATTGATTTAGTCTTTATTAGCCATGTTTATTCAAACACGGGTCAGCAAGCGCCTATTCACGAAATTATAAATATCGCGAAACAACACAACGCATTGAGCTTACTTGATGTTGCACAGTCTGCGGGCATTTTAGAGGTCGACTTAACTAAGCTTGATGCCGATTTTATGTTGGGCTCGAGTGTCAAATGGCTATGTGGTGGACCGGGTGCTGCTTATTTATGGGTTAACCGCAAGCAGCTATCACTTTGTCAGCCACAAGATGTTGGCTGGTTTTCTCATCAAAATCCGTTTGAGTTTGATATTAAGCACTTTGCTTATCATCAAACCGCGTTGCGCTTTTGGGGCGGTACCCCTTCAGTTGCACCTTATATTTTGGCTTCGCATAGTATTAATTACTTTGCTGATCTTGGTATTGAGAAAGTACGCGCTCATAACTTAGCAATGCTCGCGCAGTTTCATGATCAATTAGCTGATTATGTGCGTTCACCAATACAGGATGACAAATGTTCTGGAACAGCCATTATGCATTTTGGTGAGCAACAAGCGGCTGTAAAAGCTGCGCTTATTGCAGCGAATATTGCAGTTGATGAACGTCACTTAGGCTTAAGAGTCTCTGCTCATATTTATAATGATCAGCAGGATATCGATACTTTTATCACAACTGTGAAAAGGGCCTTATAACAAAACGCTTAATTAAGTGTTATTGCGAGTTGGTATTACGTTAAGAGCTTGTCGAGCCTTTGCTTTGACGGAACGCCAGTGCGTCATTGGTTTTTCGGGGACCAGCGCTAAAATTTGCTCAAAGTCGATGTCATCAATACTAACTTCGTTACTGTGGGCAAACATAACTCGTTTTGGTTGCAGCGCTTTTAGCATCAACAAAGAGTTTAAATACAGCTTTGGGTAAAAAACAGGAAAGGGTGGCACAAGCTGCCCTTTTACTTTTACCAATAAATCAGCAATGTAAATTCGCTCGCTAGGAATATGATACAGACTAATATCTCGGTCGGTATGACCTGGGCTATGCAGTGCTTGCCAATCGTCAAAGCCGGGTAGGGTTGCATCAGTGGCAAGGTAATAGTCAGCATCTAAATGGCGGCTGTACCAAAGATTATGGCGTTTTTTATTTAACCTACCGGCGACCCACCAAGCCAAAGCAATATCGGTTAAATGCATTAAGAAACCATCAATGCCTCTATACCATTGCCCAGGGGCGTTCGACGTCGCTATTTTTCCACCGCTTAACTTTCTTAATGCATGCGCTCCACCGGCATGATCTGGGTGCATATGGGTGACTACTATTAGTTTTAAGTCTGTGATGGGGCGCTTGAGTTGTTCGGTAATATATTCAAATACAGTATCAACATCAGCACGGCAACAACCATCAAGTAGCATCAATTTATCTGGGTATTCAACCAAATAGATATTTTGGATATAACCTTCGAGCGTATGAATTTGCAAAACGATTGATCCCTAAACTTAATCAGCAAATCTTGTTATATCATGTCTGACCAGTTTTGGTAAGTTAAGCTAATTGGACTCTGTGCCTCGCTCTTTGAGCTGCTTTTTGTTTTCTTCTAATTGTGCTACCTGTTTTTCGAGAATGGCTATTTGGCTTTTATAATAAGCATTAATACGTTCGCTTTGTTTGCTAATAGCATCATCAATAGACGCTGCGCCTAACCTGTTTGCGGCATCTTGTGTCATATTACTGAGTTTACCAATGCGCTCACTCTGCTGTTTTTGTAGTTCTTTGATCTCTAACTGAAGGCGGTCTATTTCGCGATCGGCTTTCTGGATTTTTAAATAATCTTCAACACTTAAGTCTGCAGGCTTTTGCGGATTTGGCGGCTGCTCTGTGGCTGGGGGTTGGTTACTTGCGGGTGGTGGTGCAATTTTTACTATTGCTGCATCTTTACCACAAGGCTGCTCTGTAAAGGTGGCAACCCCGTCAATCATGCACTTATAAATAGTGGCTTGACTGTTGGTGCTGGCAAATAGAGCAAGAGTAAAAAATGCAAAACGAAACATAGCATCACTTTGTGTAGCAAATAGATACTTAGCATGCATGAAATATAATGAGGAGTGCAAGTTTTCGGACATAAAAAAACCGCTAAAAAGCGGTTTTTAATAATAAAATGGTGGAGAAGGAGGGATTCGAACCCTCGATAGAGCTACAAACCCTATACTCCCTTAGCAGGGGAGCGCCTTCGGCCACTCGGCCACCTCTCCAGCGCATAATTCTGATTGTAATTTGCTGAAATAAATCAACAAATAAAAATAAGTGGTGGAGAGATAGGGATTTGAACCCTAGAGGGGCTACAAACCCCTGCCGGTTTTCAAGACCGGTGCATTCGACCACTCTGCCATCTCTCCACATCGTGATGCGAGAATAATACTTAGCTGAATCGGCTGTGTAAATAGGAAAAAGTTTGTTTGCTTGTTTTTTGAGCGTAAAGAGGGTGTTTTTTGTAAAAAGGTTTAATTATTTGCTGTTTTTAACTTAGAAGAAGGGGGTTGGGGCAGTAAACGGAGGAGCTAAAGAAGGATCTTCGTTAGTGGTTGGGTGTTTACTGCACCGATAAAGTAACCATGGTTGGGGATTACTTGTGTTGTACTGCGCCGCCAAGAGCTAACTTTTTGCCGTAGCGATTTAGTTTTGCCAACATTTTTGCTTTGCGGTTTGTTGGTTTTACGGCAACATGAGTTGCAGCGTTTTGGTTTAATGTATTAATTAGGTTCATTACTTTGCTCCGGGTTGTGTTTGGTTGAAAACGTGAGTATTTTGCAATCAAACTGGACAAAAATAAAACGATAAAAATTGAGTCTGTCGGATAACTTTTTCTAATCCAAAAGCCTTTTATTAACATGGGGTTAAGTTTTTAAATACACATTGTGCTGCATGCTTATGCAATTGTGTTTGCGTTGAAGTATAAGTAAATAAAGGTTTTTAGCTTTTGCTGTTTTTATTTATGCGTTTTTAGAGTGAGAAAGTGACTAATTATTCAGATTAATATAATTTGAACGAGCGTGGTATTTTTGCCATGCAAGAAAAGAAGTAACCGTTGATGTTGATAATAATAAAGCCAAGTGACAAAAAAAATCATAAAAACAGTGTTGATTGGCTACTAAAAGAATGTAAAAAAAGGCAGATTGAGCCTAAATTGTATTTAACCACAGGCAAGTTTGAGAATGATTGCGCTGATATTGCGCATTTGGCTAAAAACCAGAGTCAAGTTGTGGTGATTGGTGGTGATGGGACGCTGCATTTAGCTGTTAATGCATTAATGTCGAGTCGCTGTTCTATCGCGTTAATTCCAGCAGGCACAGGAAATGATTTTGCGCGTGGCTTTACGTGTAAAAAACAGGCTTGGTATGAGGCTGTTTTTAATAGCCGTACAGAATTAATCGATGTTGGACAAATCAATCAGCGCTATTTTATTAATGTGGCGGGAATAGGGTTTGACGCTGAAGTCGTGACGCAACTAAATAAAGCCGGAAGTTTCAGCTCGTTTGGCTACACTTGGCAGGGCATCAAACAGCTATTTTCATTTCGGGCACGATCACTTCAGGGTGAGTTTAATGGTAAAGCACTCAACTACAGTAATTTAGCGACGATTTTTGCTAATCATCATTACTTTGGTGGTGGCTTAAAGATTGCCCCTCGGGCAAAGTTAAATGATGGTCTGCTTGATTGCTACTGCATGCCAGCTGGCGGCTTGTTGAAAAACCTGCTCAGCTTTTTGTATTTACTACTCGTAAAGCATCATAGTTTGCACGCGCTGGAATATACCCGGTTAACGACTGCCGAGGTCACCACGAAAGGGCTGGCTATAGAAGCCGATGGTGAGCTCGTTGGTTTTACTCCGGCTAAAGTTAAGATTCACAAACAAGCACTTCGTTTTCATGTGCCATAAAAAAGCGCCGGCAAAATTTGCCAGCGCTTGGTGTTAGAGGCGACATAGTCACTTCTAACTGGGGACGGAGCTTTTTTGCTGCAGATTACGTGCAGCAAAAAATGCTTTAATTTGTCGAGTTGGAGTCAGCACGATAGCATTACCGAATAACACTAGGCTAAAACCCATAAAGGTATTTGCTTGCCATTCAAATCCTTCAAATAAAGTACTTAAGACCACTGCAACCAGTGGGAATAATACGATTACATAGCTTGCTCGCTCAGGGCCGATATTTTTAAGTAGCGCGAAGTAACAAGCAAATGCGATTACGGTACCAAATACTGCTAAATAGAAGAGCGATACCCAATAGCTGGTTGGGGCATTCAATGTCAGCTCAACGTTGCTTACTAAAACATAAGCTGCTAGCCCTAAAGCGCTGTATAACATACCCCAGGCATTGCCTTGAAGTACGCCAATATTACGCTGAGAGTTTCGAACACTGACCATATTCCCCAATGAAGCCACAAAGGTCCCAGACAGCGCAAGTAGTAACCCGACCAACGCACCATTACTCAAGTCGAATTGCTGAATTTGTGGCCAAAACAAGCTGGCAATACCCATTACACCGAGTAAAGCACCAAAGTAAATTCGTTTCGCAATTGGTTTTGCGAAGAACAAGCGGGTGTTAATAATGTTCATTAATAGCAACATCGAAAAGGCAATTGAGGCCATTGCTGAGGTGAGATAGTTCTGCGCCCAATACAGCACTAAATAATTTAAACCAAAGTTAAATAAAGCCAATAATGCAAAAAATCCGTGATCGCGCAGTGAATATTGCATAGGGAGTTTTTTTACCAGCACAAAGGCCCACATTAAAATGGCTGCAATGGCAAAGCGATAAAATAAAGAGACCTCAACAGCAACATCACCCAGTTGAAACTCAATAGCTAGCCAAGTCGATCCCCAGATCAGTACTGTAGCAAGGTAGAGAGCGGCGCTTTTCATAGTTAGTACCCAAAAATTGAAAGTATGTTCATTTTAATCCTCTTCTGTATACTTAACATATACAGAAAACTCGAAATGCAACCTATACAGTTTGGTGGGCTATGTCACAAGTTATCAGTCGTAGTAACAGTGAGTTCTTATATCAACAAGTTATTCAGCTAGTTAGAGATCTTTGCTTGCAAGGTTCGTTATTACCGGGTGAAAAGTTACCTTCGCTCAGAAAAATGGCAGACAAGCTCAACATCAGTATTCCTACTGTAAAGCAAGCGTATCAATTACTTGAAGGGCAAGGGCTGATCGAAGCCAGAGAAAAGTCAGGGTACTTTTTAAAGTCATCACAGTTAAATCAGTCTCGACCAAAGCGAGTTAGGCTCAGTCGAGAGCCTACCACAGTCAATAAGCAAGGCTTGATTGAGCAAGTCTACAGCGCTATCCACAAAGCTAATGTGGTGCCATTTGGTATCGCCAACCCTGTGGCTGCTGCACCGACAGATAAAGCACTGGCACGAACAATGCGCCGAGTCATGACATTAGCTGGCGCATCGGCAATTAATTACGGGCCGATGGATGGCTTTGCACCACTTAAAAAACAACTCATTCATCGCTATTTGGATTTTGGCATTGGGGTTGATAGCGATGAATTAGTGATCACCAATGGTGCTCAAGAGGCACTGGCGATTGCCCTTAAGTGTATCGCTAAACCCGGTGATGTTATTGCTATCGAGTCGCCTTGTTATTTTGGCATTATCGAATTAATTGAAAGCTTAGGCTTAAAGGCTCTGGAAATACCGCTGTGCCCCGATGAAGGAATATGGCTAGATGATTTGGCTCAAGCACTCGATGAGCATGATATAAAAGCCTGTGTGTTTTCAACCTCATTAAATAACCCAGTTGGCAGTTTTATGCCTGATGCCAAGCGTGAGCAATTAGTGGCACTTTTAGAGCAGCGTGACGTGGTGCTTATTGAGGATGATGTCTATGGCGACTTACATTTTACAGCTAAGCGCGCCACGCCTGCACAAGCTTATTCAAAAAAGGGCTTAGTGATCACCTGCGCGTCGTTTTCAAAAACAGCCGCACCTAGTTACCGCATTGGTTGGATCATTGCCGGTAAGTTTGCAGAACAAGCAAGGCGACACAAACGCGCGCTTAGTTGCTCTGCGCCACTTATAAACCAGTGGACCTTGTATGAGTTTATAGCTAGCGGTGAGTACGACCGTAACATTCGTTTGCTTAGACAGCGCTTAAGTACCAATAAAGAACGTATGATTTGGTGCCTGCAGCAATATATGCCAAGTTGTGCGCGTATAAGTAACCCGCAAGGGGGCTGTGTTATCTGGGTTGACCTTGGTAGCCAATATGATGCGGTAAAGTTATTTCATCTGGCACTAGAGGCGGGGATCAGTATTACTCCGGGGTTGATATTCTCAGCGGGTAAAAAGTACCGTAGCTGTTTTCGTTTAAGTTATGGCTTGCCTTGGTCTGAAAACTTAGAGCAGGCGATTAAAACGTTATCGCAATTGACTGTGCTGGCCAAAAAATAAAAAAGCGCAGAGCAGGCTCTGCGCGAAAGGACCAATTGTTTTGGTTCAGGGATGTTAATTAGTCAATTACTCTGCATTCTGTTTGAAAGTAAATAGTTGGTACTCTTTTAGTTGTGGTACTAGTACCACTAATTCTTGTTCTTTATGAGCGATATCTGCAAAGCTGCCGCATAATGCATCTGCACGTTCTTCAAGTTGAGCTGCCTGTGTTTCTACGCGTGCTTCTATTTGTGCGCCCATGTTTTCCATACGTTGCTCAAACTCATCCATGTCGCCACCTGAACCTAAAAGCTCAGAACCTAGCGCAATTAAAATGCTGCCCATCGATTGCATCATGGCTGACTCGACAGCCGATTCGATTTGCTCATCGAATTGGTCTTCAAAGTTTTGGCCAAATTTTTCGAAATTTTGCTGACCCATGGTAAACGCACCTTGCTGATAGAAGGCGTTTTGCACTTCTACACTGATATCGTCCATTAATTCTGAAATGTCGTTTAGGCCATCAATATTGAAAGCATTTGATACTTCTTCAATTGCTACGCCTGCTATTTTTACGCCATCAAGTGCGATATTGGCGACTTCAGGAAGTTGGCTGCGTAAGCTGTCTGAGTAATCTGCAATTGCTTGCTGTTGTGAAGCATCAAGCGATACGCCTTGACCATCGATATATAAAGTGTGCTGATCGATGATTTTCATAGTGCGATTATCGGCTGTGTAGACTTCTAACTCGCTTGGTGTGATGCGTACATCATTTATAAATTCAACATCACACTGCTCACCGCTGAATGAAATATTTGTATCATTATCGTTATGAGCCATTGCGCTGGTAGCGATAAATAAAGAACTTACTAACAATAACTTTTTCATTTTTTTCTTTCCTGTTTGAAATGACACAAATACATAATCAAATTGAATGCCATAATTTATAAGTTCAATTAATTCAATGGTTTGATGTGTTTTTATGATTTTTTGAAAATTGCGGTCAATAATTTTTTAACCACTTTTTAGTCAAATTAACTAAAAAACACACATGCATAAATGACTCTTATCGAAACGATAAAAAACTCTCACTTTTCAGAAATCAAATTTAGCGCTATTTATTCACAATATTGACATATGACCTATTTAGCATGGGTGTATGGCTTTATTTTGGTGGTTTTTTAGATACTAAATTACTACTGAGCTTTTTAATCTTTGCCAATTCATCGAGCAAATTTTAATCTCAAGAATTGGTCTCAAACACTTTATGGAGTGGGTTGTGGGTAAGACATTTAGTTATGACGCGCTAGATGACGATTTTGTTGAAGACGAGTACGAAATGGTCGGGCGTAATCAACACGACAAGAAAAAGCAACGCGTAAAGAAGAAGTTGGAAGACTATCTTGAACAAAAACGCTTGCGCAGAAACTTAGGCGATGACGACTTTGACGAGTACTTGAACGACTAAGCATAAATTTAGATAAAGAGGCAATTTGCCTCTTTATTGCTTTTAGACTTTGTTATTTGCCCAGTGCAGCTGCGATGTCTGACTCTAGCTGTTCAGGTTTTGTCAGTGGCGCATATCGCTTAATGGCCTTGCCATCTTTACCAATTAAAAATTTGGTGAAGTTCCATTTTATTTTGCGGGTGATAAACCCCGGTAATTCTGATTTTAGGTATCTAAAAACAGGGTGAGCATGTTCGCCATTCACATCGACTTTGCTCATCATTAAAAAGCTAACGCCATAGTTAATAAGGCAGCCTTCTTTAATTTCTTTTGCATCACCTGGTTCTTGTTTGCCAAACTGGTTACATGGAAAACCAATTATTACTAAGCCTTGCTCATGATACTTTTCATGCAGTGCTTGTAAGCCTTCATATTGTGGAGTGAAACCGCATTTACTTGCGGTATTTACAACAAGCACAACCTTGTTTTCAAAATCAGAAAAGTCAACGGTTTGGCCTTGTAGGCTGGTGGCAGAAAGTTGGTGAAATTCGCTCATAATGATAACTTTTTATTATTGTTGCATTGATTCTAACTTGCTTGGCATTTTTCTAAAAGGGTAAATTTTAATCAGCGGTTTTTCTTACTTGGCGTTAAGCATCGCAGCTAACTTAAAATTATAAACAATCCCATCCCTGCCAGTGTTGTGTAGTATATGTTATGTGTTTTATAGGCCACGATAACAGACACAACAGCAGCGCTTAGATAGGGATTTTGCCAATCTAGATTTATCCCTTCGTCATTAATAAATACAATGGGCACCCAAATTGCGGTGAGTACTGCTGGGGCGCTAAAACTTAAGAATTGCTGCATTTTTGGGCCGACTTTAAACGGTAATGCACGGTGCAAAAATAAGTAACGTGTGAAGAAGGTGATACACGCCATTAATAAAATGGTGGTCATCATTGTGTATGCTCCTCTTTTGCTTGCCAGCGACTAATTAGATAACCCACTGTCATAGCGATAAGGGCCGCAGTGACAAGCCAAAGTTGAAAGCCCTGATTTTTTAATAGCGTTGCAACAACGCCAGCGGTGATCACTGTAGCCAGTGTTGCAAGGTTCTTTACTCCCGGAATAACTAAAGCAATAAACGTGGCTGCGATGGCGAAATCAAGCCCTAGGTGTGTTAAATCGGGAAGGAGGCTTCCTGCGACAATACCTAGTAAGGTCCAGATATTCCAGGCAATATAAAAACTAAACCCGGCACTGAGTGCATAAATAAGGCGTACTTTCGTTCGGTACGCTTTGCGATGGTGCGAAAAAGCAAATAATTCATCGGTTAGTACAAAACTCACTGACAGTCGCCAACGAAAGGGTTGATCTATGACTTTATGGCGAATAGCTAAACCATACAAAAAGTGCCGAGAGCTAATAATGAGTGTGGTAAATAAAATAGTTAAAAGCGGCGTATTGCCGGCCATTAATTCAATCGCAACGAGCTGTGCTGAGCCTGCAAATACCAATAACGACATAGCTTGTGTTTCTAGGGCACTGAAGCCATTTTGAACTGCTAACGAGCCACATAAAATTCCCCAAGGTAACACCGCAAGGCATAAGGGGAGCATGTCGAAAAACCCTTTTAGTAAGGCTCTTATTGTTGATTTATGCATCTTATCGCTCATGTTTGTAGTTATGGCTCAGATCAAAACAGCTGAAATAGAGGTGTGTCAAAATAACTGAAGTTTGCAATAATGTATAGCCGAGCCTGTTGCTGAAATCATTAGCATCTTTTAAAGGGAAAGTTACAATGTCAAAAGTTAAAGTATGGGATGGCTTTATAAGAAGCTTCCATTGGTTATTAGTTGCCGCCATCGCAACACTCTATTTTAGTGCTGAAGAAGGTATGTTGGAGCTGCATTTTACTGCAGGCTACTTCACTCTAGCGCTTATTATTACACGTCTTGTTTGGGGTCTAATTGGTAGTAAAACGGCAAAGCTGTCTGCGCTTATTCATTCACCTGTTGCTGCAATTAAGTCATTTACAAGCAATGAACATAAGGCGGGTCACGGCGCGGCGGGTAGTTATATGGTGATAGCCTTTTTTGCGCTACTCATCGTACAGTTAACCTCTGGCTTAATGACCAGTGACGATATTTTAACGGATGGCCCGCTGGTGGCGCATGTATCCTCAGATACCGTAGAGTTTGCGGGTTGGCTCCATCATTTAAACTTTGATATTTTGTTGTATGCCATTGTGTTGCATGTATTAGCGATTGTGATTTACCGCATTAAGGGTAAGAACTTAGTGAAGCCTATGCTAACGGGCAATAGTGAGCAAGTTGCGGTTACTGAGCCTGTTACTAAATCACCGTTGATAGCTTTTGTTATTTTTGCAGTGTGCTTAGTGGTGCTATTTACGACTTGGGGTGCAGAGCCGCTCAGCTATTTGCTTGGCTAGGTAATCTAATACCAATCCGCAATAATACTTAATCATTTTGAGGGATAAAACCTGTCGCTACCTGCGTTAAAAATTTCTGATTTAGAACAAACTAAATAACGAAATTTTTGCCTTGCTATCAACGAGGTTCTATTGCCTCAAAATAGACCACTTAATTAAGCGAATTGGTATAAGACATTAAAAAAGGCGCTAATAAGCGCCTTTTTAGTTTAAGTTTTTAACTAGTCTTTGAAAGACTTATGGCAATCTTTACAGCCTTTAGCCCAAGCGCCAAATGCTTTACCAATTACTTTTTTATCGCCACTTTGCGCTGCAATTGCTAGCTCATCAGCATATTGTTGGAAAGCAACTGCTTTTTTCATAAAGGTTTCGTTGTCGCTCCATACAGCTGCAAGCGCAGATGTATCACCTTTATCAGAACCCGCTACGAAAGCTTCCCAAGGCATTTTAGATAATGCCGCTGCATTGTTAGCACGCTTTTGAAAACGTTCTGCATCAAAAGGTACTTTCCCTTTTAGCATATCGCCCATGTCACCAATTTGTACGCGGATCATTGAAAATGCTGCCTGACGATACTCGATTGCATCACTTGGCTCTTCAAATACAGAATTTGCTGAAGCGCCTAGTGCCATTGTTGAAAGCATTGCACCCACTACTAATTGTTTTAATTTCATTCCTTTTGCCCCTTAAGATGTCATAAAAGTAAACTAACTGAGTTTTATCTTAGCTCAATATAATATTCAAGTGTATCGCGGTTAATCTTAACTTAAGTTTAATTTAATCATTTATATCAATATCAGCGAAGATCATGCCGCGGCGCATGCTTCTTGTTGCTAAGAAAACCTCGCATAGTAAAGATAAAAATCCACATATCAGCAGCGCCATAGCGGCCACAAAGCAGCTAGCAATTGTCACGCTCAAGTTGATAGATTGAATATGCGATAAAAATAGACACATAACCACAGCACATACTAATAAAGCACTGAGTACACTTAGACTAAATGCAATATGGATGCAGCGAGAGCGTTTCAACAGTGCCCTTAGCTCCGTTGTTAATGACTTATTGAAGTCTTCATCCGTACTGACTTTAAGCTTGCGTTCTAACTGTCGCGCTCGATCGGTAATACGCGCCAAGCGGTTGGAAAGCACGCCTAATGTTGCTGCAATACCGGTAATTAAAAAGACGGGTGCAACAGCCGTTTGAATTACTTTTGCCATGGTAAGAATGTTGATAACTTCTGAATTCATCAGTCTCTC
Organism: Pseudoalteromonas sp. Cn5-37; assembly: GCF_021532495.1. NCBI lineage: Bacteria > Pseudomonadati > Pseudomonadota > Gammaproteobacteria > Alteromonadales > Pseudoalteromonadaceae > Pseudoalteromonas > Pseudoalteromonas sp. Cn5-37. The sequence goes on along the minus strand of NZ_JAKGBA010000012.1, from coordinate 63,912 downwards.
CGCTCATTGTTATATTTTATTTACAGTGGTTTACAATTTAAGTTTGACATTTAACCCATTTAAATCAGTGTGTTACAGTTTCTTTTCGGCAGAGGGATCACTTTGTTGTAACCAAGCTGTTGCTAGTTTGTGTTTTTGAGCTTTATAGTCGTCGAACAATTCTAATATCATTGAATTGAGTAAATACAATAATATAAAACTCATCCGAGGGAAAATGATGTCTCCAAGTAAAATGAAGCGAACCGCTCTATCATCGGCTATTGGGTTAGCAATGATGTCTTATGGTGTTACAGCAGCAACACTTGATCTTAACAAGGGCTATGTTCCTGAAATATCTAATGTAAAAAGTTACTCTCAAGATAAAACAATTAATAATAAAACTCGCTATATTATTCAACTCGAGGATGAACCTCTTGCAACTTATAAAGGCGGAATCATCGGCCTACAGGCTACCTCTGCAGAGGTAACTGGGGAGAGTAAGCTAAATCTTTCTTCAAACCAAGCGTTAAAGTACAGCAGTTACTTAAAAGCTAAGCAAAAGAGCGTAGCTCGTGACGCTGTATCTATAAGTGGTGGAGCTGTTTCTCATACGTTTAGCACTTTATTCAATGGTGTTGTTATTGAGGGCGCTGAAGGTCAAAGAGAAGCTCTGGCTAGACTACCAGGCGTTAAAAAAGTATTCCTAGACACTGAATATCATACAGTAATGGACGCATCAATTGATGTAATCAAAGGTGTTGAAGCGTGGCAAGCATTAGGTGGTCAATCTGAAGCTGGTAAAGGTGTTAAGGTTGCGATTATTGACTCAGGTATTCGCCCTGAAAATCCTATGTTTTCAGATGTAGGTTTTACGGCTCCAGAGTTCAGTGAAGAAGAAGCTGCTTACTTAGCAACAAATCCTGATTATTGTCGAATGGATGGTGGTGAAGCTGACTTTTGTAATAACAAGTTAATTGTTGCACGTGCTTTTGGTCCAACTCCTTCTAGTGTTCATCCAGATGAGTATATTGGCTCTCCTTTAGGTTATGATGGTCACGGGACGCACGTAGCTGGTACTGCGGTTGGTAACCCAATGGAAATCACCTACCAGGGTAACAATGTGTCTATTTCTGGTGTAGCTCCTGCAGCTCAACTGATGGCGTATAAAGCACTATGGCATACAGCTGATGGTCGCGGCAGTGGTACTACAACCGCGCTTATGTCTGCATTAGAAGCCGCAATTAAAGACGGCGCAGATGTTATTAATAACTCATGGGGTGGTGGTGCAGGAGCAAACCCTGCATCAAGTGCTTACAGCGACTTATTTACAGCAGCAGAAGAAGCAGGTGTTGTTGTTGTTACTGCAGCAGGTAATGATGGTAATGGACCACAAACAATTGGCTGTCCAGGATGTATCGAGTCTGGTTTAACAGTTGCAAATACCCAAACAGGCCGATTTTTTTCGCAGCAAATTGAGGTTGATGGCGAAAGCTATTTAAGTATTGAGGGTAGTAATGGCCTATTAAAAGAAACGCTTTCTTTACCGGTTATCTCTGCACAAGTTATCGCACCAGATAACTTTGAGGGTTGCGAAGAGTTTGCGGAAGGAATTAGTTTTGCTGATTCTGTTGCGTTAATCTCTCGTGGTGCTTGTGCTTTTAGTGTTAAAGCTGAAAATGCAGCTAAAGCAGGTGCTTCTGCAGTGATTATTCACAATAATGCTGCTGGTGGTGCGATGGGGATGTCTATGGATGATGCTCCAATCCCAGCTTCAGCTATTAGCCAAGAAGATGGTTTAAGCTTAGTTGAGTTATTGAAAGAAGCAGAAGAGCCTGTTATCGCGACTCTTGATCCAAGTGTGCAAAGAACTATCGTAGCTAAGTTCACTGATGCAGTTAATTCTTCGAGTTCACGAGGACCAAACGGTGAACCAAGCTTCCTAAAACCTGATATTGCTGCTCCAGGTACAGACATCCTGTCTGCATACTCTCCAGATGAGGGAAATGGATTAACATTCACGGCAATCTCTGGTACTAGTATGGCTAGCCCTCATGTTGCGGGTGCAGCTGCACTTATTAAGCAAGCACACCCAGAATGGGATGCTGTACAGATCAAAACCGCTTTAATGAGTACATCGAAGATGGATGGACTTCATAAAGAAGATCTTGTCACTAAAGCAGATGCTTTTGATGTTGGTGCTGGTCGCCTAGATGTACCTAGTGCATTAAATGCGTCGCTTACATTTAGTCACGGTTCTTATGCTGATCCTAGCTGTCTAAGCGTATGTAGCTTCAAAAATACTGTGCAAAATATGAGTGACACCTCGGGAGAGTGGACAGCTAAAGTAGTTACAGACATGGATGGTGCAGAAATCTCTATATCGCCTAGCACTATCACTCTAGAAGCGAATGGTTCTGTGACGACTGGAGAAGATAATACTGAGACACGCACCGATATTGCAGAGTTTAATTTAGATATTGACTCAACATACAATAGTGTTAAAGGTTGGAATTTTGGTCATGTTGTATGGACGCACTCTGAAACAGGTCAGGTAGCTCACCTTCCATTTGCTATATACGATAATGAAGAAACAAATGCGAGTTTCTTCACCGCTAATGTTGATGCTGATTCTTTAAACTCATCAACACCTGCGAAAGTAGGCGTTAAATTTGCTAATTCTGGCTTTGAAAACGAATTAACCGTTAATGTTAAGCTTGATGAAAATGCAGAGCTACTTAAAGGCACTTCACCTTTAGTGGAAGTTGCACGTGGAGCCGGTGAAGTAACTGTTAGTGAAGATAATAAAGAACTAACATGGACTGGTAAGTTAGACCCTAAAGTTATGACTCTTTCTGATGATAACTTGTTAGGTACGTTCTCTTTAGCAGAAGCTGGAGCAACAGCTGTTGCGTGCCCAAATGGTTGTGATGAATTTACGGTAACCGTTGATGCTGACTTTATCTATGATGGAAAAGAATATTCAGCATTTACAGTTTCTGATAATGGTTTCGTTGCTGTTGGTAGTGATGTGAACGTCAGTGGTGCGTGGTCTCCGCGTGCATTCCCTAATACTCGTACGCCAAATGGTGTTATTGCACCTTTATGGGCCGATTATGACTTAGCGGGTGGTGCAACTGGCGGTGGTGAGCTGTATATAGCAACACTTGAAAGTGGTCACATTGTTATTGAGTGGCATGATGTTGAAGAATACGCTAGCACTTCAGGTGATAAGTACACTTTCCAAGTTATTTTGAAAGAAGGTACGGATGAAGTACGTATTAATTACATAGATGTTCCAGCGTTACCTTCTGCTTATTCGGCTGGCGCTGAATCTGCTGATGGTGGTGTCGGTGTTGCACTAAGTACAGTTCCAACAGGGACAGCTCTTGGTCAAGGTTATATGGTTGAGCAAACCCAAGGTGGTACAGTTGAAATTCAGTATCAAGCATTTGCGAAAGACCGTAGCAACTATACTTCGGCAGATTCTGTAGTTACTGATGAAGAGCAAACTATCAATATCAATGTATTAGAAAATGATATGGGTGAATCTCGATTCACGTTTGATGGTAAGGCTGCTTCGGAATTAGATAATGCAGAGTTCCTTGTCCACAAAGGTGTGAAAGTTAAGGGTAGCCTTGAGTCTTCAACAGTTAAAGTTGTTTCTGCACCAAGCAACGGTACAGCAACAGTGAAAGAAGATGGTACCATAGACTATAAACCTAATGCTCAGTTCGCAGGTGAAGATAGCTTTACTTATACTGTACGTGAGAGCTCAGGTATGGAATCAGAAGAAACAAGTGTTTCTATTGTTGTAAATGATACAATTGCTGATCCAGCTCCTGTCGTTGAAGAACCGAAGAAAAAATCTTCTTCAGGTTCACTAGCGTGGTTAACATTACTTGCTGCACCGTTCGCATTCATGCGTCGTCGTAAGCAAAAGTAATTATTTGAAAAATAAGTGATAAAAGGGAGCTTCGGCTCCCTTTTTACATTGCTTCACAAAGGCTACTTATAAATTCACGGTTAATTACTTATATTAGGGACTTAATAATAAAAATTAATTTAGGATCCCTATGAAAGTTGGCCACTCACTTTGTCTCGCGGCACTCTCTTTAGCTATTTTAACTGCCTGTAATAAAGCTCCTGATGACTCAAATGAAAAAGATACAATAAAACAATCGGCTGTAACTGAGTCGACTCAAATAGCAGCTCCCGTTGCTAAAAAAATACCTCATGAAATGACCATTCATGGTGACACACGTATCGATAACTACTACTGGATGCGTGATGATGAGCGCAAAGATGCCGCTGTTATTGCTCATTTAAATGCTGAAAATGCGTATGTTGAAAGCAAATTGGCACATACTCAAACGCTACAAAACACCCTTTTCGAAGAGCTTAAAGGACGTATTGAAAAGGATGACGATACCGTACCGACAAAAAAAGGGGATTATTATTATTTCTCACAAACGCGTGGTGATGATGAATATCCGGTTTATGTGCGTAGCCAAGATAGTCAAGGAGAGGGTAAGCAAGTTATTTTAAATGTAAATGAGCTTGCTAAAAATCATGATTACTTTGCTGTCACCGGATTAGCTGTGAGTCCAAATGGCAATTTACTTGCTTACGGTGAAGATACAGTTAGTCGTCGCATTTACACAATTAAAGTTAAAGATTTAACCACAGGTAAAATGCTCACAGAGAGCCTTGAAGGCACGGAAGGTGATGTCGTGTGGGCTAATGACAACAAAACCTTTTACTACATCAAAAAAGACCTACAAACGCTGTTAGGCTACCAAGTATATCGCCATACGCTAGGCACCCCGCAAGCCGACGACGAACTCGTTTACGAAGAGAAAAACACCAGTTACTACACCGGTATCTACAAGAGTAAAGACCAACAAGAAATCTATATTAGTCATGGCAGCACCAGTGCTTCGGGTGTCTCGGTTATTGATGCTAATGATGTCAAAGCAATGCCAAAACGTTTTATTGAACGTGAAGCTGGGCTTGAATATGATATTCAAAAATTAGGTGATTGGTATTACATCGTTACCAATTTAAATGCGGTTAACTTCCAACTGATGAAAGTGCACCGCGATAAGGCTCATGATAAAACCAATTGGCAAACGGTTATTGCTGGTCGCGATAAGGTTAAGTTTGAGGGTATTGAGTTATTTAACAATCACTTGGTTTATGAAGAACGTGAAATGGGGCAAACCCGTATCACTATTCGTGACCTTCGCAACCAACAAGAGCAAATAGTTGCGTTTAATGATCCAACGTATATGGTTTTTAGCTATGGTAATAGTGAGTTAGATAACCCTAATTTACGTGTTTACTATTCAAGTATGACAACCCCAGGTAGTAGCTACGATATCAACCTCGAAAGTGGCGAAAAAACACTGCTTAAACAGCGTACAGTATTGGGTGATTTCAACCCGAGCAATTACACATCTGAACGCATATATGTAACTGCGCGAGATGGTGTTGATGTTCCAGTGAGCCTTGTTTATCGAAAAGATAAGTTTAAAAAAGATGGCTCTAATCCGCTTATGCAATATGGCTATGGTTCGTATGGTGCGACCATGGATCCGAGCTTTTCTAGTTCACGATTAAGCTTACTCGATCGTGGTTTTGTATTTGCAATTGCACATATCCGTGGCTCGCAGATGTTGGGTCGTCCTTGGTACGAAGACGGCAAGTTACTTCATAAACAAAACACCTTTAATGACTTTGTTGATGTGACTAAATCATTGGCTGCTCAAAAATATGCAGATAAAGATAATGTTTTTGCCATGGGTGGCAGTGCGGGTGGCTTACTAATGGGAGCTGTTGTAAATCAAGCGCCTGAACTTTATAAAGGAGTGATTGCGGCAGTGCCTTTTGTTGATGTGGTCACGACTATGCTAGATGACAGCTTACCACTAACAACAAATGAGTATGACGAGTGGGGTAACCCGAACGATAAAGTCTATTACGATTATATGCTGTCGTATTCGCCGTACGACCAAGTTAAGAAACAGGCTTACCCAAATATGTTAGTCACCACCGGCTTGCATGACTCTCAAGTTCAGTATTTTGAGCCAGCAAAATGGGTTGCTAAGCTGCGTGAATATAAAACCGATGATAACCTATTGCTTTTTAAAACTGACATGGAAGCAGGTCATGGCGGTGCTTCTGGGCGCTTTAAGAGCTTACAAGACACCGCTTTATATTATGCATTTATGCTAGATTTAGCGGGTATCGAAAAATAATAACAACGCAGGCATCCGTGATTAAGCGGGTGCCTGCATTGCTAAATTAAAACGAAACTCACTGCCTTTTCCTAAGGTACTGCTGACGTTTATTTCACTATCCATTAGGGTGAGCAATTGCTTGCAAATAGCCAGTCCTAAGCCTGTTGAGCCTCGTTTTATGCTATTACGGGCCTGATAATGAGGTTCAAAAATAGCATTGAGTTCATCCTCATGAATACCAACCCCAGTATCAGATACTGCCACGTATAACTGATCACTTTGTTGGCTAACCTTGACGGCAATTTCACCGCCACTTGGGGTGTGTCGAATAGCATTCTCAATTAAGTTTGTTAGTACCCGCTCTAATTTTGCAATGTCTGCCGTCACGGTAAAGTCGCAAATTTCTGGGATAACCCTGAGTGAAATTCCTGCGGATTGTGCAGTGAGTGCAAGCTTTGCCACGCAATCATAAATCAACTCGCCTAAATTAAAGGTCTCTGATTGAATTTTTACTTGGCCGCACTCTAAATTAGCAAGTTCAAAAATTTGTTCGATCAGATGTTTTAATTGCTGGCAGTTATCCATTGCAAGGTTGAGGTAATGACGTTGCTCAGGCTCGTTTAAGTGGCTATCCGGTTTATTGATCACCTCAAGAAAGCCGTGCAGTGAAGATAGCGGCGTACGTAAATCATGTGATAAATGAGTCAGTAACTCACGGCGTTGTTTATCGGCTTGCTGTAATGACTGAAACTGCTCATCAATACGTGCGAGCATGGCATTGACGCCTTTGCTTAAATTGCCAATTTCATCATCAGCAGTGTAGCTTGAGTCCAATGACATTTTGGTTAGGCTGTAGTTAGCCGCTTCTATTTTATTAAGCTCTTTATTGAGTTTTTTTAACGGTAAGGTGAAAAAACGAAATAACAGCAACATCGCAATAAAGAGCGCAACTAAGGCGGCTATAAACCACATGGCAGCAAGCCAAAGGTTATCATTGGCTTTAATGTTTTTAAGGGTGGTATCGTAAGCTTGCCCGCCAATAATTACGTATAGATAGCCTTGCAGCTGTTGCTGATTATAAACTGGCGCGGTCGAAAATATTTTTACGCCATCGTTGCTACGCGGATCATCACCATAAATCGGCGTGGCAGTGGGGTTGTCAATTAGCTGCTGTATTGGGCTTAAGTTTATTTGTTGCCTTATGACTTGCCCCGGTTTGGCTGAATAAGTCAGTAAATGACCTTCTGGGTCTACAAAATAAAACTCAAATGCAGGACCGAGTATCATCAGCGTGTGAAATAAGTTTTCTAGTGCGTCATAGTCATACACACCTTGCTGGATCAGTGGGTTGTCGTGCACTAAATGCTCGGCCAATTGGAGGTGCAAGTTTTGCTGAGCATGATGAACAGAGCTTTGTTCTAATTGCTTACTCCAATTTAAAACCAGTGCACACAACAGGCTAAAAATAAGCACCAATGACCAAGCCAATTTTTGATATAGCGTCATTGATTTCATTAGTTTACACTCAATTGGCTAGGGTTTAATTTATAGCCTACGCCCCAGACTGTTTCGATAAAGGTTGTAGGGTGATGCTGCTCAAATTTACTGCGTAAACGGTTTATATGGGAATTAACCGTATGCTCGTAGCCGCTGTGTTGGTAACCCCACACTTGGTCTAGTAACTGTTGGCGGCTAAAAACATGGTTTGGGTGTTTGGCAAAGTAGACTAGTAAATCGAATTCGGTGGCGGTTAAGTTAATTGCTTGGTCAGCTAAAAATGCTTGGTGGCTGGCAAATTCAATATGGAGTTCACCGAGTTGAATGACTGCTTGAGCGCTATCTTCATGATGTGAATGGGCTGCCATAAGTTGCGACCTATGCCGTAATTGTGTTTTTATTCGTGCTTGTAACTCTCTGGCGAAGAACGGCTTGCAAATGTAATCATCAGCGCCCATTTCCAGACCAATCACTCTGTCCATATCGCTACTGAGTGCAGTTAGTAAAATAACGGCAATGCTTGGGTAGTGCTCTTTAATTTTGCGGCATAAACTCAAGCCATCCATTTGTGGTAGATTGATATCGAGTAGCACCAAGCCGTAACTTGAGCTGGCAAGCTTCTTTATTGCAGCTTCAGCGCTCGAGGCTTCATCAATATGTAGGTTTAGGCAGTGTAATTGTGTGCTGATAAGTTGGCGTATTGCTCTATCATCTTCGACGATTAATAATTTTTCTTGGCGCATTGCTCACTCCAAATCACAGAGGCACATCCTTATGACCTCGGTGTAAGGAGTGCGATTATTATTGCGTCCGCGTTATCGTGAACCGAGCAACTGGGTTATCAAACTTATGCTGACTGGTGAGCACTGAGTTTGTCAGGCCATCATTTTGGCTGACCACACCTGGGTGCATTGCAACACGGTCAATATCGTCGCGCATTTCGTTGTAACCTTCGCCAGAATCAGCAGGGCCGGGGATTGTCCCAGCTGCTTCAGAGTTAGCTTCGGTGCCTGCATCATAGGCAAAACTAGTGCGAGACAGTGACTCATTTACCGCTAACGAAGACACGTCTATAGCATTAAGACCGGTAAACGCGTCATTTGTATTCACCAACATGGTCGCTAAGCTGATTTTTAATTCATCAAGCTGCTCAGTACTCAGCATTAAAGTGACTTGCTCACCAGGAAGAAGTGGGCTTTCAGCTGAGCTTGAATTCATATTAAAATCAGCCGCTAATAATTCACTGTTATCTCCTCCTTCAGCCATTAATTCGAGGGCAGCTGAGGCTGGTTCGCCTATTTGCCAAAGCATACCCTCAGTGTGAGCAATGGCTGCAATCGGTGATAAAGGTTGGGCATTGGTTAAGTTTGTAACATGTACGGTAAATTCATAGCTCATAGCGGGCGTTACAGGATCTGTTACTTCCACCTCGTTATTATCTGAATCCCCACAGGCCGCAAGGCCGGCACTTAATGCGAGGATAATTAAGCTTTTTGAAAAGCGCATGATAACCTCCTATTTAACCGTAACTGTTAGCAACGCAACTGGGTTTAGCCATCTGTGCACGGTGTTATCAAGGTCACTCATACCTGCCTCTAAATCGTCGTCACCTAAATTACCCGGATGAATATGCACCATCATATTTGTTTCGCTGCTGGTGACGCCGCTGCCATTCATTCCTGCATTGCCACCCGGTGCGGCTGGAATACCTGGCGTGCCCGGCATGCCTGAACCCTCAACAACAAGCTCATCATTAGCTTCGGTGCCTGCATCATAGGCATTGAGATAAACAGTGTAGGTGCCAGCTTCTGTTGGGATCATCCAACTATCTAAACCCACAAAGCCATCATTGGTAGGCAGCAGCATGGCTGTGAGCGATAAGTAATTATTGCCATCGCTGGTAGATAAGCTCGCCATCGTTGAACTTGCTGGCGCCAATAGGCCTTCAGCTGGGTTAGCAACCATGTCACTGTTTGCAGCTGTGGCTTCACTCATTAATGGCTCGAGATTACCACCCTCAGCCATTGTCTGTAGTGCTGTAGAAGCAGGCATAGCAACGCTAAAGAGTTTACTGTCACTGTTGTGAGCCGTAATGAGAATAGGGGTGAAGTGTAAACCTTGCGTGAGGTTAGTCAGTTTTATATCAAGCTCAGCTGCTTGGCTTGTAAGGCTAGTTACTGCGCATGCAGCGAACAAAGTTAAAGGTAAAGCTTTCATGTGAGATTCCTGTTTTTGATGATTCAAAATCAGTATCGAATAGCAATATCCAAAAACCTTCACGAAGTTATCACATTTTTATCACAGCATTGATTACAGCCTTTTTGCTGGTTGAGAGTTTTAAATTTAATCAATTTAGCTAGGGTAAAATGCTATTAAGGTTTATAGTAAAGAGACAAATAGACCCATAACAAGGAATTTAAAATGGATGATAATCAAAAAGTTGAAATAATTGTGGCAGATAAAGACCAGCGCACTTGGGCAATGTTTTGTCACTTAAGTGCCTTAGCTGGTTTACTTTTTCCGTTTGGCTCAGTGATTGGGCCTTTGATTGTTTGGCTTGTAAAAAAAGAAGAAATGCCGCTCGTTGCTGAGCATGGTCGCAAGTCATTAAACTTTCAATTAACCATGATGATTGCTTACATTGTCTGCTTTATGCTGATGTTTGTTGTCGTTGGTGTCATTCTGCTGCCATTGGTTGCGCTATTCTCATTGATTATGGTGGTAGTATCGGCGATTAAAGCCAACGATGGTAAAGAAGTTAAATATCCAATGGCGATAGAATTTATAAAGTAAACTAATTGCCATATACTAAAAGCTCAGCCATTTGCTGAGCTTTTTTATGTGATGTTTATGGCCTACTTATCGTTATTTTTCAGCGCATTTATTGCAGCTACCCTATTACCTAGCTCTTCAGAATTAGTGATGACCGCTATGATAGCCAGTGGTGATTATCTACTTTGGCTATTATGGCTAAGTGCAACCGTGGGCAATGTGCTTGGGAGCTGTGTTAATTATTGGCTGGGCACACAAGTCATGCGATTTAAAGACTGTAAATGGTTTCCCGTTTCACAAAAGTCGATAGATAAAGCTGAGCAGCAATTTAATAAGTACGGTATTTACAGTTTGCTGTTTGCTTGGCTGCCTATTGTCGGCGACCCGTTAACGGTAGTTGGCGGAATTTTTAGGGTTAAGTTTCCAATCTTTTTGTTACTCGTGACCCTAGGCAAAGGCGCACGATATTTAGCAGTGCTTGCCTTTGCAGTAGGGCTAGAAAAGTTATTTTAACTTTTTTGCCAATCAAGGGTCAGTGATACTGAATCTGCAAAGCGCAGTGCGTGCGGTTTATCAACGCGTACTTTGGCATAGTGAACACTTTGATGCTGGTGGCAAATTGCTAAAATCTCAGCAACCAATTTTTCTAACAGCAAAAAGTGGCCTTCTTCGACAAGGCTGATCACTTCTTTGGTGATGGTCTTGTAGTTTAGCGCTTTATCAACCGCATCAGTTTCACAGGCTTGATCTGCAGGGTAGTGGATTTCTAAGTTAATCACTACATCTTGTTTTTTCTCACGTTCCTCAGGATTAAAACCAATAAAGGTTCGTAGCCTGAGGTTAGTGACATTAATAATTGCGTTGGCCATCATTACCCTCTAACTAGTTGTAAAAACTCGTTACGGGTTTTTGGATCGGCTCTGAAGTTACCTAACATAACTGATGTACGCATGCTTGAATTTTGTTTTTCAACGCCGCGCATCATCATACACATGTGTTTTGCTTCAACGATTACGCCAACACCTTTCGCACCAGTTACTTCTTCAACCGCTTTAGCAATTTGATGAGTTAATTGTTCTTGAATTTGAAAACGACGCGCATACATATCAACAATTCGCGCAAACTTCGATAAACCAAGTACTTTGCCGTTAGGAATATAAGCAATATGACAGCGGCCAACAAACGGTAATAAGTGATGTTCACACATAGAGTAAAGCTCAATGTCTTGGATTAATACCATATCATCGGCGTCTGAAGTGAATACCGCATTGTTGGTGATCTCGTCTAATGTTTGACGATAACCTTTAGTCAGATACTCCATCGCTTTTGCTGCGCGTTTTGGTGTGTCGAGTAATCCTTCACGAGCAGGATCTTCACCTACTGCGGTAATTATTTGTTGGTAACTGTTTTTTAAATCATCGTGCATAGCTTTCTCAGTAATTCGTTATTTTAAATGTCTGCCACCATCAACAGGCATAGAACGACCTGTGATGTATTGGCTGCTTAGTATTAGTTCTACGCTGTTAATAATCTCGGCGCAGCCGGGCTCAATGCCCATTAGCGATTTCTTTAATGTTTTGGCTTTGTACTCGTCACTATCGTGCTCGTTAAAAATGATCAGCGAGGGAGCGATAGCATTCACTTTAATGGCCGGTGCAAATTTAGCGGCAAACGACTTTGTTAAATTATCAAGCGCCGCTTTACTTGCTGCATAAGCAAGGTGCTTAGGACTGCCTTTTTCAACAACATAGTCAGTTAAATGAATAATATCTGCGGCTTGGCCACTGTTTTGCTGATAATGCAGTAACAAATCAGAAGCTGCTAAATTAATTAAATAGGGCGCTTTGGCATGAATACGCATCATGTTATCAAATAGGTCAGCGTAATCGTGATTATTTGCTTCGCAATCCCAGCTAGATGCATTATGAATAATTGCCTTGAGCTGGTTGGTATGCGCTTTTAATTCTTCAATAAAGTGCCCGATAGCTTGGTCACTATTAAAATCAGCATGGATACAAATAGCGCCTTTGCCTGCAAGCACATCAATTGCTGCATGGCGGGTACGATAAGTGACTATGATTTCTTGCCCTTGCGCTAATAAGTGCTCGGCCAGAGCGAGTCCAATACGTTGGCCTGCGCCGGTAATTAAGATGGGCGATGACATAAGCTAATATAAAACCTTAGATTTTTGATTTGAAATATAATGTATTTACTGTAACAACTATAAACCAAATTACAGAACTATTTCATCTTTACTGCAATCATGTTGCTAACTTTTACGTCAGGCATGATGCTCCAGATCATTTTGTGAAGCTGATAATCAGTGATTGAAGGTTCTGAATATTGCTAAGGGGTGCGGGAGGAGTAGAAAAGGGCAATTATTATTGCCCTCGCAATGTTTAAACTACCCTTAAAGCTCGTCGTAAACGGTTGGGATTGCTTGGCGTTTATGTTGAGTACGTAAGTAAATTGCTGTTAGCTTTTCTTCGACTTCATTGCTGACGTCTTTACCTTCTAAGAAATCATCAATTTGATCGTAAGTGAGGCCTAGCGCTTCTTCGTCAGTCAGACCTGGGCGATCACACTCTAAATCGGCCGTTGGGGCTTTATTTACCAGTACTGCTGGTGCTCCCAAATGCTCAGCAAGTGCACGAACTTGACGCTTTGATAAACCAAATAACGGCGCTAAATCACATGCACCGTCACCAAACTTGGTGTAAAAACCCGTGATGTTTTCAGCACTGTGATCGGTACCAACCACTAAGCCTTGGCAGAAACCAGCAATTTCATACTGCGCAACCATGCGCTGGCGTGCCTTCACATTGCCTTTGATAAAGTCAATTTTAGCTTGCTCTGGTAATTCAGCACCACCACCAACAACCGCGGCCATTGCTTGTTCATGCATGCCATCGACAGCCGCTTTAATGTTAACCGTCATACGCTTGCTTGGCTTAATAAAATCAACAGCCATTTGTGCTTCATCTTCATCTGCTTGAACACCATAAGGTAAGCGAACTGCAATAAATTGATATTTGTTGGTGTTGAGTTCTTGGTTTAATTCATCAACCGCTAATTGGCATAAGCGGCCACAGGTTGATGAGTCAACACCGCCACTGATCCCTAATACAAGTGAGCGAGAGTGCGCAGCAGTAAGTCGGCTTTTAAGAAAGTTAACGCGACGGGTAATTTCCGCTTTTACATCAATAGTTGGTTGGACTTTCATTTCCGTCAGAATGTCGGCACGCATGGTAGAGCTCCTATTTTTCGTTGTGGTTGTCAGCGTTTTTTACATTATGTTATGGGCGCGGTTTTTATTAAAGACCTAAATGCGCTTTTATTTCGTTGACTTGCTGCTTAAGATCTTCGATTTCGCTCAGTAATTGTTGCACTTCACCGTTGTTATCCTGCATCGGCTCACTAGCAGCCATATCCTCAGTGATGCTGTCTGGGTCAACAAATAAGTGCATATAGCGGCTCTCTCGTTTGCCTGGCTCTCGTGCTAAGCGTGCAACATGTTCTTGCTCAATGAGTGCATTTAATGCGGCTTCAACTTCATTGACATTGCTAAACTCAGCGAGGCGGTTGCTGCGCGTTCTTAGTTCTCCCGGTGTTTGTGGGCCGCGTAGCAGCAGTAAACAAATAATGGCGCGTTGCTGCTCAGTAAATTGCAAACTGCCAAATTCGGTATTACAAAAGCGGTGAGCATATTTATTAACCCGCCCTGATAACCCTTCATCAAGAGTTACTAAGCGTGATGCAATAAGCTCATCTAGGGTATCTTGTACTTGCGCTTCAGTGAGAGACAGTACCGGTTCACGGTTAGATTTTTGATTACATGCATTAGTGAGGGAGTTTAAAGATAACGGATAATGTTCGGGTGTTGTACTTTGCTTTTCGAGTAAACAGCCAATAACGCGTTGTTGTATCGATGATAATTGCATGATTTTATTTCTCTTTAATGTGCTGCACTTAGCCAAATTGCTAATTTTTTATTTAATGAGTCAAAGTTAAGGGGTTTTGTTAAATAATCATCCATGCCAGCATCTAAACAGCGTTCTTTGTCACCCTGCATTGCATTGGCAGTTAGTGCAACAATATTGACTTTCTGATGTGCTTCGCCAGCTTTTCCTAATCTTATTGCCTTTGTTGCTTGATAGCCGTCCATTTCTGGCATTTGGCAGTCCATTAGCACTAGTTCGTAAGGGGCATTCTCATTATTTGCTAGTTTTGTTATTGCCTCAAGACCATTTTCAGCAATATCAAAACTAATACCTGCTTGTTTGAGTAAGGCGCCAGCAACCACTTGGTTAACTTTATTATCTTCGACTAATAAGACGCGAGATGATGTACTCGAAGCTGGCATGGAAATTTTAGCGATGCTTTGTTCTTTATTTACTTGTTGTTGCTCAATATACTTTTCGTTAGCCAAAGAGTTAAATAAGTCTGAAGGGGTTAAAGGTTTAAATATAATACTTTGCGCTTCTAAAGTTTGTTTAGATTGCTCTTCAGTTAGGCTCATAGGTGCCATTAAAATACATTTACATGCATTGTTATTATAATATTTTTGGAACGCTCGTTGCTCTGATTGTTCTGCTTGCATATAGAGTTGGTAATCTATAAAAACTGCATCGCAAGGTGGCTCTTGAGAGTGGGCCGCACGGTTAATCAAGCTTGGCATATTGCCAATAACTTCAACTTTTGCTCCCCATAATTGCAATTGTTTTTTAGTAATGCTGCTACTGAGCTTGCAGTTGTCAGCAATTAAAATACGTTTTTTATCAATTAAGTGACTTGGCTCATGCAGCTGCTTTTGGTAGTCAAATTTTACTTTAATTGAGAAATTGAACGTGCTGCCTTCTCCATAAGAACTGACAACATTTACATCGCCGCCCATTAGAGTACAAAGCTGTTTAACAATGGCAAGACCAAGGCCTGTGCCGCCATATTGCCGGGTAGTTGAAGCATCAGCTTGAGTAAAAGAATCAAAAAGAGTTGCTTGTTTTTCTGGTTTTATGCCTAAGCCATTATCAACAACAGAGCAATTCAGATATAACTCGTTATCAGTAGTTTCAAGTTTGGCTATCACGACTATCTCACCGTCTTTTGTGAATTTAACTGCATTACCTATTAGGTTATTGATGATTTGCCTAATACGATTTGGGTCGCTTATGATAAATTCACGTTTGATATGAGTTGCATCTAGTAACAGTTTGGTATTGTTTTGCTCTGCTTTTATAGCAAATGATTCAATGGTATCGCCTAGAAGTTTAGATATATTAAAACTCACGTTTTCGATATCGAGCTTACCAGCTTCAATTTTTGAAAAGTCTAAAATATCATTGATAATATGCAGCAATGACTCTGCTGATGACTGTGCCAATTCAAGATGATGGCTTTGTTGTTTATCTAATTTTGTTTGTTTAATGATATTAAGCATGCCAATAACCCCATTCATCGGGGTGCGGATTTCATGGCTCATACTTGCTAAAAATTCACCTTTTATTTTTACTGCTTGTTCTGCTGCATTTTTCGCTTGAACTAGCTGATGTTCAGTTTCTATACGCTGTTGGCTTGCATGTAAGCTACCAATAAGTGCCGCAACTGCAATTAAAAAGTTTTCCTCGTTTTTACTCCAATGTCGTCTTGATGCGCTGTTCTCTGCGCACACCACTCCCATACTTTTACTCCCAGTCGGAATGATTGCAGTAAGCATGGAGCGAATATCAGCGCGATCAAAATAATTGCTAGCTAACTCCTTGGTAAACGGGTGGTGATATGCATCACTCGCATTTATAACGGCGTTATTGTTAATGGCATCAAAATAGTTAGGGTGTTCTATTTGCTGTAACGACACTGCCCGACTAAAACGCGATTGATTTTGATCATGACTAGCAAACGAGTTAAGCGTTTGTCGGTCTTCGCTAAATAACCAAATGCTTGCTCGATCAACCTCTAGTGCTTGGCATATCGCTTTTACAATTACATGCTTAGATAAGTTTAAATTACCCGTTAAGACGGCTTCGTGAACAGTTAATGAGGCAAGTATTTCGTTGTGCAAGGCAATTTTATTGTTTTCAAGCTCAACACGTTTGCGAGCATCTATGTTTTGTAATGATCCAAATAGTTTGATGCAGCGGCCATTCTTATATTCAGATTCGCCATGCGCTAAAACCCAGATAGCTTCGCCTGATACTGTGATTATTTGGACTTGAGTTTCAAAGCTTTCACCTTCTTTTATCGCTTTTTCGATTAAGTGACGAATTTTGTCACGGCTGTAACCGGGTTTAAAATAGTCGAGATTGGTTGGCCATTGTGGTTGTTTATTGAGTGGCAACTTAAAGATTTGTTTAGTCATATCTGACCAATAAACAGCTTTGGTCTCGAGGTTAAATGACCACGCACCTACTTTTGCTAGGCTACTCATTGTTTCGAGCATTCGCTCGCTTTTGTATTGGCGCTCGAGCATTTTTAAAAAGAACACACAAGCACCCGCAAATAATATACATACGATAATTATGGCGATACGTAACGGCCAAATGGCTGATTTTGGTGGATGCCAACCTGCTTTCGGAACAGCATACATACGCCAATTCCCGCCAGGGAAATTAATGCCAAAATTAAGTGGTGTGTCATTTAAAATAGCGCTATTTCCGTAGAAAAATTCCCCCTCAGCACCTAACCCGTTGCGACCCTGTAACGCTATGTCGTAGTGCTTATTTAAAGCTAGAAGCCCCGAATTGTTATAAACTTTATCAATATCGAGTACGACAGAAAGTAATCCCCAAAAGTGCTGCTCTGGTGGTGTAAAAATAGGCATGCGAGCTATTAAGGCTTGACCGCCTTGTACTAGTTCTAAGGGGCCTGCCATGACAATTTTGTTTTCATCGCGCGCCTTAATTGCATCGTCTCGCTGCGCGGCGTTTTCTAGAAAATTGAGACCAATTGATTTCTCATTTCCTTTTAGTGGGTAAGTCATCTGAATGATCATGTTTGGTGCAGCGCCGATATTTCTTAATTCTGAAGAGGTTTCGAATAATGGCGTGGCAATTTGAGAAAAGCGGCTTTGATTTAAATTTGGCTCAGCAGCAACTGCGACGGCAAGGCCGCGAACAAGTTGAATATTAGAGATTAGAGTCGCCTCTAACTTTGCACGGTAAGCGCTAACTCGCGCAATCTCCTGAGCACGGAATGCATCTTTTTCTCGGCTATAGTTTAATTGATCGATGATTAAGCCAATTACAATAACTAGCGCAAGTGAAAACCAAAAGGCTAACTTTAGTTTTTGCAGTTTTTTATTATCGGTTTCAGTTGCTAATGGCATGAGAAAGATTGATTTCTAAACTATTTCCCTACTATAGACAATTTCTGAGGCAATTAACAATCATCAGCTAATCAAGAAAACTAAATTTAAATATTTGGATAGCAACACTATTTTTTCACAAAACTCAGGTTAATATAGCAGGTTAATACAGTGTTACTTTAGCGCAAGGGTAAATGGCATGTTCAAGATAATCAAATGGTTATTAATAGGTTTGTTCGTTGTGGTGTTACTCGCAACAGGGCTTGTTTATGGTGTATTAAATCTAAGTTTACCGGCTCTTGATGGCCGGGGTAAAAGCGACGCTATTTCGCAATCAGTGAAGATTGAACGAGACACTTTAGGGCTGGCTGTTATTCATGCCGAAAACCGTTTAGATGCAGCCTATGCTCTTGGTTTTGCGCATGGTCAGGACCGATTCTTTCAAATGGATTTACTGCGCCGTAATGCCGCAGGTGAGCTTAGTGAATTATTTGGTAAAGCTGCTGTTGGGCTTGATAAAAAAATGCGTTTTCATCAGTTACGCAAACGTAGTCAGATTGCTGTTGCGCAGTTACCAGCAAAAGATAAAGCGCTATTAAAAGCTTACGCGAATGGGGTTAATGAGGGTCATGCGCAAGTAGGTTTTGATAGTTTTGAATATTTACTGACTGGCGCTGAAGCAAAACCTTGGCAAAGTGAAGACAGCTTACTAATCATTTTTAGTATGTATTTAGATTTGCAAACGGCTACCTTTGAACGCGACAAAACACTGATCGAAATCGAAGATCTCTACGGTAAGGCGATGGTCGACTTTATTACTCAGCCTAGCCT
This sequence comes from Pseudoalteromonas sp. Cn5-37, assembly GCF_021532495.1. Lineage (NCBI taxonomy): Bacteria > Pseudomonadati > Pseudomonadota > Gammaproteobacteria > Alteromonadales > Pseudoalteromonadaceae > Pseudoalteromonas > Pseudoalteromonas sp. Cn5-37. The sequence continues at coordinate 45,294 of NZ_JAKGBA010000012.1, read as the reverse complement.
TTATCAAGCGGCGCTCGATAACAGCCTATTAGCACCTTATAACGGCGGTATTCCAAATCTCAAAGACGCTCAATGGGCTATGACTGAGATTGCAGAGCGCAAGGAGCTTGGTAGTAATAACTGGGCAGTTACTGGGCAGTTAACTGAAACTGGTGCTGCAATGTTGTCAGACGATATGCACTTATCATTTGCAGTACCAATCATTTGGTACCGTGCCCAGCTCAATTATCCACTCAATGGTGAAATGCAGCAAATCACCGGTGTGTCTTTACCTGGCGCTCCAGCAATTGTAGTTGGTACCAATAATAAAATAGCGTGGGGGTTCACCAATGGTTATTTAGATACAGCCGATTGGATAGCCCTTGAGAGTAAAGAGAAAACGTGGCAGATAGATGAACCCATCTTACTCAATGACGGCAGCATTGAAAATTATGCTTTAACCATGAGTGAATATGGCCCAGTAAAAGAAATTAATGGCAAACCATACGCACTAAGTTGGGTTGCTCACCATGAGTATGCGGTTGATATGGAATTACTTAAGCTTGAGCAAGCAAGTACGGTTGATGATGCACTAGCGCTTGCGGCTGAGGTGGGTATTCCTGTCCAAAATTTAATGGTTGTTGATGATCAAGGGAACGCCGCTTGGAAGAATATGGGAGCCGTTCCAGCCCGTAAAGAGCCCCATCAATTAGCGGTGGCTGAGCAAGCGTATCCTGCAGCGTGGCATGAAAACGAAACGCTGCGTCCATTTGTTAAAAACCCAGACAGTGGCCGATTATGGACGGGCAACTCACGCGTTGTTTCCGCAGAGGATGACCAGCGCTTTGGTAATGGTGCTTATGCCATGGGGGCTCGCTCGGCACAAATTCGCGATCGATTATTTGAAAAGCAACAGTTCAACGAACAAGATTTTTATGACTTACAACATGATAATGAAGCTCGATTCTTAACAGCTTGGCATAAACTGCTGGTCAAACAGCTCAGCAACGCAGGCGATAAATATGCGCTGTATTTAAAAGAGCTAAATAATTGGCAGGCGTGTGCTTGTAGCGATTCAATTGGTTATACCTTAGTAAAGCGTTACCGCAGTGAAGTAATTAATGGTTTATTTAGTCCATTAGAGAATAAGCTAAAAGCCCTCGACAGCAGCTTAAAACCAGTAAAACGAGACTTAGAGCCTGCTGTTTGGCAACTTATCGAAGCGCAGCCTGAAGCATGGTTAAACCCAGAGTATGCAAACTGGAATCAGCAAATGCTAGCTGCATTTGATCGCGTTATCACTAAACTAACCGAGCAGTACGGTAACAACCCGCACAGCTGGGAGTGGGGTAAGGTCAACGAGTTAGTGATTGAGCACCCATTTGCCAAGCAAATACCGGTACTTAAAAGCTTATTGAATATGCCTACGGCGCCTGGGTTTGGTGATACCTTTATGCCTTCAGTACAAGGGCGTAGTTTTGGTGCTTCGCAGCGCTTTATTGTTCAACCAGGGCATTTAGATAAAGCGATTATGGCTATTCCGGGTGGGCAATCTGGGCATCCATTGTCAGAATTTTATCGTGCCGGGTTTAACGATTATGTCAGTAATGGTTTAACGCCATTATTGCCGCAAGAGATTGCACATAGCATTACTATTGAGGCAATTAATTAATCTTCATTTTCAAAAAATGTACTTTGAGCATGCACTATCGTGGTCTTATTACGGCCAGAGTGCTTGCTCTCATACAGCGCTGAATCTGCATACTGCAGCATTTTTTCTATGGGAGTAAGGGGTTGCCATTCAATTAAACCAAAGCTCATAGTTACTTTTAAATCCGGACAGTCAGGGTGAGCTTCCAATGCTGCTATTTTTGTACGCAAAGCTTCAATTTTTGCAAAGGCTTGGCGTTCATTAGATTGAGTAAGTATTAGTAAAAACTCTTCTCCGCCCCAACGAACTGCAATATCATCCTCGCTCATGAATTCACTGATGAGTCGTGAAATATTCACTAAAATAGTATCACCTTTATCATGCCCGTAATTATCATTGATTCTTTTAAACTGATCGATGTCTGCCATGGCCATGCAAAGAGGGCTGTTATTATTTATGCAACTTTTGCGTGCATTCATAATTAGCTTTTTAGCAAAGCGGCGATTGAAAAGTTTTGTAAGAGGATCCCGGGCTGCCATTTCCGTTAACTCTAGTCGTTGTGAAAGAGTAATCTCTCTAATAAAGCCCATGCCATAAATCATAGGTAAGCCAGCAATAATTATATTAATTATTTTAATATGGGGAAGCAGCTCAGAGTAAGCAAAAGGGTAGTTTGTATTTGAAAAAAACACATACAACAATGCAAAAGCAATGATCATTAACACGCTATACAAAGAAGCTCGCTTTAGAGTTAGTTGATAGTCGATCATTAACAGGCAAGACACAGTCCATAGATAAAATTGAAATCCTGCATCTAAGCCAAGCATTGCACAAACAATGGTTGAGTGAATAACAACTTCAAGACAAAACACACGAAGAGCTAAGGAGGTTAAACCTTGTTTGATTAGAAAAATTCCCCCAGCCCATGCACACACACTTAGAACATTTACTATTGCCAAAGTAACTGCACCAATGTGAGCGAAAACGGGAATTAGCACAACGTGGACTGCGAGTGCAAAGTAAGCAATCTTCAAAATAATAAGAAACTTAACATGCTCTATTTCTTGTAACTCTGATTGCTTAGGTTGTTTTAAGAGATGTTTTAGCAACCGGACCTCTTAGACAGCTAGGTGTAAAAACTAGTATAGATTAAAATTTAGGCTGTGAAGAATTAAAGAGATTTCTGTTTCTTTAATTCATTTAATTTAATCGGGTTAAACACTAGTTCACTTCGTTTTTGCTAAGCTTTAAGCTTGGCAGGACTGTGAATTAATGCCACTCTAATCAAACCATCATTGATATCGGCTTGCCGTTTGCCTTGATAATATTTTCGTGCCTAAAAAGGAGTAGTTATGCCGGCGGAAAAAACGCATTTAGAGATTTGTAATCTAACTAAAGAACAGTACCCACAAATAAAGACCCTCATGGATCAAGCTTACCCAGGGCTTGGAGGTGCTTGGCCAAGCCATACTATTTTTAGGCTAATAGACCAGTTTCCGGAAGGGCAAATAGGCATTGTAGACGATGGTGTTTTAGTAGGCATCGCCTTGAGTGTACAGGTTGATTACGCGCGCTTTTCTAACCCACATACCTACGAAGATATTGTTGATGGTCACGACCGTGTATTTAGTGATCCTGAAGGTGATGCACTTTATGGTTTAGATGTGGTGATTTCATCAACTCACCGAGGGATGCGACTGGGTCGTCGCTTATACGATGCGCGTAAAGAGCTGTGCCGTCAGTATAACTTGCGCGCTATTTTAGCGGGTGGACGTATTCCGCGCTATTACAATCACAGTGCAGAGATGTCTCCGATGGAGTACATCGAAAAAGTTGACCACAAAGAGCTGTATGATCCGATTTTAAGCTTTCAGCTATCTAATGATTTCCAAGTTAAACGTTTACTTAAAAAATACCTTCCTGAAGATCAGGAGTCAGTTGGTTATGCCACTTTACTAGAGTGGAATAATATTATGTTTGAGCCGACTGATACGGTACTTGAGTCGACCAAATCAATTGTCCGTGTCGGTGCCGTACAATGGCAAATGCGTTGTGTTGAGTCTGTTGAAGAGCTGCTCAAGCAGGTGGAGTATTTTGTTGATACAGTATCAGACTATAAAAGTGACTTTATTCTGTTTCCGGAGTTTTTCAATGCCCCGTTAATGGGTCTTACCGAGCAAAGTAATCAAACTGAAGCGATTCGCTATTTGGCCGAATACACAGAAACCTTCCGTGATGCGATGTCACGCATGGCGGTTGAATATAATGCCAATATTATCACCGGTTCTATGCCACTCGCTGAAGACGACAAGATTTATAATGTTAGCTATTTATGCCACCGTAGCGGTAAAATTGATGAGCAGCGTAAAATTCATATTACCCCTCACGAGCAAAATGACTGGGTGATCCAAGGCGGTGATAAAATTGCTGTATTTGAAACCGATGCGGGTCGTGTCGGTATTCAAATTTGTTACGATGTAGAGTTTCCTGAATTGTCGCGTATTCTCGCTAAACAAGGGTTAGATATTTTGTTTGTGCCATTTTGGACAGATACAAAAAATAGTTACTTACGTGTACGCCATTGTGCGCAAGCACGTGCAATCGAAAATGAATGTTATGTTGTGATTGCAGGCTCGGTTGGGAACTTACCTGAAGTAGAAAGCTTAGATGTACAGTATTCGCAATCAGCAGTGCTTACCCCTTCTGACTTTTCGTTCCCGCATGATGCAACCTTGAATGAAGCAACACCGAATACCGAAATGTTGTTATTCAGTGATTTAGATATGGATAAACTGAAAATCCTTCACAGTGAAGGTACGGTAAGAAACTTAAAAGACCGCCGTGAAGATTTATATGATGTAATTTTGAAAAAGCGAGATCAATAATGGCGTGGTTGTATTTAATTGTCGCAGGTCTGTTAGAAATTGGCTGGCCTGTAGGCCTTAAGATGTCTCAACAGGCAGACAGTCGCTGGTTAGGCATTGCAATAGCCGTCGCCTTTATGGTCGCTAGTGGCTTTATGTTGTGGTTGGCGCAAAAGGATATTCCGATGGGGACATCCTATGCAGTATGGACAGGTATTGGTGCTGCTGGCACTTTCTTGGTTGGTATTTTATTTTATGGGGATGCCGCCACTTTTGGCCGCATTGCTGGAGTACTGTTGATAATTAGTGGTGTAATAACCCTAAAGATTAGTCATTAAAAAAGCGGCATAGCCGCTTTTTTAATGACTAGGAATAAGCCTAATTGGGTAGCATTACAAGAATGGCAGCCAGTGCAATTAACACAAGCCCCGCCGTGTCTTGGCGTTTTAACGGCTGTTTTAACCAAAGAATCGATACCATAATGGTAAAGAATACTTCTATCTGCCCCAGTGTTTTTACATAAGCAACATGCTGCAAGCTCATGGCGCTAAACCAACCAATAGAACCTAAACAGCTACAAATACTAACAGCGGTCGTGGTGCCTTTGTGTTGCCACATTTTCTTAAAAGTATCGCGCTCTTTGAATGTAATATACACGCATAGCATCAGTGTTTGTAAACTGATTATCAGCACTAACACCCAAGCTGCAGAGTGCGGAAAAGTCAGCCCTGAACTTAAACTTGCTTCACGGATCCATGATGAAGAGAGAGCAAAAGAAGTGCCGCAAGCAAGCCCAAGCAGTGCGGTGCCCAAATTAAAGTGTTTAACATTCGCGATGCCACTTAATAGCAGTACCGCAATTGCACCAATAAATACGCCAACCCAGCCCAGTAACGACAGTGCTGAGCCAAAGAACATGACACCTAAAATGGCCGCCATTAGCGCTTCACTTTTAGCAAGCCCTGCACCGACTGCAAAGTTATTCATTTTAAACAGCTTTACCATTAAACCTGTGGCAACAATTTGGACGATACTGGCGCCAACAATGTAGCCAATAAAAGCCAGATTAAAGTCAGGAAGTGCGGCGTCTTGATATTGATAAAGTGCAAATAAATACAGGGCAGCAATTGGGCTGGCAACGATAAAGCGAGCAAGCGTTACCCCGGCAACACTCACTGTTGCACTGAGTTTGCTTTGCAAAGCGTTGCGCCACGACTGCATAAATGCCGCAAAAATAGTTAAGAAAATCCAAGTCATATTGAAAATAAATTAATGAGGAGTATTTATACCCAAGCCACCTCAAGATGTGAGTTTCAGTTGGAATTAAAAGCGATTTAGGCAAGGCATTGATTGCAAGTAATAGTGGTTCTATTGTTAAAATCAATAACGCAGTATAAATCGCTTTTAAACCAACCCTTTGGGCGCTTCACAGGCACTTACTCTCATCGTTGTTACTTCTTAAAAGGGACTGCCATTCTTGCAAAGTACCGCCTTGATATTAAGCTCCTGTGAAACGCTGAATTCTGCATCTTGAGGAGGCTCGGGTATATAGTAACAAAACCAAAGTGTTAGAGCATCAGCTTATCGACCAACTTGAGAAAAACTCAGCTGTGACAATATGCCGCAGGGCTTTTATGCTGACTTTAGACTATAGTGACAATGATGCTATTGCTGGCCGCTGCTGTTATATGTAGCGGCTTTTTTTTGTTTGCGTTAGGGTAAGCTAAAACAGTTAAAAAATAAGGAAATATCATGACCATACTGATTATCTGCGCACTCATCGCAGTACTCATCCCCTATTTGGCCAAAGCGCCTGTGGCTTTTGCACAAAATAAGTTGTCAGGCTACGACAATAAGCACCCACGCGAACAACAAGCTAAACTAACCGGCTTTGGTGCTCGTGCGTTGGCAGCACATCAAAATAGCTTTGAATCGCTGATTATTTTTGCAGTAGCGCTAGCAGTTGTGATGGGTAGCAAGAATGTTTATCAGGTAACTGAGACCCTTGCGATTGTGCATGTTATTGCCCGTGTGTTGTATTGTATTTTCTACTACATAAACCAGGATATTTTACGTTCATTAGTTTGGCTTGTTGGCTATGTTTGTGCTGTGGCTATGATTGCTCTTTGTCTTTAGCGATAGAGCTAGTAGTCAAAAACCACAAAGCAAGCGGCTTAAATAAGGCGCTTGCTTTAGGGTCTTAAGTGATTGCTTTTACTTAGAGCTAACTTTAATTTTCTCTATTAAATCCTTTGCTTGGTAGTTTTCGTCTAAGGCGAAATCGAGTTGTACTAATGCGTTTTTAAAGCCGGATTCAGACGGCGCATACTGCCATTTTTTTAAGGCTCTTTTCGCTTCTCGATTGAAAACACCTTCAGGCTCTGCACTTACCACACTTACATTGCTGGTGGCGCCGCTTGGTAAAATATCGTATTTCAAAACGACTGAACCGCTAATACCTTGCTCTGCAGCTTGAATAGGGTATATCGGCTCTACACGCATAACCGCTTGATAGTCTTTTGTCTTTTCAACTGACATCGGCTGTTTTGCAATGGCAAAGCTGCTAAGCATGCCCGCTGTAAAAATAACTAACGCTGTTTTTGCGATAAATGAGCTGTTGTCGATCTGCTTTATTTGATTTAGACGTTGTAACATGGTGTTTTTATCTCCGTATTGTGAATAAGCCATTAAGCCTGTTCTGCTAAAGCTTGCACAGTGCACTAATGCCTTACTGTATAAAATTCGTTGTTCTGTTGATTTATTTTTGAGTACTTGCTCATCACATGAAAGCTCTTGAATACGGCGCAGACTTGCATAACCAAGCCAAGCGACAGGGTTAAACCACAACAAAATAGTGGCACTTAAAGCGATGGCATTAATTAGGTTGTCTTTGCGTTTAATGTGCACTGATTCATGCTCTAAAATAAGCGCTAAAGCATGGTTATCGTAGTGACTTTGATAGTTTGTAGGCAGCACTAGCTTGGTATTTAAAACCCCTACAACCATAGGTGAGCTCACTTGGTTGCTTTGGTATAAGCGCATACTTTGATTGCTGTGATGATCAAGCGTAATTGGCGCTAACTGCAGTTTTGCTAGAAAACGGTAATGAAAATATACGGCAGTGATCAGCAGTGCGGCACTAATAAAGCCATAAATAGCAAACCAAGTGAGCGTAAACTGCGGCATTATTGCTGTGTTTGGCGTGATAGTCAGCTTACTGATAAAGTCGTTTTGAATTGGCTTTAAGTGCTCTGGTAGGTTCGCTAACAATAAACTAATTGGTAAAAGCGCCCACAGTGTATAAACCAAGCGTGCCGATAGCTGGCTTAGTAACTTTCGCTCTAACAGCAATAAAAACATAATTGCAGATGAGATCAAAAGTTGTTGATCTAACAGCCAATTAAAAAATACATCTAACATAACAACGCCTTATTTTTGCTGTTTTTCCCAATCATCAATGACCTTTTTCAGCTCATCAATATCATGTTGCGAGAGTTGCTCTGATTTAGCAAAGCCACTCACCAGTGGCGCAATACGGCCATTAAAAAAGCGTTCAATAAAGCTTTGGCTTTCTTTTAATGTGTATTCTTCACGGGCGATGCAAGGGGTGTAGTTATATTGGCGGCCTTGTTTCTCGAAGCTAAGAGCGCCTTTTTTAACTAAACGGCTTAGTAGCGTTTTAATGGTTTTTTCGTGCCATTCTTTATCGTCACTTAAACGCGCAATTACTTCACTAGCTGTGGCTGGGTAGCCAAGCCATACTGCATCTAATACTTCGAATTCAGCTTTAGAAAGTTCAATCATTTTTATGCCTACAGATGTAATCTTTAATTTAAGATTACACGTGTAATCAATTAATGCAAACTTTTTTGTTAGAGAATGTCACTTTTTTTGATACTGACTATCTGTCCTTCGGGCAAATTCAGCGTGGTGAGTGACAGTTTTGCGATATCTGTGCGGTAAAGGTCGATGACTTTGTAGCCACAAAAACGTGCCATTTTTCGTATTTGCCGATTTAAACCTTGTTTTAAGACAATGCAAAACTGCGTTTCGTTGACTTGAGTCACCGTGCAAGGGAGGGTTATTTGCTTATCGACAGGCACACCGCCCGCCATTTTTTTACAAAAGTCGCTATCAAGGGACTTATCAACGGTGACTAAATAGCGTTTGGGTTGGTGGTAATCAGGGTGGATCAGTTGATTACAAAACTCACCGTCATTGGTCAAAATCAACAAACCTCGGGAGTCTTTGTCGAGCCGGCCAATTGGGTAAACGCGAGTGGTTTTAGGCAGGCTATGAATAAGGCTTGTTGGGTCATCAGCATTTAATTTGCAATCTATACCAACAGGCTTGTGATAAGCAAAGTAGGTGAGTGGTGCCTTAGCTAAAATTTTTTCGCCAAGTACAATCACATCATCGTGCTCATCAACATGATCTATATGATTTGCGGCACGGCCATTTACTGTTACCTCACCTTGATCTATCAAGCGCGATGCTTGCTTTCGAGAGCAAACACCCGCATGGGCAATAAATTTAGCAAGTCGTACTTTTTCTGGCATGAGTGATTTTTGTACAATTAATTTGATCACAGTATATCAAAATCACGTATGAATAGTTCCACCACCAAAGAGGAATGCACATGCCTATCAAATTATCAGAGCTTGCAGCTCACCAACCACTGCAAAAGGTTATCCTTCATTCATTAGAAATGGCATTGTATCAGGTGTCTGTGATGATCAATAATGTTGAGTATTATGTTACTGATGAGCAAGGTGAGTTTATTCGTGATATTAGCCCGTTGCATATTCAAAAACGCCTTGATCACCTAAGTTATGGCGATATGGTTTTACGCCACACCAGTGCTTATGATGAAATGTGCGGTCAGCCCGAAAAGCTGGCCAGCAACATGCTCGAAGTACCCTATGGCAAGAACCACTTATACTGATTAACGATATAAGCGTATACTGAGTATATGTATCAATTAAAAAGTGATGACTCAGCTGATCTCAACAACCAGCTAAGAGAACATATTGTGGCTTTCAACGCCGCGCATTTTAATGCCGAGCGTACTCCTTTAGGTTTTAAGTTCGTTAATAAGCAAAACACTGTTGTTGCTGGTATTCATGGTCAGGTATTTGGCAATTGGCTGCTTATCAGTTGGCTTTGGTGTGATGACAATATGCGTGGTAAAGGACTTGCGACACGATTACTCAATGAATTAGAGAGCAAAGCTAAAGCACTTGGTGCAAGCACTGCTCAACTCGATACGCTCGATTTCCAAGCTAAACCCTTTTACGAAAACAACGGCTACCTAGTTAAATATGAAATGCGTAACTACCCACTCGACGGCTGCCGTTATTTTATGGAAAAAAGCCTTTAACTATTGGCTTTTACTCACTTCGCTTTTAGCACGTCTTGCTCGGTAAAAGTAATCCCTAAGAAAGGGGTCGCTTCAGGGGCAAGCATAAAGGTGCGAATGTTCATATGGTCTTGCCCTTCAGGATTGTGTAATACGTCATTATGATAAAACGCGCCAAAGCAATCTAGGGTGTTTTGTTTACTCAGTTGATTTAGCTTAGCAAAGGCAAAAATTTTACACGAGCCATTATTTTCATTTGCCGCGCTTAGCAGGCCATGATTGTTAAAACCACTTGGGGTAAAGTCATAATTGTTGTCTATGACCGCCATGGTATCGGTAAACTCAATTTGCTGCGGTGTGCTTGCTAATTTCGAAAGAAATTCGTTAAGAGTCATTGCTTGTCCTTAAAAATTGTTCTTTATCAACTCTAACTCATTCACTTGCTGATTGATATTAAACTTAAAATTCTCTAAAAAGTTCATACCTAGTAAACCATACCCGGCATGATTTTCTATTACCAGCACTTCAAAATTACGAATACGTTGTTGACCGACTTGAAACGACTCGAGCTGATAACGCTCTGCTTCAACAATTCCATTAGCTGTGTTTACTTGTAAGGTGCCAAGGTAATTGGCTGGGGTGTTAAGCGAGTTTAATAATGTTTGGTTAATTACAGTAAAGCTAGCGCCGGTGTCGATCATCAGCTCGGTTTCGATATCATCGTTGATAATACTGTTCACCAAATAGTGCGAACCTCGAGCAGTTAATTTTATAATTTCAACACCTGCGAGGGCTTGTTGAATCAACTGATGTAATTGCTCAGCCTGTTGTTTATAGTCATGATCTTCGGGTAGTTGATCTAGGGTTATTTGGCTCGCGACATAATCTTCTAAATGGTAGTTAGCTAATGCATTGTTATATAAGTAATGCGCGTTGCCAGGCGCGTAATCAAGCCATTGTTGACTAATATTAAGTAGGGCTTGCCATTGTTGCGTTGCAATAAGTTCATCAATATAGGATTTGCTTAGCTCGTCTATTTGTTTGTTAAGTTGTTGCTTATCATTGCTGTCTAACTGGTTGCTAAGCGCCAGTAAATTGATAATACCTTGTTGGGTATCACCTTGTGCTATTAAACGCTTTGCCTCAAGTTCAAGCATGGTGACATCGTAAGGGTGACTATTTAAAAAGGCCGTTAAAAATTGCTCACTTAAGGTGAATTTTTGATGGGAAAGCCATGTCTCAAGTTGTTGTTGCCAAATTTGTTTAAGTTGCCTTGCATAGTGAGGTTCATTAACAAGCAATTGGGTGTACTCGGCCACCGCTTTGTCGAATAATTGGTTGCTAAATAGCGCAACAGCTTGTTGAAAGTGGGCTGGTAAAACCGCGCTTTTCTTGACTATGGGAGTGGTTGCTACAGTCTCAATTTGTTTTGGCTTCGCGGGGTTAAACAGTTGCCAAATAAAGTATCCGTTTAAGCTAAGAGAGCATAGCAATATTAATTTAAGAAAAGCATTCATCCGTTTTGCCCAATCATTTAATCTTTGTTATTTACTTACTCAGCATAAAACACATTTTTTAAAGTCGTTACTTTTTAACTAAATGATTGAGCGCCATGATATTGCTTATTTCAATATCTGCTAACCCTTGATAACGATATTGCGTTGCTTGGTTATTAAGCCAAACGCTTTGGCAGCCGGCATTATTGGCGCCTTGCACATCAGTATCTAGGCTATCGCCAATGTGCAAAATTTCCTTGTGAGGCACCTTTAAGTGTTTGGCTGCGCTATCAAATAAGGCGCTATGCGGCTTCGCTTTTCCGTGTGGGCCTGCTTGTAAAACTAACTCAAATACACCATTAAGGTTAAACTTTTCTACTTCGACATTACCATTGGTGATGGCGATGAGGCGGTAGTGTTTACTGAGATTAGTAAGTAATTCAAGTACTTCATCAGTAACGGTTATTTGACTGCGGGCATCAGCGAATGCCTGATAAGCATTTTCGGCATGCAACTGAGCTTGCTCTGCTGAAAAACCCAGATCGGTCATGGCATAGTGTAATGCTGCTTGTCGCCAGCGTGTAACGTCATCAATTAAAGTTGCATCATGTTTTAAAGCATTATCGCGGCATGTTAACCAGTAGCTCATGCTATCGGTGGGCCATTGTTCTAGCGCTTCGAGGTAATCAGCTTGTGCTTGCAAGGCTGACTTTATGATCGGATGGTTGTTGTAAAGTGTGTCGTCTAAATCAAAACTTAAAACAGAAACTGGCGATAGGGCACGGTTAAATCGGATCATAATGGTAAGGGTTTACTCTGATGTTGAGCGCTTTTTAGCGCGTGGGTGGGTGTTATCGTACACTTTAGCTAAATGCTGAAAGTCTAAATGCGTATAAACTTGAGTTGCAGACAAACTACTGTGTCCTAACAGTTCTTGTACGGCACGCAGATCCCCTGATGATTCTAAGATATGTGATGCAAACGAGTGGCGTAATTTATGCGGATGCACTTGCGAGCTGATCCCTTGCTTAATGCCCCATTCTTGCATCCGTAAGCGAACTTGGCGTACGGAAATTCGCTTTTTTTGGCTGCTAACAAACACGGCTATTTCATCAGGATGTGCAAATTGAGGGCGAATTTTCAGCCATGCTTTTAATGCACTGAGCGCTTTGCTGCCTACAGGTAATAAACGTTCTTTGTTACCTTTACCACGGACTAAAATTTCGCCTTCAGTCGGGTTTATATCTTGTATGTTAGCACTAACTAACTCGCTAATGCGCAGACCCGAAGAGTACATTAATTCCATCATGGCTTTGTCACGAATAGCTAAAGGCTCATCATCTGGCAGTTCTAGTAGCTTAGCCATTTGATCTACGTCTAAATTTTTGGGTAAAGGCTTGGAAAATTTTGGCCCTTTAATGGCCTCTGCCGGATTGTGATAATGTGCCTGACTGGCTATATTTTTTGCTTTTAAGAATTTATATAAACTGCGAATACAACTTAGTTTTAAACTGATTGTGCGACCACTTAATTGTTTGCTGCGCATTTGCATGCTGTAACGGCGAATATGCTCACCTTGAACAGCAAACCAGTCTTCACATAGTTTACTAAAGTACAAAGCTGCAAAGCCCAGCTGGCTAGTGTATTGGTTTACTGTGTGCGCTGAGTATTGTTTTTCGTAGCGTAAGTAGTCTGCAAATAGTTGGATGGGTGTTCGCCAAGCATCACTTAATTCATCAATGTCTGGCGTCGTCACATCGCTCATGCAAGTTCCAATAAGCGCAGTTGCAATGAGCGCACAAACTCAAGGACAAAAAAGCTGTCTTTTGCCGGTTCGAAGTGATTTACGTCATCACTACCAAACGCCAAAATTGCCACAGGGTGTTTCGTGTTACCAATTAGATATAAAGCAGTCGATTGAGTCGTGTCTGAAAACAGTAAGTCTCTTTCTTGTTGGCTTACTCGACCCAAGTAAATGCCGTCGTTTTGCAGGCGATGAGCAATTAATTCATCAAACTTTTTATCGTACTTAACTAAGTGGCATTCGTTAATGGATGGGTTCGTGCAGATAATATTGCGCAAGTTGCTAGCCAGTGTCGTAAAGTCGTAGTTAGTCCATAACTGACGATGACAGTCGCTAAATAAGCGGTAAATTAACTCGTTTTCTTTTGCTTGTTCAACGAGCTGCTCAATCTTATTTTTTAATAACGTATTGTGTTCACGTAATTGGCGCTGTTGAATATGCACCAAAGACGTTGCTCCCGCCGTTTGCTGTTGTAGTTCAACTTCAGCGAGCACATCAGGGTTTTTAATAAAAAAATCAGGGTGTGCTTTTAAATATTCAGCAATTTGTTGTTCTGTTAGTTTGCTCATAGTGCCACTTGTCCATCAAAAACATGCTCAGCAGGGCCTGTCATTCGTACAGGGTGGCCTTCGCCTTGCCAACGTACTTGTAAACTGCCGCCGGGCAAGTCAACTTGTACGGTAGTAGCAAGTTTATTCTGAATTTGACCAACCACGACCGCAGCACAGGCACCTGTACCACAGGCTAAGGTTTCACTAACGCCACGTTCCCACACTCTTAGTTTAATGTGATCTTGCGAAATTACCTGCATAAAACCAACATTTGCGCGTTGTGGAAAGCGTTCATGATTTTCAAGCAGTGGGCCTAAGGTGGTGACTTCTGCGGTATGAATGTCATCAACTTCTAACACGCAATGCGGGTTACCCATCGATACTGCGCCACTAAATACCGTATGTTCTTCCGTGCGAAGAATATAGGTCAGCTCACGCTTGCTGGCTTTTAATGGGATTTTGTTCGGTTCAAAATTGGGGTGGCCCATATTTACCGTTACTTGACCATCTTTCTCTATATAAAGCGTGAGGTTACCAGATTTTGTTGAAACCGAGATTTTATGCTTATTGGTTAGGCCTTTCATACGTACAAAACGGGCGAAACAGCGCGCACCGTTGCCGCACTGTTCAACTTCGTTACCATCGGCATTGAAAATACGATAATGAAAATCGAGATCAGGAGAGTAAGGGGCTTCAACCATAAGCAGTTGATCGAAGCCAATGCCGAAATGGCGATCTGCCAGCTTCTTTATTTGATCACGTGATAAAAAAACATTTTGAGTAATGTTATCAATAACGACAAAGTCATTACCTAGGCCGTGCATTTTTGAAAAATTAACTAACATAACGCTCTAATTCGGGTTTGCTCTGAGCTAATCATGCCACAGAGCAGGGCGGTTATAAAAACGTTTATGGTAAAATTTTCTCACCTTGCCAAAGGCTTTCTAAGGTTTCGCGTTGGCGAATTAAATGGCTTTGCTGACCATCTACCATGATCTCTGCAACACGCGGGCGTGAGTTGTAGTTTGAGCTCATAGTGAAACCATATGCGCCAGCGCTGCGCTGCGCTAAAAGGTCACCGGCTTGAAGTGCAAGCTCACGGTCTTTACCTAAAAAGTCGCCGGTTTCACAGACTGGGCCGACAATATCGTAGTTGTAAGTAGGCGTATCATCTGCGCGAGGTTCAACTGGCACAATACTTTGCCAAGCTTGATACAGCGATGGACGCAACATATCGTTCATGCCTGCATCAACAATAGCAAAGAACTTATCTTGGTTTTGTTTAATAAACTCAACTTTAGTAACTAAAATACCTGCGTTGGCTGCAATCGCACGACCAGGTTCAAAAATAAGTTCTAAATCTTGGTAGTCTGCTAATCGAGCGGTAATTTTATCAACATACTCGCTTGGATGAGGAGGCGTTTCGCCATTATAAGGCACGCCAAGACCACCACCGATATCTAGGTGAGTTAGCTTGATGCCAACCGCTTTTAACTCTTCGATAAGAGTCAGTACTTTTTCAAGTGCTGCTAAGAAAGGTTTTATTTCCGTTAGCTGCGAACCAATGTGGCAATCTACACCAGTAATTTTTAAACCGGGTAATGATGCTGCATGTTGATACACAGTCACCGCAGTTTGAATATCAATACCAAACTTATTCTCTTTTAAGCCGGTTGAGATATAAGGGTGCGTTTTTGCATCTATATCTGGGTTTACGCGAATCGAAATCGGTGCCACTAAGTTAAGATCCGTTGCCACTTTTGAAATACGCTCAAGCTCAGCCACTGACTCAACGTTAAAACACTTGATCCCCAATTCAAGTGCATAGGCAATTTCGTCTGCGGTTTTTGCAACGCCAGAAAACACAACCTTACTTGCGTCTCCGCCTGCTTGGATAACACGCGCAAGCTCACCTTTTGAAACGATGTCAAAACCTGAACCAAGTCGCGCTAAAATATTCAGTACGGCAATATTTGAGTTGGCTTTTACGGCATAGCACACCAAGCTCTTATGTGACTTAGCAGCGTCTGCAAATGCTAAATAATGACGTTCAAAGGTTTTGCGAGAATAGATATAACAAGGCGTACCATATTGTTCGGCAAGCTCTTTGACAGCGATGTCTTCAGCGAACAGCTGATTATTATTGTAGTTAAAAAAGTCCATCTATTGGTCCTGTTTTTGCTCTGGTTGTTCGGATGGATCAGCTTGTGGCTGAGACTTTGCAGGCGGCTTAGTATCATCTGGCAGATAAAGAGCACCACTTTGTCCGCAACCTGCTAGGGTTAGTAGAAGGGCGCTTAGAGGTAAAATGGTTTTTAATTTTTGGCTATGAGTCTCTTTCATTAGATTAATACGGTTGCTGGCTTTATAATCGCAGAGTAACAGAATATTTAAAAAATGCAGCTATTCGCGGATGAATTTATTCCTGTTACACTTGATGTACACAATCTGCCCCCAGATCTAGGCTTAAAGCCAGTTAAAGGACACTAAAATGACTGATCATGAATACCACACACTAGCCGATGCATTAATGCTAACTATTGAAGAGCAAATCGATGAATGTGATGCCGATTTAGACTATGAATCAGCGTCAGGTATTTTAGAAATCATCTTTCCTGATCGCAGTAAAATTGTGATCAACAAGCAAGCACCATTACACCAAGTTTGGGTAGCGACTAAATTTAATGGTCACCATTTTGAACTACGCGACGATAAGTGGATTGATAACCGCTCAGGTGCAGAGTTTTGGCAATTTATGTGTGATGCGGCAACTCGCCAAGCAGGTCAAACAATTGAATGGCGTTCTGAACTATGAGTTTAGAGTTTGTTGAATATCCAGCACAAGGTGATCACAAAGCAACGGTTATCTGGCTACATGGTTTAGGTGATTCAGGTGATGGTTTTGCGCCCGTTGCACCGCAACTTGCTTTACCAAAAGAGCTTGGTGTGCGTTTTGTGTTTCCACATGCGCCAGTGCAACCGGTCACCTTAAATGGTGGGATGGCAATGCGCTCTTGGTACGACATTAAATCAATGGATTTAGATAAGCGTGCTGATGAGCAAGGAGTGCGTGAATCTGCTGCAAAAGTGGCTGCAATTATTGACCAAGAAATTGCAAAAGGTATCGCTCCTAACAAAATTATTCTTGCCGGTTTTTCGCAAGGGGGTGTGGTATCGCTGCACTTAGCGCCACGTCTAGATTTTAAATTAGCGGGTGTAATGGCACTTTCAACCTACATGTGTGTGCCTGCAAAATTTGCCAATGAAGCCAAGCAGCAGGGGTTAAACATTTTTATGGCACATGGTCGATTTGACGATGTGGTACCGCATAGCGCAGGCAGACAAGCATTTGACGTGCTTAGCGCAAATAACATGGAAGTAAGCTGGCAAGACTATCCGATGGCGCACCAAGTTTGTGGTGAAGAACTGATGGCTATTCGAGAGTGGTTAATTGCTCGCTTGAGTTAATTTTTGGTTTTAGAGGCCAACATGACAAAGAAACTTGTAATTACAGCAAATATGAATACCGTTGAACCAGTTAATTCAGCGCCGACGGCAGTGACTTATCAATGGCATTGGCGACGCATCTTTATGGTTAGCAGTGTTATCTTAGTTGCGCTGGCTATATTAGTGTATAGCTTTATTGGCGCTGTAAATGCAGAGCAATCACCGCAAGATGAGCCGCAATCAGAGTTTGCAAATGCTGAGCTACAAGCGCCTTTGAATGACGCTGAGCAAGAAGAGCCAAAAGAAATCGTCGCACCGCCAATGAATGAGCAAACACCGCTGGCTGATAACACAGAAACAGCTAAAGCAGAGGTCGTGAGCTCAAACATTGTAGAACCTGACGTTACGACAGTAGAGGCTGAGATCGACAGTGAAGAGGTTATTGATGAGCAACAACCTGAAACATTAGCCGTTATTCCTGATGAAGAAGCATCACAAACTGAACAGCAAGTTGAAAATGCAGCAGCACCTGATGCTCAGCAGCAGTTTTCACGGTCAGCACATATTGCCAGTGTCGCAATTGGCGCAAAAATAGACACAGATAAAGTAAGCCGCGCAGTATTAACTACCGATGTTGTTGATCGAGAACCAGTAAACGTTTTAAAAAACGATGTAAAATTAGCGCAAATTAGCAGTAGCCTGAGCTTTTTTAGCGAGCTTAGAAATATGCAGGGACAAACTGTTCGTCACCAATGGTATTACCAAGACCAACAGCTTGCTTCGATTGAATTGGCCGTAAGCAGTCCACGTTTTCGTACTTATTCAACGAAAAACATCATGCCAGAGCAACTGGGTGATTGGCGTGTTGAAGTTATTGACGCAGATGGCAACTTACTGGCCCAAAAAGAATTTAGAATTTTAGCTGAGTAATATTTAGTATCAGCCTGATAATTAATTGGATTTTTCATGACACAGACAACAAAACTAGTTCGTATCGCGACCCGTAAAAGTGCACTTGCTTTATGGCAGGCTGAATTTGTAAAAGCTCAACTAGAGCACTTCCATGACGACGTAACGGTAGAGTTGGTTCCTATGTCGACACAAGGCGATATTATCCTTGATACACCACTGGCCAAGATTGGTGGTAAAGGCTTATTCGTAAAAGAGCTTGAGCAAGCCATGCTTGATGGTCGCGCAGATATTGCGGTGCATTCAATGAAAGATGTGCCTGTTGAGTTTCCTGAAGGTTTAGCATTACACACAATTTGTGAACGTGAAGACCCACGCGATGCGTTTGTATCAAATAACTACAAGAGTTTAGATGAGTTACCTCAAGGCGCTATTGTTGGTACATCTAGCTTACGCCGCCAATGCCAAATTCGCGAAGCGCGCCCTGATTTAGACATTCGTGACTTACGCGGTAATGTTAATACGCGTTTAGCAAAACTAGATGATGGACAATATGATGCAATCATCCTAGCTGCAGCGGGTCTAATTCGTTTAGAAATGCCAGAGCGTATTACAGCTTTTATCGAGCCAGAGGTATCATTACCAGCAAATGGTCAAGGTGCTGTGGGTATTGAGTGCCGTATTGATGATGAAGTAACAAAAGCACTGTTAGCGCCACTTGAACATAATGAAACACGCATTCGTGTTAATGCCGAGCGTGCTATGAATCGCCGTTTAGAAGGTGGTTGCCAAGTACCTATTGGTGCATTTGCATTGGTCGATGGTGAGCAAGTGCATTTACGTGGTTTAGTGGGCGCTATTGATGGTAGCCAAATGCTACGTGATGAAGTGACAGGCCCAGTGGCTGACGCAGAGCAGTTAGGTATTACACTTGCTGAAAAGCTACTTGAGCAAGGTGCTGATAAAATTTTAGCTGAAGTATATAGAGACGCTTAATATGCATATTTTGATAACTCGTCCAGAAGGAAAAGGCACTGAGCTTGCTCTTGAGCTTCAGCAGGCGGGTTATCAAACAACCCTGTGCCCAGTCCTTACCTTAGATTACCTCACAGTAAATAGTAGTGAGCTCGCGCCGCTAGAAAATGCCGATAAAATCATTTTTATCTCGCAAGATGCCGTGCATGCCTTGTTAAAACTCACACCAACCATCAACAAAGCAGCGCAACTTTATGCGGTCGGTCAGCAAACGGCTGATGCGGTTTATGAAGCCTTTGGGCGACGAGCCGCAGTGCCCAAACAGCATGATTCAGAAGGTCTGCTTGAATTAAAAACACTACAAGATGTTGAACTAAGTAACATTGTTTTAGTGAAAGGTGAAGGTGGACGCACGACCATAGCAAAAACGTTAAAACAACGTGGTGCTTTATTAAATCAATTGGTTGTTTACAAGCGAAGCGCAATTGAGAGCGAACCGGGCAAGTGGATGGACCACTGGCAAACAATTGATGTAGAAGGTATAGTCATTACCAGTAATGCAGCGGTGGATGCCATTTTTAATGGTTTAAATGAGCCTCAGCTTGCATGGTTGAAAGAGCGACAATTTTTCGTTGCCAGTGAGCGTATCGCAGACTATTTAAAGCAACAAAATGTCGTAAGAACACAGATATATATTGCTGCAGGGGCGAGCGACAACGCTATGTTCACCTGCATTAATCAGCAAGGTAGCAAAATGAGTGAAGCAGAATCAAAACAACCCGCAAAGCCAGTGACTGCACAGCCAGAGAAAAAAGCGCAAACGGCAAATACTGGGGCAAAAGCGCCTGTACAAGCTAAAAGAGGCATCAGCAAAACAGGTAGCTTAGCGTTACTTATTTCACTTTTAGTGGCTTGTGCAGTTGGCTATGAGTTTTATCTAAAATTAAATAGCGATCAGCAATCGGCTGTGGCATTGACTGAGCTGACAGATGAAAACCTTCGCTTACAGCAGCAAATTGATGCATTAAAAAGTGCCCAACAAACAATGCAGCACTCGCTTTATAGCAGTGAACAAAAGGTCACTGATGCACTAAATGAAAGTGCTGAGCAAACACAGCAGCAATTACAAGCGGCTTTAAAGCGCGCCGACCAGCAAACTTTCACGCTTAATCCGCAAGAAGTCACAAGCTTGCAGCGTATGGCCGAATTTAAATTGTGGGCAGAGCACGATTACCAAGGGGCTGCTGCTGTGTTATCTCGCTTAGATAGCTTACTTGCAGAACACCCGGGTACAGGCGCTATTCGCCAAGCAATTCACCAAGATTTACAAACCTTGAATGCCATAGAGTCTGTGGCTGTTGAAGCAATTTATTTAAAACTACATGGCATTAATCAAAAAGTGGATGAACTGGTATTTAATGCTATTTCACTCCCTGAAGAGGTCGTCAAAGAAGACCCAAATCAATTAAGTGAAAATGTCAGTGAGTGGCGTCAAAACCTTGCAAAGTCGTGGCAGCAGTTTAAAGACTTCTTTGTTAAAGTGCGCACACGTGAAGATATGGTTATCGCACCATTTTTAAGTGAGCAAGAGCGTCACCTAGTAAAACAGCGCTTAAGTTTATACTTAGCTCAAGCGCAAGATGCGGTATTAAGTAAACAAAGTAGTGTGTATTTTAGTGCTGTTGATGCTGCTCATAGCTTGGTAAAAGATTACTTTAAGCAAGATGATGCGCAAACAAAAGCGGCCTTAAAAAGTCTTGCTGAGCTTTCGAAAGAGCAGCTCGATTTTAGTCCAAAAGTGTCACTACAAAGTACTGAGCAGGTGAAGGAGTGGGCACAATGATCCGCTTTTTATTAATCATTATTGCAATAGCAGTCTGCTTAGGGATTGCCCCTTTTTTTATAGATCAAAAGGGTTATGTACTAATTGCCTTTAATAAAACAACCATTGAAGGGACTATTTGGGGCATCACAGCACTTTTAATATTAGCATTCGCTGCACTGTTTTTACTTTATAAGCTTTGCCGTTACGTAATATCTTTATATAGCCATACACGCCATGGCTTTTTTGCGCGCAGTGAAGAGCGTAAACAAGCGGCTATTGAGCAAGGTGTATGGAGCTTAATTAATAACGATTATGCACAGCTTGAGCTTGCACTTGATAACAATAGTGTTGCAGATAAGTGGAGCGATATACGTTATGCGCTTCTTGCTAAAGCGGCATTAGCTAATAATGAGAGCGAAAAAGCGGTTAGTTATCTTGATAAAATAAGCCAGGATAAGCAGTTAAAAGTGGCTAATTTATGGATTGCTAGCGGTGAAACCAGCACCATTTTTGCTGACCTTAAAGCGTTAGCTGAGCGCAAAAAAGCCACGAGTTTAGAGCTTAAAATGTATGCCCATGTATTGGTAAAAGAGCAAAAGTGGGCGTCATTGAATGACTTTATGCCGCGTTTATTGCGCAAGAAAACACTTTCAGAGCAAGAGTGGCAACAACTTTTTGATAGTTACTTTGCAGCTCAATCAAACGGAGATTTAACTGAGCGTTATGAGCAATTAGCCAAAAACCTGAAACCACATGCTGAGGTAAGCTATTTAACGGCGATGGCGAAGGCAGGTGAGTTAAACAAAATTGAGCTAAGCTTAATTAAAATGATAAAAAAACCGCTGCAACATAAAGACTTAGCACGTATTTTACGTACTAGTAGCGCTGGCGATGCACTCAAGTTGCAATCAAGTTTGCAGGATGTATTAAAAAAAGATACCGAAAATACAGATTTACTATTAGCCCTTGCATGCTTAGCAAATGCGCATGGTGAATATGACTTAGCTGCGCGGGTGTTTGATAAAGCGCTTAATGCTGATAACCGCCATGCCTATTTGCAGCAAGCGGTTCTTAGTTATAGTAAGAGTGCCCAACCAGAAAAAGCATTGGTACTCTATCAATAATTTTACTTCAGCCGGCAAAGGAGCAATGGCTTGAAAAACTTATTTACACTGACAATAAGTATTGCACTTGCTTACTTTCTTACAGGGTATTTAAGTAATTCTTTGCTGGCGATTGATGGTTATGCGGTTGCAGCGTGGCCGCCTGCAGGTATTGCGCTTGCCAGTATCTTACTGCTTCGAAATCGTGCTCTGCTAGGAGTTTTGCTAGGGGCGTTCTTTGTAAACCTTATTCACCTTGATAAAGTCACTGATATTTTTCACTGGCAAATGATGTTGCAAGCTATTGGTGTGACAAGTGCATCAACATTTCAGGCTTGGCTTGCCTATTACATTATAATTCATGTAGTTAAACGCCCGATTGAGTTATCGTCATTAAAGCAAAGTATGATTGGCTTAATGATAGGTGGCCCTTTGTGTAGCTTGATTGCAGCATCAATTGGCACCGGCTTATTGGTCATTAATAATGTTATTCCTAGTTATGCGGCGCTTAATAATTTTATCGCATGGTGGATTGGCGACAGCATTGGGGTGCTGATTTTCACACCATTAATTTTAGCGGCATTTAGTTACCACCACACTCGTCAACGGCTGCAAATCATTGTGCCGTCGTTATTAATTTATGTGGTTATTTGTGTCAGCTTTTATGGTGCAGCCAGTGTAAAAAAAGACAAAGACTTACAGCGCCAGCAAGCAAAAGTCAGTGCAATTCATACTAATCTTGAACACCAAGTTGATGAAATTAAATCGCATTTATCTTTATTAGCTACTTTTTTTGCTAGTAGTGACATGGTTGATTTTGATGAATTTAAGCGTTTTACAACAAGGCAACTACAATATAGCAAAGAAATCCTTGCCCTTGAGTGGGCACCTAAAGTTATTCACTCACAACTAAATAACTATCAAAGTCTACTGCGTGATGAACTGGGTGCTGATTACTACGTGAAAGAAAAAAATGCTGCAGGACAGTGGCAGCCGGTAAGTAAGCGAGCAGTCTATTTTCCGGTGCAATATATTCATCCATTAGTAGGGAACGAACCAGCGCAAGGCTTTGATTTGGCTTCAAACGAGTTACGTAAACAAGCGTTAACTGACTCTCGGTTAATTAAAAATGTCACCGTCAGTGAGCCTATTACTTTGATGCAAGGTGATGGTAACGAAAAGGGCGTTTTATTCTTTAACCCTGTTTATTCAGACATTAATCATCAGGTCGGCTTTCGGGGTTATGTTGTTGCTGTGGTTAATTTAGAGTTGCTGGCACAAACACTAAATTTTAATCAAAATACTGAGATTGAAACCAGTTTTTTTGATGTTACCGATGGTACTAACCCTGTCGAGATTTACAGCCCACACCGTGTTGGTACAACCGCTATTGCGAGCTTTAATTTTATTATTGGCGAGCGCGTTTGGCAGGTGAAATTATGGGAGTCAGTAGCGCAGTCGTCATGGCTGCCTTATTGGCTAGCGCAAATAGTCGGTATGCTGTTTGTTTGGTTATTGATCACATTTTTGATTTCAGTAACCGGTACTAATATTCAAATTCGTCAGCAAGTAGCGAAACAAACTCAAAGCCTTCGCGAAGAAAAACTAAAAGCCGATAAAGCCAGCCAAATTAAAAGTGAGTTCTTGGCGAATATGAGCCATGAAATACGCACACCTATTAATGGTATAAAAGGTTTGCATTATTTAGCAATGCAAGAGCCTGACTGGCAACAAGCCCGTGGTTATATTGATCAAGCCGATGGTGCATTGAATGTACTATTACGGGTAATCAATGATGTTTTAGATTTTTCTAAAATAGAAGCGGGGCGATTGGAGCTACATCAAGAACCCATCGATGTGAATGCGTTGGTTAATGAACTGACTAACTTATTGCAGTTTGAACTTAATTCCCGTGCTTTAAAGTTTAAGGTTGAGTTTGATGCATCTGCGCACTTATTGATCCACACCGACCCAATTCGTTTAAAACAAGTATTATTAAACCTGTTAAACAATGCGGTGAAGTTCACTCAAGAAGGCACGATTACATTACGTATTTGGCAGCAGGGTAAATTTACTTACTTTAGTGTTATTGATACTGGCATCGGCATCAGTAAAGAGGCGCAGCAGCGCCTGTTTAAACCATTCTCACAAGCCGATAGCTCAACCTCTCGTCGCTTTGGTGGCACAGGTTTAGGCTTGAGTATTTGCCAAAAACTCATTGTTATGATGGGAGGCGAGATAAGCCTCAGTAGCTCTGAGGGGCAAGGTTCAACGTTTACAATTTCGCTGCCATTTGAGTCCCCTCTTGAAGAGGTGATTCATAGCGACGATGAGTTAGCTGATATCGATGTGACAGCTGTTTCATTTGCTGGCGATACAATTCTATTGGTTGAAGATAACCCATTGAATCAACATGTGGCGAGTTCGATTTTAAAAACTAAAGGTTGCCAACCTGATATCGCTAAAGATGGCCACGAGGCTATTAAGATGATCAGTGAAAAAAGCTATGACCTTGTACTCATGGATATTCAAATGCCGAATATGGATGGCTTACAAGCGACTAAGGTTATTCGCAACGAGTTACTGATCACCGATTTACCGATTATTGGCTTATCGGCAAATGCCCACGATGATGATCTTAAGAAAGGTTTAGCCAGTGGTATGAATGGTTATTTAACTAAACCAATTGATGCTGATAAACTTTTTAAAACCTTGTGGCATTTTTTGCATAATGCTAGCGGCCATTAAAGCAGACATTTGACCTCAAAAAAGTAAATAAAATCATCTAAACTTGAAATATCGCCGTGGGTACGTATGATCCGCGCAAATTTACTGAACCTGAGTGCTAATTATGATCAATAACAAACTCCCTTTGCTTGATATTCACCGTCATCTAGATGGTAATGTTCGCCCACAAACGATCTTAGACCTTGGTCGTCAGTTTAATCTTGAATTACCTGCTGACAACATTGAAGCGCTTATTCCGCACGTACAGGTTATCGACCCTGAACCAAATTTAGTGGCATTTTTACAAAAGCTTGATTGGGGTGTAAAAGTACTGGGTGATTACGATGCTTGTCGTCGTATTGCTATCGAAAACGTTGAAGATGCGATTGCCCAAAACCTCGATTACGTTGAGCTTCGTTTTAGTCCATATTATATGGCGCAAAGCCAAGGCTTACACCCGCAAGGAGTTGTCGAAGCGGTGGTTGATGGTGTAAAAAGTGCGTGCCAAAACGCGCCAATTAAAGCTAACTTAATCGGCATCATGTCGCGTACATATGGCACCAAAATCTGTCAGCAAGAGCTTGATGCGCTACTTGCTTTTAAAAATGATTTAGTGGCGGTTGATTTAGCTGGCGATGAAATTGGTTTCCCGGGTGAGCTATTTGTTGATCACTTTAAACAAGTTCATGATGCATACTTAGCTGCCACGATTCATGCCGGTGAAGCACGCGGTAGCGAAAGCATTTGGCAAGCAATTAACGAGCTTGGTGCAACGCGTATTGGTCATGGTGTAAAAGCAATTGAAGATGCTGCACTAATGGATTACTTACGTGATAAGCGCATTGGTATTGAGTCTTGCTTAACCAGTAACATTCAAACCAGTACTGTTGCTGAGCTTGCAAAACACCCGCTAAAAACCTTCTTAGACCATGGTATTTTGGCATCGATTAATACTGATGATCCGGCCGTTGAAGGTATTGAAATAGCGTATGAGTATCAAGTAGCAGCACCTGCGGCAGGGTTAAGCCAAGCCGATATGGAAAAAGCGCAAGCTAATGCGCTTGAAATTGCTTATTTAAGCGATGCAGATAAAGCGGCTTTAAAACAGTTAGCTGCTAATCGTTAAGCAGCTAACTTATACTTGGTGCTCTTGGCATGAAACGTAGTTTTCATATAATGCCTTGAGCACGTCACCTCGGCTGATCATGCCAACAACCTTACCACCCTCGATAACTGGGTAATTCTTTGGCTTACCCGTTTTCATGGCATCAGCCAACTCAATGATATTTTGATCGCTACTCACGGTAACAACATCGGTGCGCATGAGTTGTTTTACCTTTACCACGCCATCGCAGAAATAACTGTTTTGCATGAGCGGTTGCAGCAGCTCTTGTTCTGAAATAAAGCCAACTAAACTTTTGTTGTCATCGAATACAGGTGCGCCTAGTAATTTAAACTTTTGCAGCTCGCTAATCGCGGTGGTCATTTCAGTTTCAGGCGTAATGTGTGGCAACTTACGTTGCATAAAGTCTTGTACTTTTGTATTTAGCATTTGGGTCTCTCCCCATCGTTATTCTAAACAGAGTATGGTCAAGGAAATGCAGTTTGTGAAATCGTTTAGACGGATTAAGGCGATAGGTAAAACAAATAAAAAAGGCATCCAATTGGATGCCTTAAAAATAATCTGTATGAGTTAGTTATTTAATGAATGCAAATGCATCAGCGTACATGTTCTCACGTACCGCACCATGGTTAATAAAATCATCGCGAACCACGCCAATCATGTCGAAGCGGCCTGCCATGTAAATATCGTATGGTTCTAAAGACACGATATCTTCCATAACGGCCTTGTGGACGTAACCGGTTTTGCCAGTCCAGCTTTGCGGCGCATTTTCAACCACTGGAATGTATTGGAAATGTGGGTTGCTGTTTGCCCATGCTTGCATTTCATCATGAGCATAAAGCGCAGCTTGCTCACGAACACCCCAGTAAAATAATACAGGGCGCTCACAGCCAATTTCAGCAAGGTGATCAGCCATTGATTTGGCATAAGAAAAACCAGTACCGCCAGCAAGTAGAATAATTGGGCGCTCACCCTCAACTCGCAGCTGTGATACACCTAAACCCACTTCAACATTAACTTGCTGTTGCTCTGTATGTGCTTGACGTAAATGATCAAGCGCTTGCATTGCATACGAATCAGCACCTGCGGCACCAATATGTAGTTCAATTTGGTCAGTTTGTGAAGGGCGGCTTGCAATAGAAAAGGCACGCTTATCTTTTTCGCCTAATACAAGTTGCATATATTGGCCTGCCTCGAATGACACAGGTTGCTGTGGTTTCAAAATGACCTTATGTACGTGGTCTGTAAGCGGGCTGATCGCAACAACGTCAGCGAGTAATGTTTGCATAGTTTACCTTTATAAGCACAGAAGCAAATTCGGTTATGAATCGCACTCATAACCGTTAAATTTTGAGCAGTTTAACATAGTCACAGCCTAGAGAATATCTAAGCTGTCCCATAATTCATCAACACGTTCTTTGATTTTTGGATCCATAACAATGGGCTCACCCCATTCACGATCTGTTTCGCCTGGCCATTTATTGGTTGCATCCATGCCCATTTTTGAGCCAAGGCCCGAAACTGGCGATGCAAAATCTAAATAATCAATTGGCGTGTTTTCGATCATCGTCGTATCGCGAGCTGGGTCCATACGCGTTGTAATGGCCCAGATCACGTCGTTCCAATCACGTGCGTTTACATCATCATCGCAAACAATCACGAACTTGGTATACATGAATTGACGTAAGAAAGACCACACCCCCATCATCACGCGCTTGGCATGACCTGGGTATTGTTTTTTCATCGTGACCACAGCCATACGATAAGAACAGCCTTCAGGTGGTAGATAAAAATCTACAATTTCAGGGAATTGCTTTTGCAGAATTGGCACGAACACTTCGTTCAATGCAACCCCAAGTACTGCTGGCTCATCTGGTGGACGGCCAGTGTAAGTGCTGTGATAAATTGGGTTTTCACGATGTGTAATGTGAGTGACCGTCATCACCGGAAACTCGTCTACTTCGTTGTAGTAACCTGTGTGGTCGCCATAAGGGCCTTCTGGTGCTGTTTCACCTGGCATAATATAACCTTCAAGCACGAACTCTGCGGTAGCAGGCACTTGTAGGTCATTTGAAACCGATTTAACAACTTCAGTTTTACTACCGCGTAGTAAACCAGCAAATGCATATTCGCTTAGGGTGTCTGGTACTGGTGTTACAGCGCCTAAGATTGTCGCAGGGTCGGCACCTAATGCGACAGATACAGGGTAGGGTTCGCCTGGGTGCTCTTTACACCATTCACGAAAATCTAATGCACCACCGCGGTGCGATAGCCAACGCATAATAATTTTGTTTTTACCCAATAGCTGCTGACGGTAAATGCCTAAGTTTTGGCGCTTTTTATAAGGCCCTTTGGTAACCGTTAGACCCCATGTGATCAAGGGAGCAGCATCACCCGGCCAGCAATGTTGGATAGGCAGCTTAGTTAAGTCAACATCATCGCCTTCAAGTATCACTTGCTGACAAGGCGCTTTTTTTACTTCTTTAGCTGGCATATTCAGTACTTGTTTGAATACTGGGATTTGCCCTAGTGCCTCTTTAATGCCTTTTGGTGGCTCAGGCTCTTTTAGAAAAGCTAATAACTTACCAACTTCGCGCAGTTCACTGACATCATCTTGGCCCATACCCATCGCTACACGTTTGGGCGTACCAAAAAGGTTAGCAAGAACGGGAATGGTGTGACCTTTAGGGTTTTCGAATAACAGAGCAGGGCCTTCTGCACGTAACGTACGGTCGGCAATTTCGGTCATTTCAAGGTAAGGATCAATTTCTTGTTTGATCCGTTTTAACTCACCTTTTTGTTCTAATAACTCGATAAATTCGCGAAGATCTTTGTATTTCATTATAGCCGCTTAAACGCTGAATAAACTGTCGCTATTATACTCAAAACCACTGATTAAGCTAATTTAGCCACGAAAGCTTTTGCTATTACTGGGTTAAGCTACATTGGTACTTTTTACCTCTTAAAATCAGCATGGCTTCATCGCCTTTAGACCAAAACAGCACATTATCGGCACTGTATTTAACCCCAGAGCCGCTTACTTGGCGATTGAGTAAATATTCACTCTCCTTAAATGTCAGTCTGGCTTCCTCATCATTGTACTCAACGATACTGGCGCTGAGGGTCTCATCGCACAGATAGTTGCTCGGTGCACTTTGCTCAGCACATGCGCACAAGGTAACTAAAGCGAGCCCCGAGAGAAGTGGTTTAATCATAGAAACACCTCTATTTTTGAATGAGCTATAAGCCTAACAAAGAAAAATTAACCGTTGGTGAAAATGGCAGGATAAGTTATGTTGATAGTGTATTTAATGGGCAAGGAACCACCATGGCAGGCACAAATTTACTAACCTTACTTGATGATATTACAACACTTTTAGACGACATTGCGACGATGAGTAAAGTCGCAACAAAAAAAACAGCAGGGGTGTTAGGTGATGACCTCGCGCTTAATGCTCAGCAAGTTACAGGGGTAACTGCCGATAGAGAGTTGCCAGTGGTTTGGGCTGTGGCAAAAGGCTCGTTTATCAACAAAGCCATCTTAGTGCCCGCAGCGTTATTGATTAGTGTTTGGTTGCCTTGGTTAATCACTCCGCTGTTAATGGTTGGCGGGCTGTTTTTGTGTTTTGAAGGTGCAGAGAAAATTATCGAAAAGCTGTTTGGTCACGCTCAACAAGAAGATGAAGGTGTGGTTGAACAACAAGACTTACAAGAATACGAAAAGCAAAAAATCAAAGGAGCAATCCGTACTGATTTTATCCTCTCTGCAGAAATTATAGTGATAACGCTAGGTACGGTTGCTGGCGCAACGCTGGTTAATCAAGCTTTAGTGCTCAGTGTAATCGCAATTATTATGACCATTGGCGTGTATGGGTTAGTTGCTGGGATTGTTAAACTTGATGATGCTGGTTTGTATTTACTGCAAAAAGCGCAGCAAAGTGGCGGTAAGTTTAAAGAGCTTGTAGGTAAGTTTTTACTTGCTGCAGCGCCTAAGTTAATGCGCTTTTTAGCCTTTGCAGGAACGGTTGCTATGTTCTTAGTTGGCGGTGGCATATTGGTACATGGGATCCCTGTTTTGCATCACGTCAAGCAAGGTAGCATCGAGTTTGTAACGGATTTAGTTGGCAAAACTGGGGAGTTGGCTACGCCGATTATATTTGATGGTTTATTGGGTGTTTTGGCTGGGGGGATCGTCGTTTTAATGACAATTATCTATAAGAGATTTTTTCGGTAACAATTGTTATTTATAAGTATACTGGTTGGGAGTTATTTGTTACCTTTTATTTTACTCTAAATTTAAAAGGGAATTTTATGTCTAGATTAATCATAATTATATCTTGTTTGCTTATTAGCTTTATTAGTAATGCAAAACCAAAACCTTTACCAATTGAAACCTTCAGTAAAGCTAGCGAGTTTGGAAGTGTGAAGATTTCACCTACTGGTAAATACCTAGCCGTAATGACGCAGCCTAACGGCAAGAATTCTTTAATGATTTTGGATACTGATACATTTAAGGTATTGCATGCGATAAACTTTCCAAAAAATGCTCAAGTCGGCAACTATTACTGGGTGAATGAAGAGCGTATTGTATTAGCTAAAGAGTATCTAAAAGGTTGGAAAGATCATCCTGAATACCATGGTGAGTTGTTTGGTGTAAACGCAGACGGCAGTCAAGGGGAGTATTTGGTTGGTTATCAAGGTGAAAGGCAAACTGGGACGAGAATTAAAAAGGCAACTCCTGTATTAGGGACCTCTTATGTGCTTGACCCATTGGTAGAAAATAAGCGTAAAATGTTGGTTTTAACCATACCATGGACAGCTGCCAAAGAGCCTCACACGATTGTGTATGAAGTAGATGTCTATCGAGGGACAAGAAAAAAGATCACACGTTCACCTTCAAGAATGGCTAGTTTTCTGACTGATCATGAAGGCAACGTAAGAGTATCCGCCTCGACTGATGACTATATTAATCCAAAAATATATATCCGCCCTAAATCTGGTGGTGAGTGGGAAGAGCTCAATTTAAAGGATATTTCGTATAGTGATGTTGGGTTGCATGCTTTTGATAGCACGGATGAATCTGCTTATGTGACGGCTTCTGTTAACGGAGAAGCTAAAGGGCTTTATAAGTTAAATCTTAAAACTAAACAATTTGATCTAATCCATAAAGAAAAAAGTGTTTCACCAAAGCAGGTGTGGGTGGATGAAGTATCAAAAGAACTTTTTGCTGTCGAGCATGAGTTAGGCTACCCAACCTATTCTTTTATAGATAATAACACTAAGAAAAGCCAGCAATTAAAAGCTCTTTTAAGAGTGCTTGAGGGCCAGCAAGTTCAATTAGTCAGCAGTACCGTAAATGGTGATAAGAGCGTCATTTTTGCCTCAAGTGACACTAATCCTGGCAGTTATTACTTATTTGATGCTAAAACTAATAATCTCGGTTTTCTATTCTCATCCAGAAGTTGGATTAAACCTAGTCAAATGGCGATTACAAAGCCTATCAATTTTACAGCACGTGATGGACTAGCTATCTACGGTTACTTAACTATTCCAAATAACGCTGAAGAAAAAAACTTACCATTAGTAGTAATGCCGCATGGGGGTCCTCATGGTCCAAGAGATTGGTGGGGATATGACTCAACAGCTCAGCTTCTTGCGAGTAGAGGAATTGCTGTACTAAAGGTTAACTTTCGTGGCTCAGGTGGCTTTGGACGAAATTTTGAACGTGCCGGCCATCGCAAGTGGGGACAGGAAATACAATACGATATTATAGATGGTGTAAAATATCTTATTTCAAGCGGTATTGCTGATAAAGGTAACATTTGCATTATGGGGGCCAGCTTTGGTGGATATTCCGCGTTACAAAGTGCGATCTTGGAACCTGGTATGTTCCAGTGTGCGATTGGAGTTGTAGGTGTATATGATTTACCACTCATGTTTGATGAGGGAGATGTATCTGAGCGTGATAGCGGGCAACGTTTTCTAAAAGTGGTATTAGGCGAGGATGAAGAGCAACTAAAGCGTTTTTCACCAAGCTACAATATAGAAAAGTTAAAAGCTCCAGTATTAATTTTTCATGGTGGGGAAGATCGAAGGGCGCCTATCGAGCAAGCTGAGTCGTTAGTTTCTGCTTTAAAGAAAGAGAATCATCCCTATATTTATGAGCTATTAGATGATGAAGGTCACGGTTTTTATAAAGAAGAGCAAAGCACTCTTTACTATAAAAAAGTATTGGCTTTTTTAGATGATCATTTAAAGCTTTAATGAAAAGTGCCGGCGAGCAAGCTCGCCGGCAAGGATTTAGCACGGGAACGTAAGCGTGCTAGTGTGCAAGGTCTTCCTTTAAGTTGTACAAACTCAAAAGATGATTCGTTCATTAAGCAATGAAGCCTAGTTGCAATTTAAAACAGAGCAGGAGAGTGACTCTGTTATTGCTAATAAGCATTTATAAAACCAACAAAGTAATATAAATACTGTGCCATACAAAAATGTTATAACATAACAAAAATAAAGTAAATAGCGAGTGTCATATTATTAGGCTGGTTTCTTCTGCGTGATATTTATGGGTAACAGATTATTGAGTATTCAACTTACTACAATCGTAACTCAAGCATAGCTCTGCGAGCTCAACCTTTGCTTTAGGATTCCCTTGTAAGGTGGCTTTGTTGAGCCAGTAAGCTGCTTTTTCGTTATTCACTTCTGTCCCTTGGCCATCGCGATACATCTGACCCAAGTTTAATTGTCCCCATGAATAACCATCTTCCGCAGACAGGGTAAAACTTTTCAACGCTTCCTCGTATAAGCCATCTTTGAAGTAAGTGATCCCCTCCTGATTATGTTTATCGAGCTTAACGCCCGTATATAAAGGCTTAGGTCTAGGCGGGTGCATAACAAAACCACCAAATAAACTATAAAGCTCAGGTCGCATAATCTTATATATGCTGCCTTCATCATAAAGCTGCTGTATTTGTGATTTACTGAAAGTCAGGGTTTTACTAGAAAAGTAATCATCTTGAACTAGCATGCTGGTTCGCATCGCAATCTCGATGTCTTTATTGTACTTGTAAGTGTAGTTAGCAACTCTAAAAGTCATGTTCTTGTCATCCAATTCAACGAGCTGAGCTACTTTTAGGTTGTTAATACGTTTTGGTTTGCCAGTAAACTTATCTGAATAGACAAAATAGGTATCAAACAACTTTGGCTCGTTTAGGTAAGTTTGCTCGTTCTCAGTTTGTTCATTCGCCCCGATTAATGCTTTTGCTAATAGGTAAGCGATGATGAATAGGCCAATAAAGTACTTTATAAACGACGCTAACTCTAAGGCGGGCAATGAATACCAAGGTGCAGGAGTAACATAGCCACAGTCATCACATTGTCTTTGATAATTAATAGAAAGTGGCATGATGGGCAAAATAGTAAAGCGCAAAACTTTACTGTGATTGCTTAAAGAATAATGTTCACTATGGCAATGTGGACACGTTTTTTGTTTTTTATAAAAAACATCAGCGGGTGCGGTATTAAATAGAAGCATCGTTTCTTCCTGAATATTGCTATCAATAAACTAGAACAAATGCAGAGAGTTAGAAAGCACCAAACTGTAAGCAAATATGAATTAAATATGCTGAACAATGTTTTCGTTTAGAGAAACAGCACATTCTCTGCTATGATCCACAGCATCTTCGAGGATGTCCCTCAATTATCAAGTTTGGAATATTACTGTGACCGCTACTGCTTTTTCATCTTTGGCTTTGCCGCAAGAGTTAACCGATAACTTATCAACTTTAGGTTATACGCAAATGACGCCTGTGCAAGCGCAAAGCTTGCCAGTGATCTTGCAAGGCAAAGATATTATTGCCCAAGCTAAAACCGGGTCGGGTAAAACGGCTGCATTTAGTCTAGGTGTGCTGGCTAAGTTAAATGTGAAACGCTTTCGTATTCAGTCTCTCATTTTATGTCCAACCCGAGAATTAGCAGAGCAGGTAGCGGAAGAAGTTCGTAAGCTAGCCCGTGGTATTCATAACATTAAAGTTTTAACCTTATGTGGCGGTGTGTCTATTGGTCCACAAATTGGCTCATTAGAGCATGGTGCGCATATCATTGTTGGCACGCCAGGTCGTGTTGATGACCATATTCGCAAAGGCACATTGCGCTTAAATGATGTTGAAACCTTGGTGTTAGATGAAGCTGATCAAATGCTAGATATGGGTTTCCAAGATACCCTTGATGCTATTGTTGAGAGTATTCCAAATCAACGCCAAACATTATTGTTTAGTGCGACTTATCCAAAATCAATTGCTGCGATAGCTGAGCGAGTGCTTAGCAATCCAGAAATGATTAAGGTTGAAGAAGAGCAAACAAAAAGTACAATAAAGCAATACTTTTATAAGCTAGATAACAACAAACAGCGCTTTAATACATTGAAGCTGTTGTTATTAAAGTTCCAGCCAGAAAGCTGTGTGGTTTTTTGTAACACCAAGGTTGAAACTCAACAGATTTGTGATGACCTTTATGCTGAAGGGTTTAGTGCGGTTGCCTTACACGGTGATTTAGATCAACGTGAACGTGAGCGCACTTTAATTCGCTTTGCTAATAAAAGTGCCTGTATTCTGGTTGCAACGGATGTTGCTGCGCGTGGCTTAGATATCAACGATATGGACATGGTAGTGAACTACCACCTCGCGCATGACCCTCAAACCCATGTACACCGTGTTGGTCGTACTGGTCGAGCAGGTAAAAAGGGTATTGCATGTTCTATTTATGGTGAAGCAGAGCAATTTAAAGTGGCACAAATTGGCGACCACTATGAGCGCGACTTTGACCCTGAACCAATTCCGCCATTTAGCTTGCTCGAAAAGCCTGCTTATAAGCCAACCATGGCGACAATTATGATTGATGCTGGCAAGAAGCAAAAAATTCGTGCCGGTGATATTTTAGGTGCATTAACTGGTAAAGAGGGAATTGCTGGTCATCAGGTAGGTAAAATTAACGTACTTGATAATGTGGCCTTTATTGCTGTTGAGCGAGCAGCTGCAAAACCTGCATTACGCAAATTGACCGAAGGTAATATTAAAAAGCGCAAGATCCGTGCGCGACGTTTGAGTCGGTAATCTGGTTAATTATGAGCAGCTAGCTTTAAGTTGCTCATATTCGAGTTGTATTCTCTTAAACTCAATTGCACAGCCTTGGCGGTCTGGGTGGTGTTTTAACGCTAGTTGTCGCCAACGCTTTTGTAACTGTTTTTCCGAAAAATCAGTAGGTAGCTGCCACGCCTGTTGTAATTGTATTAGCTGCTGCTGAGGTAATGAGTGAATGGCCTTTTTTGGGCTAAATGACGAAAAGCGCTGCCAAAAATCAGTTAACAACGCATCAATTTCATCGCTTGTTGTATCAAAGTTTTGCCAATCTAAATAATAACCCCGTAGCGGGTCATGACTTTCTAATGCGTTACTTGTTTGCTTACTAATAAGTTCAATATGTAAAGAGGCAATCTCTAGCTGTTGCTCTGGCGCAAGTTGTGCTTGCAGTTGATACAAGCCATTCATAACTAAAAAGTTGCGTTTAAACAGATCTTTTTGTGGGTCTGCGTCTAATGATTCTATTTTTCCAGATTCACTAAGTGCGCTGGCAAGCGTATGAACCTTCCAAACAGGCTGTTCCAAAAGGAGGTAAAAAATCTCATCAATCAGTGGGTTAACCATTGTTCGCAAGCCTGACTTTGGTGTAATCTAAATGTGTGTACGCTATCACAGCTAAACAATTGAAACTACAAAGTTGCTCTGAGATAAATATTTAGCATTATAAAATTAGCATAAAAAGCCAAGTATAAGATTAGGGATATTAAATATATGCTCGCACCTACACGTTTAAGCATACTTTGTTCAGCGTTTTTTTGCTGTTTTTTCGTTATGCCCTTCAATTTGGCTGCAAATTCATTATTTGAGCAATTCACACAACAAGAACAGTGGGAAGATAAGCATCAACTAGGGTTACAGTTAATTTCAGAAGGTTCACTGAGTAATGAGCAAACTCTTGATGTTTATATGCAATTAGCCGATTTAGCATTAGAGAAAGACTTATTTTCTAAAGCAATTGAAAATTACCAAAAAGTTGAGTTATCTACATCATTTGATACCAATCCGGAGCGTTTCTTTCGTGCAATAAAAATGCAAGGAGTGACCTACTATTATCAAGGTTTGATGCAACAGGCGCTAATAGCGTACTTAAAAGCGATACCTTTTGCTGAAAAAATGCCTGACCCACTAGCTAAAGCCAATTTAATGAGCAATATTGGTCTCGCTTATTTTGATATGTTTAATTTGAATCAAGCTTTAAATTACTACAAACAGGCCAAAGATATTTATGAGCAACATGGTAGTGAGCAAGATAAAGCTGATATTTTGCATAACATTGCCGGAATATATATTCGACTTTCAAGTTACGAAGTTGCTCTTGAAATGTACAGAGAAACATTAAATATATTCCAAAGTTTAGGTGATATGGATGGTGTCGCTCAATCCTATGGAAATATGGGGGTAGCTTATTCTGAGCTTGGGCAGTATCAACTCTCTTTGCATTATTATCAGCGTGCTTTGCGCTATTATCAAGAAACAAATAACGCCTATTTCTTGTCTTCTCGCCATGGCAACATTGCTAATGTTTATTTGCGCACCGGTGATTTAGAGCTTGCCTTAAGCCATGCCGAAAAAGCAATTGAGTTTGCAAAAAAAATTGACAACAAAGCCTTAGAGTTGGCCGGCGTGTTGTCACAAGCAAAAATTGAATTGTTACAGAATAAATTAACAAAAGCTGAATCCACTTTAACTACTTCAGTACAGATGGCAAAGGAGTACAAAGACGATTTACGTGTTCAAGATGGTATGGGAATGATGGCTTTAATTAAAGCAGGTCAAGGTGATTTTGCTACAGCCGTTGCGAATTTTGATAAGTTTGTTCGTTCATTTAACTCGGTTCAAAATGCCAAATTATTAAAGTCGATGGGAGAGTTACAAAGCCAGATACAAGCAACTCAGCTCAATCAAGAAATAATCGAACTAAAGCAACGTCAACAAGTACAAGATCTCGAAATGTCCAAACAACGACAGTTGGGCATTATGCTATTCATCTTATTCGTTATGCTGGTGGTAACAGGTATTACTGTATACCGTCGTAGTATTGAAAAAGGCGCTAAAGAGCAGCTTTCTTTAATGGTGGCAAAACGAACAAAAGAACTTGAAGAAACAGCAGAAAAATTGCGCAGAGCTAACGAAATAAAGAGTCAATTTTTAGCAAATATTAGTCACGAAATTCGTACGCCGCTAACTGCAATTTTAGGGCAAACAGATAATTTAATTAATGGTTATTATAAACCAGAGCACTTAAATGATGAACTTGCTGTTATCCAAAAACAAAGTGATCATTTAAAAGAGCTAATAAATGACGTGCTAGATATCAGTAAAATTGAAGCTAACAAGCTAGAGCTTAGCCTAAAAGAGGGGGATTTAGTTCGGTTGCTTACAGATGTCCATTCTATGCTTAGTGGTCAGGCTAAAGATAAAGGGTTGAACTTTGCATTTCATAATGAACTTGGTGAGCAATATTATAGCTTGCTCGACTTTACCCGCATTAAACAAATCCTTATTAACCTGTGTGCAAATGCAATTAAGTTTACAAACCAAGGCGAAGTTGAGTTAAAGGTTTCGCGTGTTGAGCAAGGTGTGTGGTTTTATGTTACCGACACTGGTATTGGCATGAATGCCGAGCAACTGAAGCAAATATTTGACTGCTTTAGCCAAGGTGACAATAGTATTAGTCGCCGTTTCGGTGGTACTGGACTTGGATTAAGTTTATCGCAACAGCTTGCAATGATGATGGGTGGTTATATAAGTGTTGAAAGTGAGCTGAACCAAGGTAGCGTGTTCTCATTTTACTTACCTTGTAAAGAGTATATACCAAGCTCTGACATCATTGAGCCTGCAAAACTCGAACAACATGCTGCCAATGGCTTATCTGGCAAAGTGCTGCTAGCTGAAGATCATCCAGATAACCGCCGTTTAATTTCTCGCTATTTAGAATCTATGGGACTTGAAGTGATTGCTGTAGAAAATGGTGAGCAAGCCGTTGAGCAGTGTTTAAAGGAGTTTCCCGATGTTGTGTTGCTTGATATTCAGATGCCAGTGCTTGATGGTTTAAGTGCGCTTAAACTATTACATGAATGTGGGTTTACACAGCCCGTATATGCGTTAACGGCTAATGCTATTAGTCACGAAATCGACGGTTATCTTCAAGCGGGATTTACAGGTTATCTTGCTAAGCCAATTGATAAAAAGGTGTTTTACACGCAACTTGCTAAGCATTGTAAGAAGGACGCCGTTACAATTAAGTCTCAGCATGATATGAGCGACTTAGTCGCAAGTTTTATTGCAAGTTTCGAGCACGAAAGCGCCTTAATACAACAACACTTTGCTGCTGATAAATACTTCGATTTGCAGCAGGATGCGCACCGCATTGGTGGTGCTGCAAAAATGTTTGCGTTAGATGAGGTGGCAGTGAGTGCAATGGCGCTTGAGTCTGCACTAAAACAGCAAAAATTATCAGACTTAACTAGCCTAGTTGCTCAGTTGCTTGAGCAGCTACATTGTGCTGCTGTAAGTCAAAATAACTCAATCTCTCCATCTTGATGATTTTTAGAAGAGTCGCTAGTTTGGATACGATCGCGATTTATACGCTGATTAGTATCGATATCTGGGTGAGCAATATGAAACAAAGACAGTTTGTCATCTATAGCGTGAGCTAAGCTAACTAAATCCTTACTGGACACAGCTTGAATTTGCGAACTTGAAAGTGCGTCTGAGTTTAATTCTACCATTGCATCAATACTAGCCTGGGCTTCGTCAGACATAGTACTTTGTATTGCGACTTGCTCATGAACGCCCTCTGAGTAGTTGCTGATAGCTAACATAGCCTGCTCTATTTTATTTGTTTCTTTTGTCGTTGCATCAGATAACTGTACTGTATTTTCAGCTTCCTTGAGAGCTGTTTGCATCAGTTGATTTGCAAGTTTGGTGCTGTGTTGAATTTTAGCTACCATTTCACGCACTTCTTGGGTCGATTTACTCGTTCGTGCAGCTAAGTTTCTTACTTCATCTGCGACAACTGCAAAGC
Source organism: Pseudoalteromonas sp. Cn5-37 (assembly GCF_021532495.1). Lineage (NCBI taxonomy): Bacteria > Pseudomonadati > Pseudomonadota > Gammaproteobacteria > Alteromonadales > Pseudoalteromonadaceae > Pseudoalteromonas > Pseudoalteromonas sp. Cn5-37. Next base: position 6,320 of record NZ_JAKGBA010000012.1, on the reverse strand, counting down.
CTCGACCTTGCTCACCAGCGCGGGCTGCTTCAATTGCCGCGTTTAATGCCAAGAGGTTGGTTTGATCTGCGATGCCATTTATTACATCAATAATTGAGCCTATGGCATCACTGTCTTGTTTCAGTAATAAAATTTGTTCGCTTGTGAGATTTATATTATCAGCAAGTTTAATAAGGCTTGCTTGGCTTTTATCTGAATCAGAACGAGTTTGTTGAACTGATTCTGTCGCAGCCAAAACCGATTGAAAGATTTCTTTCAAGCTATGCTCAAGCTTTCTTGACACTTCAATCGTTCGATTTATTGTATTGGCTAAATCAATTCCATGTGCATTTTGTATTGTGGCTTTCTGAGTCATTGAGGCATAGGTGTCTCGCAAAGCATCTGCCATAGGAAGAAGCCGCGCAGATGAAGCTGAAACTTCACTAAGTAAATGCTCGACCATGGTTAGACTTGCATTTAATGCGTGACAGACCTCAGGTAATTGGCTGTCACTTTCATTAAACCGAAAAGTGAAGTCGATGCCATCTTTCGTTGTTATACAAGATACAAAATATTTAAGGTAGTCCTTTTGTTTGTCATTATCTTTATGTAGATAAATGATTAATAGCGACCAAGGAATGACTGAAACTAAGCCAAAAATGACTATTTCTTTCATAGATGAGTTGAAAATGATAAAGCTGGTAATACTGCCAATTAAGCTAACTACAAATAGAATAATTGCAATTTTTAAATGCGACATAGAGGATCCTTACCTTTATATCTAATCATTTATAGAACAATTATTCTTCAAATACCAATAAACTTATTCTGTAAAAGTATAACTTTTAAAGTGTTATGTCCTTAGTTTTACGCAAAAAAAATGCCTGTATTAAACAGGCATTTTTTAAAAACTTAGTAATCGTTACTGTCGTTTCATTGAGTCAAAGAATTCATCATTGGTTTTGCTCATCGAAAGCTTATCAATTAAGAATTCCATTGCGTCAATTTCTGACATCTCATGAACGATCTTACGTAAGATCCACATCTTCTGTAGTTCATCAGGTTTAGTAAGTAACTCTTCGCGACGCGTACCTGAGCGGTTAAAGTCAATCGCTGGGAATACACGCTTTTCGGCAATCTTACGATTTAAGTGTAATTCCATGTTACCTGTACCTTTGAACTCTTCGTAGATAACTTCGTCCATCTTCGAACCAGTATCGATAAGAGCCGTTGCGATAATTGTTAAGCTACCGCCTTCTTCTACGTTACGAGCTGCACCAAAGAAACGCTTTGGTTTGTGTAATGCGTTTGCATCAACACCACCGGTTAATACCTTACCTGATGATGGGATCACCGTATTGTAGGCACGAGCAAGACGTGTGATTGAATCAAGTAAGATAACCACGTCTTTTTTATGCTCAACAAGGCGTTTTGCTTTTTCAATTACCATCTCGGCAACTTGAACGTGACGACTCGCTGGTTCATCGAACGTTGAGGCAACTACTTCACCTTTTACAAGGCGCTGCATCTCTGTAACTTCCTCTGGACGTTCGTCGATAAGAAGAACCATCAGTTCACAATCAGGCTGGTTGTAGCTGATCGATTGCGCAATGTTTTGCAGTAGCATGGTTTTACCCGCTTTCGGCGGAGCAACGATAAGCGCACGTTGACCTTTACCAATTGGAGAGGCTAAATCAAGTACACGTGCTGTGATGTCTTCAGTGCTACCGTTACCACGCTCCATACGTAAACGTTCGTTTGCGTGTAGTGGGGTAAGGTTTTCAAATAGGATTTTTGTGCGAGAGTTTTCAGGTTTGTCGAAGTTTACTTCATTTACTTTTAATAGTGCGAAGTAACGTTCGCCGTCTTTAGGTGGACGAATAAGGCCTGAAATTGAGTCACCAGTACGCATGCTGAATCGACGGATTTGACTCGGTGATACATAAATATCATCTGGGCCGGCTAAGTAAGATGCTTCTGATGATCTTAAGAAACCAAAACCATCTTGTAAGATCTCTAGTACACCGCCGCCATAGATGTTTTCACCGCTTTTAGCGTGCGCTTTAAGGATGGCGAAAATGATGTCTTGTTTTCTTAAACGGGCTACGTTTTCGAGCCCCATGGACTCAGCTAAGTTTACAAGCTCTTTTATAGACTTGTCTTTTAATTCGCGTAAATGCATATTGGTGGGTTCTTTATTACAATTGTCATACTCAAAATCATCGTTTGATACATGAGTGAGGTTTGTTGGTATAACTAAGGATTAGTTGGCTTTATAAACTAGCAGGTCACTAGCAAGGCGTCCAGTCTTTAAACAAAATAAAGCTAAAAAAAGGGCAAAAAGCCCTTTTTTTATATTTTCATTAGATGTTGTTTTCTAAAAACTCTACTAATTGAGTCTTAGAAAGAGCACCAACTTTAGTTGCTGCAACTTGGCCATCTTTGAAAAGAAGTAATGTAGGGATACCACGGATACCGAACTTTGGTGGTGTGCCTGCATTCTGGTCGATGTTAAGTTTACCAACGGTAACTCGGCCATCAAACTCGCCAGCTACTTCGTCAAGAATAGGGGCGATCATTTTACAAGGTCCGCACCATTCAGCCCAAAAATCAACAAGTACAGGTTTGTCTGATTGTAGTACGTCAGCTTCAAAGCTATCGTCAGTTAATTGAATAATTTTCTCGCTCATTGCGATCTCCGATTAGTTAGGCGAAATATTTAATGCGTATTTAAACACTCTTGTTTCTTATTGCAAGTTTAAACGTTATGCTTAAACGCTATGACTAAGACACATTTGACCGATAAAAAGTTTTCAGACTTTGCTATCGCACCGGAAGTGGTTGCCGGTTTAACCGAAAATGGGTTTGAATATTGCACACCCATTCAAGCAAAATGCCTACCTTTTATTTGTGAAGGCCGCGATATTGCGGGCCAAGCACAAACAGGTACGGGCAAAACGTTGGCGTTTTTAACCGCCACGTGCCATCGGTTATTACAATCTAGCAAAGCATCTAGTAAACATCCAAGAGCCCTGATCATGGCCCCAACAAGGGAGCTGGCGATTCAGATACACAAAGATGCAAAAATTTTAGCGCCACACTGTAATCTTAACTTAGGATTAGTATATGGTGGCGAAGATTACGAAAAACAACGTGCACAACTAGAAAAAGGCGTTGATATTTTAATTGGGACTACTGGACGCCTTATCGATTTATACAAGCAGGGCTGTTATACCCTCAATGAAATCGAGGTTGTAGTGCTTGATGAAGCAGATCGTATGTTCGATTTAGGCTTTATAAAAGATATTCGTTATATGTTTAGACGTATGCCAGAAACGTCTGAGCGATTAAACCTATTATTCTCTGCAACCTTGTCATATCGTGTGCAGGAATTAGCGTTTGAACATATGACTAACCCTGAGCACGTACAAGTCGAGCCTGATGTAAAAACAGGTAAGCGTATTCAAGAAGAGCTATTCCATCCATCGCAAGATGACAAAATTAAGTTACTGTTAACTTTAATTGAAGAAGAATGGCCAGATAAAGCGATTGTGTTTGCAAATACGAAACACAGTTGTGAGAATGTTTATGCATGGATGAAAGCCGATGGTCACCGAGTTGGTTTATTAACCGGTGATGTAAACCAGAAAAAGCGTCAATCAATTTTGGCTCAATTTACCAAAGGCGATTTAGACTTTTTAGTAGCAACAGACGTTGCAGCTCGTGGTTTGCATATCCCAGAAGTAAGTCATGTATTTAATTTTGATTTGCCAGATGATTGTGAAGACTATGTACACCGTATTGGTCGTACCGGACGTGCAGGTGCATCAGGACACGCTATTAGCTTTGCCTGTGAACAGTATGCCTATAATCTCCACGAAATTGAGCAATATATAGAACACAGCATTCCATTATCACATTATGATAAAAGTGCATTGCTTGATGATTTAACTAAGCCTACTATTCAGAAAAAGCGGAACTATTCTACAGGCCCACGTAATCGTAATAACAACGGACGTCGACCAAATAATAGTTACCAGAAATCGCGGTCGTGATAAACGACCGTTATTGAAGACTTAGTAGTAACTAGAGGTTTTTGAACGGTGGGGCAACTTCAACCGCAAAAAAATGTGTATGCAGTAATCGACTTAGGATCAAATAGCTTTCATATGCTGATCGCTAAATCGATTGCTGGCGGTCTGCAAACGATCGGTCGAGTAAAACGTAAAGTAAGGCTTGCTGCAGGGCTTGATGAAAACAACGTCCTTAGCACTGAAGCCATGCAACGAGGTTGGGAATGCCTAGCCTTGTTTGCTGAACGTCTACAAGACATACCAAAGAAAAACATCACAATTGTTGCGACCGCAACTTTACGTCTTGCTACTAATGCTGATGTATTCAAGCATAAAGCTGAACAGATCCTTGGTCATAAAATCAATGTCATCAGCGGTGAGTTAGAAGCTAAGACAATCTATAAAGGCGTGGCGCACACCTCTGCTTGTAGCGGTAAACAACTGGTTATCGATATTGGCGGAGCCAGTACCGAAGTTGTTATCGGTCAGGGTTTTGATGCACTGCATTATAAAAGCCTACACATGGGCTGTGTTACCTTCCTAGAACGCTACTTCAAAGATCAAAAGCTCAGTAACGAAAACTTTGCTGCTGCAATTAAAGCTGCAAGTGAAGTGGTTGCAGAAATTGTCGATGAATACCAAGCAACCGGATGGCAAATTGCGAGCGGTGCGTCAGGCACAGTGCAAGCGATCCAAGAAATCATGGTTGCACAAAACCAAGATGAGCTTTTAACGCTTGATAAACTTCTCGCTATTAAAGAGCAATCAGTACAATTTGACACTATTGCTGATCTTGAGCTTGCAGGTTTGAGCGAAGAGCGCCGTTTAGTGTTTGTTTCTGGCCTCGCTATTTTGATCGCATTGTTTGAATCGTTAGATATAAAACAAATGGGTCTTGCTCGCGGCGCATTACGCGAAGGTGTTTTATACAGCATGGTGCCAGAGCTTCATAACCACGACATTCGAAAACGAACTGTTGATGGCTTAATGAATCGCTATCATGTTGATCAAAAACAAGCGTGCCGTGTTGCGCAACTAGCAGAGCAATTGGCAAAAAGCGTCATGGGGCAATGGCAGTCAATCGATGATAACGCAATCGCATTATTAAGAACGGTTGCAAAACTGCACGAGATTGGCTTACTGATAGAGTATAAGCTTTATCATAAACACACAGCTTACATTATAGAAAACACAGATATGCCAGGATTCTCACAATCTGAGCATAAACTGATCACAGCTGTTGCTAATGAGCATCGTGCTGATCTTGTTAAAAACAGCTTTGCTCACTTAGGTTGTCATCAAGTGCTCGCAGAATGTTTAACAAGAGTTGTTCGGATCGCCGTGATCTTATCAATGCGTCGCCAAGATGATGTACTGCCAGCAATAGATCTTAGTGTTAATGAAAACACCCTCACACTGACATTTGATGGCGATTGGTTAAAATATCACCCATTAATGGCCAGTGAACTACAACTAGAGTCCAAGCTACAAGCAAAAGTAGGTTGGAAGCTTATAGTAAAATAACGTTAAAAGGCCCTTTGGGGCCTTTTTTAGTGCTATTTTTACGCGTTTCGTTCGTATTTTGCGCGAACAGTCATTTTTTTCATAAAAACTTCAAAAAACAGTTGATCTCAATTCGGATCTCCCTATAATGCGCATCCACCGACACGGCGGACTGCTTACAAAAAAGCAAAACGACGAGTTGGTTGAGTCAAGTAAGACTGAGTTTTGAAAAAATAAACTTTTCTCAAAATTAAGTGTTGACAAAAATAACGGCTTGCGTAGAATGCACAGCCCTTGAGACGCAAAAGTATCTCAAATGTTCTTTAACAATATAAAGCAATCATCTGTGTGGGCACTCGTACAGATTGAGTTCTAACAGCGAAGCTTAGTTTACTAAGTGACGCAAACAAATTTAGAGTCTCAAATGTAACTGAGTGACTATATAGTCAATTCGTTTTGATTTTACTTTTTTAAAAAGTAGAAACAAACAATCAGAATTCATTGAGCATGGTTTGAAGTTTACTTCAAACAAAAAACTTTTAATTGAAGAGTTTGATCATGGCTCAGATTGAACGCTGGCGGCAGGCCTAACACATGCAAGTCGAGCGGAAACGAAGAGGTGCTTGCACCTCTGGCGTCGAGCGGCGGACGGGTGAGTAATGCTTGGGAATATGCCTTATGGTGGGGGACAACAGTTGGAAACGACTGCTAATACCGCATGATGTCTACGGACCAAAGTGGGGGACCTTCGGGCCTCACGCCATA
>NZ_JAKGBA010000011.1:0-104695 GCF_021532495.1 Pseudoalteromonas sp. Cn5-37 | reverse complement strand
AATCTGGCGCAGATCTCATCGTAGAGCTGGGACTAATGAAAGTCTCTAATAGACTCTGAATACATTAGCGCAAACCATCTCCGTTATTTTTAGTTATTAACTTGCAAAACGGGGCGTACCATACATTTTGGCCACATCTAAAATAAGCCGTGCCGATGCGCCGCCGATCACCGCTGACATCTCGCGCTCAACTAATAGTTCTAACTCAACATTGGCAGGGCGCTTCCACTTACTTTTATCATCTGGAAAGTAATGATTTACCAAAGACTGCGCCGCTTCTTTTTCGGCAAATCGCTGCATTAGCGCACCTAGGTCATGGTAACTCAAAGGCTGTAGATGATTACTAACCTTCGAATCATTCAGCTGCGACACAAACTTATTGCTCTGCAAGCGTTCAGCTAAGGTTGCTCGACTAAATAACGGTACTAAGAAATACACTAAACAGTTCGCACCTAGCGATAGCAATAAAGCTTGGCTAATGCTTTCCATGCCTAATGAGAATAAGTCGGTTGGCGCTAACCAGCTTATTCCCCACGGTCCATTTACAAGCCATAAACTATCGCTTCCTAAACCTCCGGCGATATTCGGCAGTAAAAGTGTGTATCCCCAAATAATAAAGCCGCTTAAAATCCCCAATTGCGCACCGCGACACGATGCTTGTCGCCACCATAAGCCAATGATCATGGCCGGCGAAAATTGCGCGACTAAGGTGAACGACATCAAACCCACATTGGCAAGGGTTGTACTTTCGCCCAGCACTCGGTGAGTGAAGTAACTAAGCAATAAAATCAATACGATAACGATTTTTCGCGCATGTAATAGATTATTTTTATCAAGCCCGCGACTGCTCGATGTAAGTTGCGAGCGGCGTAAAATAAACTGGTTAATAAAGTCATTAGTGATCATCACTGAAAGCACAATTGAAGACACAATCACCATACTGGTTGCCGCTGAAAAGCCACCTAAAAAGGCTAATAACGCCACAAAAGCATCATCAGCCGCCATAGGTAAAGCCAATACAAAGGTGTCGTAGCCGACTTCTTGACCTTGAAAGTAAATTAATCCGGCATATGCTATCGGTAGAATAAACAGGTTAATAAGTAATAGGTAAATCGGAAATAGCCAACGTGCCGAAGCCAGCTCTTTATCGTTATTTTTTTCGATAAAGCTCATGTGGAATTGTCTTGGCAAACATAAGGTCGCCAAAATACCAAGCAAAGTATGAGCAACATACACATAAGTTGGACTTTGCGTTGCAGCCACTTGCTGATCAATATTTAGGTCATGCGCTTTGTCAAACAGCGCCACTGGGCTGTCGAATAGAGCAAAGCACACATACAAACCCACCGCTAAAAACGCCAACAACTTAACCACAGATTCAAAGGCAATACTGGCAATCAATCCTGGGTTATGCTCACTGGGTTTTAACCGCCTCGCGCCGAATAAAATAGCAAACAGAGCCAATACAATCGTGATGTAAAAAGTACTATCGGCCCATACTTCATGGCTTTGTGTGGCAGCACGGTCGGTAAGTAAGTTGATACTTTGTGCAGTTGCACTTAGCTGTAAAGAGATATAGGGCACAATGGCAATCACTGAAATCAATGAAATGAGCCCAGACAAACTGGACGACTGACCATATCGGGTCGCAATAAAATCTGCCATTGAGGTTATTTTTTGCTGCCGACAAATATGCGCTATGCGGCAATAGACTTGCCAGCCAAAAATGAATAGCAAAATAGTGCCAGCATAGGTCGGAGCCAACCACCAGCCGTTGTATGCAGCTTGTGCTGTGGTACCAAAAAACGCCCAAGAGGTGCAATACACCCCAAGTGATAAACCATAGGTTAAGCCTTTAAAAGGCAATACTTTTCTTTTATCAGCCCAGCCTGCAACCGCAAATAAAATTGCCAGGTATACAATTGCAAGAAGGCTTATTGACCAAATTGAGAACATCGCATGTGATTATTTTAATTGTTATAGCCCCAGCATAGTTTTTATTGCACGTAATTTACAGCCTAACTTTAGTGCTAATGCATTGTATTACGGAAGTTTAAAAAACAAACACAAAGAAATGAGAATTATTTTCAATTGAGTATTGACAGATACGTAAATCTAATTGATAATCACTATCAACAAGACAATAAAGTGTTATGACTTGTTCGGAATAAACTGATTTGTTTCTCGACCCTGAAACACGTGTGGCCCACGATAAAGCTAAGATCGCCTGTTGCTAATCGCAACGCCCCTTGATATTGGCAACAGGTGATCGCCCTACTATTTTACTTGCTACATTGCTCATATCGGTGACGGTAGATATGAAACTCAAAAAGCCCTTACAGGGCTTTTTTTATGTCTGAAATATGTACAAAACCTGCCACAAAACTAAATGAGAATTATTTTCAAAAAAGTATTGACAGCATCACAAACCTAATTGATAATTAATCTCAACAAGCCAAGCGAAGTATGATGACTTGTTGAGATTGAATTTGTTTCTCCCCAGAAACGCGTGTCGCCACGTTAAAGCTTTAGCTTATATGTTGCTAATCGCAACGCCCCTTGATATTGGCGACATATAAGCGACCCTACTTATTTTACTTGCTACATTGCTCATATCGGTGACGGTAGATATGAAACTAAAAAAGCCCTTGCAGGGCTTTTTTTATGTCTAAAAGTTAATGCGTTAACTTTATCGACGGTTCTTACGTGCACGTGCACGGCGTTGTTTTTTCTCTTCTTCTTTAGCGGCTTTTTTCGCCTCTGCAGCAGCGCGAAGCTGTGCAACCATTTGCTCTTCTTCTTCACGCATGGCCGGTGTTTCCATGGTAATACGACCAATAATGCCATCGCGTAATTCGTTGATAAGAATTTCAGACATTTTGTAAGTGTCGATTTGATTGCCACCGCGGATACAACCACGCTTTTTACCTGCCATTTCAACAAACTCCCAGTCAGACTCTGGTAGCTCATCAATTTTATAGCGGCTTTTTAAAAGCTCTGGGTATGCATGCAGTAAATATTCAGCGGTGTAACTTGCCACTTCTTCGTAGTCGATAGCGGTATCACGAATAGCACCGGTTGCCCCTAAACGATAACCAGAGTTTTCGTTCTCTACTTTAGGCCATAACATTCCCGGCGTGTCGTAAAGCATAATGCCATCGTCAAGCTTAATACGTTGCTGCGCTTTGGTTACCGCAGGTTCATTACCTGTTTTTGCCACGATACGGCCGGCCAAGGTATTAATAAGAGTTGATTTACCAACGTTTGGAATACCCATGATCATGGCTTTAATTTGTTTATCAGCGCCTACTTTATGCGGTACTAATTTTTTACAAAGCTCATTAATACGGTGCACTTCACCTGCTTTATCATTACCAAAATCAATCGCTTTCACACCACTTTGCTGCTCAAAGTAGTCTTTCCAAGCTTGCGTTAATTTAGGATCTGCCAAGTCCGCCTTATTCATGATTTTGATCACCGGCTTGTCGCCACGCAGCGCAGTAACCATTGGGTTTTCACTACTGTAAGGAATACGGGCATCAAGTACCTCAATGATCACATCCATCTGTGGCATGATTTCTTTAATTTCGTTTCGGGCTTTGTTCATGTGACCCGGGAACCACTGGATGGCCATTTTTAACTCCTACAAGATAATTTCACGGTATTTTAACTGGCTCGGCAACGAATTGCGCTATAATGACGCAAATTTTTTCAAGTAAGCAGTTATGGCTCTTAAATCAACCATTATTAAAGCGCAATTATCGTTAAGCGATATGGACCGCCACATTTATCAAGATTTCAATTTAACTCTGGCACAACACCCATCAGAAACCGAACAACGCTTGATGATCCGCTTGTTGGCTTTTGCACTAAATGCCCGTGAAGGCCTAGAGTTTACTAAAGGCTTATGCGCCGATGATGAGCCTGAGCTTTGGCACATTAACTATAGCGAAGAAATTGAATTATGGGTTGAGCTTGGACTACCAGACGAAAAACGCCTGAAAAAAGCCTGCAATAAGTCGAAGCAAGTTGTTTTATATACCTACGGCGAAAATAACCAAGCGATTTGGTGGCAAAAACATCAACCTAAGTTGTATGATTTTAAAAACTTAAGTATTTTTAGTCTCGATTATGCCGCGACTCAGGCATTAGCCGACTTAGCTGATCGTAATATTAAGCTCACTATTACCATTCAAGATGGTGAAGTATGGGTTAGCTCAGATACAGCAAATATCGAAATTAAACCGCAACAGTTAATGTAAGGAATGCGATGGCAATTAGGCAAGTTGTAGTATTACACGGACTTTATATGTCAGGCTTTGTGATGCGCCCACTGTGCGCGCGTCTTGAAAAGTCAGGTTTAAAAATACTCAATTTGACCTATAACACGCTCTCTCCCGATAGAGCGGCAATATTCGATAAGATTGATCGCTTTATCGGTGGTAAACCTACCGCCTTAGTTTGCCACTCTATGGGCGGCTTGGTTGCTCGCGCTTACTTAGAGGCCAATTCTCTTCAAAGTCGCCACGTTGAAAAGGTGATCACCTTAGGCACCCCGCATAAAGGCAGTCATATTGCTAAGCAAATGCAGCAAAAGGGCTTTGAAATGCTGTTAAAAAATAGCGTGGAGTTTTTATTACCTGAGAATGGCGATTGGCCGTTTGATGCCAAGCTTTATAGTATTGCTGGTGACTTACCAATTGGGCTAATGCCACTGATTGCTAAAGGCAGCGTCTCTGATGGTACAGTTTTGATAGATGAAACCAAGCTCAATGGCATGGCAGAACATAAGGTGTTTCATTTGAGTCACACCAGTATGATCTACTCACGCCAAGTGATGGATTACATTATTAAGCTTATAAATCAAAGTGAGTGATACTTTAATCTTCAGCACTTGCAGCCACTTTATATGAGATTAAAACAATGATCCCTAAGATCAATGGTACAGGTGCTGCAATATAGCCAAAGGTATCAAAGTTTGCGAAGCTAGCACCTGCTAGATGACCTACCAAACCGATAACAAATGCAAGTAATGCGATCACGACAACGACTATTTCAGCTTTGTTTTCTTTAACTGTTTTACCGTCCATTTTTCTTCTCCTGGTTAAATGCGGTAAAGTCATTATGCGCTTCTGGTTCGTTGTTTTTTTGACCTAAATCAAGTTCTAAATCAGCGTGTTTCTCAGCAGGTGCAAACCTTGTTTTAGATCATACTTTCTGCCTAATTTTAAAATATTCGTAAAATAAGGTCGATTTTTTGCTCAGTTGCCCCAAGTCTATTAAAAGTAATTCAAAGTTATATTGATAGTGCATAAATGGACAACACCAACCTTTGATAGGTAAAACCTATCACTGTGTTCGAATTAAACCATTTTACAGATTAACCAAGATGGCTAATACTTAACACCAAGCACTAGCAAGTAAACACTTAACGGTTTTTTTGAGGAGCAATCTATGTCACAGGTAAATGCAATTGGTTTAAACAGCGCAAAAAGTGAAGATATCGTAAATTCACTAAACTCTTTACTAAGCTGCTACCAAATTCAATATATGAACGCACGCGGCTTTCATTGGAATATCAAAGGTCGTAACTTTTTTGAATTACACCTTAAATTTGAAGAAATTTATAACTTACTACTTGAGAAAGTAGACGAGATTGCAGAGCGTATTTTAACGTTAGGTGGTACACCGGTACATGCATTCTCTGAATACATTGAAGCAAGTAAGATCAGTGAAGCTAAAAATATCACTGAAGGCACTGCTGCAGTAGAAAACCTTTTAGCAGGTTACAGCACGCTTATTCAAATGCAGCGTGAAATCTTAGCACAAGCTGGTGATGCAGATGACGAAGGTACAGCATCATTAATGGGCGACTACATTAAAGAACAAGAGAAACTTGTTTGGATGTTAAAAGCTTACCTAGGTTAATATTCAGAATTGACACGAAAAAGCCCTCTCTTGAGGGCTTTTTTATATTCAGAAGGTATTATTTTAACCACTTTCTTAAATTATCGTACTCGGGTCTTATTTGAAAAAAGCTTTCAGCGTCTTGGTGAAAGTTAATATCCATTTCGACACCAGACCAAACTGTTTCTAATAAATTGCGGGCAATGATATTCGCTTTGATGTAATCAACGCGTTTGTAGCCTCGTGCTTTGACAGCCTGAAAGTATACCTTAGCAGTTTCAATACTATCGGCAGTTGCTAATTCAAATTGTTCCAAATTAACCACAGCATACTGAATTGAAAACTCTGGGTACTTCATGATTTCTTGAGCAACTTCAATACTAAATGAAGCAACGGCTTCTTTATTAAAACTGCCACTCATTTCCACATAAATCACCGGCGGCTCAACAAAATAACGCCAATCACCATGGGCTTTAAACATGCTTACCCCTTTGAAATACAACTTAAGTTTACGCTTATAAAATTTATTTACCTATTTATCTAAGCCTTTATTCGATAATAAAGCAATAAAAAAGGCCATTTCTAATGCCTTTTCTTCAAGGCTTTTAAAGCGACCCGATGCACCACCATGGCCTGCATCCATGTCGGTTTTAAATACCAAAATGTTGTCATCGGTTTTAAGCTCACGTAGCTTAGCAACCCACTTCATTGGCTCCCAGTATTGCACTTGAGAGTCATGGAACCCGGTGGTAACGAGAATATTAGGGTAAGCCTGCGGCTTAATATTATCGTACGGCGAGTAAGCCTGAATCACATCATAAAACGCAGGATCATTTGGGTTACCCCACTCGTCGTATTCATTGGTCGTCAGTGGAATACTCTCATCAAGCATAGTGGTTAGCACATCTAAAAATGGCACATGACAACCGATACCTAAATAAAGCTCAGGTGCTTGGTTAACCACAGCACCCATTAATAAACCGCCAGCACTGCCACCAGACGCAAATACTTTTTCTGAGTGTGCATAGCCTTGCTCAGTAAGCGCATGAGTAACATCAATAAAATCGCTAAAGCTATTTTGCTTAAATTGCTTTTTACCTTGCTCATACCAGTGACGCCCTAGCATTTCACCACCACGAATATGTGCAATCGCATAAACAAAGCCTCGGTCAAGCAAGCTTAGTGAGCTGCTTGAAAAGCTTGGATCGATGGTAATGCCGTACGCGCCATAGCCGTATTGCAGTACTGGGTTAGTGCCATCTTTATTAAATTTATCAATGCGATAAACCAAAGAAACCGGCACTTGTTCGCCATCCCTTGCAGTAACCATTAAACGTTCTGAGCGATAATGCTCTGGGTTAAAATCACCCAATACTTGCTGTTGTTTTAATAAGGTTTTGTTACCTGTTTTTAAATCAACATCATACAAAGAACCTGGCGTAGTTAAGCTTGAATAGTAAATACGCGCAGAGCTCACATTCGGCTCTGGATTCATGGCAATTGCAGCATAATAACAAGGGTCATCAAACTCTAAAGTAAGACGCTCGGCTTGCTGATCCACCACTACAAAACGTGTTTGGCCAAGCTCTCGCTCGGTGAGGATAAGGTAGTCATCGAAAATCTCGACCCCTTCTAACAATACGTTCTCGCGATGTGCTGTATGCTCTTGCCAACGATGTTTATCGGCAATGGTGCTTTGCGTCGCGGTCATTAAACGAAAGTTTTTCGCTTGCCAGTTGGTCACAATGTAAAAGGTATCACCTAGCTTATCGACATCAAACTCATGGCCTTCTTCGCGTGGCATTAAGGCGCTAAATCCACCTTCTGGATTATTGGCATCAAGCACCCAAGTATCGTTTGTTTCTGTGGTCGCAAGGTCAATTATGATCAGGCTTTCATCGCGGCTTTTGCCAAGCCCCATAAAGAAGCTTTTATCTTGCTCTTCATAAACCAGTACGTCATCAGCTTGCGGGGTGCCTAAAACATGGCGGTAAACCTGAAAACCCAATAAGGTTTGCAGGTCTTTTTTCACATAAAACACCGTTTTATTATCATTAGCCCACACCACTTGGCCTTCGGTGTTTTCCAGCACATCACTAAACATCTCGCCGCTGGCAATATTTTTAAAACGCACGGTATAAATACGACGACCTTCAGTGTCTTCAGAGTATGCAAGTAGCTGCTCGTCAGGGCTAATTGCAACTTCGCCTAATTCATAAAATTCGTAATCGCCAGCTAATTGATTTACATCTAACAGCAAGTGCTTGTCGCGTGCCTCTATTGAGCTACTGCGATAATGGCGTGCATATTCATCGTCGCCACGTACTTCTGAGTGATACCAATATTGGCCATCTTTCACGGGTACCGTGTTGTCGTCTTTTACAATGCGGTCTTTTAGTTCATTAAATAATTGTTCGCGCAGTGGTTTTATATCGGCGAGTTGCTCATCGCAATAATCGTTTTCGGCGTTTAAGTGCGCTAATACATCTTTATTTTCACGCTCATCATCACGCATCCAATAATAGTTATCGGTGCGAGTTAGTTGATGAGTAGTTAATGGATGAGGCTGTTTTTTTGCAACAGGAGGATGCGCTAATAAAGACAAAGAATACGAATTTGACGACACAAGAAAAAACCAAAATAAAAAACGAATTGCTGGCAGTTTATCACAGAATTATACCAATCAGCTTAATTAAGTAGTCTATTTTGAGGCAATAAAACCTCGTTGATAACAAGGCAAAAATTTCGTTATTTAGTTGTTCTAAATGAGAAATTTTTAACGCAGTTAACGACAGGTTTAATCCCTCAAAATGATTAAGTATTATTGCGGGTTGGTATTAAAAAAGCCCACTCAAATTGAGTGGGCTAAGCAATGCTAAAATAGCATTTAGGGGGAAACTCTTAATGTGAAACTTGCTGCCAAGCCATAGCCCAGCTTTTTCCTACACCTGGTTCAAATAGCGGATTGTGTGAATCTTTAACACGACAAAACTCGCTAAATGGCCATGGTTTACACATATAAATATGGCCTGTTTTAGGTTGTAAAACCTTAATTCCTGCACTGTAATCGTTGCATGCTTGAGGATAAACATAGTCATAATCTTGCAGACTATCTTTTACTCGCTCTTCACACTTGGCGATACAATTAAACGCCACTTTTACATGCGTAATACCCGAGCCTTCTAGGGCATAAATTTGGTTTGAGCGATAGGCTACCACTAAACCTTGATCAGTCATTTTTCCAGCTTTTACTAGCGGAATATGCACATTAATATGCTCAGCAACGGAGCGCGGCCAATTATGAGGCTCACCTTGATCCGTACTGACTATTGGATATTCGAATGATAAATCGACTAGCTCTCCTTGCATGTCATAAAAGGTCACAATCACCCTATCACCAACAAATAGTTGGGTATGATGATTCAAGCAACCAATCGGCAACCACTTCCCGGAGGCCATTGACGTATGCATAAACAAAGTATCACCCTAAGAACAACTAATAGGCATTATCTAACAACCGTACAAAATAAATACTTTTTAGTTTGAGGCAAAAGATCCAAAGCACTAGATTATGTGCTTATCAGCGGTCCCGCTATCATAGTTTAAAACCTTAGACCGGAAACTTTGCGTCCTAACTTTTCAGTTAGTTTGCCAAAAACAAGACTGAGTATAATCGCGACCGAATCACAAATCAAACAAAAGAATGTAACCAAAGGTCTTATATAGCAAATAGTTACTAGCAAAAGATGCAGAAACAAAAAAGCCAACCGCTCGGTTGGCTTTAAAACAGAAAGAGCTTTAGTCTTTCACCAGCTTTCTTCTGGTCGTTACTCGGTGACCAGAACGGAATATATTCAAAAAGCCATTACCTACATCACTCATGATAATGTACAAACAAGGTACTAGCACTAAAGTGATTAGAGTTGCAAACATAACCGCAAAACCAAGTGCAACCGCCATTGGAATTACAAACTTAGCTTGCAAGCTGGTTTCGAACATAATCGGTAGTACACCGGCAAAGGTTGTAATTGATGTCAGGGTGATTGCTCTAAAGCGCGCACAACCTGCTTCAATAACCGCTTGGCGAGTTGAAATACCTTCGCGGCGTGCTTGGTTTACAAAGTCGGTCATAACTAACGAGTCATTAATTACAACACCGGCCGCAGCAATCAAGCCAAAGCCCGACATCAAGCTAATATCTAAACCAAACCAGAAGTGACCCCAAATAGCACCGGTTAAGCTAAATGGAATAACCGACATAACAATTAGAGGCTGCGAATAGCTCTTAAGCGGTACAGCAAGCAAGATATACACTAAAATCATACCGCCGATGAAGAACATGATTTGCTCATTAGCTTGCGCCTGCTGCTCTTCAATTGAACCGCCTAGCTCAGTTTTAACTGACGGGTACTCTTCTTTTAACTGTGGCAACAAGTTCTCATCAACTTGCTTAACCACTTCACCCGGTTCAATCGCTTCTTCATCGATACTGCCGTAGATATACACAGTACGATAGCCACCTTCACGGCGAATATAGCTAATACCTGGTTTTTCGTTCAGTTCAACAACATCACCCAGCATCACCTCTTGACCTGCAGGCGTTGTGATAACAGCATGCTTTAATGATGCAAACGCTTCACGTGTTAGTTTCGGGTAACGAACCATAACACGCACTTCTTCACCGCGACGAATAACACGCTGAGCTTCACCACCGTAGAAACTTGCACCTACTTGGTTAGCAATGTTGGCAAGGTCTAAACCTAGATCATATGCCACTGGTTTTAAGCTTAATTGCACTTCTTTACTCGCCGGATCGATAGTCGAGCTAATATCAAACAAGCCTTTTTGCTGTTGTAATAGTTGGATGAAACGACGACCTGCCTCATTTAAGGTATCGATATCTGGGCCATAAAGTAAGTAACCAAACTCACCATCCATACCACCGCCATTTACATCATCATAAATTTGCAGTGATTTCACACCTGGGATGCTTGGCATTTGTTCACGCCAACGACGAGATAGTTCGAATGCGTTATAAGGGCGAAGCTCTTCATCTACCAGCGGAGCAAGTAATTGTGCTTCAGTACGACCTTGGTTGAACACTAAGATATCGCGAATTAGCTTTTGGCCAAATTCACGTTCTGTTTCTTGGTCTACCTTGTTAACCATGGCTTCGATTTCGCGAATAGCATTAATTGTTTGCATATCCGAGGCATTTTCATTCATTTCTAAACGAATTTGCGGAAAGTCCTGAGGTACTTTTGGTGTTGGTACCACACGCACTTGGTTTGAAGAAATTAAGCCAAACGTCAAAATCAATAAACCGATAAACGCAAATAGTACAAACCAGCGCCATTCAACACACAGCTCAATAAAACGCTTATATGGACCATTTACAAACTCAAAGAAACGTTTGTTAAAACGCGCTCGCCAGCTATTAGGATTAATTGGCGGAAACTTAGTATGGGCAATGTGCGCTGGTAAAATAAGTTTCGATTCAATCAAACTAAATATCAAACACAGAATTACCACCACTGCGATACCAAAGAAGAATGCGCTCTCTGGACCACTTGATAATGTAAACGGTGCAAATACAGCAATCGTTGTTAAGACACCAAATGTTGCTGGGGTAGCAACGCGCTTTGCGCCATTTACCACATTTACAACACCACCGCCTTTTTTCTCAATTTCGGTGTAGGCGCTCTCCCCTATGACTATGGCATCGTCGACCACGATCCCGAGTACCATAATAAAGGCAAATAACGACACGATATTAATACTGATACCAAATAATGGCATCATCATCATTGCACCTAAGAAACACACAGGTAAACCAATCATTACCCAAAGTGCCAGCTTAAAGCGTAAGAAAATAGACAACATAATGGCCACCAAGATAGCCCCTTGGAAAAGGTTGGTTTTCATCATGTCTAAACGGGCATTGAGGTAATAAGTCATGTCCATCAGTGGCACAAGACGAAGACCGGCTGGTAGCTCTTTATTCTTTTGTTCAATAAAGGCTTTAACTGAATCAGCAACCGGGATCATATTTTGCTCTTTGGTTGCTTTTACTGATAAATAAACGGCATTTTCACCATTAAATTTAAAGTAGCGTTCACCTTCAGTGAATTGGTCTTTGATCACAGCAATGTCGTTTAAAAGCACTTTCGCGCCATTAGCACCAATTTTTACTGGGATCTGGCGGAACTCATCACCGCTGTAATATTGATTTTCAACACGTACCGAGATAATACCTGCGTCAGTACGTAATTGACCTGCTGAAATATTTGCAGAGTAACGACGTACAGCACTGGCCACCTCACTTAAAGTAAGGTTGTATTGACGAAGTGAATCTGGGTCGATTTCAATCGCAATCTCATCAAGTGGTACATCGTTTTGCACCAGCGACACATTAGATAACTGCAATAATTCATCTTCAATTTTGTTTGCAACAGGCTTTAACTCAGTCAGTGGAATATCACCCACTAGCGTCATACCAATCACGTCTTGGCGAAACTCAACTTGGCTAATTGTCACCGGCTCCATGCCGGCAGGGAAAGTCGCAATACTGTCTACTCGTAGTTTCACTTTATCGAGTACATCCGTGAGCTCTGCATCTGTGTTGATCTCTAAACTTGCAGTGCCACTATTTCGGAACGAACGATATACACCACGTTTAATTTCGGTGACACCTTTTAGTGACTCTTCAATTTTGATCAAAATACTTTCTTCAATTTCCTGTGGTGAGGCACCCGGATAATTGGCCTGTACCTCGATATAGTTAATTTCAATATTCGGGAACATTTGACGCTGAATAGTGAAATAACTAATGATCCCCATGATGATGATAAACACCATCATTAAGTTAGCAGCGACCGAGTTATTGGCAAAATAGGCAATAAGGCCAGACTGTTTTTCTGTGTTTGTATCAGTCATAGTGCTACCTTAAAGCTTTTCAACCGCTGCAGTTTCTGCATCGCTTGTCATTTCTTTCATTCCAGCAATCTTCACTTCCATACCCTCTTGCGGATACTCCGGTAGCGTTAGAACCAACTGGTCATTCACTTCAAGGCCATCACTGATATAGAAGTACTCACCTTCTTCACGCACTACGGTTACTTTACGTGGTTCAAGTTTATTCTCGCCGTTCACAATCCACACCGTTTGGTTATTCACTAAAGACTGCGGTAAACGGTAGATGTTTTGTAATGTTGCACCGGCAAAGTTCACTTGAACGTAAGCACCAAATTTAATAGGTTGTACGTCGTGCTTTAAGCCGTATGGGTCATCAACACGAACAACTAAGTTGCTCATACGCGTCGCGTTATCAACAACGCCTAGGTCACGGTCAATTTCGGCTTCACGAGTAAAGCTGTTTAAGCCTTTATTGATAATGGTCGCTTTAACGCCTTTTAAGCGTTTTGGTAAAAATACACTATCGAAACCAGCAATTGGTACAATGATTTCTGCACTTTCAATATTATTAATTTCAGCAACTTGGCTGCCTACATTAATGTATTGACCAACACCAATTTCACGGCTGATCACCAGTGCATCGTAAGGTGCTTTCACCTCACAGCGAGCAAGGTCACGCTCGGCACGTTTTAATGCCGCTTGCGCTGATTTAACAGCTGCTTGTGCACTTAAAACTTGAGGTTTACGTAGGAATAAGTCGGTGCGCTCACGCTCTGGGTAACGTCTTGCTTCATCCTCTGCCACTTTAGCTTGTGCTTGCTCTTCGATCAGTGCCGCTTGAGCACTGGCAAGTGACGCTTCAGCTTGTAGTACAGCTGCTTCGTAGTTATCTTTTTCGATGGTAAATAACACTTCACCACGCGCTACGATGCCACCAGCAACAAAGTTTGGATGCCAGCTTGTAACTTCACCTGCCACTTGCGAGGCAAGTAAGGTACTTTCAAGCGGTTTCACTTCGCCGTAACTATTAATAATCACTTGATGATCATCACTTGCTACTGGCTCAACCTGTACTAAAGGACGCACATCAACTACATCCTTGTCTTTAGGCTCTTGAGCAATCGCGTTAATTGCCATAAAACCAGCAACACCAACGATTAATGCAACAAACGGTAAGATCCATTTTAATAAACTTGTGCGCATAACTTACACCTATAATATTTTCACTGGCCCTATCATACCAAAGCTGACAGAAACATTAATGTGACATTTGTAAGGAACTGTTACAAAAAAAGATAAATTGGCAACACAAAAACCAAAACTTATCTAAGAACAATTTGTTACAAACAAAAGTTACCTAATATCAAAAGCTTACAAAACCACCTTCACACTTGTTAACAAACAGCCTTTTATCAAGAGGTTAATTCATTAAACTTGATTGAGAAATTATTAAAGGAACGAGTTAACAATGAAAATAACAAACATTGCGCTGGCACTAAGCTTAGCGTTTGCCATGAATGGCCACGCCGCCGAAACAAAAAAAGAAGAAAAGAAGCCAAAAACACTGGCTGAAATGATCAAAGATAAAAGCGAATTTGCCGGTGTTTTCAGCATTTACCAAGATGCGAAAACCGGCGATAACTTAATGGTGATCGACCAATCTCAACTTGATACACCATTTGTGTATTTTGCTCACACTGTTGATGGTGTTACTGATGCAGGTCACTTCAGAGGGGCATACCGTGAGACAAAACTAATTGAGTTTCGTAAATATTTTGACCGCATTGATATTATTAGCAAAACACCGCGCTATAAATTTGATGAAAACTCAGCCCTAGCACGCTCTGCCGATGCCAACATCAGCGAAGCGGTGCTTGCGAGTATTAAAATCGAAAAAGAAGAAGACGGTAAAATTGCTTTTAAAGTTGATAAGCTCTTTTTAAGTGAAGCACTGCATAAAGTGTCACCTTGGGCGAACCCAAAAGATAAAAATGCCAGCAAGCGCTTTAAACTTGGTAAGTTAAACGACAAAAAATCGCGAATCGTTAAACAGCGCCCTTACCCAAATAACCTAGATGTTGTGGTGGATTATGTATTTTCTAATGCTAACCCAACAGTACGAGGTTCAAAAGCCGTAAGCGATCCTCGTAACGTTTCAATTAAAGTACAGCATTCATTTGTCGCGTTACCGAAAAATGATTATCAAGCTCGCCAAGATGACGCGCGTATTGGTTATTTCACTAACGAATTCGACAATATGACATCAGCAGATTGGGCACCATATGAAGATGTCATCAAGCGCTGGGACTTACAAAAGAAAGACCCAACAGCGGCACTGTCTGAGCCAGTTAAACCAATTACTTGGTGGATTGAAAATACCACGCCAGTTGAGTGGCGAGACACTATTCGTGATGCAGTACTAGCATGGAATAGCTCATTTGAAAAAGCAGGCTTTAAAAATGCCATCGAAGTAAAAGTACAACCTGATGACGCTGATTGGGATGCGGGCGATATTAACTACAACGTGTTACGTTGGACTGCATCACCACGCCCTCCATTTGGCGGTTATGGCCCTGCCCTTGCAAACCCATTAACCGGTGAAATATTAGGCTCTGACATCATGTTAGAGTATGTTTTCATGAAAAACCGTTGGATGTACGACACTTTATATACTCAAGGTGCAGCCACGCTTGAAACTAGCCAAAACAGCACCGATTTACATTGCTCATTGGGCCACAGCATTCAAGAAAACATGCTATTTGCTAAAGGCTTAGGCACAGGTGCGAGCATTGAAAACAAAGAGATTTTACGCCAAGGCTTAACTCAGCTTGTTTTACACGAAGTGGGCCATACCCTTGGTCTTAACCACAATATGAAATCATCTATCTTGTGGGATGAAAAAGAAGTTCACGATAAGAGTAAAACGCAAGGTATCGTAACGGGTTCTGTTATGGACTATGCACCAGCAAACATTGCCCCTATTGGTATGCAGCAAGGTGATATCTTCCAAACCAAACCTGGCCCTTACGATGATTGGGCGATTGAGTACGGCTACAGCCAAGCATTGGCTGATAAAGCAGCTGAGCAGAAGCGCCTTGAAAAAATTCTCGCACGCTCATCTGAGCATGCTTTAGCGTTTGGTAATGATGCTGATGATATGCGTGCCCCAGGCCGCCATATCGACCCACGTGTAATGATTGGCGATATGTCATCTAACCCTGCCGCTTATGCTGATGATCGTATGGAGCTTATCAATAAGTTGTTTACTGAACTTAAAGACAAAGCCACGGTTAATGGCGAGTCATACCAACAGCTGGTTACCTCAGCGAACATTTTATTTAGAAGCTACAGAACACAAGCAGGTGTGGTATCTCGTCAAATTGGTGGTGTTTATGTAGAACGTAATGTGGTGGGTGATGACAAAAATGGCGCACCATTTACGCCAGTGCCACTTGAGCGCCAGCAACATGCAATGCAAGTATTAGCCGACAAAGTATTCTCGCCAAATGTGCTTGCTAGTATGCAGCCACTGTATAACTACCTGCTACAGCAACGTCGTGGTTTTAATCATTACGGTAAGAACGAAGACCCTAAACCACATGGCATGATTTTAGGTATGCAAAAGCTGGTACTTGCTCAGTTATTACACCCGGCTGTCATGCTGCGTATTTCAGACAGCGCAATGTATGGCAACGAGTATTCACTTAACCAATTTATGAATGACTTAACTGCAAGCATTTTTGTAGACAGCAAAAAAGCAAACACCCTAAGTCACAATCTACAAGTTGAATATGTGAATCAGCTAATCGCGATCGCTGGTTTAGGCAAAGCGAGCAAGCACGATAACCTAGCCAAAGCTGCCGCACTTTATCAGTTAAATCAAATTGCTGATATGAGCGTGCCTTGGGGTGCAGACACCGCAGCTAAAGCGCATAAGCAATATATCGATCGCTTAATTAGTAAAGCCCTCGAAGCATAATCTTAGCAACACAAAAAAGGCTGCCACTTGGCAGCCTTTTTTTTAGTTTAAGCCATTGCAGGGCGTGATTTATAATACTGAATACATCCTAATTGCGCTGCATTAGTCAGTAATATCATCACAAAGGTTAGTATGTGAGACACACTTGGTGTCGCCATAGCAAGCTCGGCAGCAAGGCCACAACTTCCAGCAACAAACTGTAGGCTGAAGTAGCGCGCACTTAAATTACTAATATCACCACTTTTAATAGTTTTATAAGTCTGCGGCATAACACGAATAGAGCTCATGACTAAACCTACATAGGTGAGCCAGTTAAGCACCGTTGCTGTTTCATAATGAGGGTTAAGCAACAAACCAAAAGGCACGACCGAGATAGCTAATAACCCAGCTAGCTGCATGCGTTGCTTTCGTTCAGCATTGTAACGAACAAAGTAGTAAAGAATCACACCACTTAGCATGCCGGTAACAACAAACGGCAAAACCATGTAAAAACGCTGAAAAAACAGATTAAAGGTGATGAAATACACACTTTGCGCAACACCAAAGCTCATCATTAACAGCGAAACGCCCGACACACTGCGATTTTTACGGATCTTATTTAAAAGCGGATAAAAGCTAAACGCTAAAATAAAGCATGAAATAATCGGCAAAAAGTGCGCCAAAACAGACCTCTCTCGTTACAATTTAGTTAATAAGTTAGCAATTTATAAATCGCCCATGAAAGTGCAGTAAACAACTGTTTTTAAAGCGATTTAAAAGAGCGCGGCATTGTAATGAGAGAGTATTAGAATGCAATAAAGAATAAAAAATATACAACTGACTATTGGCAAGATATCCGTACAAGCTGTTTACAGCTGATGACACTAACGACTGACTTGAATAGTCACTGCAATATGGGTACATTGAGCGGATAGTATTCAGGAGAGAAAAGCTATGAAGCCAATTTTATATGTAATTGTTTTATTTTCCTTTTTGGCTGGATGCGAGAGTACAAGCCAACAGTCAGCCCCCCCTCCTAGCGTTGCCAGCTTACTAAACAATGAACATTTTCAACAAGTTGAACTAAAAGACCCTGAACTTTTTACCTTACCAGCCGAGGAACAAAAACGCTTCCTTAACTATTTCACAAGACACCAAGGTGACTATTTAAGAGATGATCAAGTTCTTTATCAATACTTAGAAAATAAGCTCAGTAATTTTAATTATTTTAGCGCCACCTTAAATGCCCAACAGGCATTACAAAATGAGCAAGGCAATTGCATCAGTTTAGCAATTTTAACTCACGCATACGCGCAACTAGTCGGGCTCAAAACTGGTTTCCAAGCGGTCTCAAGTGAGCCTGTTTATAGTAAGCAAAATAATATAGTGTATGTGTCAGGCCATTTTCGCACCAAAGTCTATGCCCCTTTAAGTGAAGAAGATAATTATTTGGTACCGCCAGGTACTGTCATTGACTACTTTCCTGCTCGTGGTAGTTTTTATTCCGGCCGCGCTGAACTAAAAGATTTAATTAGCCGTTATTACAGCAACTTAGCAAGCGACGCACTTATTGCTAACCAATTTGATTTGAGCTACAGCTATATTTTAAAAGCCAATGAATATACACCAAATTCTGCTGCGCTTTACAATTTAGCTGCCGTATTACATCGTCAATCGGGTGATTTAGCTGGAGCAAAACATATTTATCAAACAGCGATGCAGCATGGCTTTAAAGATACGAATTTACTACATAATTACGCAGTGCTGGCCGAGCAACTGAATGATCAGGTTTTGGCAGAGCAGCTCAATTCACAACTTGCTATGCTTAGACAAGACCCGTTCGAGTTACTCGCTACAGCGATTAACGCTCGTAACAATGGCCAATTTTACAAAGCAAAACAACAACTCGAGGAGGCTATCGCATTAGCTCCGTATTTATCTGAACCATATATAGAGTTAGCGATTGTAAGTTATCAGCAAGGTAATGAACAAAGCAGCAAAGAATGGCTAGAAAAAGCCATTGAGATAGAAAATAAAGACGAAAAACTAGCACTTTATCACGCCAAGCTTTTCGCCTTAAAAGGTCAACACTAGTTTATAACGAGTAATAAAAGCTTAGCCAAGCGCGTAAATCATTTTCAAAGTCGTCGCCTTCTACTCGGGCGACGCCAAAATCAAGGTTTACATCATTTAAACCTGCAGGCCCCATGCCAAAGCTAAAGTCTCCTTGCCATTTGAGACCGTAACTTTGTGCATAAACTCGGTTATCGACCTGATGCTGTCGGTAATAAAGCCAAGGTAATGAATCTTTGTAACTAATACCCCCGCCATAGCCTTTATAGCGGTTACCTGCTTGACTAATAAACGGCAGCTCAGGGGCAACAACAAAGCCACTTTGCGTGTCATTATTAATTAAGTTTGACTCATAACCGCCAAGCGCAAGGCTACTGTCATCGCGATATTGCTGAGCAAAATTAACATAAACTGGAATATCATAGGCATAACCGCTCAATACGGTAGCAAAGTTATAGCCCTGCCAATTATTCGAGTCAGCATCACCGGATAGCCACTGGGCACTTACGGACTGAGAAAAACCATATTGCTGTCTATCATATTGCCATTTTTGTTCAAGTCCAAGGGTTAACCATTGATCATCCCCGTTACTAAAATCACTGTAGTTATAGCTCAAACTCGGTGTAATACTAAGCTGCTGAAACTGCAACGGGTAGCTCATGGCTAAATGCGCCCCTGTGTTACTTAGGTTTACCGGCATTTGTGAATGGTACTGTTTTTCTGATTCAAGGTCGTAATCAAATAGCAGTGCTTTAAATTTTAGATCAAACGCTGAGTACTTAGCGGCCGCGAATACCCCTTCTAATGCTTTGTCATGTAAATCAGCACTATAGCCTGCCTGTAAATTAAGCTGCTTTAAAAAGTCATTGCTTTTTACTCCAAGGGTAAGCAGTGAAGATGAAGCCGAATAGTACTGAGATGCCAACGAAAAGGTTGGTTTTTGCTGCCAAATATCATAATCGGCTGGCTCAGTTGGGCTTTGCGGGTAGATTTTCGCCTCAGGTAATACTTCGCTCGTTACTTGCCCTCGTGGTGGCGCCGCACTTTTAGCAAATTCAACAACCTCTAATCCTTGTGGTTGCTCAGCAAAATGCTTGATATTCGGCCCTTCAGCAGTGATCGATAAATACAAAAGTTCACCATTATTCATTGCCATTGGGTGTGCAACAGCTTCTTGGCCTTGCGTTAATTGGCGTAGTGAATTGCTTTGGAGATCATAATGATATAAATCGAGAGCTTTCTTTTTACCGGCAACAAAATATAGCCCTTTGCCATCTGCTTGCCAATTAGGTTGTGACAGATACTGATAGCCCTCAGGCATTGGCACAGTAAGTGATTTTTGAGAGCTTAAGTCTTGTATATACAACAGCCAATTGGCATTCAATGTCGCTTTTAAATAAGCAAGTTGAGCTTTATTAGGGCTTAGTAATGGATAGTCATAAACCGTTTCTAGGCTTTTCTCAAATAAAGGGGTAGAAACACCCGTATTGAGGTCAAGGCGCACTAGCTCAGAGAAACCATGCTGAGTTTGCTCAGCATAAACAGTTTGCCCGTTATCACTAATACTAAAGCGGCGCAGCCCTGCATGATGAGTCAAAGCGCTCACTTTACCAGTGTCGATATCATAGCGGTATAAATCAGAAATACCTTGAATGGAGCCTTTAGCAACTGTTGTTGTGGCAGTGAAAAACAAAGTATTTTCGTCTAACCACTGCGGGTTTTTTATACCCTGCCTATTAATTTGTTGAAGCACATGTTTTTGCTTACGCTTAAAGACATTGGGGGCTTTATCTGCGATATCGACAGGATCATCATCAAGTAACGCTAGTTGCTGCTTTGCAAAATCATCGGCAGCCTGTTGATTGTCATCAGTGCTATAAATGACTAAACGGGTTTCGTCATCTTTGTTGCGCTCAACAATAGCAAGTTTACTGTTATCTAAACTTAAAACAGGGTTCGAGGCGTATAAATCAAGCTCTAACCAAAGCTTGCTTGTAAGTGTTTGCTCACTTACCTCTTTAGCCATTGCTTTATAAGTATATTCGGCAATAAAACGACGATATAGGCGCTCAGGTGAGTCGCCAAATACCCCGCTAAAGGCCTCATCAAAATCACGTGCTTTAACCGCTTGCATGCGTGTCCAAACTGCATCAAGAGTTTGCGCTGAATAGTTCTCTTCGAGCCATGCAAGAAAGCGAGAACCCATTAAATACGCCATTGAGCCAGCTAAATAGCCTCCTTCGGTACTACTCAATTGGTTATATTGTGGCAGCGCACCTTGCTGGGCAAATTCAACCAGTATTGCTTCTGAAAGGTTATCGTATAAACGGCCTCGGCCTGTCATTTTCGACTCAAGCAGCGTTGCATAGCCTTCGGCAGCCCAGCGCGGCATTTCGCCATCAACTAAATCGTAAATATCCCAACTATTACGAATAACCTGACGTACGTCGCTTCGAGTAGGCTGAGCAAGATGCACTAAATGAATATATTCATGCAAAATCAATAACTGCTGCCAGCCATCAGTGTTAGAAATCATCGTGTCGGATTGCGGGGGCGTAGTAAACAAGGCCATTAAAGGCTTATTAGTTACAGGCAAAGCAAAGCCATTGGAGGCGTTAAACGGGTCGAAAACCAGTACATCGACCACTTCATCAAGGGCACGGTTTTGCTGTTTTAAAACCTTATCACGAACAATTTCAAGCTCTGTTGCTGCTGAACGGGCCCATTGCTGATTCTCAGTACTAAAATGCACGTTAAAGTGTTCGGTATGAATGGTTTGCCAAGTTTCTTGGCTTGAAGCGTGGCTAGCAGCAAGTAGTGCCGCAGTTAACAGGGCTTTTTTCATCACAATCCTTGATTAGCAAGTTACTTAATTTAAGGATTAGTATGCGATGCTTTTTAAAAAGGCTGAAGTTAAAAAGTGTAAGAAATTACTCGATTTTAAGTGGGCGAACCAAGCCTAGTAATTGATAAACAATAAATATTGTTGCTGCAAACATAATACTGCTTCTCAATGCACCAAGACCCGCAAGAGCCATCGCGCCAGTCACAAGCAAAGCAATACAAGTCACTGCACAACTTACGCAAAGACCTTTACACTCCTTCTTATTGCGAGCATAGCAAAGTAATCCGACAACACCTGAAATAGCTAAAATAGGTAGTAAATAAATCATTGCGAACCTCCATCTGTAGCTTTTGAGAAAGTATACTCAAAAACCCAAGTAGGTCAATGATATTGAGAATTATTTTCATTTAAAACCAATTCCGCTCGACGCCTTCTATTTCATATAGGGCGAAATCAGCAAACTGCTCAGCCAGCTCTGCTTTTAAATAAGGCATTGATACTGAACCAGAAGCTAGTTGTATATACAAGCTTTTAAGCTGTGATCGGCGCATTAAATAAGTGCTTATTGTGGTGACACTTTGTGCTTTATAGATTTCAAAAACACGATACTGCACACCCAGCATGCCGGTTTTAAATACGGCAAAAAAGCGGCCGTCATGTTGATAC
Organism: Pseudoalteromonas sp. Cn5-37; assembly: GCF_021532495.1. Classification (NCBI taxonomy): domain Bacteria; kingdom Pseudomonadati; phylum Pseudomonadota; class Gammaproteobacteria; order Alteromonadales; family Pseudoalteromonadaceae; genus Pseudoalteromonas; species Pseudoalteromonas sp. Cn5-37. The sequence continues at coordinate 82,331 of NZ_JAKGBA010000011.1, read as the reverse complement.
ATAGCCACACCCGTTTTTTGATAATTCAAAAACACACCGATCATCAAAACTAAGCCCACGACAATGCTCCACAGCATCGTAGCAGCATCAAATAAGACATTGAAAATTAAAGCAGAAAATATAGTAGGTAGGACCACATATAAAAACGTATTCTTATAAAGTAAAGCGCGCTCAGGCTTAACAAAGTTAAGCTCTGTTAAATCAACAAACCATGGAAATAACCAGCCACACACGGCTTGCACTTGCTCTTTGGTGATTACTGGCATCACTAACGTTTGTTTATTTTTATGTGCCGCAACCCCAGCAGCCATACCACCACTACTCACTTGTGGACAAATTAAGGTATAGCGATTAAGCAGCCGAGCAATAATATTTTGCTTGATTTGCACACTTTGAATTTTCGACACGCTGATCGAGAGTTGCTGGCGCTCAAATAAACCAGCCACACGCTTAAACTTATCGTCCTGAAAATACAGCTGAAAGTTAAAAAAGCGCACCAAGGCCATGACAACAGAAAGTAAAATAGCACATAAAACAATGGCAACAACCATGATTAACACAGCGATTGCAGCGGCACTACCAACGAACGCAGCTTGCTCATTCAGTATGGCCTCTAGGCGATTTATGATGGTTTTTTCGAGGTACTCAAAAATCACATTCATAAATGGAGCAAGTGCAGCCAATGCCAATATTGCCATGTTCGACATCAAACCAAACTTAGCAATTTCAGCATTGCTGATCGTTAAGGTTTTCGGTTTATCTGTTGCTTCGCTCTGCTCAATAGACGGCTGTTCTTGCTGTTGTAACTGAGCCTTAAATTCCATAACTTGTTCACGAACTTGCTCGGCATAGCTAAGCTTAACTCCCGGGATCACAGCTTCTTGAGCACTACTACCGGCGGCATCGAAAATACAATTAACTAAATTAACTGGCTGAAAATAAAAAGGTTCGGCAATGTTTACGTTCTGTACTCGAGCAAATTTTAGGGTTAGCCGCTCTTTTTTAAATACCCCTTTATTGAGCAGTATTTCGTGACCATCCGTTATGCGGTATTTAAAATTACGATAATAAGCAAAGGCATACAGCACTAAAACTAAAGAGGCCACGGCAACAGCTATTTGCCCCCAAAACAGCTTTTGCTCAACTTGCGTAACAAATAACACCAAAATAGGCAGTAAATTAAGCAGCCCATCTTTTATGAAGCGCAGTGCAAAGTGAACAATAAAATACAGTAGCGCCCATGGCGACACACGTTGCCATTGTTGATCACTCATCGGCAAGCTCATTTTCTTGAGTTGCTGCATTATCACCATAACTTTGCACGAACTGGCGAACATCATTGCATTGCTCGTCCGTTAACCCGCTGATATGTAAATCAGCACTCATGCCACCCGCACTGTAAAGCCTGAGTGTTGCGAGTCCTAACTGTCGCTCAATTGGGCCGCGATGAATTTCGGTGTGTTGCACGCGAGAAATAGGCAATAAAGTGATTTGTTGCCAAATTAAACCTCGCTTAAAGGCAATATCATGCTCTCTTACTGCCACCCCTTTAGCGCGAACGCTGTAAAGGATGTAAACCATCGACAGTATTACCAATAACGGCAAAACCAAAAGCCAAGGTGTAGCAATGGCTTCGCTAATGGCTGGATTAAAGTGCCGTACTGTAATGATCACGGCCATTAAAGGCACATAAAACAACAACCAATTTAGTTGTACATGCCATATCGCATTATCTGCAAGTGGTTGGAATTGAATCGTTTGATGCTTTGGTAGGGTTTCTATTTGTTGATTACTAAACACGGTAATTCCTTGTAAAGGCCAGCGGTGCCGGCCTTACGTGCTAACACTGAGTTATAAATTATACCCAGCGTAGTTTTGTTGCAAGTGTATGGCTTGCTCCAGGTGCAAGTTCAACACTATCATCAAGGACATTAGCCGCTTCTAAACACAGCATGACGTGGTATTCGTCATCAGCAAAATTAGAAAGGCGTTTTGATTTATCAATCCATGGATTCCAAAGAACACACGAAGTTGAATTTTCACGGCCTACTTCAATAATGCCATCAGGTGTAATGATACGCTGAGTGTCTTTTGCTTCGGTGTAAACCATGTCTGTTTCACGCGCGAACGACACTAACTCATTTTGCTCAAAAGGACCTTCAGCAAATTCAATGTATTTCGCGCCTTGCAGACCATCTACTTTTGTTTCTTCAATGGCTGGCGTTGGGAAATAGGTGTGCAGTGCTTGAGTGAACTGTACAGTTTGGTTATCTAAGTTTGTGGTTGTTAAACGTAGTTCTAAACCAGAGGTTAAAATAAATTCTGCTAACAGCTTAGTTTTATAAGGCCAATATTTTTCATCAACTTGCGTCATCGGCAATGACAAGCTGATATAAATCGAATCGTCTTGTTCTTTCACTTCTTCTGCGCGCCATAAACTTGTGCGAGCAACACCATGAGCAGGCCAGCCTTCATGTTGACTTACCCCGAACCATGGCCAACAAATCGGAATACCACCTCGCACACCTTTGCCTTCTTGGTAATCTTCTAGTTCTGAGACCCATAATAATGGCTTTTTATCGGTTGGCGTGAACTCAGTGATCTGCGCACCTTGCAGAAAAATAGTTGCGCTACAAAACTCACTAGCAACTTTAATAAATTCAAGCCCGGTTTCACTTTGCTCAATCGTAACTGATGGCGATAACTTCATAATTCGTCCCATTTAATGAAAGAAAAATCCACCTTACCCAATGCAGTGGCTTTTAGTAAATAATATTTAGTTATTTGTATAAATTGTTTTACTACAAAGTGATGGTGTCACCTCGTAGGTGCATTTTAAGTGTTAACAACAATTACTCCATCTAAATTTCAACTTTTATGTTTTAATTTCTACTCTAATTAATAAATAAACACGATAACAACCTTTATGGCCGCAAATTATAAGCCACATAGTTATTATTTATTTGAACTCAATTTATTAGATGTGTAATATTTTGCGATTGCGGTTGTTCCACGCCGCCTTATTTAAGAGACAGAAACATGCAAAAGTATGACGAGCTACTAGTGTCGCTGCGCAAAGTGATCAGAGCCATCGACCTTCATTCAAAACAGCTCAATAAAACCTCAGGCTTAACAGGCCCACAATTACTGATTATGAACGAGGTTGCACAAACCGATGGCATAACCGCTAGTCGCATTGCACAAAATGTAAATTTAAGCCCGGCGACGGTTACCAATATCTTAGACCGTATAGAAAACCGTAACCTGATCACCCGTGTACGTAGCCAATTAGATAAACGCCGAGTTAGTTTGCATCTCACAGAAGCAGGTAAACAGCTATTAGAACAAGCACCTCAACCTCTGCAAGAGCACTTCATCGAAAAGTTCTCAGCACTCGAAGAGTGGGAACAAAGCTTATTACTTTCATCAATGCAACGTATTGCCGCAATGATGGATGCAGATCAGCTTGATGCTTCACCACTACTTGAAGTTGGCGCAATCACCAAGACATTAGAACCACAGTAAAAATTAAAACTGATTGATTAATATTAATTTTCTGTGGCTAGTCTTGGGTTCAGCATGAATATCAACTATGCTTAGTAGTACCCATTCCAACACTAGCGAAAATTCATGCTTAAACTATCAAAGTTAGCCCTCGCAATAGCCTTGGGCACAACTTCAAGTCTTAGTCAGGCATCTGAAATTGATGACCTTCAAAAACAGCTGCAGTTACTGAAACAGCAAATGCAGCAACTGCAAAGCAAACTTGATGCTGCAGAAGAAAAATCACAGCAACAAGCCGAGAAACAAGCGCAAATTGATGCACAAGTAGCAAAGCAACAAAAGCAACTTGAGCAGCAAACAGCGGCTGTTGAAGCTCCTAAAAAAGAATCTGGCATTAAGGTTGGGGGTGCAGTACGTACCAACTTCAGCCATACATCCTATGACGATGGTAATAAAAACCGCGGTGGCGACTTCGACTTTGACATCTTCAGGCTAAATTTTGCAGGCGATGTCGGTGATGTACAGCTTAACGCTGAGATCCGTTTTTTCGATTACATGACTGCAGTTAAATATGCCTATGCAGCCTATGACTTTGCTGAAGACTGGCAGGTGCAGGCAGGTATTACCAAAGTGCCTTTTGGTAACTGGCCTTACAACTCGCACAACTATTTCTTTGGCACTACTTATTATATAGGTCTTGAAGATGATCATGATTTAGGTGTTCTATTCAAGCGCAAAATTGCTGATAACTGGCAAATTGATCTCGGCTTTTTCAAAAATGATGAGCTAGGTGGTGTTGACGGCTATGTAGACGATAGAAGCGACCGCTACTCATATGATGTTGTCGGTTTCCGCTCTGCTGATGAAGGTGTTTATGCCGAACCAACCAATCCGATTGGTGAGTACAATACCTTCTCTGGCCGTTATGGCTATCATTTTGAGCATGACGGCGGCACCACCGAGCTAGGTGTTTCTGCGTTATCAGGTGGTTTGCATGACGGCGAAGACAAAGCCGGCGATTACTACGCTTGGGCACTGCACTTAAACAGTACTATTGGCCCATGGAATTTCCAGCTTCAGCATGGTGAGTATAACTACGATATCGACAACGTCGACCGTATGGCTGTGGGTGCTTATGCTTTTTACGATAGCATTGCCGCAGAAGCAACCATGACTAATGCCAATATCGCTTACAGCCTACCTGTAGAGTGGGGTCCGGTAACAAACCTGCAGTTTTATAATGACTACGGCATTATTTATGACAAGTCAGATAACAGCGAAGATACATGGATGAATGTAACAGGGGTATCTGTTGCCGCAGGTGGCTTATTCACTTATTTTGATTTTGTACAAGCGAAAAACCAACCATTTGTTGGCGGTTCAATTGCTGGCGACAGCGACGACACCGAAACTCGCTTCAATATCAATATTGGTTATTATTTCTAGAAATAGCCAAAAATAAGACCTACAAGCCCAGTTTAAACTGGGCTTTTCATTTGTTTAAAGTAAGTTTACCTATAGTGTTAGCTAATAATATTAAGCTGAGCTAAAGTTAAATAAACAACATGGTGTAGACTATGTTGCTAAAACCAATAAATACAAACCACCTTGATCATAGGTATCGAACAAGCACTACAACGATTTAAGTTTTATCAGGCCCAACTTTATTGATGAATGTGAGAGCGGCGTTTAACGCCTATAAAAATGGCTGCTATCAATTACTCGGGTTATTGATGGTGGGTTTAGGTATCATAGGTATTGCATTACCTGTGATGCCTACGACTATCTTTTTTATACTAGCATTGGCGTGCTTTACCCGCTCATCACCCAAACTCTCGGCCTGGCTGCTAAACCACCCTAGATACGGCCAACCGTTAAGGTTTTGGCAAGAGCATAAGGTTGTTCCTACCCGTGCTAAGTTTTTAGCAGGTTTTGGTATGGCTATCGGATATGCTTTTTTACTACAAAGTGCCGCACCCATTTGGGTGATGTATCTTGTGGCAGTGATTGAATTAAGCGTATTAGCCTATTTAATTAACCGCCCATCTGCGCCCAATAAACCAACCCTAATTCAAGTTAATATAACCACACAGATGCGCTTGATGTTGCTTGCCTGTTTTCTCAGCTCGCAGCTAGCAGTTATGGCTTATCTCGCTATTCATTTCTAGCACAAAGAAATGTAAAGAACGTAAACCCGCTTGTTATCAGTAATACAAATCATTATCATATTTGTATCTTTAACGAATAAACCGCATTATGTTCTCATTTAACAAACGCAACTTTTATAGCGTTAGCCGTGCCTTACATATATACCTTTCAACGGCCTTATTCTTTTTACTTATTTTATTTTGTGTCAGCGGCATCATCCTTAACCACGTTAGTTGGCTCGAAAATGATAAACATAATGGTCAGAACCAACTACTTGTTTCTGCAGAGTTATTTGAAAAAGCGCAAACAAACCTCGACACATTGCCAAGCCTTTACCCTGAAATAGAGCAATACATGCAACAGCAGTTTTCACTCAGCAATGTAAAAAGTATTGAGTGGGAAAAAGAAGATGCCTTGGTAATGCTCGACTACCCGCTTCCGGCTGGCTTTGCCTACGCCGAAATCGATTTTCAAACCGGTGAACTTAATATTGATTATCAAACCGGTGGCTTTATGAGTCTGATCGGCGACTTACACAAGGGCCGTCATACAGGTGAAGCATGGAGCTGGGTGATTGATATTTCAGCTGTTTTGATGATTCTGTTTGCTATTACCGGATTATTTATCCTCTTTCAAAACCGTAAAAAACGTGCCGCAGGTCTATGGTTAACGCTTCTTGGTGTTGCCACGCCTTTGGTTATTTATCTAGTTTGGGTGCCTCAACTTAAAGGAGTATCTTAATGAAACAAGCCCACTTACTCGTTGCTCTACTAATTAGCTGTTTATTCAGCCCTCTGAGCTTTGCAAAAGATCCCAACCTCACCGTTGAATTTACCTTACCTGAGCTAGATGTTTCTCCATATCATCGCCCTTACGTGGCGTTATGGCTAGAAACACCTGAACGTAAACACGTTACCACGATTGCACTTTGGGTCGAAAAAGCTGAATGGTTTAAAGACTTACGTCAGTGGTGGCGAAAAGCCGGTCGTAGCAACGACAACTTTGATGGTGTGACAGGTGCAACAAAACGCCCAGGTACTTATACGATTGAATGGCAAGGTAAAGATTTAAAAGGTAATCCAGTTAAACCTGGCAGCTACCTACTTAATGTTGAAGTTGTACGTGAAGAAGGTGGCCGAGATTACACCCGCGTTGAAATCGACTTAACAAAAGACGGCAAAGTCACAATTAAAGGCGAAAAAGAGTTCGCGACTAGCTTTGTTACCATTACCAGTAATTAAGGACAAACAATGAAATTAAAATTATTAAAAACAGCGCTGATCGGCGCTGTGACCTTCACAGCACTTGCATCTGGCTACGCACAAGCACATGCCCGTTGGTTAATGCCATCTCACACTTCTTTATCTGGTGAGAAAACTCACTACGTGATGATCGATGCCAGTATTTCTAATGAGTTATTTAGCCCAGATAAAGCATACCGCCCGAAAGAAAAAGGCGCAGAGTATGACGACAACTTATTAGTTGCCCTTGCACCAAATGGTAAGCCGGTCGAAGAAACGATTCGCGCATACTATTTAAAACGCAAAAACTCAGCGGCAGTGAGCTTAACGCAAGACGGTACTTACCACATTGCGATGCAGCAAAAGCCAATGCTAATGACTTTCTATAAAGACAAAGATGGCAACCGTGGCCGTGTGTTCGCAGGTAAAAAAGAAGCAGACCTACCAGCAGGCGCAACCGACGTGCGCACTGTAAAATCAATCGCAACTGTTGATACTTTTGTCAGCCGTAATGGTACTTCTAAGCCAACATTACTTGGTCAAGGCTTAGAAATTTCAGGCCCTACTCACCCGAACGATCTATTTGCTGGTGAAGAAGCTAAGTTCCAATTATTAATGGATGGCAAACCAGCTGCCGACGTTGAGCTTGCGATTGTTCGTGGTAGTGCACGCTACCGCAACGAGCGTGACGAAGTGAAAGTAACAACCGATAAAAAAGGCTTCTTTACGGTGACATTCGCTCACGCCGATATGTATCTAATTGAAGCATCAGTTGATCAAAAACCAACAGAGGCCGATATCGATAACGTACGCTACTCATTATTCACAACACTTGAAGTAGCACCTGAATAATGAGCTGATTAGACCTCAATAAAGGCCTAATTCAACTTTCGAGGAAGACTGTAGTCAACCGTGTGATCGCAGCTACCGTCTTTCTCGCAATCATTTACCCCATCACCATCGACATCCCAGCTTGGGTGCATGCCTTTTAATGTACTTTTTACGACGCTGATATCGACAGTAAATTCACTTTGCTCATCACGGCGCGCTGCATTGCGCATCAAAAAAACCCGAATCACATAATCGCCATTATCAGGAATTGTAACCTCGGCATGATCACCTTTTGCCGGGCCTACAAACAAAGCTGTTGGGTTGCCTTGTGGTAAAATATTAAAGTAGTTGCTTGAATTTGATGGAGCAAAATCAACCGTTAAAGTAGTGCCTTTATTAAGGTTAATTTGATATTCCAGCAACTCATAACCTTTAATTGCATCTTTAACTTGCCAGCTTTGCTGCACAGCAATATCTGAAGCTAGCAACTCATAATGACGACTATTTGGTAAATTTTGTTCAGCAAACACCAAACTACTTTTAGCCACCGAAAAACAAAACCCTATTAATAACAACAACTTCATATTTTACCTCCTTTTAAATTCTTTTTTAAAGAATGATAAACGCTATTTTTACAATTTTTAATTCTTTTAAAGTGAACCTATAGTTACTCCATCGCAGACACACTGCTCAACTAAACAGGATACCTACTATGAAACTTTTTACTTTAATCTCAGCTCAACCACACTTACAAAATATTAGCACTTTATTGGCGCGTATTGGTTTATCGGCCATCTTTTTACTAACTGGCTTTAGCAAAATAGAATTCTTTGATGCAACTGCACAGTACATGGCATCAGTAGGTTTACCAGAGTTCTTACTGCCGTTTGTGATTGCTTTTGAAATTGTTGGCGGGTTATTTATTTTACTAGGGTTTTTAACACAACTAACCGCTATCGCTTTTGCTGGTTTCAGCTTAGTCAGCGCTTTGCTATTCCACTTTCAACTTGATGATCAAATGCAATTTTTAATGTTCTACAAAAACATTGCGATGGCAGGCGGCTTTTTAGCATTAGCCAGTGTTGGTGCAGGCAAAATCAGCCTAGATCAACTAGTGTTAAAACGTAGTCAGGCGTAATATTTCTACCAGCCAATGACCTAGGTTGTTGGCTGAATTTGTTTTTAAGGGAGCGCGAAAATGGCAACGTTATTAACAGCAACCAGCCACGATATTGGTGGGCTCGATGTAAAACGCATCTTGCCGCATTTTGACAAAAAAATGGTTGGCCCATTTATCTTTTTTGACCACATGGGGCCAAACCACTTTCCTCGCGGTGAAGGCATAAATGTGAGGCCTCACCCTCATATTGGCCTATCAACGCTCACTTATTTATTTACTGGCAGTATTTACCATCGCGATTCGCTAGGTAATAGCCTGCAAATAGAACCCGGCGATGTTAACTGGATGACCGCAGGTCGCGGTATAGTGCACTCAGAAAGAGAAAGCCTTGAAGTGCGGGCGAGCGAGCACGACATTAATGGTCTGCAATGCTGGGTTGCTTTACCTGAGAGTATGACCGAAATAGCACCGCGTTTTGAACATATCAAAAAACAGCAGCTGCCTGAGAAAATCGAAAAAGGCGTGCTGATGCGACTCATTGTCGGTGATGCCTATGGCTTAAGCTCCCCAGTGAAAAGCTACTCTCCGATGTTTTATGTCGATACAGTAGCAGAGCAAGGCAGCCATATTACTAAACCGCATCCTCATCATGAAACCGCCGTGTATGTTATTTACGGTGAAATTAGTGTGGGTGATACTCGCTATACCCAAGGCGATTTTGTGCTACTTGATGACAGCGAACACGAAATAACGACTTTGCTGCACAGCCGCTTTATTTTACTCGGTGGCAGTAAATTCAATAAAGTCCCGTATTTACACTGGAATTTTGTTGCTTACAGCAAAGAGCGCATCGAGCAAGCAAAACAAGATTGGCAAGCACAGCGTTTTGCTAAAATCCCCGGTGATGATCTTGAGTATATTGAGTTGCCCTCACCTAAAAAGTAAACTTTTTCAGCATTTACAGGTACTATTAGGTAGTTAAGTAAGCAAAGGAACATCATGCTAAGAATTACGCTAGAACAGTGGCGCATGTTTCGTGCTGTTGTTGAATTTGGAGGCTTTAACCAAGCCTCACAAGGTATTCATAAAAGCCAATCGAGTATTCATAATGCCGTTGGCAAAATTGAATCTGCGCTCGATGTAAAATTATTCAGCATTCAAGGCCGTAAAACCGTGCTCACTGAAGCCGGCGAGATGATGCTGCGCCGTGCTAATTACTTACTTGATGAAGCCGCTAAAGTTGAGGCCATTGGGCAGACTTTGGGTGAAGGTATCGAAAGTAAGTTACGCATTGCCGTTGATGCTATTTTCCCACAGCAACTGCTTTATAAGGTACTTAACGACACTTCATCGCAATACCCGCAGCTGCGTATTGAGCTGCATGAGTCTGTACTAATGGGGGGCAATGAACTGCTCGAAAACGATCAGGTTGATATTGCTATTACCGGCTTTCCAATTGCGGCAAGCTTTCACGAAGAGTTATGTGATATCGAGTTTATTGCCGTCGCCCACCCAGATCATCCCTTGCATGCGATAGAGCGTGAAATTACCCTCGAAGATTTAAAATCACACCGCCAAATTGTAGTTCGCGATTCAGCGAATAAGCACAAACAAGATGGTGGCTGGTTAGGTGCCGATCAGCGCTGGACCGTCACTCATATGCGCACTTCGATTGATATGATCAGTAATGGATTGGGCTTTGCATGGTTACCAAAAGTCGCGATAGAAAAACAACTTGCGACAGGGCAAATGAAAGCACTTAATTTAACTCATAACAGCAGTCGCAGCGCTAAGTTACATTTACTCTTTAAAGACGGTGACAAGCTTGGCCCGGCAGCACGCTCGTTTATTGGCGAGTTGCGTTATCAAGTAATGGAAAACCTATAGCTTCAAGGGCGTTTCAGCAATACCTTTAACGCCCGGCTCAAGAATAAACACGCCACCACTGTGCGGGTAATCAGCGAGTACTGAGTCTTCGAGCCCTACTGCCGCTGTTGTCACCGCCAGATGCGTGAGCTCTTCACCTACAAATGCGACACTCGTAACACGCGGTGCGGGTAAGCGAATAAACTGTACTTGCTCACCGTTTGGAGCAAAACGATACACGCCATAACCATTCCATGCAGCAACCCACAGATGATCTTCGCTATCAACAGTCATGCCATCAGGAAAACCCATATTGTCAGTAAAGCGAATAAACTCGTGTTTATCAGCAAGCTCGCCATGCTCATTCAGAGTAAAGCGGTAGATTGTTTGTTTATCTGAGTCTGTAGAATATAAAAACTGACCATTTTTACTTACCGCAGGGCCATTACTAATTGTGTAGTCATGATCAACCGCTGTCGGAGCCTGACCATGACCAAAACGGTATAACTTGCCACTATCGGTTTGCTCTTGAGAGTCCATTGAGCCAAAAAAGCCAAAGCCTTGGCGAGACGTTTTACCATCGTTTAAGCGGTTTTGTGAGGGTTCGTGGTCGATTGAGTAAAGAAGTTCGCGGCTAAAGTCTTCACTATTTAGTTTATAAATGCCTTTGGCAAAGCCTGCGATTAATTCAGCTTGCTCGGTTTCCATCACCCAGCAAATCGGTTCTGGCATAGTAAACTGGCTAACGCGCATCGATTGACACTGTAAACGAAACAAACGCTGCCCTAAAATATCGACCCAAAATAAACAGTTATGTGCCTTAGCAAAATAGGCACCTTCGCCCAATTGGCATTGGCTAGAAATGATTATTTTAATGGTGTCATCGAGCATTTTCTTCACTACACAAAAAGCTGAACTATTCTCATTCTATCTGTGTATGAAAATAAGTGCTAGACCAGATAAACCCGCAACCAGCAAGATGATACCGCGAATGGCCTTTTCATTGAGGTTATTGTTGACCACAAACGATAAGCCCCAGCCAATTAAAATGGCGGGTAAGCAAAAAAAGAACAGCTTTACATCGGCCATATCGGCAGAGCCTGTTAGCATCAATACAATTATGCCAAACAAGTTTATAAATACAAAAAAGGCACTCAGGTTTGCTTTAATTTTGTCTTTATCTTCAGCTTGATAGAGAAGCCCCATCGGTGCCCCACCGGCAGACGTTGTGGTGCCTAAGAAGCCCGACGACATTGACGCAAGTAAGCTTGTAATGGTAGAAATTTTTGGTTTCATACCTATGATAGACAATGCCACCACTATCAAAATACTCACTCCTAGCAAGAGTTGATACTGCTTCGCATTGACATACCACATCACCACAGCAGCAAGAATAACTCCCACTGCACCACCAATAATGGAAATGCCCGTCTGTTTCATGTCTATCGCACCGCGGTGTTTAATCATTAACACCGACGTTAAAAACAGCGCATTCAAAATCATTGGCCCAGGCACCAGCTCTGGCATAAGCCAGTAAAGCACAGGCACACATAGCATGCCTAAACCAAAGCCAATAACACTTTGCAGGCAAGCGCCAATAATCAGAATTAAATAAACAAGTACAAAGTCGGTCAAACTTTCTTACCACCTTCCTAACTATTAGATTCAAATGTTTAAAATAATTATTTATTATTATAGTACTATTTTGATCGTGTAAAATTTTTTCTTTGGTTTAATTTAACTTAAAGCAACTAACAATTTAATTAAGTCCAACCTGCATCCACTATCAGTGATTGTGCTGTCATCATGCGGCTGTCATCAGCAGCTAAAAATAACGCGGCATTCACTATATGGTCTGGTTGTATTGTTTCGTTAATACACTGACTTAAACGAACATCTTCAATCATTTCTGGGGTTAGCCAATGAGTCATTTGGCGCTCTGTCATCACCCAACCCGGAACCAGTGAATTCACACGAATATTGTCTTTACCGTATGAAGCAGCTAATGAACGGGTTAAACCTTCAATTCCCGCTTTTGCGGTTGTGTAGGCTGGCATGCCTGTTTGCTTAATACGCCAACTTACCGACCCCATATTGATAATGCTACCGCCGCCCAAGCGCTGCATGTGTTCAACTACAGCTTGCGATGAAAAGAAACACGGGCGCAAGTTAACAGCAAACTTATCTTCCCAATATTTCACATCCATATTCTCAGCGGCATGGCGGGTGTCATCGGCTGCGTTATTAATTAACACACCTATGTCACCCTGTTGCTGACGCGTTTGCTCAATGGCCGCTTTTAAGGCTTCTACATCACGAATATCGCAATGGATAAACTGCGGGTCAAACTCATATTTACCCGCTAATTTAGCGCATAACGCATCGCTTTGATCAGTTGCAATATCAACAAAGGTGACTTTCGCGCCCTGCTCGCAGAACCGCGTTACCATTACTTCACCAATTCCCGATGCACCACCAGTAATAAACACACTCTTACCAGCAAGGCTTGGGTAAACTGTTTTTAGCTCGTTTGAATTTGGCATGATAACCTTTTGTTTTAAAGTAATTACAACGTCAAGAAGCGATACTTATTGAGCCGCTTCTTTATCAGCGATTTCTTTTTCAATAAACGCCATTGCTTCATCAATCATGTACGTCATCATGTTTTTAGCACGTTCAGGATCGCCGCTTGCAATCGCGTTATACACTTTAAAGTGCTCTTCAGCGATCGCCTTTTTATTACCCTTAGCAGGTGTAGTATGTTGAATACTTACGTGTAATGCGGTGCGAATAAAGTCACGTAATTGATAGAAAAAACGGTTACCACTGGCATGTAAAATTGCTGTGTGGAAGGCAAGATCTGGCTCATGCATTACGCCTTCTGGCTCTTCTGCTGCCGCTTGCATTTTATCGAGTGCCATTTTAATTTCTGCAATGGCTGCTTGGTCGCCTTTTCTTGCTGCAAGTGCTGCTGCTTGTGGCTCAATCGCCAAGCGCACTTGTAGAAATTCTTTAAGTACGTAAAGTGATGGGCTGCTTTCTAACAACCATTTTAATACGCTTGTGTCGTATAAGTTCCAGTTCTCCGCCGACTCAACACGAATACCTTGTCGTGGACGAGAAGAAATCAGTCCTTTTGCAGCAAGCATTTTCACTGCTTCACGAACAGCTGTGCGGCTAATACCATACACTTCACAAAGTTGTGCTTCGGTTGGTAGCCCCGTTTCAGTGTTATAATCACCAACAATTATTGCTTTACCAAGCTCATTGGTAACTTGTTGTGATAGGTTTAAATTTTCTAAACGCGCCATGTGTGTTCCTCAAAAGATCTGAGTAATATGATACATCTATAAAGCTATTCCGTCATCCTGGAAATAATTGATTAAAATCAACAACAAGCAAAAAACAGCCTAATACAAGTGTCTATATTTCAAACAATACAGTCACCATTTTACCTACAGACTGTCACCTTATTTTAACAAATCTCTTTCACTTACCTTATTTATAATATAATATTTTTATTCAACAACTAAAAAAGCAAAATTCTCTTTCAAAATTAGGTGGAACACACGATGGTCGAACTAAGTACCTTAGACTGGGCAGTGCTAGCAGGATTTTTTGTCCTGTTACTAGGCGTTGTCGTGATGTCTATGCGACAAAAAGAAGAAGACACCGCTGATTACTTTTTAGCGGGTCGTAATGCAAGTTGGTTAGTGATTGGTGCCTCTATTTTCGCATCGAACATTGGCTCGGAACATTTAGTGGGCCTTTCAGGTTCAGGCGCACAATCGGGTATGGCACTGGCTCACTGGGAAATGCAATCGTGGATCATTCTACTACTCGGTTGGATTTTCGTGCCTTTCTATTGGAGTAGTAAAGTCTACACCATGCCTGAATTCTTAGAGCGCCGTTTTAACTCTAAATCACGTACCTTCTTATCTGTTATCTCATTGATTAGTTATGTATTAACCAAGGTTGCAGTAACGGTTTATGCCGGCGGTATCGCATTTAAAACAATCTTAGGTATCGAGAGCATTTGGGGTATCGACTTCTTCTGGATTTCAGCAATTGGCCTTGTCGTGATCACCGGTATTTATACGGTGCTTGGCGGTATGAAAGCCATTATGTGGACCTCCGTGTTGCAAACTCCGGTGCTCATTATTGGCTCCTTAGTCATATTAGTTGTTGGTTTAGATAAAGTAGGTGGCTGGGAAGAAGTTGAGCGTATTAATGATGCTAATATGCATCTTATTCGCAGTGCTTCAGATGCTGAGTTCCCATGGCCTGGCATTGTATTTGGTTCATTCATTATTGGTTTTTGGTATTGGTGTACCGACCAATACATCGTACAACGTGTTTTATCTGCAAAAGGCATTAAAGAAGCGCGTCGCGGTACCATGTTTGCTGGTTACTTAAAATTACTTCCTGTATTTATCTTCTTAGTACCAGGCATGATTGCATACGCATTGAATGTTAAAGGTATTATTAGCTATGAAAGTGCTGACCAAGCTTTCCCAACTTTAGTTGCTGAGCTATTACCAGCCGGCGTTAAGGGGATTGTAATTGGTGGTTTAGTAGCGGCTCTTATGAGCTCTTTAGCATCATTATTTAACTCATCAGCAACCTTATTTACCATTGATTTTTATAAGAAATTCAAACCTGAATCATCTGAGAAGCACCTTCTGAAAGTAGGCCGTATTGCCACTATCGTGATTGTTGTATTAGGTCTTCTGTGGATACCCGTCATGAGCTTAATTGCCGATGTGCTTTATGAATATCTGCAAAGTGTGCAGTCTCTTATTGCACCAGGTATTGCTGCGGTATTTTTACTCGGTTTATGTAGTAAACGCATCACTCCAACAGCGGGTTTTGTGGGCTTAGTATCAGGTTTTGTGCTTGGTATGATCCGCTTAGTATTACTGCCATTTAAAGATGATTTAACAGGTTCATCATTTGCGTGGATCACCACAATGAACTGGTTATATTACTGTATTCTGCTATTTGTCGTGGTCGTTGCGATTATGATTGTGGTAAGTATTTTCACCAAACAAGCAGACGAAGAACAATTGAAAGGTCTTACTTTCTCAAGCCTAGATAAAGCAACTATGAAAGAAGTAGCTGCCGGCTTAGATAAGTGGGATTACATTCATACCGCGGGTATTATTGGTATTACTGCCTTTATTTACTACCGCTTCTGGTAATCGTTCGTTCCCAAAGTTGTAGGGCGCCAATTGGCGCCCTTTTTTAATCAGCGAGTTCTGGTGAAAACACAGGAAAACCGTTTTTATCCCACGTAATAATGCGTGCTCGCGCATGGCGATTTGGATCTGTAAGCGGTGTGCCTTTCAACTCTTTATAGTCACGACTGTGATAAATCATTAAATCGGTTACACCATCTTCAGCTTTTACAAAACTGTTATGCCCAGGGCCAAAACGACCTAGCTCAACATTGGTGGTGAACACCGGCTCAGCCTTTTTATGCCAACTAGCAGGATCAAGTAAATCAGCATTCACATCTGCCCATAGCAAGCCCATCGCATATCGATGATCGGTGGCACTGGCTGAATAAGTGACAAATATTTTATCGCCATGGGTAATGACTGCAGCACCTTCGTTCACCTTGTAGCCTTGCACTTCCCAATCAAGGGTTGGCTCAGTAATCGCGATAATGGGTTCTTTAATTGATGTTGGTGAGTCCATTTCAGCTAACCATAAAGCTGAGTTATAAGTTGCAGGCTGGTTCTGCTGCGCCCAAATCATGTAACGCTTCCCCTTGTGCGTAAAACTTGTGGCATCAAGCGAAAAACTATCAAGGTGGCTAGTTACTTGCCCCATTTCTTGCCACTCACCTTGCATCGGATTAGCACTGTCGTTTTTAAGTGCATACATGCGAATACTGAACGGTTTTTCGATATCACCTGCAGCGAAGTAGATATACCAACTGCCATCAATCTGATGCAGCTCAGGGGCCCAAATATTGACACTCATAGGGCCTTTATCACGCTTTTGCCAAATAACCTTCGGCTCAGCTAATTTTAAGTCATTTAAACGACAAGCTTGGCGTAGCTCAATTTCATCAAATTTCGGCGAACTACCTATAAACGTGTAACAGCCACTTTTATCATCACGAACTAACCAAGGATCAGCACGTTTGAGTACAATGGGGTTATCAATTGGCGCTAAAGTCTTGCTACTATTAGCATCAGCAAGGGCTGACAATGACGAGGCGCTTAACGCACTAAGAAGCGTTAGCCGAGATAATTTTTTGAGCATAATGTGTCCTGTATTTCGTCTCGATTTTATTGTTAATATTGTATTACATATTATATAGTAGCTGAATGAACACAAGAGTTAAAACAACAAAAGGTATTCAAGCATGAGACCCGTAAGTAAGGTGACACACGCAATGAAGTGGCTTTCAACAGGGCTACTTTTTTCTACCGCAGCCGTATCTGCAAAGCAAGTTGAAGTACACGATCCGGTAATGACCAAAGAAGGCGACACGTACTATGTATTTAGCACAGGCCCTGGTATTACCTATTATGAATCGAAAGATTTAACCAACTGGAAACTCACTGGCCGCGTTTTTAAAGATGAGCCAAGTTGGGCAAAGCGTATTTCACCAAGTTTTGATGGCCACTTATGGGCACCCGATGTGTACGAGAAAAACGGTAAGTTTTATCTTTATTACTCAGTCTCTGCATTTGGCAAAAACACCTCAGCAATTGGTGTAACGGTTAACGAAACCCTTGACCCATCATCACCTGATTACAAGTGGATTGATTACGGCATTGTGGTTGAATCTGTGCCTGAGCGTGACGATTGGAACGCTATCGACCCTGCCATTATCGAAGATGACAATGGTACACCGTGGATGAGCTTTGGTTCGTTCTGGGGTGGTCTTAAACTAGTACAACTTGATGATGACATGGTGCGCTTAGCAAAACCTGAAAAATGGCATCACATTGCGAGTCGCCCAAACACGGAACATGGCCCAATTGAAGCACCTTATATCTTTAAAAAGAACGACTATTACTACCTATTTGTTTCGTTTGATAAATGCTGCCGTGGCGTAGAGAGTACTTACAACGTGCGCGTAGGCCGCAGTAAAAACATCGAAGGCCCATACTTAGATCAACAAGGTCGCTCTATGGTTGATGGCGGTGGTAGTTTAGTTATTGAAGGTAATAAAGATTGGGCAGCCCTTGGTCATAATGCTGCGTACACCTTTGATGGCAAAGACTATTTAGTATTACACGCCTACGAAACAGCCGATAACGGCGTGCAAAAGCTACGTATTTTACCTATGAGTTGGAAAAACAATTGGCCGGTTGTTAACCCAGCCGACCTAAATAAGCTCAAAACCAAGCTTAAGAAGTAATTATTCAACATACAAAAAACCTGCAAAATTGCAGGTTTTTTATTTGCTTTAATGACCTCGTTTGAGGTTGAAAGTAGGTGTTATCAACTAAAATCAACCAAGGTAATATCAACAAGCATGGGGCTTTGACAACCTTGCTGATGCTTTTCTTCAATAAATGCGCTGTACACATCACGCGCCAGATGTGCAGGTACAAGCACTTCAAAGCGACTGCCTTTATTCATTAATTGCAACGCTTCTTGCAAGCCCACTATCGCCTCTGCAATTTCGTACTCTACAGCGACGCCTTGCTTGCGAGTATCAAATAACACCCGACCATTTGTAAGGGTAACGCGTTGATGCACAGTCACAGTAGCATCCCAACTAGGTTTATCCCCCTGACCTTGCTCAATCACTCGATAACCAAGCCCTGTGGGTGTTTGGTAAAAACTGTGTTGCTCAGCGCTGTTATCTAAAAGCGACGGTAAAACATGCTCTTTAGCCGTCGCAAACACATTGTTGCTTAACATAGCCAACTCTTTATTGTGCGTTGATTAAACGAATACCATAGATACCACCGGCAACAGAGTCTTTATCGGCAGCAAAACGTAAAGTAAGTGTTTTCGACTTTTTCATTGCTTCTGTTAATGGGTAATCAATGGTGTAGAACTCATCCGTTGGTTTACCTACAGGCAAACTAACTCCAGCTAATTGCTCACCATTTAAATTAATTGAGAAATGACGGTTCACATCGCCAATAAAATAGCGAATACGCAAAGCAACCGCTTTTTGTTCTGGGTTACTAAGCTGATACTCAAACCAACCTGTCGCATCACGCCAGTGATGACCATTATTAACACCTGCGCGGGTTCCCTCACCTTTAAAGTCGTGTTCGACTTCAGGTTGTTGCTCACCCGGTGTAATTTGATCAACGGTTAATAAACGAAGCTGCTCTTTCGCTTGCTCAGCCGCTTTTGCATCGGCAACAAATTGCGTGAACTCAGCTTCGCTTTGCTGCGGCCAATACACTTGATAGCGACTATCGTGTAAGCGGAAGAACGGAATTAGCTCTGTGCTCTTCGTGTTATCGATACCTTGCTTGGCAATTGCCACATTTTTATCGGCGATAAATGCGAGCTCTTGGCCCGGTTTACGAGTGAGATCGGCAATAAATTTTTCTGGCTCACTCAGCATGATTGGCAGAGCTTCTGGCGGACAGGTCGGCCCTGCGGCGATGTGGCCCATGCGGCTATTATCAGCAACAAAGTTAAGCTTTTCATTTGCAAATGCTTGTACTTTAGTGGCCATTACAACAGGCCCATACATCACAGAGTAATAATGCTGACCATCAGGTAGCTGTTCAGTATAAAGCTTAGGACTAAGCTCAAAGGCAAGCTTATCACCGCTTTGCCATGCATGGCTGATGCTGTAGTAACCGTCTTTTTCGGTTGCGCTTACAGCTTGTCCATTTAAAGTAAAGCTCAGCTCACCTTGCTGCCAAGACGGTTTACGAATATGAATTACCGACTCAGTGCTTTGCCCCTCAGACAAACGATTCACGGTCAGTGAAACCTTGTTATCATCTGGAAATTGGCTGTCTTGCGTGATCTGCAAACCCTGCTGTTGCCAATTTAACGTGCTTGGAATAAACAAGTTTACCCATAGCTCTTTACCGGTATTGCTATAAATCAGCTCACCATATTTGCTGTGATTCTCAATACCTGAGCCTACACAACACCACATTGAATCTTGCACTGACGAATACATGCGGTAATGCCCAGGGCGCATTGAGGTAAAGTAAACAAGACCACCATGCTCTGGGTGTTGTGACGATAAAATATGGTTATATGTGGCGCGCTCATAATAGTCTAAATAACGCGTATCACCGGTTTTTAAGAATAATAACTTACTCAGTTTCATCATGTTGTAAGTGTTGCAGGTTTCTGGGCCTTCAACATCTTCAACCATTGGCGTGAAGTCACTTTTATCATGAAAATGCTCACGTACCGAGTTACCGCCAATTGATACTGAGCGCTCTTGGCTGACTGTTTTCCAGAAAAAGTCAGCACCTTGCTGCCATGCTTTGTCATCGCTGGCATTTGCGACCTTCAACATACCAATAATTTTTGGAATTTGCGTATTGGCATGCAGGCCCGTTAACTTATCTTCTTTGTGTAATAAGGGTTCAATAATGATGTTATGAGAGAACTGACGGGCTAGTTTTAAGTAGCGCTCATCATCACTAATAAAGTACATATCAGCAAACACATCATTTAAGCCACCATGCTCTGAATACAGCATTTGTTGAACTTGTTCATCAGTTAGCTTAGCAGTGGTCGCTAAAAACCATTCGCCTAGCTTAAATAGCATTTGTTTGGCTTTATCACTGCCGGCTACGTCGTATGCATCACGCAAGCCATGGAAAATTTTATCTATGTTATAAAGCGGTACCCAGCGGTCGTTTAAACTGAATAAGTCGGCTTTGATTTCACCCTTTTCAATCTGCTGCCACATTTCATCGCCATTTGGGATACCGCCTAAGTAACCACCTGTAGCTTGCTGGGCGCGATCCAACTCGCTTAGCATATAATCTAAACGCTGCTTTAATTCTTCGTCACCTGTGGCTGCCCATGCAAGGCTCAAGGCTGAAAGATAATGACCGCCAATATGCCCATCAAGGCCTGTGCTTTCCCAGTTGCCATAGTTAGGCGCTTTTGGCTCAAGGCCAGCTTCACGCAGATAAGGAGCAAGCAGCTGATCTGGATGAAGTGCTAATAAATAACGCACATTCGTTTGCTGCGCATGTAAAAACGGGCTGGCGCTTAAACTTACTTGGTTTAGGGCAAATAAATGTTGTTCGCTGGTATGTTCAGCATACTCCACAGCAGCAGTTTGTTTACTGTCTGTTGGCAGCTCACTGCAACCGGTCACAGTTAAAATTGCAGCGCAAACGCTTGCTAAATAGCTAACTTTGAATGTGTTCATACTGTTGTCTCCCAGCGAATTGTTATTTTAAAGAGCAAAACGCACACACTTAGTTAGTGTGTGCGTTTAAAGGGGGGTTATTTTGGTAGGCGTTTATGAATAACCATATCCGTATAGTACTCATCGGTAATTTTGTATTTTTTCAAAATCAAACCAAGTAAGGCGTGGAATACACCCGGAATGATAGTTAGCATCAGTGCTAAGCCCATAAGGGTAAATTCAGTTTGCTCAACGTTAGGCTTGTACTCAAAGAATGCCAGTAATAAACCACCTGCTAAGCCAGCTAAGCCACCCCCTGCTTTTTGGCAGAATGAAATACCACCAAACGATAAGCCCGATGCACGAACGCCGTCTTTAATTTCACCGTAATCTACGGCTTCAGCAATGGCAGACCAGAACACTGGTGCATGTAAATCAACAACAAATGACAAGATGATATAAAGCACAAACGCCATCATTACATCACCCGGTTGCACCACAAAATACATTAGCAATGAGATGAATAGCACGGCGATTTGTGATTGACGGAATAACTTCATTTTACAGTAACGCTGGGTGATCCACGTACTTGCCACCATAGAGACAATAGATGCTGCAATACCCGCACTGGTAAAGGCACCCGCTAAATCTGGTACACCTAAGTAATAGGTTGCGTAATACATAGCAACACTGCCACGAATCGCATAGCCAAGCGTACCAAGCACACATGCTGCACACAGGAGTAACCATTGGTCGTTTTTAATAAGTACTTTTAATTGTGTAAGTACACCTTCGGTTTGTGGCTCATGGGTAATACGTTCGCGAGTAGTAAAAAAGCAAAACAAAAATAGAGCTACGGCACAAGCCGATACTAATGCCATTGCCAGTTTATAACCATACGACAAGCTGCCATCTCCCCAATATGAGGCAAGCAGCGGTACTGAAAATACGATCACCACATTGGCAATCTTAGCGAAGAACATACGGTAGCCATTAGCTGACAAACGCTCTTTAGGATCGGCAGTTAATACACCAATGTAAGAGATATAAGGGATAGCAACACCGGTAAACATCAAGGTCGCAAACAAGTATGTGGCATAAGCCCACGCTAACTTCATGTTGTAGTCGAAATCAGGCGTGGTAAATAACAGTACGACCGATAAACCATATGGCACAGATAAAAATAAGAACCAGTGACGGAACTGACCCCAACGGGTTTTCACTTTATCGGTGATCACCCCCATTAAAGGGTCGGTAAAGGCATCAACAAAACGCGCCACTAAGAACAACACACCCATATCAACCGGATCAAGCCCGTAGATATCGGTGTAAAAGAAAGACATAAAATAGAATAACGCTGCAACCATGACATTTACTGCCATGTCGCCGGCACCAAAGCCGACCTTTTCTACAACGGATAACTTTTGAGATTCCATACAACAACACCTTAATTGGTCAATAATGAGCCGCCGCTCACTATTTCAAGCAATGCTAAAAAGTTTTCAACACTGCGTATCAAATAAATTTACAGCCTTAGATATTACACAGCTTGGCCATTGCGTTCGTTATTTTTGTAAATTTAATGCTAATCTAATTAATAGTATTATCATACTTATTAAATCGCAACTCTTTTCGACCGATGGTTTGGTTTATAAAAACCAATAAAAAACCCCAGCAAAGCCGGGGTTTTTAGGTCTATAAAAGAAATTTAGAAAGAGTAACGTGCGCCTAGTGCGAATGTACGTGAGTAGATACCGTTACCAAAGTTAAATAGGTTGTCGTTACCTTCACCGTAGTAGCTTTGATATACGTCATCTAGGATGTTCGTTGCATCAAAGGTTACGACAAAGTCATCATTCACATTGTAGCTAAATTGGAAATCTAAGCTTTGCTCAGGGCGATTCCAGAATTGAATCGGGTTAGCAAAGATTGCCGCTTCGTTACCTGTGTAGAACTCAGAACGCCATACATATGATAAACGCATGTCGAATGAGTCACGCTCGTAGATACCTACGATGCTGTATGATTCATCAGAAACACCTGACATTTGCGATTTAACATATTCGGTTACTTCTCCTGCTTCGTTAAAGTCTGGAGTTTCTTGTGATGAATCAAGCATGGTAAAACTAGCTTGTACACCAAAACCATTTAACAGCTCAGGTAAGTTTTCAGGAAAATAAACTGCACCAAGCTCAAAACCCGAAAGCTCTCCGCTTGAAGCATTTACAGATGTACTGATAACGTACGGTCTTGTTTGACCATCATTACCTTCAAGAACTTCTGTCTTACGCCCTGGTAACACTAAACCTTCGATTTCACGCTTAAAGTAAGCAGCGTAAATAGAGCTTGTATCTGCGAAGTACCACTCAAGTGATAAATCATAGTTCTTTGACTCTGTCGGTTGTAAATTAGAATTACCACCCGTTCCTGTACCATAAGGATTGTCAGTTAATGGGTCTTGTAATCTTACAACCGTGTTCAGGTCAGCAAAGTTAGGCATACGCAGTGTTTCTGTATATGCTACACGACCCACTACGTCATCCGTGATGTTCCAGTTAAGTACTAAGCTAGGCAAAATCTTATCTGTTTTATTCTTGCCTGTTGTAAGTTCACCATTTTTTTCTGGATCATAAAACTTCATATCTTGCTCATAGTTCACGTAACGTAAACCGAATTCACCACTAATATCCTCTGTTATAAAGAAATTAGTTGTTGCATAAAATGCATACGAAGTTTCGTCAATATCAAAAGTTGTCGCTAAATCCTCGACTTCAGCACCATAGACCTGGCGAACAACATCTGCATTTTTCAGTAAATAACTGCCATCAGCTGTAATAAAGCTATTAAATACATCGGCGCGACCATCAAAGTAATCATCTACTTGAAAAATTAAGCCACTTCCGTCTCCAGACGCCCCTGCAGCAACTAACTGCTCTATAAGGCTAGCAACTGAAGTGTTTCCAATACCTTCATCATCAGTTCTAGTAAACTCTTGTGCGGAGCGGTTTTCGAAACGGCCACCGAATTTAACTTTATCTATGAAAGTACCACCAAGGAGATACTCACTATCTACTGTAAAACTAATCGAATCGCCGCTGTTTCCGCCACCATTGTCATAAATAGTACCTGCATTCCAGTTTTCGATAGCGGCCATATCTGCTTCGTTTACCGCAGTGTTTGGATCATCCCAAAACGCGATGCCTGGTACGCCGTCTTTGTCGTTGAAATCTACATCAAGTCCTGTTGATACACGGTCAAAACGCATTGCGAAGAAATCTGTTTTATACTCACTGTCTTGATAAACAACTTCAGTATTAATAGTTAGGTAATCGCTTGCTTGCCACTCGGCACCTAGCGCATATAAGTAGCTATCTGTTTTACCATATGAAAAGTCACCGCTTTGGAAACCACCAGCACCAATCGCTTGCTTTTCTTTAATAACGTTAGTGCCATCAAACACAGTTGGGGTTTCAATAAAGCCGTTACCGTTTTCAAACGTATTTGAGAACCACATCGCATTTTGCGATTCGTTTTCGTAACCTGTATAGAAGCCTTCAGCTGTGATTTCTAGAGTTTCATCTGGTGCCCACTGTAAAGATACAGATGCAGCAGGACGCTTTCGAAGACCTGTAAATGAAGTACCAAAAATTGCATCACGTGCTAATAAATATTCCGTTGGAACTCCTTCAATATCAAGGGTAGAGCCTGGCGACGTAGGTAAGCCATTTTCTAAACCACCTTGCCAGATTAGGTTATCTTGCGAGTCACGATTTGGAATTCTAGAGTATGGCGAGTAGTTATAATGTGGTTTATCAGTAAAGAATGGGAATACAGCACCTGCAGTGATGGTGTCATCGCGGTAATGTGTTTCAGCATAAGAAATATTGAAAAGTGCGCCAAACTCACCAGCACCGTCGATTTCCCAACGGTTAGAAAGTAACGCACTAATATTTGGATCAACTTCATCTGGTTGATCTGAGTAAATCGCACGTGCCGCTAAAACAACTTTTTCACCTTCGAAGTTGAAAGGGCGGTGAGTTTTAATATCAATCGCACCTGCGATGCCGCGTTCGATTTGGTCCGCCGAACGAGTTTTATAAACTGTTACGCCTGAAAGTAAACTTGCAGGTATGTCTTGCAGCGCCACATCACGACCCGCACCTGTAAAGATAGCACGGCCATTCACTGTGGTATTAACATCAGTAAGACCACGGATTGAAACCGCACTTACTTCACCAGCACCACGGCCTGTTGTTTGTACACCTGTCACACGTTGTAGTGCTTCAACTACGTTGTTATCAGGGAATTTACCAATATCTTCAGCAACAATTGCATCCACGATTTGAACGCTTGCACGTTTTTCATCTAGCGCTTTGTTTAAACTGCCGCGAATACCTGATACTTGAATAACTTCCATCTCATCGACGTTATTCTCAGGAGTTTTTGGTGCTTCCTCCTGTGCAAAAGCAAATTGACAGGTAAATGCCATAACTACAGCACTGGCTATGTGTGTTCTTTTAAACATAAGCGGTGTTCTCCAAATTATAGTTATATCGGTCCGCTGAACTTTCCCCATTCAGTTACCGAAGAGTGACCACTGCATTGTGCATCGTGTGTTGTCAAAACGGTGCGCGAGTGTGTCTACATTTTATTATGTTAATACATTGCTGCCTGAAATTTAATCATATTGTATGATTATTTAACAGTCAACTCAAAAAGCCAAATTAAAATTAGTGCCATAGTGTTTACAAAAAACGTTGTAATTATAACACGTTACAAACTAAAAAAGGGCTGCGTTTTTATCTTGGGAATTTATGTAGACCCATTATTATCAGTCACTTAGCATTTATTTGTTTGCTTGTTTTATTTGTCTTTTGTTTATCCAGAGCAACAAAAAAAGGCTAACAAGTTATTTACCTGGCGTTTTTTGATGCTACTATGATAAAAATACAATAATACAATATAGAGTTATTTTTTGCTGCACTTTTACTGGTTTGTTTCGATGTAAACAATCAGTTACTCAGTATAATCAGGCATACACTGTGTATTATCTGGTCATTTAGAGCGAGCTCTAAGTACAAAAGCTGCAGTTCGAACAACAATTATTAGTCACAGAGGACACTCATGAAGAAATTGAAAGCGTTAGCGCTGCCATTGCTTTTTTCGAGCAGCTTAGCCGTTGCACAAAACCCATTATTCACCGATGTATTTACTGCAGATCCAGCAGCACTTGTTCACAATGACACCGTATACCTTTATACAGGTCATGATGAAGCACCTAATAATGATGTGTTTTTTGAAATGCACGACTGGTTAGTCTTTTCATCAACAGACATGGTGAACTGGAAAAAACACGGCCCAATCATGAAAGCAACCGACTTTAAGTGGGCTAAGGGCGAAGCATGGGCTTCACACATGATTGAGCGTGATGGCACTTTCTATTTCTTTACAACCGTTCGTCACAACGACACAAAACCAGGTTTTGCAATTGGTGTTGCGACGTCTAAATCACCAACAGGTCCATTTAAAGACGCGATTGGCCATGCATTGGTTACCGATGATATGACCAAGCATACGCCAAATGATTGGGACGACATCGACCCTGCTATTTATACAGAAGAAAACGGCGATACTTACATGTTCTTTGGTAACCTAATGCCAAAATACGTAAAGCTAAGCGACAACTTACTGTCTCTTGATGGTGAAATTAAAACGCTAGACTTGCCTAACTTTACCGAAGCGTTATGGGTTCATAAGAAAAACGACAACTACTATGTATCGTACGCATGTGAGTTCCCTGAGAAGATCTGTTATGCCATGAGTAAAAGCATTCATGGGCCGTGGGAATATAAAGGTATTTTGAATGAAATCGCAGGTAACAGCGAAACCAACCACCAATCAATCATCGAGTACAAAGGTAAAGACTACTTTATTTACCATACTGGTGCTGTACCACCGATTGATGGCAAACCAAGTGGCGGGCGTTTTCGTCGCTCAGTGGCGATTGAGCCACTTTACTACAACGAAGATGGCACACTTAAACGTATTATCATGACCACTGAAGGTCTAAGTAAACAAGACAAGTAATATCAAAAAGGGCTCTTTAAGAGCCCTTTTTAATGTTCAAATGTAATACAAATAAACAAATTTAACGGAAAATCCTCTCTTTCAGATAAGTAAAAAACTTCCCTAATAGCGCAAAAATACCGAAAAAAACGCCAAAAATGACAACTTGAGAAAATTAAAATCACACTGTACATATTGTAAACACTGATACTTCATGTTTACATACCAATTACCTTTGCAAAAGTATTTGCACATTTTAAATCATACTATAAAATTACAATACTACGTTCTTATTAGTTTGATATAGGCACGCGGCAATTTTATTGACAACAATCGAATAAAAAAATGAATCCCAGTTTCAAGAGGACACATAAAATGAAATTAAATAAATTAGCCATGGTCATAGCCTGCTCTTTGGCTGTTACAGGTTGTGGCAAAGAAGATGGTACTAAGCTTGACACAGCACCAGCGGTTGCCGACCCGCAAAGTGCGAAACCGACAGTAAGCAGCAGTGTTGAATACACTGAATCTGGTAGCGTAATGGTTACCAATGTAAGCGTGCACGATCCTTCTGTCGTTAAAGTTGACGACACATATTATATTTTTGGTTCACACCTTGCTGCCGCTAAATCAACTGATCTCTTGAACTGGGAAATGATTTCGAGCCTTTCAGCTAACGCAGCCGTTAATGAAAGCCCATTATTCGATTACAACTACACAGGTGAAATTGCCGAAGGTATTGAATGGACAGACGGTTTTACAGGAAACTGGGCTGCCGATGTAATCAAAGCGCCAAATGGTAAATTTTGGTTCTACTATAACCACTGCGCACAAGATAACCCAGATACCGCAGATGTGGTTGATGAAGTGTGCTGGAACCGCTCTTACCTTGGTTTAGCTGAAGCTGACAATATTGAAGGCCCATATAAAAACAAAGGTATTTTCTTACGCAGTGGCTATCGCTCAGAAGCTGAATTTACAGCTTACCCACTTGATAACGGCCAAACAACATGGAATGGTGCCGTTGATCCTAACGCAATCGATCCAGCCGCATTCTATGATGCTGACGGCAAACTTTGGATGGTTTACGGTTCATACTCTGGCGGTATTTTCGTGCTAGCAATGGACGAAGAAACGGGTATGCCAGAAGCTGGTCAAGGCTATGGTAAAAAGCTAGTAGGCGGCGACTTCCGTGCAATGGAAGGTGCATTTGTTATGTACAGCCCAGAAAGTGAATACTACTACTTATTCTACTCAGTAGCTGGTTTTGCGCTAAATGATGGTTACAACATTCGTGTTGCTCGTTCTAAAACACCAGATGGTCCTTACCTAGATAACGCAAGCAACGATATTTCAACATTGGGCGGCTTAGAAGTTGGTGAAAAACTAATGGGCGGCTTTGAGTACACGCAAGAACTTGGCGAAACAGCACCAGCATGGGGCTACCAATCACCAGGTCATAACTCAGCTTACTACGATGAAGCGACAGGTCGTCATATCTTAGTTACGCATACGCGCTTCCCGCAAACATCGACTGAGTTCCCAACCATTTCAGAAGCGCACCAAGTTCGCGTACATGAAATGTTTATAAACTCATTAGGTTGGCCTATGGCTTCACCGCAGCGCTATGTGCCGCTTGAAGGCGACAACATGGTTGTGGCGGATGAACTTTATGGTTATTACAAATTTATCAACCATGGTAACGATGTAAATACAGATGCTATTCGTTCAATGCATATTGCTTTAAACGAAGATCACTCAGTAACCGGTGATGATCCAGGCATCTGGTACATGATTGATGACTCAAATATTAAACTTGAGTTAGATTCAGGTACTTACTTTGGCGTGGCTAAATGGCAATGGGATGATGCAACTAAAGCAATAGCTGTTACTGTATCAGCTACATCAAGCGAAGGCGCTACCATTTGGGCAAGTAAACGAGATGAAATCACAGATACAGCAAACGTTCTGGGCACTGTTCAAGAAGCACTTGATATCAAAACTGAATTATCAATCGCTGACGAAGGCTACTCATTACCAACCAAAGGTAAAGACGGTGCTGCAATTAACTGGGAAAGTAGTGATGAATACTACATCACCAGTGAAGGCTCAGTATTCATTCCAACCCCAGATCGCGGTGATAAAGCGGTTACTTTAACGGCTAATATCTCTTTAAACGGCGAGAGCACAACCAAAACATTTAATGTAAACCTAGAAGCGCGCCCAGAATTTAAAAATGCGATTGCACACTATGCATTTGAAGATTCACTCAGTGATGGTTTAGGTAACCTGGATGATGCGGGTGTAACAGATAACAACCTATTAAATGTGGGTGCTGGTACAGCTGCATACGCAGAAGGTAAAACAGGTAAAGCATTTAACTTTGACGGTGCAACGGGCGTACGTTTACCTGATGAGTTAGTAACAGGTGATGAGTACACTATTTCGTACTGGTTTAAGCCAACAGTACTGACTAACTTCACGCCTACATTCTTCGCATCAACGTCTGATGCACGTTGGATGAGCTTGATCCCAGGTAGTACACACTTTACAACAACACCAATGCTTTGGAGCCGCTATTTAGCTGATGATGGCACAGATATGTGGAACCAAATCATCTCTGACTCACCAGCGGTAATGGATTGGAATCATATTGCCATCACTTATGCTAATGGCACAGCAACACTTTATCGTGATGGTGTCCTTTCTGGTACTATGCCTCGCCCTGATTTTTTTAGCACACAAACAGGTAACTTTGCGCTGGGTGTGAACTACGGTTGGGACTTACCTTTCCAAGGTCAAATTGATGAGTTTATCGTCTATGACTACGCGCTAAACGGCCTAGATATTAATGGTGCGGCTATCAATAACCTGACAGATCCAACTAAATTCGAGAGCTTCATTACTGATGCGCTTGATTTAGGTGATGTTTCTGCAGTACGTGATAGCTTTGAATTACCACGAGTAGGTCCATTTGTATCTGGTATTAGCTGGACGTCAAACAACGAAGAGTACTTAAAACCGGTTAATGGCACAGCTGTTGTTACACAACCTAGCGCATCTGCTGGCGACCAAGTTGTAACATTAACTGCAACCATTAAGTACAAAGACTTTACGGATACTAAGTCATTCGATGTAACCTTAAAATCACTTGCACCTGCTGAATACAGCTTCGAAGGTGACCTAAGTGCATTAAACGGTGCGTATGCAGCGGGTAAATCAACGGGTGGTTTCATCAATAATACAGGCGGTAGCGTAAGCTATGTTGACGGTGTAATTGGTCAAGCAGTATTCCTAGAAGGTTCAGGTGTTCGTTTACCGGATAACCTAATCACGACTAATGACTACTCTGTATCTATGTGGCTTAAACCAGAAAGCTTCACAGATTACACAACAGCGTTCTTTGCCGGCGCAAGTGCAAACGCATGGTTAAGTTATGTACCATCGATGGCAGGCTCAGCGCTAACGCGTTTATGGGCAAATAACGGTGCCTTCTTCGATAATGCAGAACTAGATAGCCGTATTCCAGCAAAAGAATGGACACATGTTGCATTCACTGTTGATGGTACGAACGGTGATGTACTGAAGATGTATGTTAATGGTGAACTACAGCTAGAAACCGATGGCTTCCCACGTGTATTCACGGTTCCTGGTGAAACAAATGAGTTTGCTCTAGGTGTTAACTACTGGGATACGCCATACCACGGTGCTATCGATGAACTGAAAATTTTCAACGGTGCGATTAGCGCTGAAGAAATAAAAGCACTCTTTGATGCAGCTGCTGCACAAGAGTAACAAAGTGAGGTGAGCTGCCTCACCTCAACTATTTGTTGTCTGGAAAGGCCGGGTGAAAACCCGGCTTTTTTCTAAAGCTTTAGTACCTTTTGCCGATACATACATATCATTCACTTTCATCGCTCTCATTATGGCTATTAACTCATTAGCAAGTGCGTTAACTAACTCAAACGCAGATACAGCAAGCAGTAATACCAACTCAAAAGTAGGCTACAAACTCAGCAACCAAGAAATGAATAAGCTCTCTGGTCGTGAAGTAGAGCCCGCTCAAAAAGAAGAAGTATCTAGCGAACTCCCCGCACATATTCGCAAAATGGTTGAACAACTTGAAAAGCTCAAAGAACAACTCGAACTTGCCAAAGAGCAATTAGCCAAACTGCAAGCACTCAAAAACCAAGAAGATGAAACTGTAAAAGTGCAAGTTGAAACACAGACCAAGATGGTTATGGAAATCCAAACGCAAATAATGTCTCTTAGCCAATCAATTAGCGATGCGCTAAAAGAAGCTGGTATTAGCGATCCCGGAGTGCTAATGAGTGTGTTAGTTTGATGAAGGCTTTGAGCTTTAAGTCTCAAGATTTGCTCTTGCAACTTTCCCCTAGCTCACTCCTCATATAACACCCAAAAGTGAGTCAAAACCCAGTGAATATGCGGGCTCTGAAATATCGAGTGCGGAAATACGAAACTTCCTTTGCGGCTAAAATCAGTTATCTCATCTGTCATCCAGGCACACTACCACAATAGAGAAAAGTTAAACATTTAACTTTAAAATCAAAGCCATAACATTAAGAAAACAAAAGATTTAACCTTCTAATAAGTTCGAAATTAAAGCTCTCCTAGAATTAAATCAAAGCTTAACCTTATCAAAACCCCGCTGAGCAATACTTTATTAGTATAGAAATTAGCCAACTCAATCGTACTATGGACTCCCCCTATCAACGAAGTGAGGGCGTGTTATGCGTCAAATTTTATTACTTTCTGTAAATGGATTTACGCTACAAAGGTTTTTATTAATGACATGTCTTTGGGTGTGCTTTTTTGCCACAGCCGATGAAACAAACCCAATTCTTACCGCAAGATCATGGTTAACTTTAGTGGACAATGCTGAATATATAAAAAGCTGGGAACAAACTGATCCACAATTTAAAGCAAAGACTCCACAAACAAAATGGCTTAAAGCATTAGATTACGCGCGAGTTCCTCTTGGTAGAGTGATGTCTAGAACTTACTTTTCCACTTCAGAGTATTCATCACTTTCGGGATTACCTGATGGCGAGTATTTAGTTATTAAATTTAAAACCGAATTCATTAATCAAGACAGTGCCATGGAAACAATCAGTTTGAGTAAAAATAATGGCCAGTGGCAACCTTTAGGTTATTTTATTAATTAGGAGTTTGTAAAGGTTGAGATGGATTATGTTGGGTTTCGCTTCGCTCAAACCAACCTACCCGAAGAATGAGTAGGGCAAGTAATATGGTAGGCGTCACGCTTGCTTGGCACGTCATGAAATCAACACTCTACGAGCAGACAGACATATCGCCAACATACCCCACCGCTCAGCTAAAAACTGACAGCTGAAGGCTGACAGCCACAAAAAAGCCACTCATAAATGAAGTGGCTTTGGTTGAGTCGATTTTTTACTTATAACTTAATTTGGTTCACGCAAATGGAACACTTGGCACTTATTACCTAAATCAGGTTGTTGTGCGAAGTTAGTGTTTTCAGCTAAACCACAGTTACTTAAGCCAAGCGCTTGTTTTGTGTAGCGGTTGATAAGCATCACACCACCACCTTCTACTGGAGCAATGCGCCACTGTGCTGTTTTCGCCGCACAAGAAGCCATCTCTACGTTGGCACCTGGTACTAAGGCGTTATCAGCCACCACAGCACAGAAATCGCTGTCAGCGCTTTGTTTAAGGCTTACATAGCCTGTATCTGTTGGTGTGAAGAACCATTGCTGTGCATCTTTATGCGTGTAAGCTTGTTGCTCAACATTGGTACCCGCTTTAACCGTACCAGCCACGCTAAGTGCTTTACCACTTTGTTGGCTTAATACTACAACACTGCCCATAGGGCGTAATTGCCAGTCGCCACACGCTGTAGCGTCGCTTTGCTGTAAAACCGCTTGGTTTTGTGCAGCAGAACAACCAGCAACCGCTAATGGCTTGCCTGTGTAACGGTTGGTAATAGAGACATTACCATCTGTACTTGGTGCTACTTTCCATTGCTGGCAGAAGTTATTACGCCATGCTGCAGATTGTACTTTAGCGTTATCTGCGTCATTACAGCTTTCAAGCTCTAAGAACTTGCTGTCTTCACGGTTAGCTAAACGAACAAAACCATCTGTTGTTGCATCAATAACCCATTGACCATTGGTGCTTGCACACTGACGTTGCACAGCACGTGCATCTTGTGGATCAGCTGCGATGTCTAAACATAAGCCACTTGTTGCATTCACTAATTGATAGCGCTGACCTTGTACTCGCGTTACCAGTGGACCGTATTCACCTGATGGCGGAGCTACTTCAACGCCTGGTGTTAATGGTTTACCAAAGCTTGGCGTGCCATCGTCGTTCCAAGTAAATTTTTGCGCACGTAATGAACGAGTCGCACTACAACCGTGCTCTACCGAATCATTACCGTGATAAACTAACCAGTCTTCTGTACCGTCTGGCGATGTGAAAAAGCCGTTGTGACCTGGGCCAAACACTTCTTCTGTACGCTCAAATACTGGCTTGTCGTATTTTTTCCAGCTGCTCGCTTTAAGCGGATCGTCACCAACAAGCTCAAGCATACCTAGTTTGTAATCTGGGGTATTACAGAAGCTTGCTGAGTACGTCATAAACGTACGACCATTGTGCTGTAAAATTTCAGCACCTTCAGTTACTTTACGACCACTGATTTCCCAATCTAGCTCAGGGCGGGTAATCACCGTATGCGGTGAGTTCTCTTTCAGTGTCCACGGATCTTCCATTTCAGCAATAATGTTTAATTGCTGATCACCCTGCCATTGTGAGTAGATCACATATAGCTTGTCTTTGTACGTTAGGTAGTTACCGTCGATGTTCCATACGTTAGGCATTAATGCGCCCTTGTATTCATATGGACCCATAGGATCGTCACCGGCACTTTCTAATACGTTTAAGTGTTGGTTATCTAAAGTGCCATCAGTACCAGCTGTGTACATCATGTACCAACGGTAGCCGTTTGGCCCTTTTAGACGATGGAATTCAAACGCCCAGAAGTTACAGCAACGCTCAGGGTTCGAATCAGACCAAACATTGATAGGTGTTGCATCAGCAAGGCCCGCTAATGTTGGTGATTTACGCATCACTAACTCAGAAGTCCACGTTGTTGTAGTTAGGTAATAGTTACCATCCCAATACTCAAGCCATGGATCGGCGCCATTTGGGAAAAGAGGATTAGTAAAAATACCATTATCTTGGATTGGCGCTTTTGTTGTGGCTGCGACATCTGCTTTGGCTGTGTTGTCTTCAGCCGTAGTCTGACAGCCCGTCAGAGCGCCAAACGACAAGGCAAATAGGCTAGCTAAACCAGCCTTTTGCATTGCGTTTTTAAGCTTTGTTGTTTTCACGTTTGTGTTCCTTTATTTTGTACCAAATTCGTACACGATGCGTGTTGAATACACGTCACCTGGCAGTAATGTTGTGCTTGGGAACGTTGGCTGATTAGGTGCATCAGGGAAATGCTGTGGCTCTAAACAAAAACCACTTCTAAAATTATGCACTAAGCCAGACGCTTGCTGAGTACTACCGTCTAAGAAGTTACCTGAATAAAACTGTACTGCAGGCTCTTCTGTGTAAACTGTTAACGTACGGCCAGAGTTTGCTTCGTAAACCGTAGCAGCTTCTACAAGTTCATTGCTTGGCGTGTCTTTAAGCACAAAGTTATGGTCATAACCTTTACCAAGTTTCAGTTGTTCGTTGCTTGCTTTGATATCTTGACCAATTGCTTTAGCAGTACGGAAGTCAAACGGTGTGCCAGCCACATCCATCAACTCACCAGTTGGGATCAAGCCGCCATCCACAGGCGTAATTGCTTTTGCGTTAATTTGCATTTGGTGATCAAGAATGTCGCCTTTACCCGCTAGGTTAAAGTAGCTGTGCTGCGTCATATTGATGATGGTCGGCTTGCTTGTTGTAGCAATAAACTGCATATCTAGCGTGTTGTTGTTCGTTAGCGTGTAAGTCACTTCTGTCGTCACTTCACCCGGGTAACCTTGGTCACCATCAGGGCTCACTAAACTTAAGGTAACACCTGCGCTGTTTTGCGTCGTGAACGGTGTCATGTTCCATACTTTCTTATCAAAGCCTTGCACACCACCATGTAAATGGTTGTCACCATCGTTAGTCGCTAATTGGTATTCAGTGCCATTTAAGGTGAATTTACCGTTTGCGATACGGTTACCAAAACGACCGATGATTGCACCGTAGTAAGTTGTCGCTTTTGTGTACGCTTCTAGGTTATCTAAACCCAGTACAATATTACCCATTTCGCCTTTTGCATCTGGCGTTTCAATACGCGTGATAATGCCGCCGTAGTTAATCACATCAACGCTAATACCATTGCTGTTAGTCAACGTTACTTGATTAACTGGGGTCTGATCAGCAAGTACGCCATAGGCCGTCATTGATGCTGAAGGGGAAGTCGTCATATTGTCTCCTTGATGAGCACACGCTGGTGTAAGGGCAATCCCACATGTCACCAACAATGCATAAAGCCCGCGCGACTTTTTCGTGTTCGAACTGGCTGTTTGATGAGTTGTTTTTAAACCTTGGAAAACACATTGCAATGACATATGAATAACCTTTTTGTAATTGTATTTATAGTTTTATAATACAAATACAGGTGTCATTGCAAATTTAATCGCTAAAGTTGGATTTTGCCGTCTTTCACCATGATGCAATCCATCCCCGCACTTTTGGCGGCTTGGTAGCCAATTTGCGTGTCTTCAAACACCACACATTGACTTGGTTCAACACCTAAAAGCGCTGCCACTTTTAAGAATGTTTCTGGGTTCGGCTTGCCTTTACTAACATCACTGGCAGTCACTAAGGCACCAATTTTATTAATTAAATTCGTATCCGTTAGATGATCAATTGCATGTTTGCGATCAGCCCCCGTACCCACGCCCATTGGCAATACACCATGGTACTTTTCAAGTACTGCGACGGTTTCGTCAATCACCAGCGGTTGGTGCTGTAAATCAACCCAAAACTGGTGTTTATCTTTTGCCACAACCATAGGGTCATGATCTAAACCAAATTTTTCGTTAAGCATTTCAATTGTTTTAACGGTCGGAATGCCGCCTAAGCTATACATGTAGTCGTAATCGAATGGATACCCATAGGCTTCGCAAGCTTTCTGCCATGCCTGTAAGTGACTGCCCATTGAGTCAATTAAGGTGCCATCCATATCAAAAATAATGCCTTGGTAGGCGCTTAAATCGATCATATCTACTCCTAAAAAGTTTCGCTTCACAATAGCATAAGCCAGCGAAGAGCGTGGCTCATCACTGGCTTAATCGACAACAAAATTTGGGGTGAACGTGCTCACACACAGCACGTTCTAGTACATAAAGTACTAATTCTTACAGGCCACGTTTTAGCATGTAGTAAGCTGCGTTATGACGAAGCTCTGTTTTGAAACCACGGATCGTCGTATCGTTATCGATGATCATCGTTTCAACGCCAGCCATTTCAGCAAAATCGATAATCATATCGGTTGTTACTGCTTGGCTGTATGCAGTGTGGTGTGCACCACCGGCGTGGATCCATGCAGCTGATGCTACAGATAGATTTGGTTTTGGTTCCCAAAGCGCTGAAGCAACAGGTAAGTGAGGTAAATCAGCTGGCGGAGCCACTGTGTCTACTTCGTTAATTAGAATACGGAAACGGTTACCCATATCAATTGGTGATACGTTGATTGCAGCACCTGGTTTTGCAGTAAACAATAAACGACCTACATCACATTTCACACCAATAGTGTGCTGGTGAACTTCAAGACGTGGTTTTTGCGCTGCAATTGAAGGACACACTTCTAACATGTGTGCGCCAAGTACTTGGTCAGTCTCACCCATGTTGTAAGTGTAGTCTTCCATGAATGAACAACCACCTTCACGGCCTTCACCCATTACTTTCATGATGCGAACCATAGCAGCTGTTTTCCAGTCACCCTCACCACCGTAACCATAGCCTTTCGACATTAGGCGCTGTGTAGCAAGACCCGGAAGACCAGAAAGACCTGATAAGTCTTCAAAACAGTTTGTGAATGCTTTAAAGCCGCCTTTCTCTAAGAAACGCTCCATACCAAGCTCTAAGCGAGCTTCGTTGCGTAGCATTTTCACTGCGTAATCGTCTTGTAGAGTTTCGTCAGCGATCACGTAGTCTTGCTTATAAAGCTCTAATTGTGCATCGATTTCGTCTTCTGTGATAGTATCAACCACTTTTACAAGCTCAGCGACACCAAACGCATGTACTTCATAACCAAACGTAATTTGCGCTGAAACTTTGTTACCTTCAGTCACTGCAACTTGACGCATGTTGTCGCCAAAACGCGCAACTTTAAGTGTTTGGCTTTCTGCCCAACCTTTTGCCGCACGACACCAGTCATCTAACTGCTGTTGTACGTCAGCACGTTGCCAGTGACCTGCAACAACTTTACGCTCTTTACGCATTACAGTACCGATGAAACCGAACTCACGGTCACCGTGTGCACTTTGGTGCGTATTCATGTAGTTCATGTTGATTTCAGACCAAGGAAGGGCTGCATTGAACTGAGTATGAAGGTGTAACCAAGGCTTACGTAATTCGCTTAGGCCAGCAATCCACATTTTCGCAGGTGAGAAAGTGTGCATCCATAATACTAAGCCAACACAGTTAGGATCCGTATTTGCCGCTTGGCAAACAGCGTGAATTTCTTCAGGTGACTTAACGGTAGGCTTACATACCAAGTTTACTGGTAGATTAGCTTCGCTGTTTAAGCCCGCTACAATTGCTTCGCTGTCTTTGGCAACCGTTTCTAACACCTTAGGACCATAAAGATGTTGTGAGCCGGTAACAAACCAGACTTCTTTCGTCATCGTCGTCATGTCAATAATCCTCTAAATTCTTGCTATTTGCTCTGACCGTAATACGCGTTTTTACCGTGCTTACGTAGATAATGTTTATCCATCACAGCTTTTTTAAGTTCAGCTGCGTGTGGATCTAAAGTGCGTGTTAAATACGCCATGCGTGCAATCTCTTCGAGTAGCGCGGCATGGTATACAGACTGAGCGGCATCTTTACCCCACGTGAAAGGCGCATGACCCGCAACAATCACCATAGGTGCAGCTTTCGGATCGCGGTCTTGATACGCATCAGTAATTTGAATACCGGTTTCTAATTCATAATCGCCATTCACTTGCTCATCGGTTAGCTCACGAGTGCAGGTGATGTCACCGTGTACATAGTCAGCGTGAGTTGTGCCAAGGCAAGGAATGCTTTGTTTTGCTTGCGCCCATGCAGTTGCATAGGTCGAATGCGTGTGTGTTACACCGCCAATTGCATCGAAGTGGCGATATAAATGAACATGCGTTTTAGTGTCAGAAGACGGACGCATAGACCCTTCAACAATGTTGTTTTCAAGGTCGACGATCACCATGTCGTCGGCTTTCATTTGGTCGTACGATACACCACTTGGTTTAATCGCAATTACGCCTTTGTCGCGGTCGATTTGCGATACGTTACCAAAGGTATAAATCACTAAGCCACGACGTTGCAGCTCCATGTTCGCTTCATAGACTTCACGTTTTAGTTCAGTAAAACTCATGCTTTGTCTCCGTTTACATAGCTTGCAAGTGCTTGGTAGTTAGCATAAAGCTCGTCATACACAGCAACGCGCTCAGGGTTTGGTAAGTACTGATGACATACTGACGACGCCATTACTTTTTGAGCATCTGCCACTGTTGCGTGCTCACCTGCAGCAACCGCAGCCATAATTGCCGCACCCAATGCACAGCTTTGCTCACTTTCTAAAACGTCGATTGGACAGTTCCAAACATCAGCACAGGTTTGCATTACGTAGTCTGATTTTTTAGAAATACCGCCGATAACAACCACAGACTCGATTGGCACGCCTTCGCTACGGAAACGCTCAGTGATAGCACGTGCGCCAAAGGCTGTTGCTTCAACAAGCGCTTTGAAGAACTTAGGTGCATCAGTGCCCATTTTTAAGCCTGTTAATGCCATGGCAACGCTTTGGTCAGCATCTGGCGTACGACGACCATTTACCCAATCAAGCGCAGTTACATCGTTGCTTGTTACAGGCAGTGCTGCCGCCGCTTTTGATAGATCAACTAAGATTGAATCTTCTAGCTTGTTAACTAACGCTTGTTCAGCGTCAGATAGATTTGTAAGTTGGCGAGTTGGCCAAAGTACTAGGTTTTTGAACCATGCGTATAAATCACCAAACGCAGATTGACCGGCTTCTAAGCCAACCATTCCAGGGATCACTGAGCCATCAACTTGACCACAAATACCTTTAACGCAAGTATCACCTAGTTGCTCTATAGACGTTACTGTGATGTCACAGGTTGAGGTACCCATTACTTTAGTTAGAACGCCAGGACGAACATTGGCTGCTACTGCGCCCATGTGACAGTCAAATGCACCGTAACCAATTACCATACCTTGTGGTAAACCTAGCTTCTCGGCCCACTCAGCAGTTAAGTTGCCAGCAACTTGGTCGCTTGGCTCTGTCGTTGCATTTAACGTATCAACAACACCATCTAATAGTGGATCGATATTGCTGAAGAAACTGTTTGGTGGGAAACCGCCCCACTGCTCGTTCCACATTTGTTTGTGGCCCGTTGCACAACGCCCTAGCTTTAATACTTCAGGGTGAGTTGTGCCACACATTAGCGCGGTCATCCAATCGCAGTGTTCAACCCATGAATAAGTGGCTGCTTTTACACTGCTATCAACGCGGAAAATATGTAATGCTTTGGCCCAGTACCACTCAGAAGAGTAAATACCACCCATATGTGAAAGGTAGTTCACATCGTTGTTAGTGGCAGCTGCAGTGATTTCATTTGCTTCTTTAATAGACGTGTGGTCTTTCCACAAAATGAACATTGCATTTGGGTTTTCTGCAAATTCTTCCGTTAATGCCAGTGGTGTACCTTGGCTATTAATTGCCACAGGCGTTGAGCCAGTTGTATCAAAGCTCATACCCACTACTTTGTCTGCAGTACCCGCTGGAACTTGTGACCATAGACCATTAACTACTTCTACAAGGCTATCAATATAGTCTTGTGGATGCTGACGAAACTGATCCTTACTTGGGTCACAATATAAGCCTTGTGCCCAGCGCGGGTAGTTTACTAAATGGCTGGCAAGTTCTTCACCAGTCGCAACATCAACGAGTAATGCTCTTACCGAGTCTGACCCGTAGTCTAATCCCAACGTATAACGAGACATAATTACCTTTCACTAATTGCTTACTAACATTGTTAGTCATTATCTTTATTTGTATGATAATATCAACAATACCAGATTGTAAAGGTATTATAAAAATATTATTAACAGGATTATTTGCTGCTGGCGGGCGATTTATTGCGCAGTTTCTCTGGAAGATTAGATTGTTTTTTCAGCACAAATAATAGGTTAAAGCCACTACATTAACTTTTGTATGATAAGAATGGGATAACTATGTCTAGTCAATTAGAACAACTTAAAGCAGTGACAACCGTTGTTGCTGACACGGGTGATTTTGAAGCAATCAACGAATATAAACCGCAAGATGCAACAACAAACCCATCACTAATCTTAAACGCGATTCAAATTGAGAAATATCGCCCACTTGCTACCGAAGTCGTATCATGGGCAAAAGCACAAAGCAGTGACGCAGCTGAAGTTGTAACAAAAGCAGCTGATAAGCTAGCGGTATTAATTGGCTCTAAATTAATGGAGCAAGTGCCGGGTTTAATTTCAACAGAAGTGGATGCGCGTTTATCATTTGATACTCAAGCAACTGTTGATAAAGCACTTGAGCTTGTTGCTCTATATAAAGAGCAAGGTATCGACACATCGCGCGTGTTAATCAAAATTGCTTCAACATGGGAAGGTATTCAAGCGGCTAAAGTACTTGAAGCGCAAGGTATCCGTTGTAACCTAACGCTGGTATTTGCATTTGCTCAAGCACGTGCTTGTGCCGAAGTGGGTGCTTACCTAATTTCACCATTCGTTGGTCGTATTCTTGACTGGTACAAAGCACAAGATTCAAGCGCTGATTTCGACGGTGCTAACGATCCGGGCGTTAAGTCAGTAACGCATATCTACAACTACTTCAAAAAGCACGGCTACGAAACGATTGTAATGGGCGCAAGCTTCCGTAACATCGGTGAAATCCAAGAATTAGCAGGTTGTGACCGCTTAACTATCAGCCCTAAGTTACTTGCTGAACTAGCTGCAACTGAGACACCGTTAACTCAAAAGCTATTACCAGCAACAGAAAAAGCTGAAGCGCCAGCAGCCATGACTGAGCAAGCTTTCCGCTGGGAAATGAATGAAGATGCTATGGCAACTGAAAAGCTAAGCCAAGGTATTCGTCAGTTCGCAATTGACCAAGAGAAACTAGAGTCAATCTTAAGCGAGTTAGTTTAAACCGATTGTTTAAGCAGCAAAAAGCCCGCAAACCAAAGTTTGCGGGCTTTTTTATTGTCTGCCTTTTAGTAAAAGCAGGCTTATCGTGTTGCGATTACGATAATTTTTTACCAGTCATTTTATTCAGCAAGTAATGCGTTTGCTTTTGCAACTAGATTTGCCACTGTGAAACCAAAGTGCTCAAGCAATACTGCGCCAGGCGCTGACTCACCAAATGTGTCCATGCCTAGTACATCACCATCTTGGCCAACATACTTGAACCAGAAGTCACGGTGTGCAGCTTCAACAGCAATCTTAGGTGTACCCGCTGGTAACACGCTTTGACGGTATGCTTTATCTTGGCTATCAAACTGATTCGTTGATGGCATAGATACCACGCGAACTTGTTTGCCTTGTGCTTTTAGCTCAGCAGCAGCATTCACAGCTAACTCTACCTCAGAACCCGTTGCAATAAGAATAAGCTCTGCAGCTTG
The DNA here is from genome assembly GCF_021532495.1 of Pseudoalteromonas sp. Cn5-37. Classification (NCBI taxonomy): domain Bacteria; kingdom Pseudomonadati; phylum Pseudomonadota; class Gammaproteobacteria; order Alteromonadales; family Pseudoalteromonadaceae; genus Pseudoalteromonas; species Pseudoalteromonas sp. Cn5-37. The sequence continues at coordinate 40,298 of NZ_JAKGBA010000011.1, read as the reverse complement.
TTCGCTATCAACAAGTACATAGCCCCCTTTTGCAATGTCAGCAACTTGCTGTGCATCACGTGCCATTGCTCTGGTACCCTGACGGCTGAAGATCAGTGAACTTGGGCCTGTTTCTTTTAATAACGCTTGGCGCCAAGCTACCGCTGTTTCAGTTTCATCACATGGACGCCATGCAGTCATATTTGGTGTCATGCGAAGGTTAGCGATTTGCTCGATTGGTTGGTGAGTTGGGCCATCTTCACCTTGACCGATTGAATCATGGGTATACACAAAAATGCTCTGTGCTTTCATTAATGCTGCCATACGTACAGCATTACGTGCGTATTCCATAAACATTAAGAAGGTTGCGCCAAATGGAATGAAACCACCATGTAATGCAATACCATTCATGATTGCGCTCATACCAAACTCACGTACGCCATAGAACACGTAGTTACCATCAGCAGCATCTTGTAAACCTTTTGCTTCTGGCCATAAGGTTAAGTTAGAACCAGCAAGGTCGGCAGAGCCACCCATTAGTTCAGGAAGCTGGTTAGCAAAGAAGGTGATTGCATTTTGTGATGCTTTACGTGTCGCAATGTTTTGCATGTCGGCTTGGCATTTAGCAATGTACTCATCAGCTAATTCAGCGAAGTTAGCTGGTAATGCTTTTTCAAGAACACGACGTGTATATTCTTTTGCAAGTTCAGGATGTGCTTTGCTATAAGCTGCAAACTTTTGCTGCCATGCACCTTCAAGCTCTTGGCCTTTTGCTTGGGTATTCCACTCGTTATAAACCTCTTGAGGAACTTCAAATGCAGGGTGCGGCCAGTTTAGCTGCTCACGTACTGCAGCGATTTCGTCGTGACCCAGTGGTGCACCGTGACAGTCGTGGCTGCCTGATTTGTTTGGCGAGCCAAAACCAATCACTGTTTTACAACAGATTAGTGTTGGTTGCGCAGTGTTGCTTTGTGCCGCTTCGATTGCACCCGCAATTGCATTCATATCGTGACCATCAACATCACGGATAACTTGCCAGCCGTAAGATTCAAAACGTGCAGGCGTATCGTCGGTGAACCAACCTTCTACTTCACCATCGATTGAGATGCCATTGTCATCCCAAAATGCGATTAGCTTGCCTAGACCTAACGTACCTGCCAGCGAACATGCTTCGTGCGAGATACCTTCCATTAAACAGCCGTCACCCATGAAGCAGTAAGTGAAGTGATCAACAATATCAAACTTTGGCTTATTGAATTGCGCTGCTAAGGTTTTTTCAGCGATTGCCATACCAACTGCGTTAGCAATACCAGAACCTAATGGGCCTGTCGTTGTTTCAACACCCGGCGTATAACCATATTCTGGGTGACCCGGTGTTTTAGAGTGAAGCTGACGGAATTGCTTAATATCTTCAATACTTACGTCGTAACCGCTAAGGTGTAACAATGCATATTGAAGCATTGAACCATGGCCATTTGATAACACAAAGCGGTCACGGTTAGACCAGTCTGGGTTTAATGGGTTATGACGGTGAAAGTTTTGCCACAATACAGCTGCAATATCAGCCATACCCATAGGCGCACCTGGGTGGCCAGAGTTAGCTTGTTGAACGGCATCGACAGCAAGTATGCGAATAGCATTTGCAGATTGAGAACTAGGCAGAGTCATCTTATTAGCTTCCTGTTAATATTATAATATAAATAATATCGCAAAAAGAAGCTAAAATGGCAACTCAATAAATGTTATGCAGACTGTAAAAACGAAAAGGTTGGCCAATAACCAACCTTTTTATATCAATTCGCTTAATTAAGTGATCTATTTCTAGGCAATTACTCTGCATCCATGCAGTTGTAAATAACACATTTTTAACGCAGATAGCGACTACTTAAACCTATCGAAATGATTAATTATTATTGCGGGATTGATATTGCCGAATATTAAAAGCTATCGACCATCTTCGAATGAAGCAGTTGCAGCGACCTTACTCCAGCGACCATCCGTATATAAAATAGTCGCTTCAGCTTTATAAGATCTAAATGCTCGAATTTGGAATGAGCATGATGTTCCTGATGTACCACATGATGATGCCGCATTAGACCAAATAACACTATCAATTGCTGAACCATCGCCAACTACACGAAATACAGCTGTTGCATTTGTTTGCCCATAAACCAATGCAAAACAACGGTTTGGTGTATATTTGTCATACGCTTGCGTATCGACATAACACTCCATTGAATCCGCACTTGCATGAACAGAGAATGCGCCTGAAAGCAATAAACCTAATGCTGTTAATACCTTTTTCATATATTTATCCTTATTTATTAACCAAAAGTGGTACAAACAACTTACAGGAATAAAGTCGCATTAAAAATACGAAATTAATATCAACTTAACTATTTTAGAACATTTAATTTACACTTGTTCGAGTTTCACCTTGCTACAATTTGGTACATTATTTCATTGTTCAAGCCTGCATTAACACCTTAATGTTAAATACTCTTTTCATTTAGGTTGTTTATTTGTGACTGTTCTAGGTAGTTGCTCGCTTGGGCTACGAGTTTTATTTCTAATTAGTGCATTTTTCCTTTCACCAACGGCAAGTAGCACTGATTCTGCGTATTTAGCAGATGAAGGAGTAAGCCTTGGAGTAAGCTTAGGCTATGGTCAGCTCGCCAACCCAGTTTATAAAAAAGACGATATTCCTCTTTATGCCCTACCGCGTATTGAGGTATTTGCCGGTGACTTTTCATTTGCAAATACTCAGTTTGCTTGGACCCCCGTGTGGGGCGATAACTATCAAGTGTCGTTATTCACCCAACTTAATGAGGATGGCCTATATTTTACTAAGCATTCAGCTATATTAGCCGCGGTTAGAACAGCTAGCGGTCGCCCCTCAATGACGCCACCACCACCCGGTTCAGGTGTCGAAACACCAGTGGTGATAAAACGCCGCGGTGATATTACTAAAATATCAAAACGTAAACTGTCGGCCATGAGCGGTATTGAAGCAATCGTTGACTGGCAAAACTGGCGTTTTAGCGCGTATTGGTCAATGGAACTCACCAACTATCACAAAGGGTTACAAGGCGCATTGTCTGCACAGCGCTTGTTTTTATTTGATCAACATCTGGTTTTGCTCGGCGTAGAGTTACAGCATTTAAGTGCTGGTTTAGTGGATTACTACTATGGTAGTGCTTTGCAAGAAATGGGCGCTGGATTTAGCCCTTTTTTAGGTCACTCTAGTCAAAAATACAATCTAAAAGCCGGTTACCAATATCAGTTTAATCAACAATGGCAATTTATAAGCGATATAAAATACCAACGCTTATCATCAGGTATCGCCGATAGCCCCCTTATCAATGACAGCAACTTACTGTCTTTTTATGCTGGCTTTGCATGGAATTTCTAATGATGTTACTTAGCAAGCTTCTCTCATTTTTACTTATCTGTAGCCTCGTATATATCGACAGCACATTCGCAAAAGCAGGCTACATTGAAGTATCACCAGAAAACTGTGTGACGGTAGAGCAAGACTGTGTGATGGATGTATCGATTAATTGGTACACCGAAGTCAGCAAAACAGTGTGCATTCGCGTTACTGATCAACAAATTAGACTATTCTGCCATAAACCAAGCCAAGGACAGAACTTTGCAATCACAGTGCAAAACAATCGCAACATTGTGTTAGAGCTACTCAGCGAACAGCTCGAACCCTTAGAAAGCACAGAAATTAGTTTATTCCACCAGCACGTAAAAAAACGTCGTCGTGATATCGCATGGAGTATTTTTTGATGAGCCAGCATACTATTTTATACATTGAAGATGATTTAAAACTTGCCCAGCTAGTTTCTAATTATTTAAGTAATCATGGTTATATCATTGAACATTTTGACAGTGGTTGCCATGCTTGTTACCAAGCAAGTAGCAAGAAGTACGACTTAATTTTGCTAGATATCGGATTAGGTTCAGAAGATGGTTTTGAGGTATTTAAAGAGCTAAAACAAGCCCAAGATACACCCATTATTTTTATGACTGCAAGGCAGAGCCAAGTCGATCATATCACTGGCCTTGAACTAGGCGCCGATGATTACCTAACCAAACCCGTTTCCCCGTCAATTTTATTAGCGCGAATTAACAATACCATTCGCCGCAGCCTAGCTGTAAAGCCAACAAGTACCACTCACAACGCCCATAACATTCGCTTTGGTTCTTTAAGCATTAATACCATTCAGCGCGAAGCTTACTTGTATAGCCAACCACTTGAACTAACCAGTGCAGAGTTCGAAATACTGATCCAACTAGCTCAATCAGCGGGTCAGTTGGTCAGTCGAGACCAATTATTTGATGGCACCATTGGCCGTAAATACGATGGTCAAAGCCGCACTATCGATGGCCGCATTAGCCGCTTACGCAAAAAGCTCGGTGACGAAGCGGTGCCAGCACAAAAAATTGTAACCGTTTGGGGCAAAGGATATATTTTTTCTCCACAAGCATGGGGGTAATGCAGTTTGCTACGCCTATTTTGCTATTTGTATTTAACGCTAGCAGTTTGTCTAGGGAGTGCCGCTTGGTTACTAGAAACCTATTTCCCAAGCCCACCAAGCTACAGTACAGAACAGCAATTAGCAGAAAGCATCTTAATCCTTACGCCCAATAATCCTGCTATTAAACACTCACCTCTTGCAAACTTTTACCTTGGTGAACAACTACAGGCATCACTTTTAGCAGGTCAGGTAATTAGTGTTAACGATGCCAATAGCAACCTTTACTTTCATAAGTTAGCTGATGACAGGCACACCTTATTAAGCATTGGCCCCTACAGCCAGCCTGCTGATCAGGGTTATCAGTCTTTAGTGAGCCTACTGTTTTACTCTAGCCTTGCCTTAGCTGTGGTGATTTTTACAGGTCCACTGCTGTTTGACTTAAATAAGCTACGCAAAGCCAGTAGTAAAATATCTAACGCCGACTTTACAGCACAAGTGCACTTCACACGTTTTAGCCTGCTAAAGAGCATTGGCGATACCTTTGATAACATGGCATTAGCGCTTCATAACCGGAATCAAAGCCAACGCGAATTAATCAATGCTGTTTCCCATGACTTTTTAACGCCTATATCACGGGCTAAATTCGCCCTCGAAGCAGTCGTTGATAACAATGCTTATCGGCACAGTGTGTTGCAAGACATTATTGAACTTGAGCTATTAGTCGAAGAGTTTTTAACCTATGCCGAGCTTGAACAATGTGAACCCGCCTTGCTAGTGAAAGACTACTGCCCAGACGAACTATTACAGCCCTGCATTACTAAGTTCCAAAGCTATTGTCCTTTGGCTATTCGTCTTGACTGCGAATTAACAGCCATTTACGTTGATAAACAAAGCTTTCAACGCTTATTGCAAAACTTACTCGGGAATGCGGTTCGCTTTGCTAAAACGCAAATTCTTATCAGGCTTTCACAATGCAAAAACGGCACTTTGTTAGTGATTGAAGATGATGGTCCGGGGATCCCAGAACACAAGCGCGTCAGCCTTATGCAGCCATTTTCAAAAACCGCTTCAGTGCACCAAACAGGCTATCAAGGTGTTGGCCTTGGCTTATCAATCGTTAAGCAGCTATGCCTGTGGAATAACGCAAAGTTTAGCCTAGATAACGCGCAAACCTTAAGCGGAGCAAGAGCAAGTATTCTGTTTCGATAAGCAGTTTTTCGGTAAAAATGTACCAAGCTGTAACAGTGTGTGCCAATTATTTACATTTCATTGATGTTATAGTCACAACTCAACACTATCCCTACTGATTACAACCGTTCGCCGCTAGCGCGAGCTCATAATTATAATCCTTCGAGGGAAGTTAGATCACATGTTCAATATGAAAAAAGTATCAGTGATGGTCGCATCTGCACTTTACTTAGGTGTAGGTACGTCTGCTGCTGCGCTAAATGACCAAGCATGGCCAGAAAAGCCTGCAGGCTATGCGCCAAAGCAAACCGTTAGCAATGAATTTTTGTGGGAAGACAAGGTTAACAACACAGTTAAAAAACAAAGCCGCGTTTTCACACCAGAGAAAGATATTAGTGGTATTCAAACTTATATCGTGCAACTGGACGATGCACCTATTTCGACTTACCAAGGTGGTGTTAAAGGGCTTGCGAGCACTAAAGATGTGGTAATGCAGACGCAACAAGCAAATACGCGCTCAACGTTGAATATGGCACAGTCTGCCATTGCAATGTATGCAAATCACCTAGCAAGTAAGCGCCAGTCAGTACTGAGTACTGCGATGAGCCAGCAAGGCTTAAGCCTAAATATTGAGCGCACATTCAATGTGACATTAAACGGTTTCACCACCAAAATGACACAAGATGAAGCGAAGCGCCTAGCTAAAGTGGCTGGCGTGAAGAAAATCACTCGCTCAAAAATCTACAGCCTAAATACCTTTAATACCATTGAACAAACAGGTGCTTCTGCACTTTGGAGCGCAAGTGCTAGCAATCCTAGCAGCAACAAAGGTGAAGGCACGGTTGTAGGTATCATAGATACAGGTATCAATACCGATCACCCATCATTCGCAGCAGTAGGCGGCGATGGCTACACTCACACCAACCCACTAGGCGACAAGTACCTAGGTGACTGTGCAACCGCTGAATTTGCTGATCTGTGTAACGACAAGCTAATTGGTGTTTATTCTTATCCCGAGATCACCGCAGCTTATGTGGATTCGGTATTTGAAGAGACTCGCCCAGAAAATGGTGAAGACTATCATAGCCATGGCTCACACGTTGCTGGTACAGCAGCGGGTAATATCCTATACGATATTCCTTACAAACTGACTGAGTATGAAAGCCAATCACCAGGTTTAGAAACCAATGTAACTTTCCCGCAAGTATCAGGTATGGCACCCCATGCCAATATCATTTCATATCAAGTATGTTGGCCGGGTAATTCTGGCGACCCTTATGCAGGTTGTCCAACAAGCGCTATTTTAGCCGCCGTTGAACAAGCTGCTATTGATAATGTTGATGTACTTAATGCTTCATTAGGCGGTCTTGAAGAAGATCCATGGAGCGATCCAATTGAGCAAGCATTCATGAATGCAGCCGAAAGTGGTGTATTTGTCGCTGTAGCGGCAGGTAACAGCGGCCCTGAGTATTCAACAGCCGATCACTCTTCTCCTTGGGTTACCACTGTTGCAGCATATAGTCCTGCAAGCAAAGTTAACTTTGGCAATAAACAACTTAAAAACTTAACTGGTGGTGATAATTCAGCGCCTGGTTCTTTTGAAGGTGCTGGTGTCAACTTTAACGAGTTAACAGGTTTAATTGTTGCTGCGACTGATTTTGAAAATCCGAATGAAAGTTCTAGCTATGCACTTGCTAACTGTGACAAACCATTCCCTGAAGGTACATTTGATTTAGTTGATGATCCTGCAACCGCTATTGACGAAAGCGCACAAGATGTCATTGTGGTATGTAAGCGCAGCTCTTATCCGTTATATTCTAAATCATTAAATGTACAAGCAGGCGGTGCTGAAGGCCTCATCGTGTATAACCAAAGTGCCTTTTATGATCGCTATACTATTCCTTCTATTTCCTACCCAATCCCTACAATACATATTAAAAATGTTGATGGTACAAGCTTACTAGAATGGTTGAGCGTAGGCGACAGCCACGTAGGCACCATTGAAGCAACCGAGGGCACCGTAGACGCAGTGGATAAAGACCGCATTGCTTATTTCTCTGGTCGTGGTCCATCATACTTTGGCTTTGATACTTTACTCGTTGATGTAGCAGCCCCTGGGGTCGATATTTACGCACCATCATCAGACGATCAACCGTTTACAAATAATCCTGCAACTTCAGATTGGCAATCTATGTCTGGTACATCAATGGCGAGCCCACACGTTGCAGGCGCGGCAGCATTGTTAAAACAATCTCATCCTGACTGGTCGCCAATGCAAATTCAATCTGCATTGATGTTAACTGCAAATAATCAGCTAGGAGTTGCTCAATACTTAAACAACTATGCAGACGATGGCTTTGATGCAGCACTTGCTGAAATGGGTTCGGGTAAAATGCAAGTTGAGCGTGCTGATAAAGCAGGCCTATTGCTTGATGAAACCATTGCTAACATGAATGCAGCAAACCCAAGCCTAGGTGGCCGTGAAAAAGCACTAAACACAGCTTACATGGTTGATAATGACTGTGGCTTTAAGTGTACGTTTATCAGAACCTTTACAGCGACAGAAGACGCAAGCTGGACACTTCATACAGAAAACTGGATTGGTAATAGTAAAATTAGTGTTGAGCCAAGCAACTTTGATATTAAAGCAGGCGAAACACAAAGCATTGTGGTTACAGTTGAAGCAAACCAACAAGCAACGCCACAAGAACTTGTTGATTACACAGGTAACCAAGGTCAAATCGTAATGACCTCAAGCAACCCTGAATCACCAATTTTAGAAATGCCTGTATGGACTTTCACTGGTGACACCGGTTTACCTGAATTTATTCAAATTGACGCACACCGACGCTCTGCGACAATGAAAGTAGGACCTTTCAACACGGGTGAAATAAGCAACTTAACAACACAGTCATACGGCTTAGTAAAAGGTCAGGTTGAAACAGTACACCTATTCAACGACACCACACCAGGCGACCCATTTGATAGTGTTGATGTCGACGGTGAAGCTGTAAACAACAACCACATTCAGTGGACCACTGTACCAGAAGACGCAAAAATGCTGAGCGCCAGTGTTATGAATGAACAATCTCGCGTATTGGTATTTATGGGTAAAGATAGTAATGGTGATGGCATTGCGTCTTTTGAAGAAACGCTATGTATGTCAACTAGCTACACCCTAACTAACTTCTGTAACATTGTAGACCCTGAAGCAGGTGAATATTTTACTCTGTATATGAACTTGCAAAATTACGATTACGATGAAGTAGATGAAGGAATAGAAGTTTCATTTGCAACCGCAATTACAACCTCTGACAATGGCTCACTTACTGTGACAGGACCAAGTAGCGTAGCAGGTTACGATAACTTTGAGCTTGACCTTGCATACAATTTACCTGACATGGAAGTAGGAGATATCTACTTCGGTGGCTTTGATATCGGTAGTAATCCAGAAGATATTGGCAATCTTGGTTTTGTACCTGTGATCATCGAGCAAGTTGATAAGGACGTTACTTTTACGGCGAGCAAAGAAAAAACATTTGTCGGTGATTTAGTCGACTTTGAAATTAGTGTCATTGCCAATAATGAGGATGAAGCACGTCAATTTGCGCTCAATACAGGATTCCCTAATGGGATCAATATTATACCTGATAGCCTTGTTGCAACCCACTCAACGCCTGTTGAACCAGTGTTAGATAACAATATGCTTTCGTTAGTAGGCATACAAGAAACCACAAAAGATGTAGGCCGAAATTATAATATCACTACCAATATCACCGATGAAATGTGCTCATTAACCGCGGCTCATTCGCCTGATCCTCACTATTTAGAGCTAAGAGAACTTGGCTGGCGAACACTTGTGGGAGTTGAAGGTCAATATTACAATGAGTTTGAGTACTCGTTTAAAGAACTAATGAACACAGATCTAGATGTGTCATTTCCATTTTTTAATAAGTATCACTTTGATGCTATAAAGCTCAACCCCGCAGGCTTAGTAACATTTGGTTCGCAAGGTCGCACATCACCATTTCATGTTGACCTACCAGAAGGTTACACTCAGCCGCCTCCGCCGCCATACCTTATCGCTCCTTTCTGGGTTGGTGACAACATGATCCCAGAGCGTGTGGACGGTGGTTATGGTAATTATGATGCCAATGCGGGTATCACCCCTACTTACACAGTTTCACGTGAGTGGTTAGTACTTGAATGGGATAACATTCAACGCAGCAACACCGAAGGTCAACTTATTGATGTAGAGATGTTTATGCGAATGGGGATTGATTATGAACCAGGTGAGTATGAGCTACTATTTGCGTATGACAATATTAATCTAGCCGATGCTCAGGGCTCTATTGGCCTAAAAGCCGCTGATGGCAGAGCCTTCATAAGTGGTGACATACCCATCGATTTAAATATCGGTAACAAGCTAGGCTTTAATAATATGGATGAAGTCTTACACGACGACCTAGTTGTATGTCTTGACTACACAGGCCCTGAAATCTCTAAGTTTGACGTAAAATTCCAGGCTTATATTGGTGAGCAAGCAGCAAACCAAACTCACCAACTAACCTTAGTGAACGGCTTAGAAGGTGCAGATGATGAAACCATCACCCTTGAGCTTGAAGTTATCGGTAACCTAGAAATGGCAGGCTTAACTGATATGTCGGTGGCAGAGAACGAAACGATTAGTTTTGACGTGCTTTATGCTGACGAAAACCAAGTGAGCAACCAAATCGAGGTGTTAGGTGAAAACTTCACTTATGAAGTATCTGGTCACACTTCAGGTAGCACTGTGACTATTACACCTGCGGCGCACTTCCATGGTGATATTGATGTAACAGTAAAGGTTAGCGACAACGTTAACCCAACTGATGCAGCAATGAGCTCATTTGTATTATCAGTGATGTCTGATGGTGAAGAGCTTGGCTGTACTGACAGCTCAGCAACTAACTATGATGAAAACGCCAATACTGACAATGGTAGCTGTACTTTCCCTGAGGCAGTAATCCCAGAGACAGAAATTGAAAAAGACAAGAAATCATCAAGCGGTTCATTCGGCTGGTTACTACTAGCAGTTGCACCACTGATGGCACTTCGTCGTAAAAGATCTCAGATTAACTAAGGACGAGTTAATTAGGATAGTTAAGTAATGCCGATATGTTTAACATATCGGCATTTTTCGTTATAAATACTTTAACCAAGGCTTGTTAGCCTTACGCTTGTATTCACTAAACTTCTTGGTTGGCCAATATAGCCCTATTGCCAACAATAAAGTAATAAACCAAATACCGGATATATCACTGACTCCTAAATATTGTCCTTGATTTGCCCCCCAGATCAGCATGCCTATTTGATACATAAATAGCAGTACATAGAGGTGGAAAATATAAAAGAACATAGGCACAGAGCCATATACACGTAGCGCATTAGTAAAGCGGTTGAGTGGTCTTTCAAATAACCACAAGCCTACAAACATGCCTGCTAACGTGATCAACAAAAAGCTCAGTGACGGTGGGTACTTAGTCACATTAAACACCGACATCATGGTTTCGGTTGTGGTGCTAAACGTTTGCCATGGCAAGGTTTCACCATAGATATTAAACCCACGCAGCAGCGCAAATAACCCCACACATAACAGCGCTAACAGCAGCAATGCTCGTTTACGTGAATCCGCCGATTGAGTATGCGCATATAAAGGACCTGCACAGTAACCCAACAAAATTACGCCAATCCAAGGCAGCACTGGGTAGCTAATTTTGACGTCGATTAAACCACCTTGTGATAGATAGCCTCGATCATGCAAAATCGTCCACAGCGAGTAACCAAACTCATCGGGCGTAAAGCTGATTGGCGTCAGTAAGTTATGGCCAAATACAATAACTAAACCAAGCACCAGCAATAGGTTGCGTGGCAGCTTAATCAATGCTGCTAACACCAGCATACAAAGACCTATCGCCCACATCACTTGTAGCCAAATGGTGTGGTAGTAACCCATCCACGAAAAACAAATTAGGGTCACTTCAAGGGCGATTAAAAAAAGCCCTCGCTTGATTAAAAAGCTGCGTGCTGAGCGCGCTACGCCACTTGCGGGATGACTATAAAGCCACGCCGACAAACCAGTTAAGAAGATAAAGGTTGGCGCACAAAAGTGTGCAGCAAAGCGGCTCCAAAAAAGCCCTGGCGAAGTGGTATCAACCACCATGGGATCGGCCACCTGCATGTGCAAGAAAAACCGCTCTCGCACATGATCAAGTAACATCAGCAGAATAACGACACCACGCATGATGTCGATACTATGAATACGGCTTTTAACTTGCTCAGAAGTCATAACTTACGCCAAGTTTAAATTGCGTCGGCGCACCCGGGTAGGCCCACAATGCATTGTAAGAACTGGCAATATACTGCTCATCAAACACGTTATCGACATTCAGTGATACTGTCGTACGTTCTGTCGCTCGCCATTTAGCAAATAAACCAACCGTTTGGTAACTCGGTAATCGGAAGGTGAGATCAGCTGGGTCGCCTAAACGGTCAGACACATATTGATAATGACCACCAATCTTTATTTCTTGTGCGAATACACTCAGATCATGGTTTAAGCCAATCGAAAGGTTATTCTTTGGTACGTTCACAAGTGGACTGCCCTTAGGAATTGGCACTAACCAATCAACATTTAGGCTGTCTGTTGCAGTCTCGGCATCCACATAGGCATAAGATAGGGTGTACTCGGTATTGTCACCCAATGAACCTGTTAAATCTAACTCAAAGCCTGTGCTATTTGCTTTACCTACAGGTGTTGAATAACCCACATTTACTGGATCTGCCACCAGCATGTTGCTCTTGCTCGCATCAAAATAAGCAAGCGTACCGCTGATATTGGCGTAGCTAAATTTAATACCCACTTCAAACGAGTCACTTTCTTCAAAACCGAATGGATTACCTTCGGCATCGGTGCCGCTCAGTGGTAAAAAGCCTTCTGAATAGCTTGAGTAAAGGTTAACGTCGTCATTAAGTGCGTAAACCACACCAAAACGTGGACTAATGCGATTTTCTTTGCTGTTTGATGCAACACCAGACTTAGTTTCAAAAATATCTTGTTCAATTTCATCAAAACGCAGACCTAACATCACTTTTAAGTTATCGGTTAGATCGAGCTGATCTTGCAGATAAATACCGTACGCATTTTGCTGTTCGTTATTTTCGTACTGCATGCCCACTTCAGGGCCTTCAGTAGTGCTGTACTCTGGCTCATAAATATCAATGGTGTAAGTGCCATTACCACCACGGTAGCGATAAAGCCCAGTGCGCAGCTCATAGTCGTAACCATCAACACCAATCAGTACATGGTTAGTAATACCGGCAACATCAAAGTGACCGCTTAATTCAAAGCGCAACGATAAATCATCAGATTCATAGTCACGGTATCTGTGTTGGCGAGTTAAGGTTCTGCCATCATCAAATAATGACTGGCGCGATGGTGACAGCTCAGCATCTGACGAATAACCCGTTAACGTTGCAGTACGGTAACTCGCACCTAATAACAAGCTCCAATCTTGGTTTAGATCATTGCTGTAATTTAATTGATGACCACGTGAATGCACCTTGGTTGGAGCATCATTTGGGTTACCTAAAAAGCGTGACTCAGGTACGGTATCAAAATCACCATTTAGCACCACAATACCGCGGTCATACATTTGCTGTTGGTCAACATACTCAAACTCATAAGTCAGCGATGAGTTATCGTTGATTTGATAATAAAGCGAAGGCGTAATCACGAACTTGTCGTGGTGTACATAGTCTCTGAAGCTGTCGCTATCTTGCCATGCACCATTAATACGAAACGCTAAATCATCGCTTAGACCGTTAGTGAAATCACCTTGAATACGCTTGTGATCATCGCTACCGAACTCAGCTTGAAGTTGCCCTTGCTGATAAAACTGTGGCTTTTTAGTAATAATGTTTACGGTACCGCCCGGCTCTGAGCGGCCATAGAGTGCTGAGCCAGGTCCTTTTAATACTTCAATGTATTCAATATTTGATACATCACGCGGACCTGCAAAACCGCGACCACCACTAAAGCCGTTAACTAAATACCCAGACGGCATATTTTCGTTACCTGATAAACCACGGATTGAATAGCTATCCCACAGCGCGCCACCATTATTCTTGCGAGTAATGCTGGCAGAAAAATCCAGTGCATCACGAAACTTAGTAATACCGTTATCAGTCATCATGTCTTTACTTAATGTGGTGATCGACTGCGGTAAATCTTTTGTTGGAATATCACCACGAAACGCCTGTTTGTGTTCAATGGTGATTGTTTCGATATCGCTGTTATCAGCTGCATGGGTATTCGCTGCAAACGTCGCAGCTAAAGCTAAACTTAGTGTTGAGTACTTCATAAGGTCTGATTGTAGAAATTAAGCAAAATGATTTGTTATAAAATAACATAAATAAAAAATGGGTTATAGTATAACAATGCATTTTATTGCTAATTTTTAACCCGTCATTTTGACTACTGCTTAACACACGACTTCGACAAAAGAGTGAAGCCATAGCCATGCGTGAAGAGCATTCAGAACAAGCCTGCGAGTAAACAATAAAATTGCCATGTAGATACTTGAGCCAATGCCAGCTATTGCCTACAATGGCGCACAATTTATTCAATGCAGATCGCGACTATGACTGATACACAAAAACCAGAATTACCAAACCAACTTTCTATCAACCCACGTAGTAAATTTTATGTGGAAGAAGTTTTCGAGCATGAAATTGGTGTAAAACTTAACGGCAAAGAGCGTTTTGACGTTGAAGAATACAATATCAGCGAAGGCTGGATCAAAATCGCTTCACCAAAAGCGCTTGATCGCCGCGGCCAACCTTTACTATTAAAAGTAAAAGGGACTGTAGAAGTATTCTACAAGTAAATCAGTTTTACTGAACAAGCGTGTTGGTCAATCACTTATTGGCCGACAAGCTTGTATGTAGGGCCTGCTTATAAGCTTCTATTGCGGGAATAAAGGCGGTGATCACCGCTGCAATCGTTATCATCAACACTAATTCAAGTATCTGACTATTAAAAAGCTCTCCAATTAAAGTCATCAGTTAAACACTCATTACTCAATTTTATTCTGCAACCTATCGCTGTTCGCTAGGACAAGGGCAGTGTTCATCTACTTTTGTATTACATAAGCGAAAGTTAAGCCAATGCCCTGCAATTACAAATAACGACCCTAATAAGGTCAGCACTTTCTCACCAGCTTCACCAATGATATTTTCGCCTAATACTACAGCCGACAATAATAGAGCAAGACCCACAACCCCCAGTATAAATAATTGATATCGTTTATGTTTTTTACACCCTAAAAATAGCGCTAATAAGCTACTTGGCAACACTGCTGCCAACATCCAAAAATGAAATTGCTCGTTACCTAAACCCAGTGCAGCGGCACTTGGTAATAAAACTAATAATACTGGCACAGCTAAGCAGTGAATCGCACACATAGCTGATAACCCGATGGCAAACTTATCCATCATTAATTGTAATTTCACTGAAAAATTCCTAAAAAATAGAACACATGAATTATAAAAAGTGCATCAAGCAAGTTTAGCTTGGCACTCACTACATACCCCCATCATTTCAAATTGCTTTGTTTGTGAGGTAAAGCCCACATCAGCAAAGTGAGGGAAAAGCTTTGCAACATCACTTTGTGAAACCGCTAAAGTCTCAACTTTTTGGCAATGACGGCAAATCAAAAACAAAGAAATCTCACGCTTAAAAACCTCACTGTCGGTACCGTAAGCAATATATTTGTTAGCACTATTAAGCCTGCGAACAAGGTTTATCGACTCCAAAAAGCTCAAGATTCGATAAACAGACATAACAGATACACTAGAGCTTGTGCGCAGCTTGTAGCAACTGGCCAACTCGTATGCTGATAGCGGCACGTCTGTGGTTAGTAAAATTTGCAGTATTTGCTTGCGCTGAATGGTGAATTTTCTGCCATGCTCAAGGCAAACCTGCTTTGCTTTATTAAGTGTGCTGGTTAATCGCTGTTTATTCATAGCGGCCACTCAATATAAGGTTTTGTAGCTGTCAGCTCTGCTATCCCTTGCGCTTGCTCTGTGATCCACTGCGCTTCGATAACAGATATGGCTTCAGCCCATGTAAATAAAGTCACAGTGACTTTAGAAACGGGCTTATCGCAGCTAAACGAGTATTCAACTTCAAGGTCTTGATGTGAATGATGAGTGTGATGCTCAAATGGGTTTTCAAATTTAGCATGAATAAGCTTACATTCGCCGTTAAATGTCACTAGCTGCTGTGAATTTTCTAATTTGGCTAATGTTTTTTTAATAGTTTGCTTTTGCTCAGCTGTCTCGGGCTGATGCTCAAAGCCAAAAATATCTCCAGCCGGTAAAATGAACTTAACCTGCCATTTGTCTTGATCATGAACCACAAAAAGCACTCCCTCACCATGTGAATGATGATGGTGTTGATGCCCTTGAGCTGAAAAAATACATCCAACCATAAAGCATATCACTGCCAACTTTGCTGCTTTCATAACCCGAACCACTCCATTTACCTCACTATAAATATGCTGTTACAAAAAAGAATAAAACTCATTCATCGATTCACACTTGATACATTATAACAATTAAAGCACAATTGATACATTATAACGTACTAAAAGAGTGGTAACTAATGAATAACATATCAAAAATAGCTGTCGTCATAGCGACGTTATTACCAGCCAGTGTCTTGGCGCAATCAATCAAAGGCGTTGTGTTAAATAACCAAGGTAAAGCGGTTGCAAATGCCACAGTTGACCTTGAAGGCTCTGATCAAAAAGTAACAACTAACGACAAAGGTGAGTTTGAAATCAGCGGCTTAAATAACGGCTTAAAAGAGCTGCATATTTCAGCGCCAGGTTATGCTCACTTACATCGAGATATCACACTTGCCAATGACCAAGACCACAGCGCAACCTTTAATCTAAAGCGCTCACCGATTGAAGTGATTGATGTTGAAGCAACGCCGATTCATATGTCGGCAATGGAATCTGCCTCACCTGTTAGTGTGTTATCTGGCGAACAATTAAGACGCCAACAAGCATCAACGCTTGGCGATAGCCTCGAAAAACTACCGGGCGTTAACACAAACTTTCATGCCAAGGTTGCCAGTACGCCTGTGATCCGTGGTTTGAGCGGCCCACGTGTTTTAATTACGCAAAATGGCTTAGATGTAAGTGATGTGTCACGTGTTGGCCCTGATCACTCAGTGGCATCGGAAGCATCAACAGCGCAGCAAATTGAAGTATTACGTGGCCCAGCAACTCTTTTTTATGGCAGCGGTGCAATTGGTGGTGTCGTCAACGTAGTTGATAGTCGAGTACCAACAGACAGCACAACACGTGGTGAATGGAACCTAGAACATAACTCTGTAGATGAGCAAAAAGTTGCTTCGTTTAATGCCACCACAGGGACAGAGTCATTTGCCTTTTATGCTGATGCATTCTGGCGTGAATCAGACGATTACGAAGTACCTGTTGCCGCCGATATTGACGAAACAGAGCGCAGCTCAAAGTACGTAGTAGAAAACAGTAATGAAGACTCAGATGGCTTTACTTTAGGCACTAGCTATTTATTTGAGCAAGGTTACCTTGGTGTTGCGGTTGAGCAGTTTAACCGCCAATACGGTATTCCTGGCCATACTCATGGTGAAGAAGAAGAGCATGAAGGACATGACCATGAAGAGGAGCACAGCGAAGAAGAAGCCGTTTTTGCTGATCTTGAACAAACCAAAGTTCAGCTGCTTGGTGAATACAATATCGACAGTGAATGGCTAAGCAAAATTAACTTACGTGCGGGCCACACTGACTACGAACACGCTGAAATAGAACACGGCGTAGTAGGCACAACCTTCAAAAACGAAACCAATGAGCTGCGCGTTGACATTCTGCATAGCCAATTTGATGAGTGGAATGGTGGCGTTAGCTTTCATTACAAAAAAAGTGATGTAGAAGCACAAGGCTCTGAAGCCTTCACTCCTCCGTCGGTTACTGAAAGTATTGCTTTTGCAATTATGGAAGAAAAGCATTTTGGCGATTTTTTAGTGCAATTAGGTGGCCGTGTTGAGCGAGTTACTATTGATGCTAACAATGTGCTTTTACCAGACATTGGCGCCCATGCACATGATGAAGACGGTGATGAGCACGACCACGGTCATGATCATGGACACGAAGAATCAAACTACACACGTGTATTTGATGTCGCCCAAGAGTTTACACCAGTAAGTTTATCAACAGGGGTGGTATGGGATTTTACACCGGGTTATAACCTAGGTTTATCGGTATCGCGTTCTGAACGTGCTCCATCTGCTTCTGAGCTGTTATCTTTCGGCCCACACATTGGTACTGCAACTTATGAAGTTGGTGCGCTATTCGATACTCATGATGGTCATTTTGAGCTATCAGAAGAGGCTATCGACTTAGAAACAGCAAATAATATCGACCTGACATTCCGTAAAACCGAAGGTGATATTGGCTTTATCTTCAATGCCTTTTACAACCAAGTAGATAACTATTATTACCAGGTCAACACAGGCCTATACGCAGAAAGTGGCCATGATCACGACCATGGCGATGAACATGCTCACGAAGATGAGCACGATCATTCATCTGAACTACCGGTTTATTTATTTAAAACAGACGACGTGGTTTTACATGGTTTTGAAGCGCAAGTTGCTTGGCAGTTAACCGACGAATTTAAAGTCGACTTATTCTCTGATTATGTCCGCGCGCGTCTGAAAGACGGCGGAGATTTACCGCGTACTCCACCACTGCGTTTTGGTACTGAGTTTAGCTATCAAACCGAAAACTTAACGGCAAATATTCACGTTACGCGCTACCAAGAGCAAGACCGCATAGCACAACAAGAAACCACAACAGACGGCTATACCCTTGTTGATGCCAGTATTTCTTATGACTTATCGGTATTGAACCAAGACCTATCGCTTTATTTAAAAGGCACAAATTTAACGGACACAGAAGCCCGCGTTCATAGCTCATTCTTAAAAGATATTGCACCACGTCCTGGGCGCAGTTTTGCGCTTGGTGTTCGCGGCTACTTCTAAAACAAAATTACAAATAAAGGAAACCTACATGACACACTTATTTAGATTAAAACTATTGGCACTGGCAATTAGTAGCACCCTGATCACCGCATGTGGTGATGCAGAAACAAATATTGTTGAGAAAGACCCTATCGAGGTTCCAGACGACGGTGGTGATGACCATGATCACGATCATGACGATGGCTATACCATTGACTCAATGGGTCGTTTAGCGGTTTTAGCAGCAGATAGCAACGAAGCGAATATTTTTGATTTAGATGACGACTCGTTACTAGAAACGTTTTCGCTTACTCATGAATCAAGCTCACTAAATGTTTCACCAAGCTACCGTTATGCGGTTATTGCTAACCGTAACCAAGATTACTTAGGTTTTATCGATGGCGGTTTATGGCGTGAAGATCATGGCGAGCATTTACATGACTATAAACAAGGCCCTGCATTTAGTGACTACGAGCTAACAACGGGCAGCCGCCCTACTCACATCGTTAAACATGATGGCCAAATGGCCGTGTTTTACGATGGTAATGCCGACGCAGGTACAGTTGCCTCAGTAGAAGTGTTAACTGATAACGATATTACAAACGAAACAGAGACGCTTGCAGGTATTCAGTACGACATCAATATGCACGGTGTTGCAGAGCCTCGTGGCGAGCACCTAGTTGCAACATTACGTCGTGCTGATAGCGAAAGCACTTCAAACGCTAAAATCCTGCCGGATCAAGTGGGTGTTTTCCACCTTCATGACGGTGAATATGAGCTTGAACAAACATTTGAAGTTACTTGCCCAGATTTACACGGTGCAGCGCAAAACCATGATTATGTAGCATTTGGTTGTGGTGACGGTGTACTGGTAGCCCACCAGCATGATGATGAATATCATGCAGAAAAAATCGCCAATATAGATGCGCTAGGTGATACACGTATTGGCACATTATATGGCCATGAAGGTAGTGAAAGCTTTATTGCAATTGCATCGGGTGTATTTGTAAGTATCAACCCAAGTGAAGCTGAAATGGAAGTACTTGAGTGGCAACTTGATGAAGGCGCAAGTGCTGTATCTTACTCATTCTCAGCAAGCGGTGAGCACTTTTTAGTACTTGATAGCTTAGGCTTTTTAAACGTGCTTGAAGCCCATGAGCACGACGGCCACATGCACTGGGAACTTGCCGGTAAAGTAGATATCACTGAAGAAGACGTAACAACGATGCCAGAAGGCATGAACTTCAGCATGACTGTGTCACAAAATAGTGAGTTTGCTTACGTTGCTGACCCTATCGCTCAGCACGTACTAAAAGTACATATCGAAGATCTTGAAATTGAAGGTGATCTTGAACTGACTTTTGCACCAAGCGCTATCACTTGGTTAGGTATTGCAGAAGAAACTGACGATCACGACCACTAAGAAGTTATGTTTTATGGTATGACATAGCTCGCAAAGGTTGGCATTTACTGCCAACCTTTTTTTATTCATATTTTGTAACAGACTTTCATCGCATCAGCATCGCTATTTAAAACTGAATAGTTATGATGTAACAGTTCCCAAAATAGGATGTAATCCCATGAAAAAACTAACAACGTTGGCACTGGCCATGGCTGCGACACTGGCACCTTGGGCATCAGCTTACGAAACTAAAGACACGCGCTTACTGCGCTTTCCAGATATTCATAACCAAAGCGTTACCTTTGTGTACGGTGGTGATATTTACATTGCTAATACACAAACAGGCGAAAGCAAACGCTTAACCGACCATATTGGCTTTGAAACCTTCCCTAAGTTTTCACCTGATGGTAAACGCATTGCCTTTGCAGCCGAGTACAATGGCAGCCGCCAAATTTATGTCATTAACAGCGATGGTTCTGGCTTAAAACAACTGACCTACTACAACGATGTTGGCCCAATGCCACCACGCGGCGGTTTTGATTATCGTGTTCTCGATTGGACACCTGATGGCAAAAATGTGGTATTTCGTGCTAACCGTACACCGTGGGGTAAACGTATGGGTCGTCCATACATGGTGCCTGCTGACGGTGGCCTTGAGCAACCTCTGGCTATTCCAGAAACCGGTGGCGGCATGCTTTCGCCAGATGGTAGTAAATATGTTTACACGCCAATTGACCGTGAATTTCGTACTTGGAAGCGCACCCGTGGCGGTCGTGCACAAGATGTCTGGGTTTACGATCTAAAAAACAATACCTCAGAGCAGCTAACCAGTAACCGCGCTACCGATCAGCAACCAACTTGGGTTGGCGACAACATTTACTTTGTATCTGACCGTGATTACACCCTTAACTTGTATCAATACCAAAAAGGCGCTGAGCCTAAGAAGCTGACCAACCATAAAGACTTTGACGTACTGTGGCCATCAGCTGGCCCAAATGCCGTTGTTTATGAAAACGGTGGTTACCTTTACCGCTTTGATCCAAAAACTCAAAAAAGCAGCAAGCTGAGCATTAACATTGCTGGTGTGCGTCAATACGCAATGCCGTACACAAAAAATGTGAGTGACTTTATCGACTCAATGTCGATTTCTCATGATGGTAAGCGTGCACTCTTTACTGCCCGCGGTGAGCTATTTAGCGTACCGGTTAAACAAGGCCCAACACGTAACTTATCTTACACAGCAAAAGGCCGCGAAATTGACGCAAGTTGGTCGCCAAATGGCCGTTATATTGCTTATATGAGCGATGAAAGTGGCGAATACGAAATTTACTTAAAAGACCGCAGTAAAAATAATGCCACCAAGCAGCTAACCAGCAACGGCACTATTTGGCGTTTTACACCTATTTGGTCACCAGATAGCTCAAAACTGTTATTTGCAGATAAAAACCATACTCTGTGGTGGATAGATGCAAAGTCAGGAAAACAACACAAAATTGATACCAGCATCTACGATGAAGAAGGCATTCGCCAATATGCTTGGTCGCCAAATAGCGAAGACATTGTGTATGTGAAAAACAATGAAAACCGCTATGCCTCACTGTGGCACTACAATGTTGATAAAAAGAAAGTGACTCGCTTAACGGATGAAATGACCAATGAGCAAAACCCAACTTTCTCTCCTGATGGTCAATACCTTTATTTTAGTTCTGAGCGCGACTTTAACTTAGCCTTTAGCAGCTACGAGTTTGACTACATGTTTAATCGTGCAACGCGTATTTATGCCGCAGCCGTAAATGACAGCATCAAACCACTTATCGCACTACAAAGTGATGAAACAGCGATCGTCAGCGATAAACAAAAAGATGACGACAAGAAAGCTAAAAATACCCTGCAAAGCAGTGACTTTATGCAGCGTGTAACCGCTTTAAATGCGCCAGCTGGAGATTATCGTGGTTTAACGGCAGTAAAAGGTGGCGTGCTAACACTGGCTAATGGTGGCCTACAATTGATAGGCACAGCTCACGACAGCGAGCTTGAAACCGTGGCGAAAGGGGTTCGTAGTTATACTATTTCGAGCAACGGTGAGCACCTGTTAGTGCATGCGGGTAACGATTACAGCTTAATTGAGCCTAAAGCAAAACAAGACCTAGCAGCGAATAAGCTTGATCTTAGTAACATGACCTTAAAAATTGAGCCACAAATTGAATGGCAGCAAATGTATGTTGAAGGCTGGCGTACATTACGTGATTGGTTCTACGACGAAAACCATCACGGCCAAGATTGGGATGCTATTTTAGCCAAGTATCAACCTATGGCTGATGCTATCTCACACCGTAGTGACCTAGATTACATTCTCAGTGAAATCGCAGGTGAAATTAACTCAGGCCACATTTATGTGCAGTCGGGTGATATGCCAAAAGCAGAGCGTAAAAAGCACGGCTTATTGGGTGCAAAACTTGCCAGCGATCCATCTGGATACGTAAAAATTGAGCAAATCTTCCAAGGTGAAAACTGGCATGAAGACTTCCGCTCACCACTTGGCACAACAGGGGTAAAAGCACATAACGGCGACTACATCATTGCCGTAAATGGCCGCTCAGTAAAAGACGTCGCTAACTTCTACGAATTACTAGAGAACACTCAAGGTGAGCAAGTTGAGCTAGTCCTTAACAGTAAACCGCGCAGCAAAGGTGCATGGCAAGTAACCGTTAAGCCTGTCGCCAGCGAGCAAGGTTTGCGTTATTTAGACTGGGTTAACTCTCGTGCAGCTTACGTTGATAAGCTATCAAATGGCCGAATTGGTTATGTTCACTTACCAAATACAGCCTACGAAGGTAACCGCGCCATGTTCAAAAACTACATGCCGCAAACTACCAAAGACGCCATGATTATTGATGACCGATACAATGGCGGTGGCTTTATTCCTGAGCACATGATCACTTGGCTTGCTCGTAAACCGCTTAACTACTGGAAGCGCCGCGGTGTTGAGCCTACGAAAACACCACAATTTGCTCATGATGGTCCAAAAGCCATGCTGATCAATGGTTACTCAAGTTCTGGCGGTGATGCTATTCCTTACTACTTCCGTCAAGCTGGGTTAGGTAAGCTCATTGGTACCCGTACTTGGGGTGGATTAATTGGTATTTCAGGTAACCCAAGCCTAGTAGATGGCGGCCAAGTTATCGCGGCAACATTCCGCATTTTAGATAACGATGGCAACTGGATCATCGAAAACGAAGGTGTCACCCCAGATATCAAGGTGGTTGATCGCCCAGAGTTAATCTACCAAGGTAAAGATCCATCGATTGAACGTGCCGTAGAAGAGCTATTAAAAGAGCTAAAATCCAACCCGAAAAAGCCACTCACCGTGCCACCAGCACCGACTGACTTTTAATTCTTAACTGGTTGTTAAAAAGCAAAAAACCCCGCAGCAATGCGGGGTTTATTTTTACTAAATATCTAATATTCAAACTTGTATATACAAACTAATACACATTACTTGTTCTAAATTTTTGGTGCAGTTTAATATTTATCCAAACTAACACAACGTGAAAAGTGTGCAATTAAGCGCCTATGGGTTGTCATCTAGAGAAAATTTGAGCAATCAAAAATACCTTAAAAATAATAACAAGAGTGACTGCAAGGTTACTCAAAAAGGATACAGCTCATGTTAGCAGCGCAGCTGAACTACCAAAAGCGATTGATGCCGCCTTTCAATCTGCGGTGAGTGCGAAAACTGTGCCGGGCATTACTGTCGCGGTGACTGTGGTTAAAAACGTTAATGGTGATAACAGCGCAGATGTATTTGCGCTTGCCCTACAAACCCTAAGCTATTATCACCAAGACCATTGATTTGTTTAAGGCAGCTTAATTATAGCTGCCCTTGTAACCTCGTTTTTGTCTCTTTTAAGTAATCTGGGTAGGGATACGAGTCATCTGCAACAGCGATTGCAGCCTCAATTTGAACTAATGCTTGGCGAACATTACCTTGCATTTCATAGCCATATGACAAAGCTGACAGTGCATACGCTGATTTAGGGTAGTTTTTGATATTGTACTTAAACACCTCAATAGCCCGCTCAAATTGCTGGTTATCCGTTAAGCTGTAACCCAGCATCCTAACAGCGCGGTCTGGTGGCGCTATTTGCTCGCCCCATTGCTGAGATAAACGTTGATAATAGGCATCAATTGATGAAACATCATCGCCCAATGCACTCAAAGGCATATGTTTAGATAAAAATAAGCCATGGTACGCATTAAATGCCCCAGCGGCTGAGGTTAGGTTATGCGAAACGCCTGCAAAGGCATCGCTCTTAAAGCGCAGATTTTGCACCTTACTATTTTGCATTGTTTGCTGCATATCATCGTATCTTTCGCGCATAATGCCGGCTTCTTCGCCGATATTCATATATACATAGCTGTTAATACTTTTGGCTTTAGTAACAAAAGTATTTTGACTCTTAGCCGGAGCGCCATAGTTCCACCATACCGCAGGGCTATAAGCAATGTGCGCTTGAAATAACTCAGGGTTAGCCTGCATAGCGTAAAGAGCAAATACACCCGCAGCTGAGGCTCCGGCAATAACTCTATAATCATGAGTACGATACTGTTTATTAACCAAAGGCATCAGTTCTTGCTCTACGAAAGCTAAAAACTTTGCTGCACCACCGCCTTCGCCAACAGGCCCTTGTGGTTCTTTGTTCACTGTCGGATAAAAATCTCTAAGTCGATTAGTGCTTTCAATCGCAACTACAATCACCTCTGGCGCTTGATCATTTTCTTGTAAGCGCTCTAGCACAGCATTAATCAATGGTAAATTACCGGCCCCATCTAAACGGTAAATAACGGAATACCTTTTGTTTGGATGTGTTTGATAGCTTTTTGGCAATTGCACAACGACAGTGCGTTGCTCACTAAGATTACTTGATTCGATAGTATGTATATGTTGGCTGTAATTTGTAACCGCATCATCTGCAGCGGGTTGAGCCATTACATGACTAGTACAGAGTAAAAAACCACTAATACAGAGTAACTTAAATAGTCGCACGACTTATCCTTAAGAAATATTGGTAATTTTTTAAGCTAACAGAATTGCAGGTACAAAAAAAGGCGCATATTGCGCCTTAATAAAAATAAAACTCTTAACTTACTCAACCGTTACCGATTTTGCTAGGTTTCGAGGTTGGTCTACGTCGGTGCCTTTAATAACCGCAACATAGTATGAAAGCAGCTGTAACGGTATTGTATATACAACTGGAGCAATCACGTCATCTACATGATTTACGTTGATTACACGCATTGTTTCGTCAGATTCAAACGCTGAGTCTTTGTCTGCGAATACATAGATAATACCGCCACGGGCACGTACTTCTTCTACGTTTGATTTAAGCTTTTCAAGTAGCTCATTGTTTGGTGCCACAACAATGATTGGCATGTCGGCATCAATCAACGCAAGAGGGCCATGCTTAAGCTCACCCGCTGCATATGCTTCGGCATGAATGTATGAAATTTCTTTCAGCTTAAGCGCACCTTCCATCGCGATTGGGTATTGTGAACCACGACCTAAGAACAATGAGTGGTGCTTATCAGCAAACTCTTCAGCTAAATCTTCAATCCCTTCTGCAAGCAATAATGCTTCTTCTAACTTGTTAGGAAGTGTTTTAATTGCATTTACAATCGCACCTTGCTCTAAGCCTTTTTCTTGCGCAATAGATGCTGTTAGCATTAACAAGCCAACAAGTTGTGTGGTGAAGGCTTTAGTTGATGCAACACCAATTTCAGCACCGGCTTTAGTCATAAAGGCTAAATCAGATTCACGTACTAACGATGAACCCGGTACGTTACAAATAGTCATTGATGCCATGTAACCTTGCTGTTTTGCAAGACGAAGTGCAGCAAGCGTATCAGCTGTTTCACCAGACTGTGAAATGGTCACAAGTAAGCTGTTTTCATGTACAAATGATTCGCGGTAACGGAACTCAGAAGCAATCTCAACATTACAGCTCACGCCAGCAAATTGTTCAAGCCAGTAACGAGCAACCATACCTGAGTGGTATGAAGTACCACAGGCAATAATTTGCACGTGTTTTACGTCTTTAAAGATTTGCTGAGCGCTGTCGCCAAAGGCATCAATCGCTACAGTGTCATTAACTAAACGGCCATCAAGGGTGTTACGTACAGCAAGCGGCTGCTCGTAAATTTCTTTCAGCATGTAGTGACGATATTCGCCTTTACCTGATGCATCTTGCGTAATGTTTGATTCAATCACTTCGCGTTCAACTGCATCACCATTTGCATCAAAGATTTCTACACTGTCACGGGTAATACGAGCAACATCACCTTCTTCAAGGTAAATAAACGTACGTGTAACAGGTAATAGAGCAAGTTGGTCAGAGGCAATAAAGTTTTCGCCAAGACCTAAACCAATCACCAGTGGGCTACCTGAGCGCGCTACGATGATTTCGTTGTCGTTCGCTTTATCAAAAACAACCGTACCAAATGCACCTTCAAACTGCTTCACAGCAGCCTGTACTGCAGCTAAAAGCGTATCGTGTTGTTGGCGAAGTTGGTGAATAAGGTGCACCATAACTTCAGTGTCTGTTTCTGATAAAAACTCATAACCGTCGCCTTTAAGCGCATCACGTAGGCTGGCATGATTTTCGATAATACCGTTATGAACAAGGGCAATTTCGCTATTCGAAACATGTGGGTGAGCATTCGCTTCAGTTACGCCACCATGAGTTGCCCAGCGCGTATGCGCGATACCAGTAGTACCATTAACTGCTGCATCGTTAAGTGCCGCTTCAAGGTTAGCAACCTTACCCACTGCTTTTACAGTGTTAAGCTCAGTACCTTTAAGTAAAGCCACACCAGCTGAGTCATAGCCACGGTATTCAAGGCGTTTAAGGCCTTCAACAAGAATTTTATTTACTGGGCGTTCTGCAATAGCCCCAACGATTCCACACATAATTTCTCCTTTTGCACATGCCAAAGCGTTCTACTTTGGGCGGTATGTGTTGTCATAAATGATGCGTAATAAGGTGTTGTCGGTCTTATTACGGGTTATTCAATTTCTGCACAGATCAGCTGTACACCACATGCTGTTATCGCCTCGCGCTTATCTGCGCTTAGGTTGTTGTCTGTGATAACTGTGGTAACACGCTGCCAAGGCAGTTCTAAATTCGGTATTTTTCGGCCAATTTTTTCTGACTCAACCAGCACCACGACCTCACGGGCAGCTTCAGCCATCACTTGGCTAAGCCCCACTAATTCATTGAAGGTTGTAGTACCTCTATCAATATCAATGCCATCGGCACCAATAAACAGTTGGTCAAAGTCGTAAGAGCGTAGAACATTCTCCGCAACTTGGCCCTGAAACGATTCTGAATGTGGATCCCAAGTTCCGCCGGTCATCAAAAGTGTTGGCTCATTTTCTAATGAAAGCAGCCGGTTAGCGACATTAATAGCATTTGTCATCACCACTAAACCGCGCTTACTAGCAAGCTCAGGGATCATCGCCGCTGTAGTGCGACCGCTATCAATGATGATGCGGTTATGATCTTTAATAAGCTTTGCAGCCGCCTGTGCGATTGCCATTTTGCGAAGCGAGTCGCTTTTCTCGTTGCTATTTGCAACGATTTCTTGCGGCAAGGCAATAGCACCACCATAACGGCGTAGCAACAAGCCACTTTTTTCAAGGGCTGTCAGATCTTTACGTATCGTCACTTCAGAAGTTTGAAACTGCTCTGCTAACGCTTCAACAGCAACTTCACCAAGTTCATTCACTTGGCTTAAGATAGTATGGCGACGTTGTTGAGTGTTTCGTTTTGTCATAAAGTGAATTACATAAGTTTCGTTTCGAAAGTTGTGAGATTTTAAACGAAACAATATAAATGGCAAGTGAATACTCGTTAACCTACACAGCTTTAATTTTGATCTTCATGACCAACACGCTAAGCTATTGGCAAATATAACCATGAGCATGCCCCATGAAAGAGTTTAATAGCCTCGATAAGTCCTTACTCGAACAACGAAAAAATGCCCATGAAGTTTGCCGTTTATTTGCCAAAAGCCCAAGTAAAGGCAATTTAAAACGTCTAAGAGGCATGTTTGCTCACTGTGGCGAGCAGGTTGTTATAGAAGCGGGTTTTCATTGTGATTATGGCAGTGGTATTAAAATAGGTGATCGAACCTTCATAAATATTAACTGTACTATGCTCGATGCACCGCTATCTGATGCGCAAATTACGATAGGCGATGACTGCTTAATAGGCCCTAATGTGCAAATACTCGCGGTATCGCATGCTGTAAACCCAACCGAGCGTTTAGCAAAAGCTAATTTTGCAGCGCCCATTAGCATTGGAAACAATGTATGGATTGGTGCAGGCGCTATTATACTTGCGGGTATTAAAGTTGCTGATAATGCCGTGATTGGCGCAGGGGCAATAGTTACCAAAGATGTCGCGGCAAATACCCTAGTAGCAGGTAACCCCGCGGTGAAGGTTAAAGACCTTTAACTCTCATACCAACGCGCTAAAGCACGTCCTACGTAGGTCGTCATTTATGGCGACACAAAATACATATTTACGCGCTAAAGCACGTCCTACGTAAGTCGTCATTTATGGCGACACAGAATACATATTTACGCGCTAAAGCACGTCCTACGTAGGTCGTCATTTATAGCGACAAAGAATACATACCAACGCGCTAAAGCACGTCCTACGTAGGTCGTCATTTTTGGCGACAAAGAATACATATTAACGCGCTAAAGCACATCCTACCGTAGGTCGTCATTTATGGCGACAACCAATCACAAGAAAACAGAATTCCAATATGGATAACTACCTAAATTATCTACAAGCTTTTTTCGCAAAGGGTTTGCTGCGATATATCTGGCTACAGCTATTCTACTTTCTTCTTCACGTAGTGCATGGTCATAGTAAGCAGGTTGCCACACCGTTTGAGAAAAACTACGTATCTTGTTTATCTCTCTAGCAGAAATACCTTTTAGATGACCAACTGTTTTACCCAAGCTACTATCGCTAAGCCTTAATAAACCATGAAAATGATCGGGCATAAGCACCCAAGTTAACCAGCAGCATTGATGCAATAGTTCATTTATTTCAATACACCTACAAAATACTTTTGCTAAGTTATGATCAGTGAACAATGCTTTTCGGTTATGGCAGTTGAATGTTATGAAATATTCACCTGATTGAATTGAAACTCGTCCTTTCTTTAAATGACTCCAGCTCATGAAAAATCCTTTTTCATAAAATTGTAGAACATTAAATATAGTAGATTAACGCGCTAAAGCACGTCCTACCGTAGGTCGTCATTTATGGCGACAAAGAATACATGCTAACGCGCTAAAGCACGTCCTACCGTAGGTTGCCATTTATGGCGACAAAAAATACATGCTAACGCGCTAAAGCACGCCCTACGTAGGTTGTCATTTATAGTAGCAAAGAATACATACTAACGCGCTAAAGCACGTCCTACCGTAGGTCGTCATTTATGGCGACAAAAAATAGCCCTACGTAGGTGACAGCCATCCTCAATAAGCATTTAAAACTAAAAAAGCCCAGCTGTATTGCAGGGCTTATAATTAGGAGTTAGTTAACTGTTATTCATATCGCAAGATAAGTGATGGTCTGGTGCTTGCGGCCTTAAAGGCTAAACTTGCAACGGTAACCCAGGTAATCGCTGCCACCGCGGCGGCGGCAACTAAATACACCCATACAGCTTGTTCAATACGGTCATTAAAGTTTGCTAACCAATCACCAACTAACAAGTAAGTCACTGGATACGCAATAGCAATACTTACCGCCACCAGCACTAAGAACTCTTTAGCAATGATATTTACGATACTGATGCGTGATGCACCTAGCACTTTTCGAACGGCCACTTCTTTTTGACGACGCACTGTTGCAAACGAAGCCAAACCAAAGGTACCTAAACAAGTTAAGAACACAGCAAGACCGGTAAAAATTAAAACGACATTCGAAATTCGCTCATCACCTTTTAACAGAGTTTTGTAGTTGTCTGCGAGTAAGTTGATTTTTGGCTCAAAGATATTGGCTGAGCTTGCTAATACTTCAGCGATCTGGGCTTTAATATAAGGCAAGTTTTGCTGATCAATCGTTAAAATTAGTTCTGATACTGGTGATAAAAAGTTAAAGCCACATAAGAACATAATATTTGAGTTGGCATCTTTAGCATTGCCTACTTTTACATCTTCAACCACACCTACAACACGCATATCTATGCCGCGACCTGAGTCTTTAATAACCTTACCAATAATGTCACTCATGTTAGTGTAACCCGCTTGCCTTGCGACAGATTCAGTCACAATGGTGCCCGTACTTGTTACTCCATTTTCGCGGCTTGCCCAGTCACCGGCAAACTCACGGCTAAAGTCACGACCAGCAACCAGTTTTAATCCTAGTGTTTTTACAACATCGTAGCTTGCACCTACAACAGGCGTTAAGCTGCCAGATGCTTCACCATTTGGCCACGTTGGCATAAGTGTATTATTGATTGAAACAGTTAAACGGGTATCAATAACTGTTGTTTGCTGTACGCCTTGAATTGCACTAATACGGTTAACTAAGGCATTTTTTTCTTTTGTGAATACTTCGCCTACAGGTAGCTCTGAAATAACCAATCTTTGTGTTGTTTCATAGCCTAAAGGTAAGCTTTGTAAGTAAGTTAATTGCTTTAACAAAGTAATAGAGGCAATAATTAAACCTATTGCTAGCGAAGCCTGTAAGGTTAGTAAGCTCTTACGAACCCATATTGCAGTATTACCTCGTTGTAAGTCTCCACTTAAAACGCGTTTTGCACTGAATGACGAAATAAAGAATGCAGGATAAAGCCCAGCTAATATGCCCACAGCAATTGCGACCACAATAATTGCAATGCCAAATTCAGAGGCATAATTCACGACCAATTCGCGGTCTACTAGTTGATTAAAGCTTGGTAAAAGTAGCTCCACTAAAGCACATGCAATCACCATTGAAAGCATTGATACCAACACAGATTCAGATAAAAACTGCGTTACTAACTGGCCTTTACTTGCGCCAAGCGCTTTACGCACACCCACTTCTTTTGCACGTTTCGTCGATTGAGCGACGGTCATATTAATAAAGTTAAAACCTGCAATAAGAATAAGTAACACGCTTAAACCAACACAGATCATCACCACTTGTTTAGCACCACCTGCTTTCATCTCAAACGGTGATTTTGCAGTTAGGTGCAAATCAAGTAATGGGTGTAGCTCTAAACTAACTTGCTCCAGCATCGAATTGCTAAAAAAGCGCTTTGTTAAGGTTTTAGCTAATGCATCGGTATCGGTGCCCTCTGCTACACGCATATAAACATAACTACTGTTGATGTCTATTTTGCTTGGATCATGCTTAACATAAACAAGGTTTTTAAAGGCAAAGTGAGTGTTGTCTTTTAAGTCTGCAAACACGGCACGCACCGTGTACTGTCCTTGTTCATGCGTTAGTGTTTCGCCAATCACATCGGTGCGACCAAAAATGCGCAGTGCTTCTGATTCACTTAAAGCTAGGCTGTCTGGTGTACTCATTGCTGTTGTTAAATCACCCGCCAGCGTTTTCAGAGCAATAAAGTTTTCAATATTTGCTGTAGCACCATATAAGGCATTTAACTTATAGCCTTGATTGCGGTAACTCACATCAACCATGGCTTCACGAGTCAACTCGACCATAGTTAATCCGAACACTTCTTCAACTTGGCTGTAATCTTCAGCCTGCTTTGACTGCACATAATTAAAAATAGGCACCACAGCTAAACCAAGTTTTGAGAAGTCCTGGCCAACGCGATAAACACGCTCAGCATGAGGCTGTTGGCTATCGTACGAAAGCTCATTTTTTGCAAATAAAGCAACTAGAATTGCCGCAGCTAAGCCCACACTTAAACCCAGAACATTTAAAATAAAGTGCTGCTTTTGGTTTTTAAACGCACGCAGCGCGGTGATCAAATAACTTAAAATCATGTTATGCCACCTCTGCTGTTTGTTGAACACGGTTAGCTTTATCAACCATCACTTGGCCATCAAGTAAGCGCACTAAACGGTCAGCATAATTGCCTTCTTTTTCTGAGTGAGTAACCACAATTACCGTGGTACCTTCGCGATTTAGCTCACGCAGCATCGCCATGACTTCATCACCATTTTTTGAATCAAGGTTACCCGTAGGCTCATCCGCTAAGATAAGTTTTGGATTAATCACAAGAGCTCGGGCTACCGCTACACGTTGCTGCTGACCGCCCGATAGCTGTTGCGGTAAGTGATCTGCTCTATGGTCGATTGCAACACGTTTTAAAATTTCTTCTACTCGCTGTTTACGTTCACTTTTTGAGATATTTTGATACTGTAATGGCAGCTCAACGTTTTCAAATACTGTTAATTCATCAATTAAATTAAAGCTTTGGAAAACAAAACCAATCGACGCTTTTCTAAGTGCCGCTAATTGTTTTTCACCAAACCCTGCGATGTCTTCGCCTAAAAACTCAAAACTGCCTGCTGATGGCGAATCCAACATACCTAAAATAGAGAGTAATGTTGATTTACCACAGCCAGATGGCCCCATAATGGCAAGAAACTCGCCTTCGTTTACATGTAAGTTAATGTTGTTAAGCGCTGTTGTTTCAACATCTTGAGTACGGAACACGCGTGATAAGTTAGTTAATTTAATCATTGTTTTTATCCTTAAAATTGTAGTTGTTGTGCTTTATCAAAGTTGCTGTAGCTAGAGGTGATCACGCGATCTCCGGCGCTTAGGCCACTTAACACTTCATAATAGTTTTGATTCTTTTTGCCAAGACGAATGTCTTTTCGTACTGCACGATTGCCATCTTTTTCCATGACATAAACCCAGTTACCTCCTGAGCTGGTAAAAAATGCGCCGCGTTCAAGTAATAAGGCAGTGCCTTTGCTATCACCTAGCATCAGCTGCACATCAAGGCTTTGTCCGCGTTTTATGTTGCTCGTACCATTGGGTAAATCGACTTCAACCTGAAACTGTGATTGCTGAACACGACTATCAATTTTGCTAACTGTTGCCGCAATTTCGCCTTGTTCATGCTCAATAAGCACTTGCATACCTGTTTGAACTTGGCTCAGGTAAAACTCATCTAGTCTCACAACTAGCTTGTATTCATTAGGAATATCAATCTGCCCTAGGCGAGCACCACGGCCTTTTGATTCACCAATTTCCACATCAAGTTCACTTAAATAACCATCAGCAGGTGCTGTTACGAGTAGGTTTTCAAGGTTCTTACGTGCAAACTGTAGGTTTTTCTCTAACATGTCGGCACTGTCTTTTAACTGAGCTACCTGAACTTCACGAATACTGTTTTCTTGCTTTTGACGCTCAAGAGTTAGTTCTTTACGCGCTTTGTAATACGCTAAGTCTTCTTGAATTTCAGATAATTGCTCTTGTGCTAACACACCCGTTTTCACTAGCGGCTGAGTTTGTTTTAAGCGACGCGATAAATGCGTAATTTTAAGATCAATTTCAAGCAAATCACGGCGTAAGTTTAAACGGCTGGTTTCCATATTCATTTGCGTGTTACGTAAAAAGTTAAGCTGCTCAGTCACCTGTGCTTCACGGCTCATTACATCAAGCTGCAAATTGGTATTGCTTAAACGCACAAGTGGTTGGCCTTTTTTAACAAACTCACCTTGCTCAACAAGTCGCTCTTCGACTTGGCCTCCGGCAATGGTATCGAGGTAAATAGTCGTGCGAGGCATAACCTGACCACGAAGACTTAAAGCATCAACAAATTCACCTTGTTGTACTGTGCTAATCGTTAAGCTTGTCGCGGTTACTTGCTGACTACGACCTGTTTGCTCTGTTTGTGTGAAACCATAAGCTGCAGCCGCAACAGCTAAGCATGCCGCTGCTATTACTGATTTCTTAAAAAATGCTTTGTTATTTGAGCGTGTAATTTTCTTATCCATGTTGACGCCTTTAAGTTATCTAGGTGCTAATTACCTATAGATAAAACAACTCTTGTGCCAACTTTTATTTTTATTAAATTACAATAACTTATATAAAAACCAATAAACATGCATATAATCAAGTGTCCGTTTATAGAACACTTCAAAACCCATATATCGTCCATAAATGGACACTGTTACTATTTTCAATTAGTCTTAGTGTTCCCATAAAGGAATAATAATAAATAGCTATGAAACAAGCAGGATCAATTCTTATCGTCGATGATAACCCCGACGTACTTATCGCCGCACGATTACTTTTAAAGCAGCATTATCAGGTTGTAAAAACCACAGATAACCCCTTTGATATCGAAGCTATCATTAACGCACAGCATGAGGCGGATCAGGCCATAGATGTAGTGTTACTCGATATGAACTTCACGCAAGACTCAATTAGTGGCAAAGAAGGATTCTACTGGCTAAAAAAAATCATGAGCCAAGACGCTAACATTGCGGTACTGCTTATGACGGCCTACAGCGATATTCAGCTAGCGGTCGAAGCAATTAAGGCCGGTGCCTCTGACTTTATTGCCAAGCCTTGGCAAAATGAGCAATTACTCGGTGCTGTTGCAGCGGCATTTTCACACGCTAAAGACAAACAGCAAGTTGGTAAACTCACAAAGCAAAAACAAGCCTTGCAGCAGTCAATCGGCAATCAACCATTTGAGTTTTTAGGCCAAAGTGATGCCATGCAGCAGGTTTTTTCGGTTATCGACAAAGCAGCCAACACAGATGCCAACATATTGATTAGTGGCGAAAGTGGCACAGGTAAAGAACTCACCGCACATGCAATCCACAATGCAAGCCAGCGCCAAAGCCAACCCTTCATAAGCCTAGACATGGGCTCACTGGCCGAAAGCCTGTTTGAAAGCGAACTATTTGGCCATAAAAAAGGGGCGTTTACCGGTGCCAAAGAAGATCGTATTGGTCGATTTGAGCTGGCCCATGGTGGTAGTTTATTTTTAGACGAGCTAGGTAATTTACCGCTTAACCAACAAGTTAAGCTACTTGCGGCACTGCAAAACAGGCAAATAACACCGGTTGGTGGTTCAAAAGTCATCGATATTGATATTCGTTTGATCTGTGCAACCAATGAAAACCTCGAACAAGCAGTTACTGAAGGCAAGTTTAGGCAAGACTTACTGTACCGTGTTAATACCGTAGAGATCCGTTTGCCAGCTCTGCGTGAGCGCAGTGAAGACATTCCATTACTGTGTAACTACTACTTGCAGCACTTTGCACATAAATACAAACGTGAGCTCTCGATTGCTGCATCTGATATGACACGTTTAAGCCAGTATCATTGGCCTGGCAATGTCCGTGAACTTGCCCATGCAATTGAGCGAGCTGTCATCCTATCAGAAGGCTCAGAGCTCGATATAAGCTCAGTGATAAGCTCACCAAGTGCTGCTGTTAATACAAGTGAGCTCTCTTCAAACGCCACTGACTACGACACTTTTGATCTCGAAATCATCGAGCAAAGAACCGTTCGTGCAGCTTTAAAGCATTTTCAAGGGAACGTGAGTCATGCAGCAAAAGCGCTCGGCCTAACACGCGGAGCCATGTATCGTCGTTTAGAAAAATACGGACTTTAATCGATGCGAAACTTTATTATCTTAGCCAGCCTATTAGCTGCACTAATAGGTTTATCAATTACTTTGTTTTGGCAAGTAGAGCAAAGCGGGTTTTCTGCAATTTCGGCACTTTTAGCTATTTTAAATTTAGTATGTGCCGCGCAAATTTTTAATTTATTTAAACGCCAAACAAGGCGTGCAGATATGGTTTTTCGCGCTTTAGCGAATGGAGACAGCACATTAGGCTTTGGCGACCAACACCCTATGCAGCAGCAATTTGAGCAGGTTAAACAACAAATTCAGGCTGCGCGTTTTAATGCAGAGCAACAAGCCCAGTTCTTACAAGCACTATTAATTCATATCGATTTAGCAGTATTAGTATGTGATGAACAAGGCAATATTATTGAAAGTAACCCTGCGGTCAGTCGCTTGCTTGGGCAGGCTGTAAAGCACATCGATGATTTAGGTGTAATCGCAAACCTCGTTCAAGACGCAAAACAAAATAGCCGTAATACCGTGCCATGGCAAAATGGTGAGCAGCACGATACGTTATCTGTGCAGATCAGTATTGCCGAAATCCAAGGTAAAGTTCGTAAAGTGATCAGTTTGCAATCGATTCATGATCAGCTGCAATTAAAAGAGCAACAAGCTTATAAGCGCCTTACCAAAGTACTAACCCATGAAATTGCTAATTCGATTACGCCACTCTCTTCTTTAGCACAAACTTGTACGGCGCTGCTGCCAACTGAGCTTAGTTTTGATGATCAGGAAGATAAACAAGACTTGCAACTCGCCCTAACAACACTCGCATCACGAACCGAGCATTTAGGGGAATTTATAGCGCAATTTAAAAAGGTTAGTAGCTTACCCGCCCCACACTTACAGCCACATATTCTGGCAGATCTTGCCAAGCAAGTTGTCGCTCTGCACTCACAACAAGCTAAGCAACTTAATATTACGTTGAATTTATCGGTGCAAAGCCAACAGTTAGTAATGATAGATAGAGGCCAAGTTGAACAAGTAATAATAAACCTGCTTACCAATGCCCTTGATGTCCTTAAGCAGTTAAATACTTCAAAGTCAGCAAAGTGCATTGAGGTAAGCATTGCACAAAATGCTAATCAGCAACTGTATTTAGAGGTCAGTGACAATGGTACAGGTATCAGCGATCATGTGATTGAGATGATTTTTGTGCCATTTTTTACCACCAAGCAACAAGGCTCAGGAATAGGCTTAAGTTTATCACGCCAGATCATGCTCAATCATGGCGGCGATCTGGTATATATCAAACGCCAGCAAGGAGCCTGCTTCCGCTGCGTGTTCGGCTAACTTACATAGTTAGAACACTTACTTACAATTTGCTAAGGCGCTGTTTGGTATCATCAACCCATTAACGTTTAATGGACTAACCAATATGCGATACCTTGCCTTAGCACTGTTTTCTTCACTTGCCTTCATTCCTGCTACAAGCTTTGCTGGTATTTATGACAGCCCTAATATGAACCTGTTTGTTAAGTCAGAGCATAATAGTACTGATTCAATCACCTCAGCCGGCATCGAAGTTATGGCTAAAAATAACTACAGTAATTTCGGCGCAGCATTTACAACGGCACTGGGCTCAGCAGAAGTATTTACTAAAAAAGGTGATCGGGAGACATTTCTCACCTTAGATAGCGGCATCAAATTTGGCTATTTCAGTGACTTTTTTGTCTATGGCGAAGTGGGGTTAGATTTAATTGAGCTTGCTGTATACGACGACCGAGATGACCACGACTACAGAGACCGCTATGATGACGGCCACAATAATATTGATGGCTATGTTGGTGTGGGCATGGGCGTGGACTCAAAGCCATTCAGAATAGAGATTTATGCCAGAGCCCGAGAAATAGACAGCCGCTATTGGGAAGCGCAAAACCATGGTTATGCTGGGTTACAAGTTAGTATTTCGTTTTAATTTCAATTGGGTGAGTAAGTTAGCGAGCTGTTAATCTAATGGTCATTTTTAGCTCACCCTATGTTAAGCTTAGGCGCTTTAGTTTACCCGCACCTAAGTTAACGGAGTATTTTAATACGTGTTTTTAAATCGATTTTTAGGCCTTGTTGTTGTTTCTTTTATTGTAACAGGCTGTCAGACTGCCCCTGAGTCACTTCCCGAAAAGAAGCCCATCATCAAAGCCAATCCAGGCACTGTGGTTGCAGAAGCTAAAACAGCACAAGTAGACGCGGTGACACCGCTCAAACCAAGTGAACTTGATGACGTATGGCAGCGTATTCGCATTCAACTACAGTTTAGCGATTCAAGTCACCCAGATGTGCAAAAGCGCATTGCTTGGTACCTTACTCATCCTAATTACATGGAAGAAATAAGCCGCCGTGCAGCGCCGTATTTGTATCATATCGTCACAGAAGTAGAAAACCGTGACTTACCAATAGAACTCGCTCTAATGCCGCTTATAGAGAGCGATTTTGATGCCAGTGCCTATTCGCACAAACATGCATCGGGTTTATGGCAACTCACCCCCTCAATCGCCAAATACTTTAAAGTAAAAATTACCCCTTGGTATGATGGTCGCCAAGATGTGATCGACAGCACCCGCGCTGCTTTGGATTTTATGGAATACCTTTATAAACGCTTTGATGGCGATTGGTATCATGCTATTGCTGCCTACAATATTGGTGAAGGGCGTGTATTACAGGCAATTGCTCGTAATAAAAAACAAGGTAAGTCGACGGACTTCTTTAACTTAAAACTACCATCGCAAACCAAACAATACGTGCCTAAGTTACTGGCCGCAGCACAATTATTAAAGCACCAAAAAATGATATTCCCTGCCATTAAGAATGAGCAGGCTATTGCGACCTTACCAGTAACTGGTGCAGTGATCTTGGCAGACAAAGCGAAATGGCAAGAGCTTGAAGAGCTAAACCATGGTGTTATCCGATACCCAGCAGTGATTGATGCGCCACATATTGTGGTTCCCAAAGATCAGCAAGCAAGTTATCAAACTCTATTAGCTAATCAAAAGAGCAATGATTATAGCCAGTGGCAACATTACACTGTTAAACGCGGTGATAGCTTAAGTGTGATTGCAAAAAACTATAAAGTAACAGTTAGCCAACTGAAAACCTTCAATAACCTAAAAACAAACACTATCCGTATTGGTCAAAAACTGATATTGCCACAATTGGCTGATCAGCAAATCGAATATAAGGTGAAATCTGGCGATAGCCTTTGGAAGATAGCAAAGCAATACAAAGTCAGTATCACTAAACTCAAACAATGGAATAACCTTTCAAGAGATAGCTTAAGAGTGGGTGAAAAGCTCACCGTATTTATCTCAAATAGTTAATACCAAATCAGGGAGTTTTACTCCCTGTCTCTTTTATCTATCCAATTAAAGTTGTATCTTTATTAGTCTATAAAAACAACAATTAAAAATTATGGATAATCAGCAACAGGACGCAAGCTGTTCAACCGTTAAATCAGAGCAAGACTCCAACGTTGAAGAGCAAACAAAGACCACCCAGCAAAACACTCAGCGCAATGGATGGTTTACCAACGAGCGGCTAAACCTATTTCTCGCACTCTGCGCCATTATTATCTCCGCAGCCTCCTTTTATGCCACTTACTTGCAAGCCAGCGCCGCAGAACGACAAGTAAAAGCCGCAACCTGGCCATGGCTCGAAGTGATGACGGGGAATTTTAATGAAGAAAAAAATCAATCTGAAATCACCTTTGTACTCACTAATTCAGGCTCAGGACCTGCGATAGTAAAGTATGTGAAGTATCATTATAACGACCAATCATATTTAGATATCTATAAAGTAATTTCTGCATGCTGTTTTGATACACAAGCATATGAAACACAGCTACAAACTCTGCAAGATAATTCTCCCGATATAAATATTTTCGAAGCATTTGGCTGGATTATGACGAGTGCTAGTGATAACCGGTTGCTGGCATCTGGCAGCAAACTTAAACTTTTTGGTTTCAAGCAAACGGGATTTAATGAAACTCAATGGGACAAAGTAAATGACCAACGCTTTAATATCAAAACAGAGATCTGCTACTGCTCGTTGCTAGAACAATGCTACCTAAGCGATGGCCGCGGCGATGTGAGAGAAATACAGCATTGTGAGTGAGTTGCGAGAATAAAGTTAGCGAGGGGAAAGTTGCAAGAGTAAAGTTTGGAAATCTGGCGTAGGTTGGGTAGAGCGAAGCGAAACCCAACAGCGTGGTAATTCGTCATGCACAATGAAGAGGTAAAGCTCATTAATAACAGACGAATTAGCGCAAGGTGAAGTAATACCATTCCGTATAAAGATTAAATCAATTTAATCCATTCCCGATTGCACATTTTCTTCACTCGATCCGGTATCGAAATAAAGTGATTCCATGCCTTTGAAACTTCATCGACAATTTCGTCATAGCCCGAAAACACTCTATTGGATAAACAATGCTGTCGTATCCAGCTCCATACTTGCTCTATTGGATTTAGCTCTGGTGAATAAGATGGGAGCTTTA